>NZ_JBFAHK010000006.1:355924-584784 GCF_040802095.1 Nonomuraea sp. NPDC050783
TGGACGCGGGCCGGGCGTCCTGCCATCCGCCGGACGCGAGCCTGGCGCCCCGCCACCCGTCAGGCGACGGCCCGGCCCCCTGCCGCCCGCGGGAACCAGGAGCGGCACCCCTGCGACCACCGCCAGCAGCAGCACCGCCGGCGGCACCTGCGCCGGCGCGAACGGCGCCGCGCCGCCCGCGACGGCCGCCGTCACCGCCAGGACCAGCAGCAGACCGGTCCGCACCAGCGTGCGGGGGCCGACCCGGTCGGCCGAGCCGCCGAAGCAGCCGCACGGCACGTCCAGCCCGCGCCCGAGCGCCGTGCCCATCGCGGCCAGGAACGCCGCGAACAGCGCCGCCGCCAGCACCCCACCGGACGTCCGGGTCGAGGGGACGGAGAGCAGCCCGGCCGCGGCCACCTCGGCCGCGACCACCCCCCAGGTGGCCGGCACGGCCAGCCGGGGCGGCAGGAGCCGGTAACCGGCGACATCGGCGGCGAAGGCCCGCACGTCCCGCGCCTTCCCGGCCGCCGCCACCAGCAGCACCACAACCACCACCAGGTACGCCGCCCCGGCCAGGGCACTCATCGCGCGATCGCCTCCCGCGCCCGCTCGGCCGCCGTCCGTCGGGAGGGAGTGGGCGGGGTGGCGTTCCCGGCCGTTGTGTTCACGGTGTGATCGCCTCCTGTGCTCGCTTTCTGGTCATCGTCCGTTGGGAGGGGGTGGGTGGGGTGGCGTTCCCGGCCGTTGTGTTCACGGTGTGATCGCCTCCTGTGCGCGCCTTCTGGCCGCGGTCCGTTGGGGGGCGTTCCCGGTCGTCGTGCTCACCGCACGGCCGCCTCTCCCGCGCGCGCCTCTTGGTCGCCGTCCGTTGGGGCGGGGGGCGGGGCGTCGGGGTGGGGGCGGTAGGCGGCGGCCTGGAGGGTGTACAGCTCGGCGTACAGGCCGGCGTGGGCCATCAGCTCGGCGTGGCCGCCCTCCTCCACCACCCGCCCCTCCCGCAGGACGTAGATCCGGTCGGCGTAGCGGACGCTGGCCAGCCGGTGGGTGATCAGGACGATGGCGCGCCCGTCCGCGTGCCGCCGGATGCGTTCGAAGAGGGCGTGCTCGGCGCGGGCGTCCAGCGCCGAGGTGGGCTCGTCGAAGATGACCAGCTCGGCGTCTCGGTAGAAGCCCCGCGCCACCGCGACCCGCTGCCACTGCCCGCCCGACAGGTCGTGCCCGCCCCGGAAGCGGCGATCCAGCAGCGCGTCGTAACCGCCGGGCAGCGCGGCGACCACCTCGTCGGCCCCCGCCGCCGCCGTGGCCGCGGCCAGCCGCTCCTCCTCCAGGGGGCGGCCCATGAGGATGTTCTCGCGGACGGTCAGCGGCCAGCGCGTGTGGTCCTGGGCGATCACCGAGACGAGCCGGCGCAGGTCCAGGCCGTCCAGGTCGTGGCCGTCCCACCGGATAGTGCCCGACTGCGGCCGGTACAGGCCCGCCAGCAGCTTGGCCAGGGTGGTCTTGCCGGAGCCGTTCTCGCCGACGAGCGCGATGACCTCGCCGCGGCCGACCGTGACGCTGACCTCGCGCAACGCGGGCCGCGCCGCTCCGGGGTAGGTGAAGGTGACCCGGTCGGCGGCCAGCCGGGTGAGCGTGCCCGGCGCGGGGGCGCCGCCTCCGGTGAGGGGCGGGGCCGGGACGCGGGTCTCGGCCAGCTCGCGGAAGCCCAGGTAGTCGCCGAAGTAGAGCCCGGCCTCGTAGAGGCGGTTGAGCGTCTGGACCAGCGCGGCCAGCGACGACTGCCCGGCCCTGATCGCGAGCACGGCGGTCCCGGCGATCGCGAGCGGGATGACCCCGGCCGCCAGCAGCGCGGCCAGCGCGCCGTAGACGGCGAGCGTGGCCACGCCGGTCAGCAGGTCGCCGCCGGCCTTGACCGTGGTGCGCCGGCGCGCCACGTCGAGCTGGACGTCCTGCTCCAGGTCGGCGACCTTGGCGTACTCGCCGAGCAGGAACTCGCGCAGCCCGAACGCCCGTACCTCGGCGGCGGGCTGCCGCTCGGCCATGAGGTCCGAGAGCATGAACTTGCGCCGCCGCGCCGCCGACAGCCGGTGGAAGGCCTGGTAGCCGAGGCGCGCGGCGCGGACCGCCGCCCAGCCCGCGGGCACGGCCGTGACCAGCAGCAGCGGCATGAGCAGCGGGTGGAGCAGCCCCAGCGCGGCCGTCGCCGACAACACGCCGACCGCGCCGGTCAGGGCCGCGATCGTGGCCTCCACCACCGTCGCCGTGTCGGGCACGCCGCTGTCGCGAGCCCGGCGCATGGCGTTGTGGAAGTCCTCGTCGTCGAAGGCGGCCAGCTCGACCCGCGTGGTCAGCTCGAACAGCCGGGTCTCGGCCAGCCGTTCGACCTGGGGCGTGAGCCGGGCCTGCGCCCAGCCGGCGGCGGCGAGCAGCGCGCCGCGCAACCCGGTGGCCAGGGCGACGAGGGCCAGGGACGGCAGCGCCGCGCGTACCCGGTCCGGCGTGGGCCCGCCGGCGAACAGCGAGCCCAGCACGTCGGAGGTGGCCACCAGCCCGTACACGGTGAACACGCCGGCCAGGACGTTGCCGGCCAGGGCGATCGCGGTGTCGCGGGCGCTCGCCTGCCAGGCCAGGCGCAGCGCGGCGGCCACCAGGAAGGGCAGCCGGCGGGCGATCCTGCCGATGCTCGCCGTCAGCAGCTCCTCGTCGTGGCTCTGCCAGTACGCGACTGCGAGGCCCGACCGATCGGGGAGCGGGGGACGGGAAAGCGTGCGACGCCGGATATTCCAAAACCTCATGTCGCATGCGATGAACGGCGAATCACTCCGCCAATCTAGGACGGCGTTGCCGACCTGTAAAGGTCCGCCGCAAAGGTGATTATCCGGCTGCGGAGCTTGTTCTCGCTCAGTTATGGAAGCCTTGGTCAAGTATGCGAATAATGCCGCTGTTTGGCCGTGACTCTACATTTGAGTCGCGGTCAGGACGGAGGTGACGGCGCCGACCTGGCGTCGGGAGCCGACGTCCCCGACCCCGCGCAACGGCCGTCACCACGGCCAAGGAAGGAGTCATCATGTCCGTGCTCGCTCTGGAGCCCCGCGACGCAGGCGTCCTGGACCTGGAGAATCTCGACGTCGACTTCGACGGCGAGCTGACCGCTCTCCTGCACGGCCCCCAGGCTCGCGTCAACACCTGCAAGCGCACGATGTGCAGCAGCTTCCCCTGCTGCCCTTCCATCGTCTGACAGAACGCTGACCGCGTGCGGTTCCGCGAATGGCGTGGAACCGCGCGTTTCGCCTGCGCGCAGGAAAGAGCCGGGGAAACAGGGGTACGGAAATGACGCTCGCCGGTGAGGTGCCGGAAATTCTCGCGGAATTCGCCGCCACGCACAGCCGTGACCTTTACCAGGACGAAACGTGGATAAGCGTGCACGATCCGGCGGGAGAAATGCCGGCGCAGGGATGGAAGATCCATGTGTCGGCCCGCCCGGGAACGCTGAACGAGACCCTTGACCGCGCCCTGCCGGTGCTGCTGGCCCACGGATGCGACTTCAAGGTCGTCCGCTCGGCCGAGCTGCTGCGGCAGCTCAACTCCGGCGACCTCGACGCGGGCGCCGTGGGCAAGGCGATCACCGCCTACCCGGCGCGGGAGCGCGTCGTCGCGCTCGGGCACGACCTGGCCACCGCGCTCGCGGGGCTGTCCGCGCCGCGCATCGTCAGCGACCGCCGCGTACGCCCCGACGCGCCGGTCTACTACCGCTACGCCCCCTTCCTGCCCCAGTACCGGGTGGACGACAACGGCGACTTCGAGCTCGTCGTCGTGGGCCCGGACGGCGAGCGGCTGCCGGGCGCGGCCGGGCCCGAGTTCTCCTGCCCGCCCTGGGCCGCCGATCCCTTCCGGCCGCCCGCCGGGGAGCCCGCCGCCGCGCCCGGCGGGGAACCCCCGGGCGGGGAGGACGCCCCGAGGCCCGCGCGGCTCATCGGGAACCGGTACCAGGTCACCTCCGGCGTCGTACGCGGCCCGCGCGGCAACGTCTACCGCGCCACCGACCCTGGGGGCCGTCCCGTCATCGTCAAGGAGGCCCGCGCGTACGTCGGCGAGAACCCCGAGGGCTGGGACCTGCGCATGTACCTGCGCAACGAGCTGCGCGTGCTGCGCGCCCTGCGCGGGGTGCCCGGCGTGCCCAGGCCGCTCGACCACTTCCGGCACGGCGAGGACGAGTTCCTCGTCATGACGGACGCGGGCAGCCTCGACCTCAACCGCTACGTCGGCGAGATCGGCCTGTTCACCGAGGGTGCGTCCGCCGAGGGTGCGTCCCCCGAGGGCACGGGCGGCGAGGGCACGGGCGGCGAGGGCACGGGCGGCGAGGGCACGGGCGGCGGGCGGGACCTCTCCGGCCTCCCCCACCGCCCCCGCGCCCCGGGGCGCGCGGCACGGCACGACCGCCCGCCGCCCGGCGGCGCCCGCGATCCGCGGCACCGGTGACCTGCTGTCCCGCGTCCTGGATCACACCGCGCGCGACTGCGCCCGCTTCGCCGAGAGCCTGATGGACGTCCCCGACGACGCCCGCCGCTCCGCCCCGCCCGTCACCAACGTCTACGCCGGCTCGGCCGGCCTCGGCATGGAGCTGCTGCTGCACCCCGAGACGAAGGCGACCGCCGCCGACCTGGCCCGCTGGACCGCCCGCGTGCTGCCGCCCGTGCCCCTCCCGCCCGGCCTGTACTTCGGCCGCACCGGCACGTCGCTGTTCCTGGCCGCCGCCCGGCTCGCCGCCGTCCCCGAGCTGGACCGCCCGGGCCCCGTCGCGCTGGACGGCGACCAGCGCGCCGACCAGGCGCACGGCGTGGCCGGCATCGGCACCGGCCACCTGGCGCTGGCCGCGATCGACCCCGACCCCGGCCACCTGGCCGTCGCCGCGGAGTGCGCCAGGCGGCTGATCGCCGGCGAGGTCACCGCCTCCGAGGACGCCGTGGCGCCCGCCCAGCCGGGCACCGGCGTCGCCGTGGACACCGCCTACGCCCACGGCGAGGCGGGCTGCGCCGACTTCCTGCTCGCCTACCACGAGGCCACCGGCGACCCCGGGGCGGGGGAGGCGGCCCGCGAGCGCCTCGCCGCGCTGGCCGTCGCGGCCGAGGCGCTGCTGGCCGAGCTGGCCGGCCCGGACGCCCGCCCGATGGGCGCGTCCTGGTGCCAGGGCATGTCGGGGATGGCGAGCACGCTCGCGCACGCCGCCCGCGCCTACGACGACCACCGCTACCTCGACCTGGCCGAGCGCGGCGCGCGGGCCTGCCTCGCCCTGGCGCCGCAGGCGTGGGTGGTCTCGCAGTGCTGCGGCCTGGCGGGCATCGGCGAGGCCCTGGCGGACCTCGCCCTGGTGACCGGCGACGCCGCGTACTGGCGGGGCGCCGAGGAGGTCGCCGAGCTCATGCTGCTGCGCAGCGGCGGCGACCCCGCCGCTCCCGTCTTCCCCGGCAACGACCTGGACAAGCCCGGTCACACCTGGGGGACGGGCGTGGCGGGCGTGCTGTCGTTCCTGCGCCGCCTCGACCGCCGGACCGGTCCACGCCTGTGGACGGCGGCCGGCCCGCCGGCCACCTGACGAGGCTTGTGATCTACAATGTAAAGGCGTCGGGCGATGACAGCAACATGCGGCGCAGTGGCACCAACATGCGGCAAGGAGGCCCCGGCGGCGCTGGAAGCCATGGGCGGCGACCCGGGCAACGGGCTCGGCGGCGAGTCCGGCAGCTCCGGCGACGGGCCCGGCGGTGCCCCGGCCCCTGGCCGCCGCGTCATCACCTTCGCCTGAGCCCGGTCGCCGGTCGCCGGTCACCGGTCACCGGTCACCGGCCCCAGCCCCAGCCCCGTGCCGCGGTCAGATGCGGGTCAGGCGCGGGTCAGGCCGAGCACCGCCCAGGACTCGCCCGGGGCCAGCCCGGCCAGCTCGCGCCCGCACTCCGCGAGCACCTCAGGCCCTGAGGTGATGTGCGCGGCGCCGGCGTGCGCGTCCCGGAACAGCCGCTGGACCGGCCCGTCGCGCACCGCCGCCGTCCCGGCGGCGGCGTGGCAGAAGCGGGCGGTCTCGGTGAGCGTCGAGGTGATGTGGTTGAGCGCGAGGCGGACCATCGTCTCCTGCCGCACGTCGAGGCGGCGGCCCGCCTCCAGGGTGTGCTCGGCCTCCGCCCAGGTCTGCCGCACCAGGGCGGCGGCGGCGCGGTAGCCGGCCTCGGCGCGGGCGAACCCGGCGTGGAAGGCGTCGCTGCCGGCCAGCCGGCCCGGGCGCCCGCCGGGCGACGCCGCGGCCGCGTGGCGGGCCAGCTCGTCCAGCAGGCGGCGGCCGACGCCGAGCGCCCAGCCGCTGTGGCAGATCAGCGCCTGGTCGAGCAGGCCGAGCCGGTAGAGCGCGCCGCCGCGCAGCGGCTCGTCCAGGGTGAAGAGGTGCGTGTACGACTCCGGCACGAAGGCGCCCTCGATGGCGTAGTCCACGCTGCCGGTCGCGCGCAGCCCCAGGACGTCCCAGTTGCCGAGCAGCTTGGCGTCCTCGACGGGCGTGATGCAGATGCGGGCCTCGCCGGTGCCCTCGACGGCGCCGAGGCTGTGGGCGTACTGGGCGTGCAGCAGGCCGGAGGCGAAGCCCCACCGGCCGCTGAGGCGGAACCCGCCGTCCTCGGGGACCGCGGTGCCCGCCCGGGTGCCCTGGCCGGCGATCAGCGGCGCGCGGGGGTCGGCGAAGATCCGGTCCACGGCGTCGTCGCCCAGGTATGCGCCGCCGGTGCCGTTGGCGAGGGTGGTGGCCATGACGACCCAGCCGGTCGAGGGGTCGGCGTAGGAGAGCTCGGCGAGGACGGCGAGCAGCTCCGTGGGGGCCGACTCCGCGCCGCCCAGCGGCACGGGGATCCAGAGGGTGAAGATCCCGGCCTCGTGCAGGGCGTCCAGCACGGGGCCGGTGAGCCGGCTGGACGCCTCGGCGGCGGCCGCCTCGCGCTCGATCAGGGGGCGCAGCTCGCGGGCCCGCTCCAGCAGGGCGGGGCCGGCGCGGTGCAGCCGCGGTGTGTCGCTCATGTCCGGACGCTCCCGTTCGTGATGGCCGGCGTGGGGCAGGCGGGCCTCGGACTCAGGACGGTGCTGGTGGGAGACGGCTCAGGGAGGCGGTTGCGCCGGGGGCCGGTCGCCGGTGGCGCCCGCCAGGAGCGCCGTGCCCAGCGGGGTGCGGGTGTGCACGACCGCGGTGCCGTCGCGGCGGGTGTCGATCAGCCCGGCCTCGCGCAGGACGGTGGCGTGGCGGCTGGCCGTCGCGGGGGAGACGCGCAGCATGCGGGCGAGCTGGGTGGTGGTCGTGCCGTGGTCGAGGGCGTGCAGCACGGCGGAGCGGTTCGCGCCCATGAGCGCGGTCAGGTCGGTACGCCGGGCCGCCGCGGGCCGCCACCGGTGCCGCTGCTCGATCGGGTAGATCAACACCGGCGGCAGCCGGGGGTCGGCCAGCGACAGCGGCGCGCGCTGGCAGAAGTAGGACGGCACCAGCCGCAGGCCGCGCCCGCCCAGCACCAGGTCGTGGTCCACCGCGTAGCCGGTCTCCAGGACGGGGGGCCTCCAGCGGATCGGCGGCGCCATCCCGGCGAGCAGCCCTTCGACCCCGCCGCCGAGCAGGTCCCTGGCGCGGCACTCGCGGTCGGCGGCGAAGGCGGCGGCGACGGCCTGCTGGAACGGGGCGACCGCGGCGGCGTGGTAGTCGCGCAGGGCGCCGGCCAGCCCGCAGAGCGCGCCGGGGTCGCCTTCGGCGAGGGGCCGGGCCCAGCCGGGCAGCGGCCGGTGCCGGGAGAGCCGTTCCAGCTCGGCGGCCAGCCGCCGCTTCGGCGTGCCGAGCAGCGCCTCCAGCCCGTGGTCGAGGCCGCGCCGTCCCTCGTACGGGGTGAGGAAGTCGGGGAAGTACGGCCCGGCGGGGGCCAGCACGTCCAGCAGCAGGGCGCCCTGCCGCATGCGGGCCGTCCTGGCGGGCTCGGCGTGCAGCCCGGCGAACCAGTGCCGGAAGCTGAGCGGGCGCATCCGGTCCCGGAGGCGGAAGCGGGTGAAGATGACCTCCCACAGGGGGTCGGGCTGGTCGGCGAGGGTGACGCGTGCCAGGTCGTCGGCGGTGAAATGGATCCTTAAGGTACCCATTCAGTCCCTTATGGCCTTGACTGCCCCTGTCCTCCCGTACGACACCACGCAGGTCCCCGGCCGTCAACCCGAAATGCGGCTTTTGTCGTGTTTGCGGCTAGATGTAAAGGCTCTTCCGGCCGGCCCCTCCGCCGGACACCATCGATCGCGACGGAAGGGAGACGGCACCCCGTGAAGATCGCGCGCTCCGCCCGCCGCCTGGCGACCGCCCTGGCCGCCGCGTGCGGGCTGGTCCTGGCCCTGACGCCCCCGGCCACCGCCGGGCCCGCCCCCGCCACGATCGAGCCGCTGCCCGTGCGCGCGGTCGCGCCGATGGGCGCCACGGCCGCGGCGCGGACGGCCGAGGCCCGCGCCGGCAGGCCCCGCCCGGCCGCGCCCGCCATCGCGCGCCGGGCGGACCGGTCCGCGCCGTCGGCCGCCCGCCGCTTCCACGAGCTGCAGCTCAACCTCTGCAACAGCGGTCACGCGGGCTGCTACGCCGGGGGACAGGCCGTCTACGAGGGCGGCGACCTGATCTACTACCTGGCTCCCGACCTGGTGACGCTCAACGAGATCTGCGCCGGCGACCTGCCGGCATACCTGCAGCCGTCACTCGCCGAGGCGTGGCCGGACGACTGGACCTACTCCGTCTTCTACCCGGCCGTGAACAAGCAGTCCGGCGACCCGGTGACCTGCACGAACGGCGACAGCTTCGGCAACGCCGTCCTCGGCCGGGTGCCGGTGGCGCTGTGGCAGGGCGTCAACGGCTGGGCCGGCGAGTACGCGGCCCAGGACGCCACCAACGAGAAGCGCACCTTCGCCTGCGCGTACGCGATCGGCGACCACCTGTCGTGCGCCACCCACCTGAGCTCCTCCAGCGAGCCAGTCGCGCTGGCGCAGTGCCGGGCGCTGATGTTCAGCGCGGTGCCGGCCATCAGGTCGGCGGAGGGCATCTCGGGCAGGACCGTCGTCGGCGGCGACTTCAACCTGGAGTACGACACCTCGGACCCGGAGAACGCGCAGAACTGCGTACCGGCCGGCAACGTCCGCAAGGGCGACGGGGACGTGCAGCACGTGATTTTCACCGGTGACTTCGCGTTCGCCGGCACCGACACGTACGGCCTGACCTACACCGACCACGACGGCTTCCTGGTGCGCCTGACCAAGCCGTGACGCCGGGGGACGGCCCCCCTTCCCGGGGGTGTGCGTGAGCCCGGGGCATACTCGGCCGCATGCCCCGGGCTCCGCTCAGATCCGGCTCTCGGCCACCGGGACCGGGGCCGGCGACAGCGCGGCGGCCACCCCGCCCGGCGCGCCGTCGTCGGGCACGGAGGTCACAGAGGCCACGGGAGCCACAGCAGCCACGGAATCCACGGAAGCCGCGGAATCCAGGGAAGCCGCGGAAGGTACGGGAGTCTCCGGCGCCGCCGGGGACGCCGCGTGCCGCCCGTGCCGCGGCAGGACGTGATGGAGGGCCCGCCGCCCGATGCGGCGCGGGCGGGTGATCCTGGACCGGCGCGTCCGGTGGGACGGTCGCCGGTGCTGGGCACGGGGAGTGCTCGCGGGGGAGCCGGGGAGTCCCGCGTCCGTGGAGGCCGAAGCGCCGGCCCCGGTGGGGACGGGCTCGGTGGGGACGGGCTCGGCGGCGGCGAGCCCGGCGGGGACGAGCCCGGCGGGGACGGGCTCGGCCGGAGCGGGCTCCGCGGGGACGGGTTCGACGGGGACGGGTTGAGGGATGCGCGGGCCGGATGCCGGGGAGGAGGAGGGCAGCAGCGTCTCCTCCAGTACCTGCATGAGCATCAGGCCGACCAGGGCCATGATCGGGATGGCCAATGCCACGACGAGGATGATCTTCACCTCCCACGGGCCGTCGTGTCGCCGCCCGTCCTGCCGGCCGGGCGTCCTGCGGCCACTACCTCGCACGATCCCGGTTAAACCGTCTTCTTTCCGGCCCTTTTCCGAGGGCCGTCACCTCCGGCGTTTCGGCCGCCGTCATGGGGAAGTGAGGGACTCGTTCCACGACGAGGAAGGGGACCCCCGGCATGGCCGACCGCAATGACGTGATCTCGGTGCTGATGACCGACCACCGCGAGGTCGAGGAGATGTTCGTCGAACTCGAGGGCATGAAGGGCGCCATCGGCGAGCGGCCCAAGCTGCTGGCCGAGAAGGTGGTCATCGAGCTCGTCCGCCACTCCGTCGCCGAGGAGGAGCACCTGTATCCGGCCGTGCGCCGGCACGTGCCCGGCGGCGACAAGACGGCCGACCACGAGCTCGCCGAGCACGCCGAGGCCGAGCGGACGATGAAGGACCTGGAGAAGCTGGAGCCCGGGGACGCCGAGTTCTGGCCCACTCTGGAGCGGCTGATGAGCGAGATCCGCCACCACATCCGCGAGGAGGAGGACGACCTGTTCCCGCGGCTGCGGGAGGCGTGCACGCAGGAGGACCTGGAGGAGCTGGGCGCCAAGATCGAGCGGGCCAAGAAGACGGCGCCGACGCGCCCCCACCCCGCCGCGCCCGACACCCCGCCCGGCAACAAGCTGCTCGCGCCCGGCACCGGCCTGGTGGACCGCATCCGCGACGCCCTGACCGGCCGCGGCCGGCCCTGACCGGCTCCGCCGGCCGGCCGTCCACGCCGGCCGGAGCCAGGTGGACGGCGGCGTGGTCGTCCCGGAAGGCCACGTCGCCCGGCTCCTGACCCATACCCCGCCGCTTTGCCGGACCATGCCCCGGTACGGGCTGGATGCTGGTTTTCCGCACATCGGAGCCCGGGAACGGGACGGCTTGCGGCCCCCGACCGCGGCTCACGGACGGCGACCCACAGGCTGCGGCCCAGGGACGAGGCGGAGGCGGAGGCGGACCATGCCGAGCAAGGAGCAGGTGCTGCGGCTGCTGGCAGAGGGCCAGGGCTACGAGGAGGCGGCCCGGCGGCTGGGCATCCCGCCCGGGCGGGCGTACCTCATCGCGACCGGCGTCCCGGCCGACGGCAGCGAGACCGTCGTCGGACCGCGGCGGCGGGACCGGCCGGGCCTGCTGCCCACGCACCCGCAGCACCTGGTCAACCCGCGCACGGTCAGCCCGACCGGCCGCGAGGACGTGCGCGCCTGGGTTCGCGAGCGGGCGCGCGGCGAGCGCGCGGCGGCGGGGAAGGACCGGCGGTCGTGAGGCTGCGCTCGTGGCCGCTGCTGCGGCAGCTCACCGGCCCTGACCGGTCAGGGCGGGGCACGGCGGTGAGGTCCGCGCGCACCGACGGCCTGTCGGCCCGCACCGCCGACGCCGACCGCGTGGTCAAGTCGGTGTGCCCGTACTGCGCGGTGGGCTGCGCGCAGAACGTGTACGTCAAGGACGAGCGGGTCGTCCACGTCGAGGGCGACCCGGACTCCCCGATCAGCCGGGGCCGGCTGTGCCCCAAGGGCGCCGCCACGCTCCAGCTCACCACCGGCCCCAGCCGCCTGCACAAGGTCCTCTACCGGCCGCCGCACGCCGCCGACTGGCAGGAGCTGGACCTCGCCACCGCCATGGAGATGATCGCGGACCGGGTGATCGACACCCGCCGGGCGACCTGGGAGTGGGAGAACGACGGCCGGCGCACCGCCCGCACCATGGGCATCGCCAGCCTGGGCGGCGCCACGCTGGACAACGAGGAGAACTACCTCATCAAGAAGCTGCTGACGGCGCTCGGCGTGGTGCAGATCGAGAACCAGGCGCGGGTGTGCCACAGCTCCACCGTGGTCGGCCTCGGCACGTCGTTCGGGCGGGGCGGCGCCACCACGTTCCTGCAGGACCTGCAGCACTCCGACTGCATCGTCATCCAGGGCTCGAACTTCGCCGAGGCGCACCCGGTGGGCTTCCAGTGGGTGATGGAGGCCAAGGCGCGCGGCGCGGTGGTCATCCACGTCGATCCGCGCTTCACCCGCACCAGCGCGCTGGCCGACCTGCACGTGCCGATCCGCGCCGGCTCCGACGTGGCCTTCCTCGGCGGGATCGTCAACCACGTCCTGGAGAACGAGCTGTACTTCCGCGAGTTCGTCGTCAACTACACCAACGCCGCCACGCTGATCAGCGAGGACTACCGCGACACCGAGGACCTCGGCGGCCTGTTCTCCGGCTTCGACCCCGCGAAACGGCACTACAGCGACGACACCTGGCAGTACGCCGGCACGTCCGTCGTGGCCGCGGCCGGCGACCGCGACGGGGACCCGTCCCAGCGGGTGTCCGGCCGCTCCGAGACGCGCGGCGCGATGGCCCAGTCGATGGAGGGCACCCCGCAGCGCGACGAGACGCTGACCGATCCGCGCTGCGTGCTGCAGATCCTCAGGCGCCACTACGCCCGCTACACGCCGGAGCTGGTCGAGCGGACCTGCGGCGTCCCCCCGGACCTGTTCGCCGAGGTCTGCCGCCACCTGACCGAGAACTCCGGGCCCGAGCGCACCGCCGAGTTCGTCTACGCCGTCGGCTGGACCCAGCACAGCGACGGCTCCCAGTTCATCCGCACGGCCTGCATCCTGCAACTGCTGCTCGGCAACATGGGCCGCCCCGGCGGCGGCATCCAGGCGCTGCGCGGCCACGCCAGCATCCAGGGCTCCAGCGACATCCCGACCCTGTTCAACCTGCTGCCCGGCTACATCCCGATGCCGCACGCCAACCAGCACCGCACACTCGACGGCTTCTTGGGCACCGACGCGCCGCACAAGGGCTACTGGGCCGACATGCCCGCCTACCTGATCAGCCTGCTCAAGGCGTGGTGGGGCGCGGAGGCCGACGCCGGCAACGACTACCGCTTCGACTGGCTGCCCCGGCTCACCGGCAGCCACAGCACCTACGACACCGTCCTGGCCCAGCTCGACGGCACCTGCAAGGGCTACTTCCTGCTCGGCGAGAACCCGGCGGTCGGCTCGGCCAACGCCAAGATGCAGCGCCTGGGCATGGCCAACCTGGAGTGGCTGGTGGTGCGCGACTTCAACCTCATCGAGAGCGCGACCTGGTGGAAGGACGGCCCGGAGATCGAGACCGGCGAGCTGCGTACCGAGGACATCGGCACCGAGGTGTTCTTCCTGCCCGCCGCCGCCCACACCGAGAAGAGCGGCAGCTTCACCAACACCAACCGCATGCTCCAGTGGCACCACGCGGCCGTCGAGCCGGCCGGCGAGGCCCGCAGCGAGCTGTGGTTCATGTACCACCTGGGCCGGATCATCCGCGAGCGGCTGGCCGGCTCCACCGACCCGATGGACGCGCCCCTGCTCGGCCTCACCTGGGACTACCCGCTCGAAGGCGCCCACGACGAGCCGGTCGCCGAGGCCGTCCTCGCCGAGATCAACGGCTGGGACGAGCACGGCGAGCCGCTGCCGGGCTACGCCGCGCTCAGGGCGGACGGCTCCACCTCGTGCGGCTGCTGGATCTACTGCGGCGTCTACAAGGACGGCGTCAACCAGGCCGCCCGCCGCAAGCCCGCCGAGGAGCAGAACTGGATCGCCGCCGAGTGGGCCTGGGCCTGGCCCGACAACCGGCGGCTGATGTACAACCGGGCCTCGGCGCGTCCCGACGGCCGGCCGTGGAGCGAGCGCAAGAAGCTCGTCTGGTGGGACCCGGCCCAGGGCCGCTGGACCGGCTACGACGTGCCGGACTTCGAGGCGACCAAGGCGCCCGGCTACCGCCCGGCCGAGGGTGCGACCGGCGCCGACGCGCTGTCCGGCATCGACCCGTTCATCATGCAGGCCGACGGCAAGGGCTGGCTGTTCGCGCCCGCCGGGGTGATCGACGGGCCGCTGCCCACCCACTACGAGCCGCAGGACTCGCCGGTCCGGAATCCGCTCCACCCGCACCAGCAGCGCAGCCCGGCCCGGCTGCTCTACCCGCACGAGCACAACCGCGCCAACCCCAGCGGCGACGAGCCGGGCGCCGAGCTCTACCCGTACGTGGTGACCACCTACCGGCTGACCGAGCACTTCACCGCCGGCGGCATGAGCCGTACCGTGCCCTACCTGGCCGAGCTGCAGCCGGAGATGTTCTGCGAGGTCTCGCCCGAGCTGGCCGCCGAGCGCGGGTTGAGGCACGGCGACTGGGCCACGGTCATCACCGCCCGCAACGCCATCGAGGCCCGCGTGCTGGTGACCAGGCGGATCGCGCCGCTGCACCTCGACGGCAAGGTGGTGGAGCAGATCGGGCTGCCGTTCCACTGGGGGCCCAACGGCATGAGCCCGGGCGACGCCGCCAACGAGCTGTCGTCGATCACCCTCGACCCGAACTCCCACATCCAGGAGGTCAAGGCGTTCTCGGCCGACATCCGGCCCGGCCGCCGGCCGCGCGGGCCCGCCCTGCCCGCCCTCGTCCGCGACCGGCAGCGCCGCGCGGGCGTCACCGACGACACCGGCATGGAGGCATGAACATGACGCTCAGCGGCACGGCTCCCGGCGGCACGGCTTCCGGCGGCTCGGCTTCCGGCGGTACGGCCTTCGACCCGGCCACCGCCTCCGGCTACACCGACCATCCCGAGCGGATGGGCTTCTTCACCGACACCAGCATCTGCATCGGCTGCAAGGCGTGCGAGGTGGCCTGCAAGGAGTGGAACGCCGTCCCCGAGGACGGGCTGGACTTCACCGGCATGTCCTACGACAACACCAAGAGCCTGAGCGCCGACACCTGGCGGCACGTGGCCTTCATCGAGCAGCCGCGCCCGCTCGGCCACCAGGAGCCCGGCCTCGGCATGGACTTCCGCTGGCTGATGGCCTCCGACGTGTGCAAGCACTGCACCCACGCGGCCTGCCTGGACGTGTGCCCGACCGGCTCGCTGTTCCGCACCGAGTACGGGACCGTCGTCGTGCAGGACGACGTGTGCAACGGGTGCGGCTACTGCGTGCCGGCCTGCCCGTACGGGGTGATCGGCAAGCGGGAGAGCACCGGCGTCGCCGCCAAGTGCACCCTGTGCTACGACCGGCTCGGCGTCGGCCAGGAGCCGGCCTGCGCCAAGAGCTGCCCGACGGACTCCATCCAGTTCGGCGAGCTGACGGAGCTGCGCGAGCGCGCCGCGCGGCGGCTGGAGCAGGCGCGCGCCGCCGGCCTGGACTCCGCCCGCCTGTACGGCCACGACCCGGACGACGGCGTCGGCGGCACGGGCGCGTTCTTCCTGCTGCTGGACGAGCCCGAGGTCTACGGGCTGCCACCGGACCCGGTGGTGACGACGAGGGACCTGCCGTCGATGTGGCGGCGGGCGGGCGCCGCGGCCGTCGTGCTGCTGGCCGGGATCGCCGTGGCGACGTGGGGGAGCCGGACGTGAACAAGCACCGGACCAAGGGGCGCCGGCCGGCCGGGCGCCCGGCCGCCGGGGACGGCACGCCGTCCAGGACGGACGTCCGCATGGACGAGGACCCCGGGCTGCCTGCCGAGCGCGAGGCCACGGTGGGCTCGGCCGGCGGGCGCGCCCGGCACGCCGGGCAGCCGGGCGGGCGGCAGGGCGGGCAGCCGGGCGGGCAGCCAGGCGGGCGGGCGGCCGGGTCGCCGGGGGAGCCGGAGGCCGAGTCCCGCTCCTACTACGGGCTGCCGGTGCTCAACGAGCCCACCTGGAAGGACCACGACATCGCCGGCTACCTGTTCCTCGGCGGCCTGGCCGGCGCCTCCTCCATCCTGGCCGCGGCCGCGGACCTGACCGGCCGGCCGCACCTGGCCAGGGCCGGCAAGGCGGGTGCGCTGTGCGCGCTGGGCGGCTCGCTCTACGCGCTCATCCACGACCTGGGCAGGCCGGCCCGCTTCCTCAACATGCTGCGCGTGTTCAAGGTCACCTCGCCGATGAGCGTCGGCACCTGGATCCTCAGCGCGTACGGCCCGCAGGCCGGGCTGGCCGCCGCGACCGCCGTCACCGGCCGGTTCCCGCGCCTGGGCCGGGCCGCGTCCGCCGGGGCGGGGCTCGCCGGGGCCGCCGTCGCCACGTACACGGCGGTGCTCGTCTCCGACACCGCCGTGCCGTTCTGGCACGACGGGCACCGGGAGCTGCCGCTGCTGTTCGCCGGGTCGGCGATGGCCTCGGCCGGCGGGCTCGGCATGTTCGCCGCGCCGGTGGCCGAGGCGGGGCCGGCCCGCAACGCGGCCCTGCTGGGCACCGCGCTGGAGGTGGCCGCCGCCCAACGCATGGAGCGCCGCCTCGGTGTCGTCGCCGAGCCGCTCAGGCAGGGCAAGGGGCGGCTGGCCCGGCTCGGCGAGGGGCTGTCGGTCGCCGGGGCGCTGCTCGGCGCGACGGCGGGCCGCCGCAGCCGGGCCGCGGCCGTGGCCGCCGGTGCCGCGCTGCTGGCCGGCTCGGCCTGCACCCGGTTCGGGATCTTCCACGCCGGCCTGACCTCGGCCAGGGACCCCAGGTACACGGTGGAGCCGCAGCGTGCCCGCCTGGAGCGGGACCGGCGGGCCTGATCGCGCCTGACCGGGCCGGGCGCGGGCAGGAACAGCCGGTATGGACGCCGTCACCCTCATCGCCGTCGCCGCTCTCCTCGCCGGCATCCTGATCGCGCTCACGCAGAAGGTGTGGCCCGTCGCGCTGCTCTGCTTCGGCCTGCTGTTCTCCGTCCTCGCCGACGCCGGGCTCATCGTGGGCTGAACCCGTCCCGGAGGCGGGCACCGGGCACGGCCCCCGCGCCCCGGGCACGGCCCCCGTGCCTCGGGCGGCCGGTCGCCCTACCGGCGCCCGCGCCCGGGACGGCGTTCCCGGCGGGCGAGCGTGCGCCGGGCCAGGTGGAAGACGATCACGGCCAGCAGGAACCACTCCATCGGCTTGGCCAGCAGCCGCCAGGGCCGGCCGGGCGGCGGGTGGGCGGCGTGCGCGCCGTGGCGGGCGGCCGGCTCGCTCGGGTGCTCGGCATCGCTCATCGGGCCCGTCCCTCCCTCGTGGCACGCCCGGCGCGAACGCCCGTCCGCCCGCTGCCGCCCGCCTGCCTGTTTCCGCAGGTTAAGCCGACAATCCGGGCTTCGATCCGCCGCCACGCCAGCGACATGCGGAAACTTGCCGCCGCCCGCCGGGGGCGAGATCCCGGCCCGCGCGGACGCGGGCCGCCGGGAGGGGGTTCGGCGCGCGTTCAGGGTGGGGTGGCGGGAGAAGGGTCCTGGGCACGTTCAGGCGCGGGCCGCCGGGAGAGGGTCCCTGGGCGCGCTCGGGCGCGGGTGGCCGGGAGGGGAGCCCGGGCGCGTTCAGGCGCGGGTGGCCGTCCTGGACGCTTTCGTGCCGGCCATCAGTGCCGTGGCGGCGGCGACGTCCTCGGCGCAGGGGAAGTGCTTGTCGAGCCCCGTCACGAGCAGCAGCCGCGCCACCCGCGGGCGCAGCCCGCTGAGCACGAGCCGCCCGCCCGCCGCCTGCACCGTGCTGGAGGCCCGGATCAGCGCGTTCAGCCCCGAGGAGTCGCAGAACTCCACTCCCCGCAGGTCGACCACGACGAGCGGCGGCCGGACGTGCGAGATCGCCTCCGTCAGGCCGCGGCGGAACTCCTCGGCCGAGGCCATGTCCAGCTCGCCGGTCGCGCTGAGCACGGCGACGCCGTGGCGTTCGGCGACGATCCAGGAGAATTCGGATTCGCCCGCGTCCGCGTAGTTCATGACGCTCCTCCGTCTCTCGCCGTCGCCGACCGGCTTCACAGGGTATGTGGCAGTGATACCCATCTTTGCACAGTGCAATAAGGTCATCAGGGACATTTACTGTCGAGTTGCTACGACTTCGTCCGCGCCAGCTCGCTCAGCGCCTGCTCCAGCGTCGCCCGCAGCTCGACCCCGTCCGGTGGCGGCACCGGCTCGGGCCAGCCCACCACGATCAGCAGCCCGCCGGCCTCGCGGGCGTGCCGCCCGGCGCCCGTCACGACGAGCCCGACGTCGGGATCGAGGTCGCCGGCCCTGGTCGCGTCCAGGACCAGGAGCGGGATGCTGCGCCGGACCAGCGCCGTGGCCAGCTCCCGCCGCAGGACGCTCACGCCCGGCCCGCTCAGCGGGCCGACCAGGTCGAGGACGACGGCGGTGCCGCACAACCACTGCCGCACCCGCGAGAGGGCTTTCCCGTCGGCGGTGGGATCGGGTGTCATCTCGTGGTCCTTCGCCAGGCATGCCGCAACGATGCCGACCAGACTTCCCGGCGCACCCGCGGCCTACGCTAGCAGATCATTGCCTGGTGCAAGAGTCTGCTCCGGCCCGGCGGCGCCGCGACCACAATACGCGGCGGGCCGGCGCGGCGGCGGACAGCGCGGCCGCGGCGCCCAGCAGCGCGAGCCCGGCCGGCACCAGCGTCGCCCCCCACGGCCAGGCGCTGCCGCTCAGCCGCACGTCCCGCACCGGGTACTCCAGGGTCTTCGCCGTCCACCGGGCGGTCCGCACGTCATAGGTACGCGCCACGTCCAGCACCACCGCGTCGAACGGGAACCCCTCGCGGGCGTGCAGGTACTCCGGCCGCAACCCCCCGGTGGCCGCCGAGGGCGCGGTGCCCAGCACGTGCCGCCGCGCCGCGTCCAGGCCCGGCACCACCAGCCGGTCCAGGCCGCCCGCCGCGGCCGTGAGGCTCGCCCGCGGCACGAACGTCAGCCCGTGCCGCGACCGGACCGGCCCGTCGCCGACGGCCACCGTCCGCCCGATCATCGACTCCTCGGTGTAGGAGATGAACACCGACGCCAGCTCCAGCTCGCCGACGCCCTCGACCAGCGGCACGCCGATGCGCGACGGCTTCGTCTGGTAGGAGGCGTTGAGCGCGACCACCACGTCCGGCGGCTCCAGCCTGCTGGCGTGCAGCGGCGCGGCGGTGCCGGGGGAGTAGTGGCGCCAGCGCACCCGCTGGGCGGCCAGGCGGGCGGCGTCCTGGCCGGCGAGCCGCTCGACGATCCGCAGGGCGCCGTCGATGCCGGACAGCACGCCCGCCGTGGTGATCACGCCGCCGTCGTCCACGTACCGGTGGCCGGTGACCCAGCCGACCCGCGGGAAGTCCGCGCGCAGGCCGCTCATCCGCCACCAGTGGGAGGTCGCGGGGCGGCCGTCCAGCAGCCCGGTCCCGGCGAGCAGGCGGGCGCCGTTGCAGACGCTGACCGTCACCGCCCCGGCCGCGGACTGCCGGCGCAGCCAGGAGACGAGCCGCGCCGACTCGGCGGGGTCCGGCTGCTGGACGGCGGGGACCACCACGGCGTCCAGGCGGTCGCCGTGCCCGGCCAGCAGCCGGTCCAGCCCGTCGAAGGTGAGGTCGGGCAGCACGTCCAGGCCGCCGGTCAGCGGCGCCGTGCCGGGGCCGGCCGCGACGAGGTAGGCGTTGACCGCACCGCTGCTCTCCAGCACCTCGAACGGGCCGAGCAGGTCGGCCACGTTCGTGCCCGAGCCGCCGAGCAGCAGGGCGACGGTGGGCTTGGCGGGGTCGTGGGCGGCGGGGCGGTCCGACGGCGGGAGCGCCGCCGCCCCGGCCCGCACCGTGTAGAGGTCCTGGAACCTGCCCACCGTGTTGACCGCGGACACCGCGCCCGGCAGCAGCAGCGCGGACAGCACGACGGCCGCGACCTTGCCCCACTTGGCCGCCCGGGCCGTCCGGGCAGGCTGCCGCGGGGACCGGCCGGCCGGTCGTGCTCCGTCGCCTCGTGAGGTCACCGCTGTGCTCCTGACGTCGAATGCCCGTGATGTCGTCGATGTCAGGACGGTAGGGAGCGCGGCCCGGTCAGTGCAGCCGCCGGGCCCGAGGTCGTCCGGATTCCTGGGCGGTGGGTCCGTCCGGCTGGGCCGGGCGGTCGTTTTCGCACGTGCGGGAGGGGCAGGAGGGATCGGTGTGAGCGACGACGGGGTGAACGACGGGGTGACCGTGACGCCGTGCGAGGACGGGCCGCTGCTGGTGAGGGGCGCGTTCGAGCTGCTGACTCAGGACGGCGAGCCGATCGACCCGGGCCGGGCCACGGTGGCGCTGTGCCGGTGCGGGGCCTCCTCCACCAAGCCGTTCTGCGACGGCTCGCACAAGGCGATCGGCTTCCGCGCCGCCAGCGAGCCCGACCCGCCGCCCGGCACCTGACGCCGGGCCTGGCGGCGCAGCCGCCGCAGCGGGTGCGCGGCGACCCTGAGCCTGCGGCCCGCGTACGGGACCCCGCCGCGCAGCGCCGCGGCGACGGCGAGCCAGCTGCACACGGCCCGCTCCAGGATCCACACCGGGGCGAACAGCGGCGTGTCCGGCGGGAACACCCGGCTGCCCCCCGCGCGGCGCCGCCCGGCCTCCGCCAGCGCGACCGCCAGGACGGCCCCGGCGACCGGCGGCCCCGGCCTGCGCCGCAGCAGCGCGGCGGCGAGGGCGGGCAGGACCGCGAGGAAGAGGGCCAGCCGGGCCGGCTGCGCGAGGTCGTCATAAGCCTGGCGGACCCGCTGCGACCAGAAGCGGGACGGATCGGGCGGCAGGCGGCGCACGTACAGGCCGGGTGGGGCCGCCTCGACGCCGCCGTGGGCGCGGACGGTGCGGATCAGCTCCAGGTTCTCGAACAGCACGTCGCCGTCGTAGCCGCCCATCCGCTCGAAGAAGGAGCGGCGGACGCCGAACGTGCCGGGGTAGTCGGCGCCGAGACCGCGGTTCAGCAGGGTGCGGGCGGTGTCCCAGCGGGCGTGCCAGGGGAGCGGGGAGAAGTAGTTCTGCGGCCGTACCAGGTCGGCGCGGGCCAGCAGGCGGCGGACGGCGGCCAGCTCCGCCGGGTCGTAGCGGACGTCGTCGTCGGCGATCACCACGTGCTCGGCCCGGGCCAGCCGCAGGCCGGTGCGCACCCCGGCGACCTTGCCGTTGGCGCAGGCCGGCTCGGGATCGGGCGGCACGTGCGTGACCAGCCCGTGCCAGCGGCGGGCGTGGCGGGCGAACAGGGCGGGCGGGCTGCCGTCCACGACGATGATCCTGGCGTGGCGGGACAGGCGGCGCAGGTACGCGGTCAGCTCGCCCAGGCCCGCGTCGTCGTCCCAGCGCAGCGGCAGGACGTAGTCGAGCCCGTCCGGCATCCCGCGGGGGGCGGGAGGGGTGGTGCGGCGCGGCATCAGACCTCTCCGGGCAGGCGGTAGATGGTCACGTGGGCCCGGCTGTCGTCGGTGAACGGCGCGCCCGTCCAGTCGGCCCAGCGGTGCTCGCGCTCCATCCCCGCCAGCCGGGCCATCAGGTCCAGCTCGGCGGGCCAGGCGTAGCGGTGGTTGGCGGGCAGCAGGCGCAGCCCGTCCCCGGTCATCCTGACCTTGGTCGTGTACATCATCTGCTCGGCGGGCGCCAGCCGGGCGGCCTCGACGGTGACCACGTCGTCCGACAGCGCCAGCAGCCGCAGGTCGGTGCGGTCGCTGCGGAACGCCGCCGGGTCCGGCACCCAGGTCTCCACCACGAACCGGCCGCCGGGCCGCAGGTGCGCGGCCGCGTTCACGAAGCAGTCGATCTGGGCCTCCTGCGAGGGCAGCGCGAAGATCGTGTTGAAGGCGAGGACGACCAGCGCGAAGCTCCCCTCGACCCGGGCCGAGGCGAAGTCCCCGACCGCGACCGGGACGCGGTCGCCGCCGGGTTTGGCGCGCAGGGCCGCCACCATGTCCGGCGAGCCGTCCACGCCCGCCACGGTGAGGCCGCGCGCGGCCAGCGGCAGCGCCAGCCGTCCGGTGCCGATGCCGAACTCCAGCACCGGGCCGCCGCCCGCCAGCCGGTGCAGCTGCTCGACGGCGGCGTCGGTGGGCAGGTCGTGCACCGTTTCGTCGTAGATGTCGGCGATGCTTCTGCCGTATGCGGATGCGTCGAATTCTGGCACCGGCCATCCCCCCGTTCCCGGCCCTTGTCGCGATACCCGGTGCCCTGGGAGAAAACGCCCAAACGGCGCCGGCCCGGGAGCTTCCGGGCCGGCGCGCCGGTCAGCGCTCGCACACGACGCCGTCGCCGTCGCGGTCCTGGTACCAGGCGTACTCGGGGTCCTGGCCGCGGACGTAGGGGCCGAGGCCGTGGGCGTTGGCCTCGGCGCAGGTCCGGTAACGCGGATCGGTCCCGCCCCCGCCCCCGCCCCCGTTGCCGTTGCCGTTGCCGTTGCCGTTCCCGGCCGGCGTCCTGGACCTGGACGGGGTCGGCGTCGGGGTGGGCTGGGGCCGGCCGCCGCCGTCGCACGCGCCCGACCAGATGCGCAGCCGCTGCTTCCTGGCCTTGGCCTGCTCGGCGCGCATGAGCGCGATGTAACGGTCGTTGGGCTTGTACAGCACGGCCCTGGCGTAGCCGTAGCGGACCAGGTTGCGGTTGACGTGCACGCCCTTGGCGTTCCACACGTAATACAACCACCGCCCGTAACGGTCGCGGGGCTCCCGGTCGGCCAGCAGGTAGGCGGTCCTGCCCCGCGGAAGCAGCGCCGCGGTACGCGCGCCGGCCGCGCCGGACCAGCACTGGCCGCGCTCGGGGGTGTCCACCTCCAGCAGCCGGACCCGGTAACGCTTGCCCGCGCGCAGCACGTCGATGGTGTCCCCGTCCACGATCTTGACGACCTTGGCGGCGACGGCACCCTCCGGCACCCCGGCCGGGGCGGCGAAGGCCGGCGCGGCGGCGAGCGCCGGGACGAGCAGGGCGGCGGTGGCGGTGGCGGCCATACGAGCGGTCACATGCATGGTGTGACTCCTGGGACGGTTGATAACGACGGGAACTAGGACGCACCATCAACATTCCGGGTGTACCACTCCATTACCGCCATCCGGGCCCCCGCTACGAGCTGGTCCACCCCCCGGTGGCCGTCCAGGAGCGCCTGCCCGGGAACGCCGCGCGTGCCCCCACGCCACGCGTCGTCCAGGGAACGGCGGAGATCAACCGGCGGTGCCGGGGCCTGCTGGCGGACGTCCTCGCCCCCGAGGGGGACGTCGCGCTGGTCTGCTGGGCGCATCTGAGCCTGCGCCTGGTGGACTGGGCGATCCGGCACCTCGCGGCGTCCGACGTGGCCGCCTGGCTGGGCGTCGTGGCGCGGCTCGCCCCCCGGGGCGTCAGGGGGTGACGACCTCCAGGTCGCCCGAGTCGCTGGAGACGTCGATCGTGCGCGCCGCCGACGCGCTGGTGGCGGCCGTGACCTTCTTCTCGCCGGAGTCGGTCTCGGCCACCACCTTGTACGGCCCCGCCGGCACCCGGACCACGGTCCTGCCCGAGTCGTTCTTGGCCGTCACCTGGTGCGGCTGCCCGGTGAAGGCCAGGGTGACGTCCCCCGAGTCGGACGCCGCCGAGACCCGGTCGCCGGCCAGCCCGCCGGCCTGGATCGCGCCGGAGTCGGTGCGGGCGCTCACCTCGCCGGACAGGCCCGTGAGCGTGATGTCCCCGGAGTCGGTGCTCGCCTCGACCCGCAGCCCCCGGGGGACCTCCACCCGGTAGCTCACCTCGCACTCGGTCCCGACGGCCCCGATCCCGAACGTCACCGGGCACCGGAACCCCAGGTCCAGCGTGCCGTTCCGCACGTCGTGGCGGGTCTCCGGCTTGTTCTTGTGCCAGACCAGCCGCTCGGTCACGCGTACGGCCCGCCGGTCGGACTCCACGAGCTCGACGGCGCCGGAGTCGGCCTCCACCCGCAGCGCCGTCACCTCGCCGGGCACCTCGTACGAGGAGGTCGCCTTGCTGGCCGCACCCCCGGCACCGCATCCCGTCGCCACCGCGGCCAGCCCCAGCACACCTGCGATCACGGTCATCGTCTTCATGGTCATGACGCTCGATTCTGGTTCAACGGGGCCATCAGGACATCACTGACCTTAGGGAGGGAGCATCCGGCCCGGCATTGCCGCCGCCACCCACATGCGGGGTGGGGCCAGCCCTACCCCCTCGCCCGCCGGCCGCCGGTGGCCCTTAAAGTGATCGGATGACCGGAAGGAGCCTCCCCGTCATGCCGACCGCCACGCCGGCCGTCTGGGCCGCGCACCTCAACGGCCGCCCGGCCACCGCCGCCGACCTCGCGCCGCTCGCCTTCGCCGGGTACGCCCACTTCACCGCCATGCAGGTCCGCGACCGCCGGGTCCGGGGCCTCGACCTCCACCTGGAACGGCTGCGGAACGCCTGCGCCGAGCTGTTCGGCCTGCCCCTGTCCGTCGACCGGGTGCGGGCGTTCCTGCGGGCGGCGATCGAGGACGGCCCGGCCGACCTGTCGCTGACCGCCACGCTGTGGCCCGGCGCGCGTCCCGACGAGCCGGAGGTGCTGATCCGCACCGGGCCGCCCGCCGCCGTCCCCGAGGGCCCGCTGGCGCTCGCCGCCGTCGAGCACGAGCGTTTCCTCCCGGCCGTCAAGCAGACCGGCGAGGCCGCCAAGATCTACCACCGGCGCCGCGCCTCCGAGGCGGGCTTCGACGACGCCGCCTTCGTCGACCGCCGGGGCCGGCTGAGCGAGGCCACCATCTGGAACCTCGCCTTCTGGGACGGCTCCGCCGTGGTGTGGCCGGTGGCCGGCCGGCTGGAGGGCGTCACCACGGCGATCCTGCGCCGCAGGCTCGCCGCGCTCGACGTCCCCCAGCACGACCGCGAGGTCACCCTCGCCGATCTGGCCGGGCTGTCCGGGGCCGTGGTCATGAACTCCTGGACGCCCGCCGTGCCCGTCCGCCGCATCGGCGAAGCCGAGCTTCCCGGGGCCCCGGAGTTCGTGGCGTTGCTGCACCGGGCGTACCAGGACGAGCCGCCCGTCAGCCCGTGACGGGCGGCGATGAGTTTTCGTCGCCGTCGGGGTCCATACTGCGTAACGACGTGAATGACGTGAACGGCGTGAAGGAGTGGACGATGCGAGAGTTCAAGACCCACACCCTTGAAGTGCCCGGCGCGGTCCTGCACTACGAGGTGCGCGAGGGGGAGGGCGGCGCGGACCGGCCCGTGCTGCTGCTGGTCGGCTCGCCGATGGGCGCCGTCGGGTTCGTCGCCCTGGCGGAGCGGCTGCCCGAGCGCACGATCGTCACCTACGACCCGCGCGGGGTCGGCGAAAGCCGCAAGACCGGCGAGCCCGGCCCGTCCACGCCCGAGCAGCACGCCGACGACCTGCACCGGCTGATCGACGCGCTCGGCGGCGGGCCGGTCGACGTCTTCGGCAGCAGCGGCGGCGCGGTCAACGCCCTGGTGCTGGTGGCCCGGCACCCCGGGCAGGTGCGCACGCTCGTCGCGCACGAGCCGCCCGCCGCCCAGGTCCTGCCGGACCGCGAGCAGGCGCTGGCCGCCATCGCCGCGATCCGCGACACCTACGAGCGTGACGGGTTCGGGCCGGCGATGGCGCGGTTCATCGCGATCACCGGCCTGCGGGGCGAGATCCCGGCGGGCCTCGCCGAGCAGCCGGCCCCCGATCCGGCCACGTTCGGGCTGCCGGCGCAGGACGACGGCTCCCGCGACGACGCGCTGCTCGGCCAGAACCTCATCAGCTGCACCCACCACGAGCACGACTTCGCGGCGCTGCGGGCCGCGCCGACCCGGATCGTGGTCGGCGTCGGGGCCGAGTCGGAGGGGGAGATGGCCCACCGGGCGGGCGTGGCGGTCGCCGGGCGGCTCGGCGTCGAGCCGGTCGTCTTCCCGAGCAACCACGGCGGGTTCCTGGACGACACGTTCGGCATGCCGGGCGACCCCGACGGCTTCGCGGTGCGGCTGCGCGAGGTCCTGGAGGGCTGAGCCGGCCCCGGACGATCAGGAGGCGGCGGCGCCGGGGACGGCCGAACCGGGAGCGGCCGGGTCCGGGGCGCTGGGATCAGGAACGGCCGGGCCGGGAGCGGCCGGGCCGGGAGCGGCCGGGCCGGGAGCGGCCGGGCCGGGAGCGGTCGGGCCGGGAACGACCGGGCCGGGGACGGTCGGGTCAGGGGCGGTGCCGCGGGTGACCGCGCGGAACGTGGCCGGCGTCATGCCGGTGCGCCGCCGGAAGAACGCCCCGAACGCCGTCGCGTGCGCGAACCCCACCCTCTCGCCCACCGCCGACGCCGCCAGGTCGGTGTGCACCAGCAGCCGCTTGGCCTCCAGCAGCACGCGGTCGTCGACGAACCGCTTGGCCCCGCGCCCGGCCGCCGCGTGGGCGGCCCGGGTGAGGGTGCGCACGCTGTAGCCCAGCCGCGCCGCGTAGTCGGCCACCTTGTGGGTGCGGGCGAAGTCCCGCTCCACCGCCTCCTGGAAGCGGCGGAACGCCTCGCTGTCGCCGTCCTCGCCGCCCGGCCCGCCGCGCAGGTGGGCCAGGCGCAGCAGCAGGACGGCCAGCAGATGCCGCATGACGTCGATGTGCGCCTCCAGCGGCAGGTCGGCCAGCCGGGCGTACTCGCCGCGCAGCAGCTCCAGCACCTGCTCCACGGCGACGCGCTGCTCGCCCGCCGGGGTCGGCGGCTGCCGGCCCGCACCGGTCGCCGCCACCGCGGCCGGGCCGGGGAAGCCCGCGGCGAACAGGATCACGGTGCCCTCGGCGCCCGACAGGTCCTCCAGGAACTGGCAGACCTGCCCCGGCCGGATCCACAGCCAGCTCCCCGGCCCCGCCTCGTGCGGCGTCCAGTCGGCCGCGCAGCGGACCGTGCCCGCGCGCACGGCGACCAGCTCGTGGAAGCCGATCCGCCACGGCCGGTAGGGATCGGCGCCCTGGGCGCGCAGGCGCGCGACGAGCCGCGGGAGGTCCAGCACCTCGACGCCGGGCGGGGCGCCGGGGGCGGGCCGGTAGGGCAGCTCCGGGACGTTCGCCGGGCGGTGTCCGTTTTTCTTCATGATATGTCGCCAGTGTACGACTTTCCCGGCTTGGCCTGGAGTTAGCGTGTGACGTGGCGGAAGCGTCCTGACCGAAAAGCGCGGGGTAACGTCGTCGTACCGCCTGACCAGCCCTTTTCCCGGATTCCCGGAGGTCCACGTGACGATCGAGTACGCCACCCGGTACCGTGCCCGCTCCCGCATCCCCGCCGAGCCGGGCGTGCCGTACTTCGTCGACAAGGGCATGGGCGACCGCGCCCACCTGTTCGGCGACCTGTTCACCGTCTACGCCGGCGGCGAGCAGACCGAGAACACCTTCAACTTCTTCACCTGCCAGGGCCCCAAGGGCGAGACCATCCCCGCCCACGCCCACCCCGGCACCTACGAGGTCTTCTTCGTCACGCAGGGCGCGGTGCGGGTGTTCGTCGAGGACCTGCGCGGCGAGCAGCAGGAGAGGCTGCTGACCTCGGGCGACTTCGGCTTCGTGCCGAAGGGCTGCCCGCACGCCTACCGCATCGAACGCCACGACAGCATGATCGTCGGCGTGGCGGCCGGTCCCGGCGGCACGTTCGAGCGCTTCTTCGAGTCCCTCGGCGCGCCCACCGACGAGCTCACCCTGCCGCGCGAGCCGGTCGTGCCGGAGGGGAGCAGGTTCGCCACCGTCCCCCAGCGCTACGACGTGCGCTTCCTGCCCGGCCACCAGTGGCGGACCGGCGAGGGGGCCGCCCGATGACGCCGTCCGGCTTCCCGGCCGACCTGCTCGCGCCCCCGGACCCGATCGCGCTGCCGCTGCCGCCGCCCGCCTACCCGGAGGGCCCCGACGTGCGGGTGCTGCGCGGCGCCGTGTACGCCCTCCGCGACGGCACCCGCCCGCTGGAGCTCGACCTGTGGCTGCCGCCGGAGGGCGGGCCGGAGCCCGCGCCGCTCGTGGTGCTCCTGCACGGCGGCGGATGGCGCAAGGGCATGCGCGGCGACCTGGGACCGCGCCTGCGCGGCGGGCGGCCGGGCCCGCCCGCCCGCCTGGCCCGGGCCGGTCTGGCCGTGGCCTGCCCGGCCTACCGGCTGTCCGGCGAGGCCGTCCACCCCGCCCAGCTCGACGATGTCACCGCCGCGCTGGCCTGGCTGCGCGCCCGCGCGCCCGAGCTGGGCGTGGACCCGGGCCGCACGGTGCTGTGGGGCGAGTCGGCCGGCGGTCACCTGGCCGCGCTGGCCGCGCTCACGGTGCCCGGCACGCGCGGCTGCGTCACCTGGTATGCCCCCACCGACCTGGCCGCGCTCGCCGCCGACCACGCGCCGGGCCGCTACGACCCGGCGGACCCGGGCACGTTCGAGGCCCTGATGCTCGGCGCCCCGCCGGCCGAGGCCCCGGAGCGGGCCCGCGCGGCCAGCCCGGTGGCGCACGTGACCCCGTCGGCGCCGCCGTTCCTCATCATGCACGGCACCGCCGACACCCGCGTCCCCGCCGCCCAGGGCAGGCGGCTGGCCGAGGCGCTGCGCGCCGCCGGGGTCCGGGCGGACCTGCGTCCGGTGGAGGGCGCCGACCACCTGTGGGCGGGCATCGCCGACGAGGCCGTGGAGGAGTGCTTCACCACCTCCCTCGCCTTCGTCCAGGAGGTCGTCGCGCTCTGGACGCGCCCGCCCGGCCTCCTCTAACTTACTAAGTACTTAGTAAGTTAGAGGAGGAGTCCCGTGACCAGCGCATCCCCCGACGCCTTCAGCCGCGCGGTCGACTCCGTCCGCGCGGGCGGCGACCCCTTCGAGGCGGCCCGCGGCCTGTACGCCCTGCTCACCGAGGACGAGCGCCTCGGCCTCCTGGACGGCGACCTCCCGTTCTGGGAGGGGATGACCGAGATGACCACCGAGGGCTACAACCACCGCCCGTACCCGCACGGCGCGGTGGACCGCCTCGGCATCCCCGGCATCCGGTTCGTGGACGGCCCGCGCGGCTGCGTGGCGGGCAACGGCACCGCCTTCCCGGTGTCGATGGCCCGCGGCGCCACCTGGGACCTCGACCTGGAGGAACGGGTCGGCGACGTCATCGGCCGGGAGATCCGGGCCCAGGGCGGCAACTTCTTCGGCGGCGTCTGCGTCAACCTGCCCCGCCATCCGGCGTGGGGCCGCATCCAGGAGACCTACGGCGACGAGCCGTACCATCTGGGCGAGTTCGGCGCGGCGCTGACCCGCGGCGCGCAGCGGCACGTGATGGCCTGCGTCAAGCACTTCGCGCTCAACTCGATGGAGAACGCCCGCTTCTCCGTGGACGTCCGGGTGAGCGAGGACGTCCTGCACGACATCTACCTGCCGCACTTCAAGCGCGTCATCGACGAGGGCGTCGCGGCGGTGATGAGCGCCTACAACTCGGTCAACGGCGAGTGGGCGGGCCAGAACCGCCACCTGCTCACCGGGGTGCTGCGCGAGCAGTGGGGCTGGGACGGCATCACCGTCTCCGACTTCATCTGGGGCCTGCGCGACGCGGCCGCCTCCCTGAACGCCGGCCTGGACCTGGAGGAGCCGTTCGCCCAGCAGCGCGCCGCCTGGCTGCGCGACGCGCTCGCCAAGGGCGAGACCTCCTGGGAGGCGGCCGAGCGCTCGGGCGTGCGGCTGCTGGCCGCCCAGCTCCGCTCCTACGCCGGGCGCTCCGCCGGCGAGCCGGGCCCCGAGGTCATGGCCGCCGCCGGATCGCGGGCGCTGGCCCGCGCGGTCGCCGCCCGCGGCATGGTCCTGCTCAGGAACGAGCCCGTCGAGGGCGCTCCCGTGCTCCCGCTCGACCCGGCGCGGATCACCTCGATCGCGCTGGTCGGCCGGCTGGCCACCGCGCCGAACATGGGCGACCTCGGATCCTCCGCCGTCCGCCCGCCGGCGCACGCCACCCCGCTGGACGGCCTCACCGCCGCCTTCCCCGGCGCGGAGATCACCCTGGTCACCGCCGACGACCCGGCCGAGGCCGCCGCCGCGGCGGCCGGCGCGCAGGTCGCAATCGTCGTCGCCGGGTACGACCACCGCGACGAGGGCGAGTACGTCGACATGAGCGCGATGACCACCCCGGAGCTGCTGGCCCTGCTGCCTCCGAGCCCGGACGATGCGGGCGACCCGGGCGGCGCGGGCGGCACGGGCGACCCGGGCGGCCCGGGCGGCTCGGGCGGCTCGGGCGGCGCGGCCGGAGCGTGGCTCGCGAGCGCCACGGACGAGGGTGCGGGCGCCGTGATGACCGCCGGCTACGGCGGCGACCGCGCGTCGCTGACGCTGCGCCCCGTGGACGAGGAGATCATCCGCGCGGTCGCCGCCGCCAACCCGCGCACCGTGGTCGCGATCGTCGCCGGCGGCGCGGTGATCACCGAGGCGTGGCGGCACGAGACCCCCGCGATCGTCATGATGTGGTACGCGGGCATGGAGGGCGGCCACGCCCTGGCCGACGTGCTCACCGGCGCCCAGAACCCGGCCGGCCGGCTGCCGTTCTCCATCCCCGTCTCCGCCGGCCACCTGCCCTTCTACGACCGCGACGCGACCGGCATCGACTACGGCCGCCTGCACGGCCAGCGCCTGCTGGACGACCTCGGCGTCGCCCCCGCCTACCCGCACGGCTTCGGCCTGTCCTACACCTCCTACGCCGTCGAGGAGGCGGCTTTCGCCGACGGCGCCGTCACCGCGCGGGTGGCCAACACCGGCGGCCGGGCGGGCCGCCACGTGGTCCAGGTGTACGGGCGCCGCGCGGCGGGCGGCGAGCGGTTCCTCGTCGGCTTCGCCGGGGTGGAGGTCGAGCCGGGCACGGCGGCGGCGGTGCGCGTGCCGGTGTCGTTCCTGCCGCTCGCCCGCTGGGACGCCGCCCGCGGGCACCGCGTCCGTGAGGCGGGGGAGATCGTGCTTGAAGTAGGCTCGCACGCGGGCGATCCGCAGGCGCTCGTCCTGCGCGTCCGGCCCTGACCCCGCCCCGCGGAGCCGACCCTGGAGAGCCCTCGCAGCATGCCGAGCGAACCGACCGCCCCGCAGCAGCGCATGCGCTCGGCCGAGCGCCGCCGCCAGATCCTCGACGCCGCGATCGAGATCGTGGGGCGGCGCGGCTACTACGGCTTCAGCGTCCAGGAGGTCGCCGCGCGCTGCGGGCTGACCGTGGCCGGCGTGCTCCACCACGTGGGCACCAAGGACCAGCTCCTGCTCGCCCTGCTGGACGAGCGCGACCGGCGCGACGCCGAGGCCGTGCCCGGCCTGCTCGCATCCGAGGAGGGGGAGCGGCCGGGCCTGGCCCGGCTGCGCGCGCTGGTCGCCCGCAACAGCACCCAGCCGGAGCTGGTGCGCCTGTACTCGATGCTGCGCACCGAGTCGCTGTACGAGGAGCATCCGGCCCACGGCTACTTCCTGGCGCGCGAGCGACGGGTGCTGGCGCTGTTCGCCCGCTGCGTGGCGGGGGAGGTGGGCGAGGAGGAGGCCGGGCCGGTCGCCCGGCAGCTCCTCGCGCTCATGGGCGGCCTGGAGGAGCAGTGGCTGCGCTCGGGCCGCTCGTTCGACCTGGTGGAGCAGTGGGACCTCGCGGTGGCCCGGCTCCTGCCCGCCGCCGGACGGTGACCGCGCCCCGCCGGGGCGGTCACTCCTTGCCGGGGCGGACCCGGACGCCGCGCTCGTGCGTCAGCGCGATCTGCCGGTCGATGACCTCGGCCCGGTCCTGCTCGGTCTTCAGATCCTTGATCCAGTTGTCCCACTGGGCGGTCGAGCGGAAGGCGTCCCACCGGACGGCCGGCCCGGCCGGCCGGTCTCCGGCTCCGGCACGTCGATCGCGCACGTGGCGGCGAAGTCCTCGGACCGAAGAAGCGAGAAAGGGTGGGGCTTGTCGCCCGGGTTCTCTATCGTGGGCCTGGTTTGACCATGTTCCCCCCTTCAAAGGAGACCTTCGCGTGAACAAGCTTCGCGCCCCGCGAACCGGCCTCATCGCCGCCGTCGCGCTGACCGGCGCCCTGGTGGCGGCCACCCCGGCGAGCGCCCAGACGGCCGGCGCGCAGACGGTGAGCACCCAGACGGTGAGCACCCAGACCGCGAGCACCCAGACGGCGAGCGCGCAGGCCGCGCCGCAGTCGGCGCTCGCCGCCCGCCCGCGCAACGGCGCCATCCTCTACGACCGCATCAGCGGCGGCCGCGGCGTCCTCAAGATCAGGAACGGCCTGTCCCGTGACGGCGTCGTCATCCTGGTCCGGGGCAGGACCAAGGCCATCAGCATCTACGTCCGCGCCGGGTCCACCGCCAGCATCAAGGACGTGCGCGACGGCACCTACCGGATCTACTTCACCACCGGCACCCGCTACAGCACCTCCCGGCACCGCTTCACCCGCAACGCCACCTACCAGCGCTTCGACGACCGGCTGCGCTACTCCACTGTGCGCACCTCGACGCAGATCCGCTTCAAGATCTACACCCTGACCCTCAACCCGGTCCGGGGCGGCAACGCCCGCACCAGCGGCGTCAACCCCAAGGACTTCCCGAGCTGATCTCACGCTCGCCGTTCCCGCCGCCCGACCGGGCGGGGACAGCCGGGACCCCGGCGGCATCCGGGCGCGGGCCGACGCGCCCGGCGGCCCGCCGGTGACACGCCCGGCCCCGCGACGGCCGGACCCCTGACGTTCCCCGGAGGTCACGGGCCATATGCTCGCGCCTGGGTGCGGCGTTCCGGCCGCGCCGGGACGAGGGGGGAAGGACCGTCGTGACTGACATGCTGGCCGCCCGGCTGCACGTGCCCACCCACGAGCTGCGCATGGAGCGCGTGCCGGTGCCCGAGCCCGGCCCCGGGCAGGTACGGATCGCGGTGCGCGCCGCCGGCGTCTGCCTGTCCGACGTCCACCTGCTCGACGGCACCCTGCGCCCCATGTGGCTGCCCGGCGAGGAGGTCACGCTGGGCCACGAGGTGGCGGGCGTGATCGACGCCCTCGGCCCCGGCGTGGACGTCTGGGAGCCGGGGCAGCGGGTGCTCCTCCAGGCCGGCGAGCCGGACCTGCGCGGCACCGTGCTGACCCGCGGCGTCGACTACGACGGCGGCTACGCCGAGTACGCCCTGGCCTCCGCCCGCACCGTGGTGCCGATCCCCGACGGGCTGCCGTTCGAGCAGGCGTGCATCATCCCCGACGCCGTCTCCACGCCATGGGCGGCCGTGACCGCCACCGCCGCCACCCGGCCCGGCGACGCGGCCGCCGTGTGGGGCGCCGGCGGGCTCGGCGCGCACGCCGTGCAGCTCCTGCGCCTGGTCGGGGCGGCCCCGGTGATCGCCGTCGATCCGCTGCCCGCCGCCCGCGAGCGGGCCCTCGCGCTCGGCGCCGACACCGCGCTCGACCCGGCCGACCCCGCCTTCCGCGACACCGTCATGGACCTCACCGGCGGCCTGGGCCTGGACGTCGCCTTCGACTTCGCCGGCGTCGCCCCGGTACGCGAGCAGGCGCTGCGGGTGCTCGGCCCCGGCGGCCGGCTGGTCGTCGTGGGCCTGGCCGGCCAGCCGGTCACCATCCCCAACGACATCGGCCTGGCCTACTTCCGCCAGTCCGTGCACGGCCACTACGGCTCCGCGCCGGAGGACGTCCCGCGCCTGGTGACGCTGGCCGGCCGGGGGCGGCTGGACCTGAGCGCGTCCGTCAGCGGCGTGCTGCCGCTGGCCGAGGCCCCGGCCGCCCTCGACCGGCTGGCCCGCAAGGAGGGCAACCCGATCCGCCTCGTCCTGGTGCCCTGACCCCGGTCAGGGCACCAGCGCGCCCCGCTCCCCGGCGGGGCGCGGCACCCGCACGGCGCCGGCCATCGGGACGTCCTCGTCCAGGCTGCGCACCAGCAGGTCCTCCACGGCGAGCAGCATGGCCCGCGCCGTCTCGCGCCCCAGGTAGGCCGTGTCGGCGATGAGGCTCAGCTCGCCGGTGTCCAGGGCGGTGCCCAGCGTGAAGAACGCCTTGAAGCGCACGCCCGGCCAGGCGTCGCGCACGTACGTCCTGGTCGGGGAGTCCGCGGCGGGCAGGCCCGGCCAGCCGCCCGAGCCCCGGCGGTCGTTGAAGAAGGCGTCCAGGTCCGGCTCCCGGCCGCGGCGGCGGCCGACCTCCTCGCGCATGGCCCGCATGGCGCCGGGGTCGTAGCAGGCGTTGCGGTAGGCGGTCAGGGCGTTACGGTGGGCGGCCAGGCAGGTGCCGGCGAAGGTGCCCGCGCCGAGGTCGAGGACGAACAGCGCGTCCTGGCCCACGGTGGCGACCAGCTCCCGGGTACGGGGATCGCGCCGGTTGCTGTGCACGAGCTGCATGACCGCCCGGTCCCGGCCGCTCACCGCGCCCAGGACGGTGGCGCAGGCGGCCAGCAGCACGCTCGTGGTGCTGACCGCCCACCGCCCGGCCAGCTCGGTGGCCGCCCTGGCCAGCGCCACCGACTCCATGCCGACCTCGATGAACCGGGGGTCCTCCGGCTCGCCCGGCGCGTGGTCGAACACCTCCAGCGGCACCTCCTCCAGCACCGGCCGCCAGTACGCGATCGACCGGGCCGAGCGCGCCTGGAAGGCCGCCGAGCGCTCCAGCTCCACCTGGTCGGCCGGCTGCCAGGCGGGCGGCGGCAGGCTCTCGCCCCGCAGCAGGGCCTTCCACTCGGCGGCGAGCAGGGACAGCGCCTGGTAGTCCACGGCCAGGTGGGAGAAGGCGAGCGCCAGCGCCCGGGGCCGGCCGCCGGCCAGCACGACCGCGCAGCGCAGCGGCGGGCCGGCGGCGTGGTCGAAGGGGATCCGGCCGAGGTCGGCGGCGACGCGCCCGGCCGCCGCCAGCGCGCGCTCGCCCGGCTCCGGCGCGGCCAGGGACACCTCCAGCTCGCCGGTCGCGGCCACCCGCTGGCGCGGGCCGTCCGGCGTGTCGGCGAACGTGGCGCGCAGGCTGTCGTGCCGCTCGATCAGCACGCGCAGCGCGTCCAGGACGGCGCCGAGGTCACGGCGGCCGTAGACGGGCAGCACCCACGGGCAGTTGAGGAACGACCGGCTCTCGCCCATCAGGCTGTCCGCCCGCCACATGAGCCGCTGCCCCCACGTCAGCGGCCACTCGCCCGCCCGCGCCGCCGCGAAGGCGACGCTCTCCCGCGCCGGGTTCACGACGCCTGCCGCCGTTTCAGCAGCGGGGCCACGGCGGCGGCGAGGTCGCCGACGTGCTCGGCGGTGGACAGGTCGGCGCCGGGCCCGGCGCCCAGGTCCACGTCCACGCCGAAGACGTCCTCGATGGCGTCCACCAGCCGGATGCGGGCCAGGGAGGTGAGCCCGAGCGCCGACAGGCTGTGCTCGCCGGCCAGCGCCGCCTCGGCGCTCACCGCGCCCTCGGACGCCTCGGCGACCAGCTCGGCCAGCCTGCGCTCCAGCCCGCCGCTCACCGGGCCCGTCCCGTGCGGTCGAGGGGCCGGGCTCCGTCGGTGCTCATGTCATCTCCTCCAGGGGTCGGTGTCGGGCCGGGGACGCCGAGCGCGCGCAGGCCGACGAGGTCGTCGGCGACGGCGTCGGGCACCTCCGCGTCGAAGCGGGCCAGCGCCGGCACGCGCGTCGCGACCAGCGCGATCGCCATGATGGCCAGGCCGCACAGGACGTACATGAAGCCGATGCCGCGTCCCGGGCCGGTGCCGATGAGCGCGCCCACGGTCGGGGCCAGCGGGCCGCCGTCCATCAGCAGCGGGTCGAGCGTCGCGGCGGCGTACGGGGCGACCAGGCCGAAGCCGATCGGCAGCGTGGACCAGGCGATGAGCGTGTTCATCGCGAACACCCGGCCGTGGAAGCGCTGCGGCACCTTGACCTGGACGATGGTGGTGTAGATGCCGTTGAGCAGCGTGACCCAGGCCGTCATCCCGCACGCCCCGGCCGCGATGACCGCCAGGTCGGCGCGCAGCCCGGTGATCGCGCAGCAGCAGCCGAGCGCCAGCGCGCACAGCAGCATCCCGCGCAGCCGCAGCCGCCGCGGCCCGCCCCACACGATCATGACGAGCGCGCCGGCCAGCGTCCCCGCGCCCGCCAGGAACGCCACCCGCCCCACCTCGGCCAGCCCCGCGAACGACAGCACCAGCGGCGAGAACATCAGCAGCAGCGGCGCCAGGAAGACGTTCAGCACGACGAAGAACAGCAGCATCGCGACGAACCCGCGGTTGCCGAGCGAGTACCGCAGCCCGCCCAGGATCTCGTCCTTGACCGACTCGCGCCGCCGCCACGGCAGCGTGCGCGGGAAGCGCACCACCAGCAGCACGACGATGGCGACCGCGTAGCTGGCCACGTCCAGGACGAGGATGCCGTCCAGGCCGACCGCCGCCATCAGCCCGACGGCGAACAGCGGCACCAGCAGCTGCGCGGTGCCCGTGCTGAGCTGCAGCACGCCGTTGGCGTGCCCCAGGTAGAGCTTGGGGACGAGCTGCGGCACGGCCGAGAAGTACGCGATGCGCTGGAACGTCAGCGCCACCGACAGGCAGCCGAGCAGCGGGTAGATCAGGCCGGGGGACAGGTTGTCCGTCCAGAGCAGGATCCCGAACGTGAGCTGGATCGCGAACGCCGCCACGTCGCCCGCCAGCATCACCAGCCGCCGGTCGGCGCGGTCGACGACGGCTCCGGCGAGCGGCGCGGCCAGCAGCCCCGGCACCAGCCCGGCGACCGCCATCAGCGCGAAGCTCACCACCGAGCCGGTCGTGGTGTAGATCCACAGCGGCACCGCGAACTCGGTCAGCGCCGAGCCGGTCACCGAGACGAGCTGGCTCGCGGCGACGGTCAGGAACCGGGCGAGGCTGGGCCGCGGCCCGGCCCCCTGACCGGGCGCCGATCCGGACACCGGTCCGGATCCCTGACCGGCCCTCTGGCCAGGCGCCGGTCCGGGCGCCGCGGCGGCGTCCGGGGGCGTGCTGGGGGCGGGGCCGCCGTCGCGGGACACGCCGTGCAGCCACCAGGTGTCGCCGTCCCGCCGCCCGGTGACCGGGGCGTCGAGCCGCCGGTGGACGGTGGTGACGATCTCGGCCAGCTCCCGCGCCCGATATTTCAGGAAGAAATGCCCGGCCTCGGCGAGCACCACCACGGCCGACGTCCCGGACAGGAAGTGCCACTCCCGGTACCGCTCCTGGTAGTAGTCCGTCGCCGGGTCCTCGGTCCCGACGACGCTGATCACCGGCGCGCGCAGCCGCTCCACCCCGGACGCCAGCAGCCGCGTGTAGTACTCCTCGGCCTCCCGCGAGTCGCGGCGCATGTTGCGCACGATCCGGCGGGCCTGCGCGGGGTCGATCCCGCCCATGTCCAGCCCCATGGAGATCAGCCAGTTGACGTAGCGCTGGTCGCCGCGCAGCCGCTCGGCCTCCGCCAGCCGGGTCAGGCGCGACAGCAGCGCCCCGCGCGGCCGGGCGAAGGGGAAGATCCCGCCGATGTGGACGGCCACCAGCTCCCGTCCGGCGGCCTCCAGGCGGCGGGCCAGCTCGACGGCCAGCGCCGAGCCGACCCCGCAGTGCCCGTACACCACGATCGGCCCGTCCACCTTCTCCAGGATCTCGGCGACGCACCCGGCCGCCAGCTCCTCGAACGGCAGCCGCTCCTCCTCCACGCCCACGTCGTGGCCGGGGATCGCCACCGACCACAGCGCGTAGCCGTCCGGGAGGGCGTCGGCGAGGGGCTGGTAGACGACGGCGCTGCCGCCGCCGTAGGGCACGCAGACGTACGACAACGTGGCGGCCCCGGACTGCGGGGCGATCCCGCCCGCCGGGGTGAGCCGGTGCAGCAGGGCGCGCGGGCCGCGCCGGTCGGCGGGGGTGTCGGCGAGCGCCGCCAGCTCCCGGATCGTGCGGTGCTGGAAGACGTCCATCACGGCGACCGCCGCGCCGCTCAGCCGCCGCAGCCGGGCCACCACCTGCGTGGCCAGCAGCGAGTGGCCGCCCAGGTCGAAGAAGTCGTCGTCCACGCCCACCTCGGCCAGGCCCAGCAGCTCCCGCCAGATGCCGGCCAGCGCCTCCTCGGTGGGGGTCGAGGGGGCGGCCAGGGCCACCCCCGCGTCGCGGGCGGCGACCGGGGCGGGCAGGCGGCGGCGGTCGAGCTTGCCGCTGGGGCCGAGCGGCAGCGCGTCCAGCACGACCCAGGCGCCCGGCACCATGTAGTCGGGCAGGGTCTTCTTCAGCGCGGCCCGCAGCTCGGCCGGGACCGGCTCGGGCGTCCCGTCCCCCTCGGGGGTGACGTAGGCGACCAGCCGGTCCTCGCGGACGATCACGGCCGCGTCGCGCACGCCGGGCCGGGCGCGCAGGGCCGCCTCGATCTCGCCCGGCTCGATGCGCAGGCCGCGCAGCTTGACCTGCTCGTCCAGGCGGCCGAGGAAGTCCAGCGTGCCGTCCGGCCGCCACCGGGCCAGGTCGCCGGTGCGGTAGAGGCGCGCGCCCGGCGGCCCGTACGGGTCCGGCACGAACCGCTCGGCGGTCAGCGCTGGCCGGTTCAGGTAACCGGTGGCCGGCGCGGCGCCGCCGATGTGCAGCTCGCCGGGCACCCCGACGGGCACCGGAGCCAGGGCGGCGTCCAGGACGTACAGGCGGACGTTGGCGATCGGGCCGCCGATCGGCACCCGGGCGAGCCCGGCGAGCGCGTCCGGGCGGCAGTGCCAGGCCGAGACGTCCACCGCCGCCTCCGTCGGGCCGTACAGGTTGTGCAGCTCGGCGGCGGGCAGCGCGGCGACGCAGCGGCGGGCCAGGTCGGCGGGCAGCTCCTCGCCGGAGCAGACCACCCGCCGCAGGGTGCCGCAGCCCGCCGCGCCGTCCTCGGCCAGGAAGATCGCGAGCATGGACGGCACGAAGTGCGCCGTGGTGACGCCCTCGGCGGCGATCAGCTCCCGCAGGTACGCCGCGTCCTTGTGCCCGCCCGGCGCGGCCAGCGCCAGCCGCGCCCCGCACCGCAGCGGCCAGAACAGCTCCCACACCGACACGTCGAAGCTCAGCGGCGTCTTCTGCAGCACCACGTCGCCCGCGTCCAGCCCGAAGCGCTCCTGCATCCAGTCCAGGCGGTTGGCGATGGCGCCGTGGGTGTTCGGCACGCCCTTCGGGCGGCCGGTGGAGCCCGAGGTGTAGATGACGTAGGCGACGTCGCCGGGCCCGGCCTGCGGCAGCGGGCCGTCGTCCCCGTCCCCGTCCCCGTCACCGCCGCCGGTCCAGGCGTCCGGGTCGTCCAGGTCGAGGACGAGCGTCGCGGCCGGCGGCTGCTCCGGGCGCAGGCGGCGCTGGGTGAGCAGCGCGGCCGGCGCGGCGTCGGCCAACATGAACGCCACCCGCTCCGCCGGGTACTCCGGATCCACCGGCAGGTACGCGGCCCCCGCCTTGAGCACGCCCAGCAGGCCGGGCAGCAGCTCCGGCGACCGCTCGGCGCACACCGCGACCACCGACCCCGGGCCCACGCCGTGGCCGCGCAGCGTCCGCGCGATCCGGCCCGCCGCCGCGTCCAGCTCCGCGTACGTCAGCGAGCGCCCCTCGAACCGCACCGCCACCGCGTCCGGGGTGCGGGCGGCCTGGGCCTCGATCCGCCCGTGCAGGGTGGCGGGGCCGGGATAGGCGGTGGCGGTGTCGTTCCAGGTCTCCACGACCAGGCGGCGCTCGCCGGCCGACATGAGGTCGACGCGCGACAGCGGCACGTCCGGCCGGGCGGCCACCCGCTCCAGCAGCGCGCACAGGTGCCCGGCCAGGCGTTCCACCGTGGCCCGGTCGAACAGGTCGGTGTTGTAGACGAACATGCCGCCGGCGCCGTCGCCGGCGTACAGCTCCAGGTCGTAGCGGGTCGCCCAGGAGTCCACGGGGAAGTCGGCGGCGCTCAGCCCGGCCGGCGCGCCGAGGGCGCCGTCGCGGTAGTTCTGCATCGCCAGGATCACGCTGAACAGCGGCGGCCTGGACACCTCGCGCGGCAGGTCCAGCTCCGCGACGAGCTGCTCGAACGGCAGGTCCTGGTGGGTGAAGGCGTCCAGGGCGACCGCCCGCACCCGCTCCAGCAGCACGCCGAACGAGGGGTCGCCCGACAGGTCCACCCGCATGGTCAGCATGTTCACGAAGCAGCCGACCACCCGGTCCAGCTCGGGCACCGGACGGCCGGCGACGGGGGAGCCGACGGCGACGTCGGACGTGCCCGCGTACCGGCCGAGCAGCGCGGTGAACGCCGCCAGCAGCACCATGTACGGCGTCGCCCGGCGCTCGCGCGCCAGCCGCGCCAGGCCCGCCACCGCCTCCTCGGACAGCTCGAACGAGCAGGCCGCGCCGGCGTAGGTGCGCACCGGCGGGCGGGGGCGATCGGTGGGCACCTCCAGGGGCTCCAGCCCGGCCAGCCGGTCGCGCCAGAACTCCAGGTCCCCGCCGGCCGGCGGCCGGGCGCGCTGCCAGGCCGCGTAGTCGCCGTACGTCACCTCGGGCGGCGGCGGCGCCTCGCCGTCGTAGCGCGCGTACAGCTCGCGCAGCAGCAGGTCGGCCGACCAGCCGTCGGCGGCGATGTGGTGCACCGCGAGCGCCAGCACGTGATCGGCGGGGGCCAGCCGCACCAGCAGCGCCCGCGCCACCGGGCCCCCCGCCAGGTCGAACGGGGCCGCCAGGAACTCCTCCACCAGCGCGCGGGCGGCGTCCTCGCCCGGCGCGTCCCGCACGTCCAGCGCCAGCCCCGCCGTCTCCGCCACCGCCACCTGGGGCTTGCCGTCCCAGGTGGGCGGGAAGCGCATGCGCAGGGCGTCGTGGGCGTCCGCCGTGGCCGCCAGTGCGGCGGCCAGCCGGTCGGCGTCCAGGGGGCCGCGCAGGCGGACCCGGATCGGGACGGTGAGCTGGGCGGTGCCCGGCGCGAACTGCTCCAGGAACCACAGCCGCTCCTGCGCGTGCGACAGCGGCGGCGCCTCCCCGCCACCCCGCACCGGCACCGTCCGCCGCCCCGCCGCCCCGGTCGTCACCTGGGCCGCCTGGGCCGCCTGGGCCGCCTGGGCCGCCTGGGCCGCCTGGGCCGCCTGGGCCGCTTGGTCCGCCTGGGCCGCTTGGTCCGCCTGGGCCGCTTGGTCCGTCTGGGTCGTCGCGGCGGCGCCTTCCCTGAGCCGCCGCGCCAGCAGGGCCCGCTTCGCCTCCGACAGCGCCCGCGGCCCGCTCGCCGCCGGCGCGCTCTCCTCCGCGCCGGTGCGTTCCGTGCCGGTCATCGGGGGGCCTCCGCGTCCAGCAGGCGGGCCGCCTCCGCGTCGGACAGGTCCGAGAGCTGCTCGACCAGCAGGTCCTCGACGGCCTCTGCGAGCCCGGCGACGGTCGGCCGGTCGAAGACGGTCCGGATCGGCACGTCCACCTCGACCGCGTTCCCGACCAGGGCCGCCACCCTGGTGGCCAGCAACGAGTGCCCGCCCAGGGCGAAGAAGTCGTCCAGCGCCCCGATCCGCTCGCCGTCCAGCCCCAGCACCCGCGCCCACACCCCGGCCACCAGCGCTTCGGCGTCGGTGCGGGGCGGCACGTGCCGGGCGGCCGGTTCCGGCTGGGGCGGCGGCAGCGCCGCGGTGTCCACCTTGCCGGCGACCGTCAGCGGCAGCGCGTCCAGCCGTACCCACGCCGACGGCACCAGATGGGCGGGCAGGACGTCGGCCAGGCCGCGGCGCAGCTCGTCCGGCCGCTCCGGCCCGCCGACGACGTAGGCGACCAGGCGCTCGCCGTCCGCGACGACCGCCGCCTGCCGCACCCCGGGGCGGGCCAGCAGCGCCGCCTCCACCTCGCCCGGCTCCACCCGGAAGCCGCGCACCTTGACCTGGCCGTCCAGCCGCCCCAGGAACTCCAGCGTGCCGTCCGCCCGCCACCGCACCCGGTCACCGGTTCGGTACAGGCGCGTGCCCGGCGGCCCGTACGGGTCCGGCACGAACCGCTCGGCGGTGAGCGCGGGCCGGTTCAGGTAGCCGCGCGCCAGCCCCGCCCCGCCCAGCCACAGCTCGCCGGGGAAGCCCGGCGGCACCGGCTCGCCGTACGGGCCGAGGACGCGGGCGACCGTGCCCGCGATCGGACGCCCGATGGACGGCCTGCGGACGGCGTCCTGCGCGCCGAGCGTCGCCGCCGTGGCGATGACCGTGGCCTCGGTCGGCCCGTAGGTGTTGACCAGCCGCACCCGGTCCCCGAACCGCTCCCGCCACCGCGCGACCGCCGCCGCGTGCGCCTGCTCCCCGCCGATGATCATCAGCCGCAGCGCCTCCGGCCAGGTCACGTCGTCCAGCGCCTCGGTGAGGCGGTGCCAGTACGCGGTGGGCAGGTCGAGCACGCTCACCTCCCGCCCGGCCGGGGTGCGCAGGGCGTCCGGCAGGCTCGCCGCCCCGTCGGGCAGCAGCAGCACCGACGCCCCGGACGCCAGCGCCGGGTACAGCTCCTCGGCGTGGGCGTCGAAGCCGAGCGAGGCGAACTGCGCCACCCGGTCGCCGGGCCCCAGCCCGTACGCCTGCCGCATCCACGCCACCCGCGCCGCCAGCGCGCCGTGCTCGACCAGCACCCCCTTCGGCCGGCCCGTCGAGCCGGAGGTGTAGATCACGTACGCGGGGTCGTCCGGCTCGGTCTCGGCCCACCCGCCGAGCCACCGCTCGTCGTCGCTGCCCGACCGCTCGGCGGGCACCAGCACGACCGTGTCCGCCGGCAGGCGGGCGGCCAGCGCCGCGTCCGTCACCACCAGCCGGGCGGCGCTGTCGGCGATGAGGAACGCCAGCCGCTCGTCCGGGTACGCGGGATCGAGCGGCAGGTACGCGCCCCCGGCCCGCCACACGGCGAGCAGCGCCACGATCGCCTCCACCGACCGGCCCAGGCACACTCCCACCACGCACCCGTCGGCCACGCCGCGCCGCCGCAGCGCCGCCGCCAGCCGCGCCACCCGCCGATCCAGCTCGGCGTAGCCGACCCGCTCCGCCCCGCACACCAGCGCCGCCGCGGCGGGCCGGTCGGCCACGACCCGCTGGAACAACACGGGCACCAACTCCGCGTGGCGACCGGCCTCCGGCTCGGCGTCGCGACCGGCCTCCGGCTCCGCGTGGCGGCCGGGCCCCGGCTCGGCGTCGCGACCGGCCGCCGGGTCCGCGTGGCGGCCGGGCCCCGGCTCGGCAGTGCCGCCCGGCGCCAGGCCGGTGCCGCCGGGACGCGGGTCCCCCCACGCCAGAGCCGCCTCGTCGGCGGCGGTGAGCAGCGGCAACCGGGACAGCGGCCGGTCCGGATCGTCCGCGATGCCCTCCAGCAGCACCGCGAACCGGGCCGCCAGCCCTTCGGCCGTGGCCGCCGCGTAGCGGGTGGCGTCGTAGCCGAGGACCGCGCGCAGCCCCTGCGCGTCCCGCCAGCCCTCGATCGCCAGGTCGAACTTGGCCTGCCGGTACCCGCCGTCGAACAGCCGCACCCGCAGCTCGCCCATCCGCTCGGGCGGGGTGCCGTCACCGGCCTGGCTGTGCAGGATGACCATGGTGGACAGCAGCGGGTTGCGGCGCAGGTCGCGCGGCACGCCCAGCTCGCCGATCAGCCGCTCGAACGGGACCGTCCGGTGCGCGTGCGCCTCCAGGACCGTCCGCCGGGTGGCGGCCAGCAGGTCGCGGAAGGCGGGGTCGCCCGCGAGGTCGCCGCGCAGGACCAGGGTGTCGGTCAGGTAGCCGATGACCGGCTCCAGCTCCACCCGGTCCCGCGCCGCCCACGGCGTGCCGACCAGCACGTCCGTCTGCCCGGTGTGCCGGGCCAGCAGCACCTGGTACGCCGCCGCCAGCACCATGAACAGCGACGCCCCCTGCTCCTGCGCCAGCCGCTCCAGCCGCTCCACCACCCGCTCGGGGACGCGGAACGGGTGGAAGGCCCCCACAGGACGCCCCTCACCCGCCGGCCCGTCGGAAAGCCCGGCGGGCAGCTCCAGCGCGGGCGGGTCCGCCAGGCGCCGCCGCCAGTACGCCAGCGCCTCCTCGGCCGCCGGGCCCGAGTCGCGCTCGCGCTGCCACAGCGCGATGTCGCCGTACTGGACCGGCAGCGGCGGCAGCCCGGCCTCCCGCCCCTCGACCCGGGCCAGGTAGAGGGCGAACAGGTCGTCGAACAGGACGCCGAGCGAGGCCCCGTCGGCGATGATGTGGTGCAGGACGAAGCACAGCACGTGGTCGTCCCGGCCGAGGGTGATCAGGCTCATCCGCAGCGGCGGCCCCGCGCCCAGGTCGAAGGGCGCGTTCACCCGCTCGGCCACGAGCAGCCGGGCCCGCTCCTCGGGGTCGGGCGCGGCGGCCGCGTCCAGCCGCTCCACCCGCACCGGCCCCGGCGGGCGGACGATCGCGACCGGCTCGCCGTCCGCGTCGCCGAACGCCGTGCGCAGGCTCTCGTGCCGCGCCACCACCGCCTCCAGCGCGGCCAGGAGGGCACCGACGTCCAGCGTCCCGCCCAGCCGCAGCACCAGGTACATGTTGTAGGAGGCGTCGCCCGGGTCGAAGCGCTGCAGGAACCACAGGCGCTCCTGCGCGAACGACAGCGGCGGGTCCACGCCGGCGGGCCGGGGCCGCACGCCGTCCGCCGGCTCCGACGCGCCGCCCGCGCGCGGCGCGTCGCGCAGCCGCTCGGCCTCCGCCGCCACGCCGGCGATGGTGGGGTCGTCGAAGAAGGCGTCCAGGGAGACCTCGACGCCGACGCGCTCCCTGATCCTGGCCGTGATCTGGGCGATGGTGAGGGAGTGCCCGCCGAGGTCGAACAGGTCGTCGTCCAGGCCGATCTCGTCCTCCTCGGGCAGCTCCAGCACCTCCCGCCAGATCCGCCGCACCTCCTCGGCCACCTCCAGGGCGGGGGAGGGGGCGGAGGCCGGGGCGAGGGGGGCGTCGGGGAGGGCGGCCCGGTCGAGCTTGCCGACCGGGTTCAGGGGGAGGGCGTCCAGGGTCACGTACGCGGCCGGCAACATCGCCGAGGGCAGCGTCGCGGCCAGGTGGGCGGTCAGCTCGGCGGGCCGGGGCGCCGCGCCCGGCGCGGGGACGAGGCAGGCCACCAGGCGCTCGTCCCGCAGCGCGACGGCGGCCTCCGCCACCCCGGGGTGCTCCTGCAGGCGGGCCTCGATCTCGCCGAGCTCGATGCGGTGGCCGAGCAGCTTGACCTGGGCGTCGCGGCGGCCGAGGAACTCCAGCGTGCCGTCCGGCCGCCACCGGGCCAGGTCGCCGGTCCGGTACAGCCGCGACCCCGGCGGGCCCCACGGGTCGGGCACGAACCGCTCGGCCGTGAGCCCGGGGCGTCCCCGGTAGCCGCGCGCCACCCCGTCGCCCGCCAGGCACAGCTCGCCCGCCACGCCCTGCGGGACTGGGCGCAGCGCCTCGTCGAGCAGGTGGACGCGGGTGTTGGCCAGCGGGCGGCCGATCGTGACCGCCTCCGCGCCGACCTCCTCGTACGTGCTCCAGATCGTCGTCTCCGTCGGCCCGTACACGTTGACCACCCGGGGGCAGCGCCCGCGCAGCTCGGCCGCGAGCGCCGGCGGCAGCGCCTCGCCGCCCGCCAGCGCGGTCACCCCGCCGATGCCGCCCGGCAGCAGCAGCCGCCACACCGACGGCGTGGCCTGCACGTGCGTCACGCCCCGCGCGGCGACCAGGGCGGCCACCTCGCCGGGCGCGCGCACGGCCCCCGGCGGAGCGACGACCACCCGGCCCCCGACGGCCAGCGGGAGGTACAGCTCCAGGGCGGAGATGTCGAACGCGGGGGAGGTCAGCGCCAGCCAGGCGTCGGCCGGCCCCGACCCCAGGCGGTCGCGCATCGCCAGCAGCAGGTTCGCCAGGCCGCGGTGCTCCACCTCGACGCCCTTGGGGCGGCCCGTGGAGCCCGAGGTGTAGATCACGTACGCGAGGTCGCCGGGCCGCGGGCCGTCGCCGGGCGGGAGCGCGGGCCCGTCCCCGGCGGGCTCGCCGTCCACCAGCAGCACCGGGCCGGGCAGCCCGGCGGGCGGCTCGTCCCGCGACAGGACCAGCCGGGGACGGGCGTCCTCGACGATCATGGCGAGCCGCCCGGCCGGGTGGTCCGGGTCGAGCGGCAAGTACGCGGCCCCCGCCTTGAGCACCGCCAGCAGGCAGACCGGCAGCGCCGCCGACCGGCGCACGTGCACGGCCACCAGGTCCCCGCGCGCCACCCCCGCCGCGCGCAGCCGGCCCGCGAGCCGGTCGGCGGCGGCGTCCAGCTCGGCGTAGGTCAGCCGGTCCTCCCCCGAGATCACGGCGACCGCGTCCGGCCGGGCCCCGACCTGGGCCGCGAACAGCGCGGGCAGCGTCACGCCCGCCGGGTACGCCACCGCCGTGTCGTTCCACGCGGCCAGCCGCCGCCGCTCCGCCTCCCCGCGCACGTCCAGCTCGGCCAGGCGGACGCCGGGGTCGCGCGAGGCGTGGCGCAGCAGGGCGCGCAGCCCGCCGGCGAAGCGGTCCACGACGTCGCCGTCCACCGCCTCCGGGTCGTGGCGCAGGCACAGGGCGAGCCCGCCGGGGCCGTCCACGGCCTGCAGGTGCAGCGGGTTGCGCACGCCGCCGCCGAACATCATCCGGTCCACCGTGACCTCCAGGCCCGGCCACACCGGCTCCGGCCCGCCCGCCGTCCTGCGGTAGCTGAGCGTCACGGGCACGGCGGCGCCGCGCGGCAGGCCGAGCGCCCGCGCCACCGGCACCTCCCGGAACCGGTACAGCTCCCGCAGCTCGGCGCGGACCTCCCGGACCAGCTCGCGGAACTCCTGCCCGCCCTCGGGACGGGCGAAGACGGGCAGCTCGTTGACGAACGGCCCGACGTGCCCGGCCAGGGACTCCTCGCGCGTGGTCACGTCGATGCCCACCACGGTCCGCGGCGCGGCCTCCGGCCCGCCGTAGCGGTGCAGCAGCGCGTGCACGGCGGCCAGCAGCACCTCGAACGTCGTCGCGCCCGCCGCCCGCGCCACCGCCGCCGCGTCCTCGCCCAGCTCCCGGTCGACGCCGCCGCCGAGCTGGACGCCGGGCCCGTACCGGCGGGCGGTGCGCCGCTGGCCGGGCAGCACCAGCTCGGCCGGCTCGGCCCACCGCCGGGCCCAGAACGCGCGGGCGGCCGGCAGGGCGGCCTCGGCCCGCTCGCGCTCGGCGGCGACGGCCGGAGCGGACGGCAGCGGCGCGACCGGGCCCCGCGCGCCGGTCGCGTAGCAGCGGGCCAGGTCACGTACCAGGACGTCCTTGGACATCCCATCGAAGACCAGGTGGTGCGCGACGAACAGCAGCAGGTGCCGTCCCGGTGCCACCGGCACCAGCGTGAAGCGGGCGAGCGGTCCCTCGTCCAGGTCGAAGGGCCGGGCGATCTCGTCCCGCACCAGCCGGTCCAGGTCGTCGGGCGGCCCGGCGAGCGTCACGGCCGGCTCCCCGGCCGCGACCTGCCGTAACCCGCGCCCGCGCTCGGCGACGGTGCCGGCCAGCGCCGGATGGCGGGCGGTCACGGCCGCGCACGCCGCCAGCAGCGCGTCCACGTCCAGCTCGCCGTCCAGCCACAGGGCCAGCGGCAGGTGGTACGCCGTGCCCGCGCCCATGCGCGCGGCCGTCCACATCCCTTCCTGGGCGAACGAGGCGGGTAACGAGGCGGGTAACGAGGCGGGTAACGAGGGAGATGACGAGTCGGGCGAGGAGGAGGGCGCCGGATCGGAGGAGTCTTCCTGGCGGTGGTGCGTCATGAGCGTTCTTCCTGTGCGAGCAGGTCGAGGAGGCGGGGTTTGACCACCTTCCCGAGGTGGTTCCTGGGCAGTTCGGGGACGAACAGCAGGCGGCTCGGCAGCTCGTGCAGGGCGAGCCGATCGAGCAGGAACGCGCGCAGGTCGGCGGCGCTGACCGGCTCCCGGGCGACGACGGCGGCCCCCGGCACCCGGCCGAGCACCGGATGCGGCAGGCCGACCACGGCGGCCTCGGCGACCGCCGGATGCTCGTACAGCGCCGCCTCCACCTGGAGGGTGGACACCTTGAACGCGCCGGACTTGATGACGTCGCCCTCCCGGTCCACCAGGTAGAGGTAGCCGTCCCGGTCCAGGTAGCCGAGGTCGCCCATGCGCACCCAGCCGTCGCGGAACACCTGGCCGGTCAGCCGCCCGTCGCCGTAGTAGGCACGCGGCCCCGCGGGGGAGCGGAGCCACACCTCGCCCTGCTCGCCGGGTCCGGCCGGCCCCCCGTCCGGCCGGACGATCTTGAGATCGCCGCCCGCGGCGGGCCGCCCGACCGAGGCCGGCCGGGCCGGGTCCACGATCATCACGGTCTGCGCCGGGGCCGCCTCGGTCGAGGTGTAGTAGTTGACGATCGTGGCCTTCGGGAACGCCTCGGCCAGGCCCGCGGCCACGGCGGGCGGCAGCCCTGCGGCGGTGGAGCCCAGCAGCCGCACGGAGCTCAGGTCGAAGCGCTCGTGGACCCGCGCGTTGAGCAGCTCGATCGCCATGGCCGGCACCACGAACACGGTCCCGGCCCGGTACGACTCGATGAGCCGGGCGAAGCGGCCCGGCGTGAAGCGGGGGAGGGTGAGGGCGGCCGGGCGGGCGTCCAGGGCGTTGACCAGCATGGTCTGCCCGGCGTTGCTGCCGATCGGGAAGGCGTGCAGGAAGTGCCGCGAGTGGGCCAGCTTGCGGCGGCGCGGGCCCGGGTCCACGCCGTGGGCCAGGTTGGCGTGGGTCGCGCCGACCCCCTTGGCCCGCCCGGTCGTGCCGGAGGTGTAGATGATCTGCGCCAGCTCCCCGGGCCGCGCCTCGCGCGACCCGCCGCCCCCGCCGTCCGGGTCCCCGTCTGCGCCCCCGTTTGAGCCCCCGTCCGGGCCGCCGTCCGGGCCCCCGTGCAGGTCGGCCTCAAGGCCGCCGGGCGTGACCCGCCAGGCGCCCACGTCCGGCGGGTCCAGCCCCGCCCCGTGCAGGACGGCGCTCACCGAGCAGTCCGTGAAGGCGTGCCGCACCTCGGCCGGCGCCAGCCGGTCCGACAGCGGCACCGCCACGCAGCCGGCCCGCAGCACCCCGGCCCAGGCCACGGCGTAGTCGATCCAGTCCCGCTCGCCGAACAGCAACCCGACCCGGCTCCCGGCCGGCAGCCCCCGTCCGGCCAGCGCCCGCGCGATCCTCCCGGCCCGCGCGTCCCACTCCCCGAACGTGAGCGCGCCCACCCCGGCCACCTCCAAGGCGGTCCGCCCGGCCTCCTCCCGCGCGCGGAGCGAGAGCAGGCCGGGCAACGTGAGCGGGGGACCGCCCGCTACCACTGCACGTAACCGAAATGTTTCGACAGCATGGCCCACCTCGTCACCTGTTCCGTAGGGGGAAGAATAGGCAAAGGTGCGGGCAAAATACCAGGGAAATTTTTTAGATTTGTCCCGAAACTTTCGGGGAGACTCTACTGATCGTCCACCGGCGTCAGCAGGTCCTGCTCCAGGACCGCGTCGAGCTGGAGCTCGCGGTAACCGGCCTCCTCGAACAGCACCGTCAGCCGGTCCTCGCCCCGCTGGATCACCTGCCCGGGGCCCCACATCCGGTGCTCCACACGCGCGTGCAGGGGGAACGGGCCCTCCGCCACGGGCTCGCCGGGGCGCTCCGCCGTGCCGGCCCGGCAGGTGTCGCAGTTGCCGCACGGCTCGGGCAGGTGCTCACCGAAGTAGCCGAGCAGGAACCGGCGGCGGCAGTCCAGGGTCTCGGCGTAGCGGCGCATCATCTCCAGGCGGGTGCGCTCGACCTCGCGGCGCCGCTCGGCCAGCTCGCGGGCCAGCTCCGCCGCCTGCTCCGGCTCGGGGCCGCCGGGCACCGGCTCGGCCCGGCGGGTGCCCAGCCGCACCGCGCCGACCCGTTCCAGCAGGTCGAGCAGGCCCGTCAGCCGGCGCGGCGAGAGCCCCGTACGCTCCCGCAGCTCCTTGCGCCCGGCGCCGGGAGCGGCCGCCGCGACCGCCGCGGCCAGCTCGGCCAGCGTCCCCGCGTCCGGCACGCCGCCCGTGAAGTACCGCTGGAGCCCCAGGTCCTCGGGCCGGTAGAACAGCACCGCCGAGGCCGGCTCGCCGTCCCGTCCGGCCCGGCCGATCTCCTGGTAGTAGGCGTCCGGCGACCCCGGCGCCTCGGCGTGGACGACGAAGCGCACGTCCGGCTTGTCGATGCCCATGCCGAAGGCGTTGGTCGCCACCACGACCTCCAGGTCCCCGCTCATGAACCGGTCGTGCACCTCGTCCCGCTCCGCGCGGCGCATCCCGGCGTGGTAGGCCGCCGCCCGCACGCCCGCCTCGGCGAGCAGGCCGCTCAGCCGGCCGGTCTGCCGCCGCGTCGTGGTGTAGACGATGCCGGGCCCCTCCCGCCCGGCCACCGTGGCGACGAGCTCCGGAGCCGGGTCGTCCAGCATCCGGCGCACCTCCAGCGAGATGTTCGGCCGGTCGAACCCCCGGACGATCTCCGCCGGGTCGCGCATGCGCAGCCGCTCGACGATCTCCGCGCGCACCGGCGGGGCGGCCGTCGCCGTCAGCGCCGCGATCACCGGGCGGCCCAGCGCCTCGGCCACCGAGCCGAGCCGCAGGTAGTCGGGGCGGAAGTCGTGCCCCCACGACGACACGCAGTGGGCCTCGTCCACCACCATCAGCGACGGGGCGGCGGCCTTGAGCTCGCGCACCACGTCGGGACGGGCGAGCTGCTCGGGCGCGCAGAACAGGAACTCCGTCTCGTGGGTCCGCAACGCCTCGAACGTGGCCGACCGCTCCCGCGCGGAGGTCCGCGCGTCCAGGCGGGCGGCGTCCTCGTCGCGCTCGCGCAGCGCCTCCACCTGGTCGCGCTGCAACGCGATGAGCGGCGACACCACCAGCGTCGGGCCCTTCAGCAGCAGCGCGGGCACCTGGTAGATCGCCGACTTGCCGCTGCCTGTCGGCATCACCACCAGCGCGTCACGGCCCTCGGCCAGCGCCGTCATGGCCGCGAGCTGGCCGGGACGCAGCTCCTCCAGTCCGAGAGCCTCCCGCGCCACCCGCTCGCACTCCGCACCGGCCCCGCTCATCCGCCCACTCCGTTCATCCCGTTCGCCCGTCCATCCCGTCCGTCCGCCCACTCCGTTCGTCCGCCCATCCCGTTCGTCCGCCCACCCCGTTCGTCCGGTCGTCTCGTTCGCCTCGTCGCCCGGCGGACCGTCCTTCCTGCCCAGGCCGCCGTCCGGCATGTGCGCGTTAACTGATCGGCCCGCCGGGGAAGCAGTAGGGACGTGACACTGCGCATGCCGTGGGGAGAACGCCCCGCGAGCCCCCCGGAGTCCGGGGAATGAACCTGTCCGTGCGTCTCCTGCCCGCCACCGGCACCACCGTCGTGGTCACCGTGTCCGGCGCGCTGACCGCCCGCACCTGGCCGTTGCTGCGCGAGCTGCTGCGCCCGTTGCAGGTGCGCTACGTTGTGCTGGCCGCCGCCGACCTCAGCGCCTGCGACCACGTCGCCCGCGCCGGGCTGGCCGCCACCCACGACCTGCTCGCCGCCCGGGGCGGCCGCCTGCTCATCGCGGACGCCCGCGCGGCGATGGCCGACGTCCAGCGGCTGATCGACGAGAGCCGCATGTCCCCGTCCCAGGTCTGCGCCAGCGCGCACGAGGCGCTGCTGGCCACCGACGTCACCCTGGACGGCTTCCTGCTGCCGGACCTGCCCCTCCCGCCCGTTCCGGCCCGCCGGCACCTGCGGCTCGTGTGACGGGTTCGGCGGCGGACGGCCGGGGTAGCGGGTGCCTCATGAGCACTCCTGATGAGAACAAGGCCAAGACCGATACCGATCCGCTGCTGGACGCCGCCCGCGAGCCCGCCGAGCGTGGCGGCCAGCCGCGGCCCGCCGGTCAGGCCGCCCTGGAGGACGCGCTGGAGCAGTCCGGCCGCCGTCCCGAGGACCTGACCACCGGCTCGGACGACACCGGCGAGACCGACTGAGCGGCGAGACCGGCTGACGGCGGCCGGTTGACCGGCCGGTTGACCGGCCCGGCCGGCGAGGGGCGGCGGGTCTTCGCGCGCGGCCCCTCGCCGCCCCTCGCCGCCCCTCGCCGCGCCCGGCCGTCAGCCGCGCCGCTGCGGAGCGGCCTGGGAGGGCGGGTCCGCGCCCGCGCCCGGGTCCGGTCGCAGGGCCGGCAGCAGGGCGTTGAGCGCCTCGTGCGTCTCCTGGCAGACCTGGGAGCAGATCCGGCAGTGCTCGTGCGTGCCGGCGTGCTCGCCGCAGGAGTCGCCGCAGGTCCTCGTGGCCTGGATCGCGGCCTGGACCTGGGCGCGGGTCAGGTTGGCGTCGTACCCGGTGTGCCGGGACAGCACCGCCGCCGTCGTCGCGCAGATCGCCGCGCAGTCCAGGTCGTCGCGGATGCAGCGGGTCAGCATCGGCAGGTGCTCGGCCTTCTCCGACAGGCAGGCGTCGGCGCAGGACGTGCAGACCTGCGCGCACGTCGTCAGCGCGTCGATGACCGCGGCCAGGTGCTTGCGGTCCAGGTTGATCTCGCCCGGGTAGGCGTCCAGCATCTGCTGGGTGTAGGTCATGGCGGCCTCCTTGTCGGCGACGCTCTTCACGCGCTCTTCTCCGCCTGCGCCTACCCCGACGCGAGCCGGTATGCGGGGGAGGGCATGATCGGCACGAGGCGTGACCGGCACGGACGGCGCCAGGCGAGGGCCGGGGGACTCCCGGCGTGGAGGTGTGGTGAGATGCCCGTATGGCTGCAGGCGGGGCTCTGGGGAGCCCTGGCCGGGGGAGCGCTGCTCATCGGCGCCGCGATCGCGTGGTTCCGCACCGTGCCGCCCCGGCTGATCGCCGCGATCATGGCCTTCGGCGCCGGCGTGCTGATCGCGGCCCTGTCCTTCGAGCTGCTGGACGAGGCCGAGCGCACCGGCGGGCTGGCCGCGACCGCGGCCGGTTTCCTCGCCGGCGCGTGCGCGTACGTGGCGGCCAACGCCCTGCTCGCCCGGCGCGGCGCCCGCCACCGCAAGCGCTCGGGCGGCCGGCAGCCGAGCGAGGACGAGGTCCAGGGCAGCGGCGCCGCGATCGCCGTCGGCGCCCTCCTCGACGGCGTGCCCGAGTCCGTGGTGCTCGGCGTGTCGCTGCTCGGCGGCGGTGACGTCGGCATCGCCGTGGTGGCCGCGGTCTTCATCTCGAACGTCCCCGAAGGGCTCTCCAGCGTCGCCGGCATGAAACGGGCCGGCCGCGGCCCCGGCTACGTCTTCGGCATCTGGGGCGGCATCGCCCTGGCCAGCGGCCTGGCCGCGCTGATCGGCAACCTCACGATGGCCTCGGCCTCCCCGGCCGCCACCGCCGTCATCATGGGCGTCGCGGCCGGCGCGATCCTGGCGATGGTGGCCGACACCATGATCCCCGAGGCGTTCGAGGACGCGCACGTCCTGACCGGCCTCATCACCACTGTCGGCTTCCTGTCCGCCTTCGCCATCGAGCGCCTGGCCGGCTGACCGGCCCCGGACAGGCGAACGGCGCCGGGCGGGAGCCCGGCGCCGTCGTCGTCCGCGCGAGGTCAGGGGGTGACGTGGGTGCGCCGCCGGGACAGCAGGAACCCGAGGGCGATCATCCCGATGCCGAGGAGCAGGTGCAGCCAGTTGTCGGCGTTGTTCAGCGGGACGAAGTTGGCGGGGGAGTCGTGCCCGACCAGCAGGCCGTAGATCCACAGCACGAGGTAGATCACGCCGCCGCCGATGAGGAAGTTGCGGGCCCCGGACCACGTCCTGGCCAGCAGGATGCCGGCGATCCCGAACAGGAGGTGCACGATGTTGTGCAGGATCGAGACCTGGAACACGTTGAGCAGCATCGCGTCCGACTCGTGACCGGCGAACCCCAGGTCGTCGTAGTTGGTGGTGATGCCGGGGACGAAGCCGAGAATGCCGACCAGCAGGAACACCGCGCCTACGACGAGCGCGGCGAGCTGCACGGGCGTGCGGCCGGCCGCGGTGCGAGGGCTGTCCATGGGAATCTCCTTTGACGTCCGGTTAATCCGGTTAAGGAGCCCTGCGTCTACCCCGTCCGTCGGGGGCCAGTCACCCGTCCAGGTCACCTGATTGTAACGGACCGGAAGAGGAACGTGATGTCCCGGCAACGCCCTCCGGGAGCTGCTATTCTTCCTTTGGATCATCGAGCCTTTCCGGCCGGCTGGGCACCCAGCCGCCATCGGGAAGGCTTTTTTCGTGCCCGGACGCGGCCGCCCGAGAGCCGCCTCCGGCCCCCACCGTCACCGTTGTGAGGACCTGCCATGCCCATCGACCGGAATCCGAACTCCCCGCACGCGGGCGCCGCGGGCGTCTGGAAGCTCGGCGGCGACCTGCCCGTCAACCGCATCGGCCTCGGCGCCATGCGACTGACCGGCCGCGCCGCCTTCACCACCACGGCCACCGCCGACCGCGACCGCTCGATCGGCGTGCTGCGCCGCGCGGTCGAGCTGGGCGTCAACCACATCGACACCGCCGCCTTCTACTTCTCGCCCCTCCTGTCGGCCAACGAGCTGATCAACCGGGCCCTGGCGCCCTACCCGGACGACCTGGTCATCGCCACCAAGGTCTGGCCGGCCCGCGACCCGTCCGGCGAGTGGTGGTGGGCCGCCCCCGAGCAGCTGCGCGGCCAGGTCGAGGAGAACCTGCGCCAGCTCGGCCGCGACCACCTCGACCTGGTCAACCTCCGCGTCCCGCCGAGCCGCGCGGACGACTCGGTCGCCGAGCACTTCGGCGCCCTGGCCGAGCTGCGCGAGGTCGGGCTCGTCCGCCACCTCGGGATCTCCAACGCCACGGCGGCGCAGCTGGCCGAGGCGCGGGCCGTCGCCCCGGTCGCCTGCGTCCAGAACGCGTTCGGCCTCGGCGCCCCGGCCGCCGAGCGCGAGCTGCTGCGCGCGTGCGGCGAGCTGGGCATCGCGTACGTGCCGTTCTTCTCGATCGCCGGCGCCGGCCGCGAGGCGGGCACGGCCACCCGCCAGGGCACGGCCACCCGTCAGGGCGACGCCGGGCACCGGGGGGACGCCGGGGATCGGGACGACCCCGTGCTCGACGTCGCCCGGGCGCACGGGGCGACCCCCGCGCAGGTCCGGCTGGCCTGGACGCTGGCCCAGGGCCCGCACGTGCTGGCCATCCCGGGCACCGGCGACCCCGCCCACCTCGCCGAGAACGTGGCCGCGGGCACGCTGCGGCTCACCCCGGACGAGCTGGCCCGCCTCGGATAGGGCGGGGGCGAGGCGCGGGGCTCACCGCGCGCCGAGCGCCTCCTCCAGGTAGGCCATCGCGTCCGCCGGCTCCTCGGCGAAGAACACCAGCTCCGACAGGGGACGCGGCAGGAACCCCTCCTCCTCCATGCGGCGGAACTGCTCCTTCAGCCCGTCGTAGAAGCCCGCCGTGTTCAGCAGCACGACCGGCAGGCCGGTGTGACCGTGCTTCTTCAGCTCCAGGATCTCAGTCGCCTCGTCCAGCGTCCCGGTGCCGCCCACCATGATGACCACCGCGTCCGCCTTCTCCAGCAGCAGCCGCTTGCGCTCGGCCAGGTCCGCCGCGACCACCATGTCGTCCACGCCGCGGCGGACCTTGTCCACCAGGAAGGTCACCGACACGCCCATGAGCCGGCCGCCCGACTCGTGCACCCCGTCGGCCACGACCTTCATCAGCCCGACGTCGGAGCCGCCCCACACCAGCGTGTGCCCGCCCTTCCCGATCAGCTCGGCGAGCCGGCGGGCCGGGCGGGTGTAGGTGTCGGACAGCTCGGCGGCGGACAGGAAGACGCAGATGTTCATGGCCACCACGATAGGGTCCGCCGGTCAGGACGCGCGGCGGGCCAGCACGAGGTCGGTGGCGAAGGTCATCTCCACGCCGTCGCCGAGCAGCGCGCCCACCTCCGCCAGCAGCTCCGCGCGGACCTCCGGCGGCAGGACGCGGTAGGCGGAGACCGATCCGACCAGGTCCAGGTAGCGGGCGGCGGGGTAGTGGGCGGCGTGCCGGTAGCGGCGCTGGTCCAGGTCGGTGAAGCGCGGGTCGCCCGCCAGCGGGTGCTCCTCCGGCAGGGGCCGCGCCGGGATCTCGCGGTGCAGGCTCGACGTGGACACCCCGTGGCGCTCGTCCACCGCGGCGAGCGCCGCCAGCGCCGCCGGGTCGGCGATGCCGTAGTGGTTGCGGAACACCGCCACCGCGCCGCCGGGCGCCAGCGCCGCCCGCGCCAGGTCCCAGCGCCGCCGCTCGTCCACCCAGTGCCACGCCTGCGCCGCGTACAGCAGGGCGAACGCGCGGCCCGGCGGGTAGTCCTCGAACGTGGTGACCTCGACGCGCACCCGGGGCAGCTTGGCCGCCAGCACGGCCGCCATGCGCGGGTCGGGCTCGACGCAGGTCACCTCCACGCCGCGCGCGGCGAAGGCGGCCGTCGCCTTGCCGGTGCCCGCGCCGACCTCCAGCGCCGGGCCGGTCGGCGCGTACGCCACCACGTCGTCGACCAGCTCCGCCGGATAGCCGGGCCGGGCGGCCTCGTATTGGTCCGCCGCCTCCCCGAACACCACGTTACGTCCACCGTTCGTCATGAACCCGATTCTGTCCCGGCGCTCCCGGCGGCCGGCGGCCGGGCCCGCCCGCGAGCGGCCCGGGCGGGCGCGGTAGAAGAGGGGCCATGCCGTTCCACCCCGATCTCGCCAAGAAGCTGGAGCCGCTGCGCGGCCTGACCCGCGAGGGGCTGGCCGCGGACCCGGAGGCCCAGCGCCTGTTCGCCGCGTACGCCCGCGACCCGTCCCCGTGGACGATGCCGCCCGGCGTCACCGTCGAGGACCTCGCCGTCGGCGGCCCGCACGGCCCGGTCCCCGTCCGCGCCTACCGCACCCGGCGGGACCCGCGGGCGGCGCTGCTGTGGGCGCACGGCGGCGGCTTCGTCCACGGCGACCTGGACATGCCCGAGGCCCACCAGGTCAGCGCCGAGCTGGCCGCCCGCACCGGCGCGCTCGTCGTCTCGGTCGGCTACCGGCTGGCCCAGGACGGCGTACGCCACCCGGTGCCGATCGACGACGTCGAGGCCGCCTGGCGGTGGCTGACCGAGCGGGCCGCGCCCGGCGTCCGCGCCGGCCTGGGCGGGGCGAGCGCGGGCGCGGCACTCGCCCTGGCCACCGCCCTGCGCGACCGCGACCGCGGCGGCCGGGCCGCGTCGCTGCTGCTGGCCTATCCGTTCGCGCACTACCCGAACCCGGCGCTGGACGACGCCCTGGCCGCCGAGATGCGCGAGCTGCCCCCGTTCCTGCGCTTCCGCCCCGCCGACGTCGAGCGCATGGTCCGCGCCTACGTGGGCCGCATCAGCGACCTGCCGCCCGACGCGCTGCCCGGCGCGGCCCGCCTGGACGGCCTGCCCGCCACGTACATCCTGCTGTCGGAGTACGACGACCTGCGTGCCTCCGGCGAGCTGCTGGAACGCCAGCTACGCGAAGCCGGGGTGCCGGTGAGCACGTACCTCGCGCGCGGCCTGCCGCACGGGCACCTCAACCGGACCCCGGCGCTGGAGGAGGTGGACGCCTCGCTCGGCTACTTCGCCGCCGCGATCTCGTCCGCCGGCTGACCCGCCGCCGTCCCATCCGCCCCTGTCCCGTCCGCCCCTGTCCCGTCCGCCGCGGAGGGGGCGGCGGCCGGCCGGCGCAGGACGGCGAGCGCCACCGCGAACGCCGCCACCAGCAGCCCGGCCGCGATGCCGAACGCCAGCCGGTACCCGCCGGTCAGCGCCGCCGCCTGGGAGGCCCCCGCGGCCAGCAGCTCGCCGGTGCGCCCGGCCGCCATCGTGGACAGCAGCGCGACGCCGACCGCCATGCCCACCTGCTGGGTGGTGTTGAACAGCCCGGAGGCCAGCCCCGCGTCGCTCTCCCGCGCCCCGGACATGCCGAGCGTGGCCAGCGCGGGCAGCACCAGCCCGCCGCCCGCGATGAGCACCATCGACGGCAGCAGGTGGGCGGCGTACGTGGCGTCCACGGGCACCCGCGCCAGCAGCACCAGCGCCGCCGCCAGCAGCACCAGCCCCGCCATCAGGACCGTGCGGGCGCCGAGGCGGGCGGCCAGCCGGGCGGAGACGAACAGCGAGATCGAGCCGATGCCCACGGCGGCCGGCAACATCGCCAGCCCGGTCTCCAGGGCGCCGTAGCCGAGCACCCGCTGCATGTAGAGCGCGACGAGCACCTGGAAGGCGAACATCCCGGACAGGGTCAGCATCTGGGCGAGGTTGGCCCCGACGACGTTGCGCGAGCGCAGGATCCGCAGCGGCATGAGCGGCGTCCTGGCGGTGGCCTGCCGGGCGGTGAACGCGCCGAGCAGGGCCAGCGCCACCGCGCCGAGACCCAGCGTGTGGGCCGACAGCCAGCCGTGCTCCTCCACCTTGACCATGGCGTAGATGCCCAGCATCAGGCCGGAGGTGACCAGCGCCGCGCCGAGGACGTCCGCGCCGGCCCGCAGGCCGGTCCCGCGGTCGGCGGGCAGCACGCGCAGCGCGAGCGCCACGGTGGCCGCGCCGATCGGCACGTTGATGAGGAAGATCCACGGCCAGCTCAGGGCGTCGGTGAGCACCCCGCCCAGCACCTGGCCGATCGACGCGCCCGCCGCGCCGGTGAAGCTGAAGATCGCGATGGCCTTGCCCCGCTCGGCCGGTTCGGTGAACAGCGTCACCAGGATCCCCAGCACCACGGCGGAGGCCAGCGCGCTGCCCGCGCCCTGCAGGAACCGGGCGGCGATGAGCATCCAGGGGTCGCCGGCCGCGCCGGCCAGCAGGGAGGCGGCGGTGAAGACCGCGTTCCCGGCGAGGAACATCGCCCGCCGCCCGATCAGGTCGCCGAGCCGGCCGGCCAGCAGCAGGAAGCCGCCGAAGGGGATCAGGTAGGCATTGACGATCCAGCTCAGGCCGGCGGCCGTGAAGCCCAGGTCCCGCTGGATGGCCGGCATCGCGACCGTCACGATGCTGCCGTCCAGGATGGTCATCAGTCCCGTCGCGGACAGCACGCCCAGGGCCGTCCAGCGCGAGTCGAGCACGTTCGACATGGTCTCTCCCGTGTGAGGTCAACGGGAAAGACCGTAGCAGATAGTTTTGTTGTAGACGATCCTCTTCGGATTTATTTTGCGCGCTCGCGCGGCCTGCGGGTCGGCTGCGGGCTCTCGACGGGGGCGGCCAGGTGGCCGGAGACCAGGCGGTTCAGGGCGCGGACCAGGACCTCGCGCTCGTCGGCCGGCAGCGACTCCAGGGCCGCGCGGTGCACGCCGTCCACGATCTCCTGGCTGCGCCGGGCCACGGCCGCGCCCTCGTCGGTGACCGCGATGATGCGCGCCCGCCGGTCGGTGCTGGACGGCCGGCGCTCGGCGTAGCCGGCCTTCTCCAGCGCGTCCACGGTCACCACCATCGTGGTCTTGTCCATGTCGCCCAGCTCGGCGAGCTGGATCTGGGTGCGCTCCGCCTCCAGCGCGTGCACCAGCACGCAGTGCATGCGCGTGGTCAGGCCGATCTCGGCCAGTGCCGCGGACATCCGCGAGCGCAGCACATGGCTGGTGTGGTCGAGCAGGAAGGACAGGTCGGTCTCGGTACGGGCCGGAGCCATGGCGGTCATGGCTCCAGCCTACCCAAACCGTCCCGGCGCGGATTATCCGCGAGCGGACGATAGGGGGGAGCGGGCATCAGGACCGGTTCTCCGGACGGGACCCGGCCGGGAGGGCGGACCTCAGGGCCGCCTCGACGATGCGCAGCGCCTCGTCCGGGTCGAGGCCGAGGGCGGCGACGGCGGCCGCGTAACCGGCGGCGGCCACGCGGGCGCGCTCGCGTGCCTCCTCCCCGGCCGCCGTCACGAAGGACCCGGCCCGCCCCCGGGTCTCGATCAGGCCCGCCTCCTCCAGCTCCCGGTAGGCGCGCCCGACCGTGTTGACGGCCAGGCCCAGGTCCGCCGCGAGCCGCCGGATGGTCGGCAGCCGCGCTCCCACGGCCAGCGTGCGGTCCTGGATCTGCCGGGCGAGCTGGGCCCGCAGCTGCTCGAACGGCGGCACCGGCGAGCCGGCGTCGATGACGATCATCGCGGCGGTCATCGTGCTCCCACGAGACGCCGCGCCGCGGCCGCGCTGCCCGGCGTGCGGAGCTGGACCAGGACGACGGCGGCCACCCCGAGCGGCACCAGGCCGACCGAGGTGAGGCTCCACCAGGCCGGCGCCGTGCCGCACAGCAGCACCACCGGCAGCGACCAGGCCATGCCGGGCGAGACGGCCTCGTGGGCGTCCTCGATCCGCATGATCACGTCGGCGGTCAGCGAGACCTCGTCCTCGGCCACGACCGGCCGGGCCAGCAGGTCGCGCAGCTCCAGGGCGGCGGCCACGCCGACCCCCGCCAGCGCGATCAGCAGCACGACCGCCGCGTACCTGACGCGGGTGTCGTCGATCGCCAGCGCGCCGGCCGCCAGCACGAACGCCGCCGCGTGGATCCCGGCGGCGCAGGCGGCGTACGGGCGCCCGAGCAGCTCCCGCCAGCTCACCTGCACCGGATGGGCGGCGCGCCGGGTCAGCGCCGCCCCCGCCTGGCGGTCCACCCGGCGTACCCAGGACTCCAGCAGCGCCCGCCCCGCGAGCAGCGCGGCGACCAGCCCGGTCAGGGCCACCAGCGGCCAGGGCCATCCCCGCCCGGACCCGTCGGGGGTGACGGACACCAGGTTGTGCAGCTGCACCAGCGCCGCCGCCAGGATCAGCACGGCCAGCATGACGTGGTGGGCCAGCCGGGCCCGCCGCCGCACCGCCAGCCGCCTGGCCAGTAAGGGCGTCGGCGTCGCCTCGCCCAGGCCGTGCCACCCCAGCCACTCCCGTGCCCGCCGCACGTCCAGTGGACGCTCCCGTTCCGATCCGCTCGCCATCACGCGCTCCCTTTTGTCGCAAACTTTGTCTCAATATCGTGCGACAAAAGATGGGACAAAGTCAACACCCGGTCATCCGGTCGCCCCGGCTCGGCACGCTCTCCTACGCTCATGGCCATGCGCCTTTACCCGTGATCCGCGCTCAGCGGCCAGGGCCGCGGCGAGCCGCGCCGCGGAGCGCTCGACGGCGGCGTCCCAGAGCGCGTAGAGCTCCTCCGGGGTGTTGTACGCGGCCGAGGTGAAGTCCCAGTCGGGATCGGCGTCCCAGTCCGCGGTGTCCCACGGCGCGCCGGGCGGCGCGCCGGCGAGCTGCTCGGCCTCGGTGCCGGCGAGCGGCGGCTCCCACCAGTGATCGTTCTGGGGCATGCCCGTCACGGTGGACGCGGTTCCGGACGCTCCGCTTCCGGAGACGGGCGGAGGGCTGCGGCTGCTCTATGATCATGGAGTCATGAGCCCGTTGCCCACGCTGTCCGCCGAGGAGATCGCCACCGGACGGCTCCTGCTGCGCAAGGCGCGCGACGCCGACCGCGACGGCCTGGTCGAGCTGTTCACCGACCCCGAGGTACGGGCCCATCTCGGCGGCCCGCGCCCCCGGGAGGAGGTCGAGCGGTTCCTCGACGCGATCGGGACCGCCGGCGCGACCGCCGTCCCCGGCAGCTACGTGATCGCCGACCGGGCGACGGACCGCTTCCTCGGCACCCTGATGCTCGACCGCCGCCCGTCCGCCCGCCCTGGGCACCTCACCGAGGAGGGCGAGGAACTGGAGCTGTCCTACGTGCTGCGGCGCGGCGCGTGGGGCCAGGGGTTCGCCTTCGAGGCCGCCACGGCCGCGTTACGCGCCGCCGCGGCCGAGCTGCCCGACCAGTCGGTCCTGATCGTCACCCAGAGCGCGAACGAGCGCTCCCTGCGGCTCGCCGCCCGCCTCGGCTTCCGCCCCGTCGGCACGTTCGAGGAGTTCGGCGCCGAGCAGACCCTCGGCGCCGCGCGCCTGTCCGCGTTCGCGGGCGGGCCGCGGTGACGGCGGGCCGGACGGCGGCGGGCTGAGCGACACGCCACCCCAAATCCGTACAAAACTTGAATGATTCCAGTTTATGGGGATATGTTGGCTTCATGGCGTCCGACTTCGAGGCACAGTTGCGAGCCGCCTCGCTGCGCGTGACCCGGCCGCGGCTGGCGGTGCTCGCCGCGCTGCGCGACCACCCGCACGTCGACACCGACACGGTGATCTCCCTGGTACGGGCCGACCTTCCGAGCGTCTCCCACCAGGCGGTGTACGACGTGCTGCGTGCGCTCACCGACGCCGGCCTGGTCCGGCGCATCGAGCCGGCCGGCGCGACCGCCCGCTACGAGTCCCGGGTGGGTGACAACCACCACCACGTGGTGTGCCGCTCCTGCGGCGCCATCGCGGACGTGGACTGCGCCGTCGGCCACACCCCTTGTCTGACCGCCTCCGACGACCACGGCTTCGTGATCGACGAGGCGGAGGTCGTCTACTGGGGCACCTGCCCCGACTGCGCGAGCAGACGCATCGCCCAGTGATCCGGCAGTTTGGAAGGAAACAATGAGCGACACCCAAGACCACACCCCCTCCAGCGCCCAGGGCGTGGACGAGAAGGCGGCGGCCGGCTGCCCGGTCGCGCATGACTCCGTGACCGCGCACGGCAGCGAGAGCGAGAACCCGGGCATCGACTCGCCCACCCCGAAGACCGGCGGCCGCCCGCGCACCAACCGCGACTGGTGGCCCAACCAGCTCGACCTGTCGGTGCTGCGCGCCCACTCGTCCAAGAGCAACCCTCTGGGCCCGGACTTCAGCTACGCCAAGGAGTTCGAGAAGCTCGACGTCGAGGCGCTCAAGCAGGACATCGTCCAGGTCCTCACCACCTCCCAGGACTGGTGGCCGGCCGACTTCGGCCACTACGGCGGCCTGATGATCCGGATGAGCTGGCACGCCGCCGGCACCTACCGCATCCACGACGGCCGCGGCGGAGCCGGTGACGGCGGCCAGCGCTTCGCGCCGCTCAACAGCTGGCCCGACAACGCCAACCTCGACAAGGCCCGCCGCCTGCTGTGGCCGGTCAAGCAGAAGTACGGCCAGAAGATCTCCTGGGCCGACCTGCTGGTGCTCGCCGGCAACGTCGCCCTGGAGTCGATGGGCTTCAAGACCTTCGGCTTCGCCTTCGGCCGCGAGGACGTCTGGGAGCCGGAGGAGATCTTCTGGGGCCCCGAGGACGCCTGGCTCGGCGACGAGCGCTACGTCTCCGACAAGGAGATGGCGGCGGACGTCGGCGCCACCGAGATGGGCCTCATCTACGTCAACCCCGAGGGCCCCCGCGGCAACGCGGACCCGGCCGCGGCGGCGCACTTCATCCGCGAGACCTTCGCCCGGATGGCGATGAACGACGAGGAGACCGTCGCCCTCATCGCCGGCGGCCACACCTTCGGCAAGACCCACGGCGCCGCCGTCGCCGACGACCACGTGGGGCCGGAGCCCGAGGCCGCGCCGCTGGAGGCGCAGGGCCTGGGCTGGCTGAGCACCCACGGCACCGGCAAGGGCGGCGACACGATCACCAGCGGCCTCGAGGTGACGTGGACCGACCGGCCGACGCAGTGGAGCAACCGCTTCTTCGAGATCCTCTTCGGCTACGAGTGGGAGCTCACCACGAGCCCCGGCGGCGCCAAGCAGTGGGTGGCCAAGGACGCCGAGGCGATCATCCCGGACGCCCACGACCCGTCGAAGAAGCACAAGCCGACGATGCTCACGACCGACCTGTCGCTGCGCGTCGACCCGGAGTACAACAAGATCTCCCGCCGCTTCCTGGAGAACCCCGACGAGTTCGCGCTGGCCTTCGCCAAGGCCTGGTACAAGCTGCTGCACCGCGACATGGGCCCGGTCAGCCGCTTCCTCGGGCCGTGGGTCCCCGAGCCCCAGCTGTGGCAGGACCCGGTGCCGGCCGTGGACCACGAGCTGGTGGGCGAGGCCGACATCGCCGCGCTCAAGGCGAAGGTCCTGGAGTCCGGCCTGACGACCGCCCAGCTCGTCTCCACCGCGTGGGCCTCGGCCGCGAGCTTCCGCTCCACCGACAAGCGCGGCGGCGCCAACGGCGCCAGGATCCGGCTGGAGCCGCAGCGCAACTGGGAGGTCAACCAGCCCGAGCAGCTCGCGAAGGTCCTGGACGCCCTGGAGAACATCCGGCGCGAGTTCAACGACGCCGGCGGCGCCAGGATCTCGCTCGCCGACCTGATCGTGCTGGCCGGCTCGGCCGCGGTCGAGCAGGCGGCCCGCGAGGCCGGCGTGGAGGTGACGGTGCCGTTCCACCCGGGCCGCACCGACGCCACCCAGGAGCAGACCGACGTCGAGTCCTTCCGGGTCCTGGAGCCGCGCGCCGACGGGTTCCGCAACTACCTGCGTGCCGGCGAGAAGACCCAGCCGGAGGTGCTGCTCGTCGACCGCGCCTACATGCTCAACCTGACCCCGCCGGAGATGACCGTCCTCGTCGGCGGCCTGCGCACCCTCGGCGCCACCTTCGGCGGCACCCGGCACGGCGTCCTCACCGACCGGCCCGGCGTGCTCACCAACGACTTCTTCGCCAACCTGCTCTCCCCGGGCACCCGGTGGAAGGCGTCGGAGTCCGAGGAGCACGTGTACGAGATCCGCGACGCGGCCACGGACGAGCCGAAGTGGACCGCCACCGCGGTGGACCTCATCTTCGGTTCCAACTCCGAGCTGCGCGCCCTCGCCGAGGTCTACGCGAGCCAGGACGCGCGCGAGAAGTTCGTGAGCGACTTCGTCGCGGCCTGGACCAAGGTCATGGAGCTCGACCGGTTCGACCTCGCCTGACCTGCCCCGCACGCCGAGCCCGGCCGAGCCTCCGCGCCCGGCCGGGCTCGCCCGTCGATCGGCACCCCCGCCCGGACGGCCGTCCGCAGCGGCTCGGTGATCCGCCCGGCCCGATGTGGTGGAATGGTGATCACGGCAGAGAGGCGGTGCGCATGTCCGGCACGCAGCTGTACGACTCCATCGGGGCCACCTACACCCTGACCCGGCGCACCGACCCGCGCATCGCCGCGCGGATCTGGGCCGCGCTCGGCGACGCCGGGACCGTCCTGAACGTCGGGGCGGGCACCGGCTCCTACGAGCCTCCCGGCCGCTACGTCCTGGCGGTGGAGCCGTCGGCGCTCATGCGCGCGCAGCGCCCTCCCGGCGCGGCGCCGTGCCTGGCCGGGTCGGCCGGGGAGCTGCCGTTCGACGACCGGTCCTTCGACGCCGCGATGGCCGTCGCCTCCGTCCACCACTGGCCCGACCCGGTCGCCGGGCTGCGCGAGCTGCGGCGGGTCGCCCGCCGCGTGGTGGTGTTCACGCACGACACCAGCGCCGAAGGGTGGCTCCACCGGTTCTGGCTCACCCGCGACTACCTGCCCGAGGTCGCGGGCCTCCTGGCCGGGCGGCCCTCGGTGAGCGAGCTGGCCGGCGCGATCGGGGCCCGCACGGAGCCGGTGCCCGTCCCGTGGGACTGCGCCGACGGCTTCTTCGAGGCCTACTGGCGCCGGCCGGAGGCGTACCTGGACGAGAGCGTGCGCCGCGGGATGTCGGTGTGGACCAGGGTCGGGCCGGAGGCCGAGCGGCGCGCGGTGCGCGACCTCCGCGACGACCTCGCCTCGGGCCGCTGGGCCGGGCGCAACCGGGACCTCCTCGACCTCGACGAGGCCGAGCTGGGTCTCCGCCTGCTGATCGCCTGACCCGCCCCGCGCGGCGGGATCAGGAGGCGTGGGCCGCCCGGTGGGCCTCCTCCAGGGAGGTGCCGGCCAGGAGCGCCGCCATGCCGCCGGTGAAGGTGGGGCACTCCAGGGGGTCCTGGTGCGGGCAGGCCAGGCCGTGGGCGATGGCGGTGCGTACCGTCTGGATCTGGGAGATCCGCTGGTCCAGCTCGGCGAGCTTGCGCCGGTACAGCTCCCGCCAGCCGTCGCCGGCCGGCGAGCGGGCCGCGGTGAACGCCTTGACCTCCCGCAACGTGAAGCCGGCGGCCCGCAGCACCACGACCAGGCCGACCAGCTCGACCGCCGACGGCGGGTAGCGGCGCCGGCCGGAGACCCGCTCGGGCGCCGGCAGCAGGCCCAGCTCCTCCCAGTAGCGCAGGGCGGAGGTGGCGACCCCGGTGCGGCTCGCCAGCTCGCCGATCGTCAGCAGCTCGTCCATGGGGCTCCAAGCGTAGTTCCCTCGATCTCCCCTGAGAACGGGCCTCCCGCGGCCGCCGGAAAAGTGATATCACTTTGATAGCAGGCGACGGCACGGCGAAGGGACGGACGATGGCGAACACATCCGGCGGGGCCGCGCTCGAGGCCACCGTCGTGGACATGCCCGCGCCGCGCACGAGCGAGCGCCCGGTGCGGGCGGCCAACGGGTTCGTGATGGCGGGGGCGGCGACGGCGCTGGTCCTGGCGGGGACCGCGCTGCTCGTCGGGGGGATCGCCATGCTCGCCTCGGGGGCCGGGCAGGGCGGCTCGTGGGCGGTCGTCGTGAGCGTCCTGGTGATCCTGCTCGGGTCCCTCACGTACTTCGGCCTCACCGCGGTGGCGCCGGGCGAGGCCAGGGTGGTGCAGCTGCTCGGCCGCTACGTCGGCACCCTGCGCACCCCCGGCCTCCAGTGGGTCAACCCGATCACGGTGCGCCGGCGGGTGTCCACGAGGATCCGCAACCACGAGACGGACGTGACGAAGGTCAACGACGCGGACGGCAACCCGATCCAGATCGCGACCGTGGTGGTCTGGCAGGTGCAAGACACCGCGCAGGCGGTCTTCGAGGTGGACGACTTCGTGGAGTTCGTGGCCATCCAGGCGGAGACGGCCGTGCGGCATATCGCGGGCAGCTATCCGTACGACGCGCACGGCGAGCCCCGGCTGTCCCTGCGGGACAACGCCGACGAGATCAACGAGCGGCTGGCCGCGGAGATCACGGCCAGGGTGTCGTCCGCCGGGGTCAGGGTCATCGAGTCCCGTATCATCCACCTGGCGTACGCGCCCGAGATCGCCCATGCCATGCTGCGCCGCCAGCAGGCGGGCGCCGTGGTGGCGGCCCGGCAGCGGATCGTCGAGGGGGCGGTCGGCATGGTGGAGATGGCCCTGGCCAGGCTCGCCGAGCACGACGTGGTCGAGCTGGACGAGGAGCGCAAGGCGGCCATGGTGAGCAACCTGCTCGTGGTGCTGGTCGGCGACCGCGACACCCAGCCCGTGGTCAACACGGGCACGCTCTACCAGTAACCGCCGTGGAGCGGAAGAAGATCCTGCTGCGGCTCGACCCGGCGGTCCACGACGCGCTGGCCAGGTGGGCGTCCGACGAGCTGCGCAGCACGAACTCCCAGATCGAGTTCCTGCTGCGCAGGGCGCTGTCCGAGGCCGGGCGCCTGCCCGAGGGGGTGGGGCGGATCCGCCCGCGCGGACGGCCGAGGAAGGCCCCGGAGGACGGCACGGCTCAGGAGGAGGAGCAGGCGGATGGAGACGCGAGCGAAGCAGGGTGAGTCGCTGGCCCGGTCGGCCTTCCTCCTGGCCCTCGACCCGCGGAAGGAGAGGCTGACGCAGCGCGGCGAGCTGGGCCTCCTGCTGCGCGCGGCCGCCCTCGCCGAGCTGCTGCTGGCGGGCAACCTGGCGGACGAGTCGGGCAGGGCACGCGCTCTCACCGCCCCGGCCGCCGAGCCGGGCTCCCTGCGGGCCGTGGTCTGGGAGCAGATCGCGAGCTCGCCGCCCCGCTCGTGGCGGCGGTGGGTGCGCAAGGACAAGGGCAAGGCGGTCGGCGTGGTGCGCGACGAGCTGGCGGCCGCCCGGATGATCAGCGTGGAGCGGCGCCGGGTCCTGCTGTTCCCGGTCGAGCGGATCACGGCGCGCAAGGCGTACCTGTCGCGCAGGCTGGCCGAGCGCGTCGGCCGGGCCGTCCGCGGCGGCGGGCCGGTCGGCCGCCTGGACGAGGACGTCCGCGTCCTGGCGGCGCTGGCCGCGGCGGCCCGGCTCAGGACGGTGGTCCCGTCCAGGCGGGAGGCGCGTCCGCGCCGGGACCGGATCCGGCAGCTCTCCGCGCCCGTCGAGCCGATCGTGACGGCACTGCGCAGGAGCGTCGACGAGGCCAGATCGGCGAGCGCGGCCGGCTGACCCGCCGGGCCCGGGCGGCACTCCGGGCCCGGCTGACGTGCCCGTCGTCCGCCCGTGCCTCTTGACGCAACAAATGAACGCTCATTTAATTCGCTCATGGGGCGAATCGCGGGTGTGACCGCCGCGGAGACCCGGGAGCGGCTGCTGCTGGCCGCCGCCGAGGTCTTCGCCGAGCGTGGCTACGACGGCACGCGCGTCGCCGACATCGCCGCGGCGGCCGGCGTCAGCAACGGCGCCCTGTACGCCCACTTCGGCTCCAAGGCCGAGCTGATCGTGGCCGCGCTGCGCGCGCACGGGCGCCAGCGGCTGGCCAGGCTGGTCGCCGCCGATCCCGGCCGGTCGGCCACCGAGCTGCTGCTCGTCCTCGGCCGCTCGCTGCCGCGCCGCCGCGACGCGTCCGGCTACCTCATCGTGGAGGCGCTGACCGCCGCCCGCCGCGACGAGGACATGGCCCGCCCGATGCGCGACTACGTCGGCGAGCGCGCCGAGTGGCTCGCCGGGCTGGTCCGCGCCGCCCAGGACGACGGCGAGCTGGACCCCGCGCTGCCGGCGGGCGCGCTGGCCCACCTCTGCCTGCTCCTGGCCATGGGCAGCGCGCTGATCACCCCTGACCTGCACGCCGTCGACGACGAGGAATGGACGGCGCTGCTGACCCGTGTCGTCCGGGCGTTCGCCCCCGGCGGCGGACCACCACAGAGCGGAGCACCACAGTGAAACTCAAGATCGACCCGGAACGCTGCCAGGGGCACGGCCGCTGCTACGACCTGGCCCCCGCTCTGTTCGGCGAGGACGACGAGGGCTACGGCCGGGTCCTCGGGGACGGCGTCGTGCCCGAGGACGAGGCGCGGACGGCCCGCCTGGCCGTGGCCAACTGCCCCGAGCGGGCGATCGAGATCCTCTAGGGAGGCGTGGCATGTCCATCGACGACCGTTTCGTCCGGAGCTTTCAGGAGGACCGGGAGGATCAGCCCCTCGGCACGCGCAACGAGATCATCACCGGCCCCGTCGCCGACTGGGCGACCGACTTCTCCCACTTAGAGCCCGAATGGGCGGCCGATCCGTACCCCATCCAGGACGAGCTGCGCGAGCGCTGCCCGATCGCGCACACCGGCCGCTTCGGCGGCGGCTGGCTGCCCACCCGCTACGAGGACGTCGCGGCCGTCGCCTACGACACCGAGCGCTTCTCGTCCCGCTCGATCATCATGAGCAACTTCCGCCCGCCGCGCGAGATCGCCCCCGTGGGCGGCACCCCGCCCATCTCCTCCGACCCGCCCTTCCACCACGACGCCCGCAAGCTGCTGCTGCCGGCCTTCACCAAGACGGCCGTCTCCCGGCGCGAGGAGTCCACCCGGGCGTTCTGCCACGCGCTCATCGACTCCTTCGAGGGCCGCGAGGTCGTGGACGCCGCCCGCGACTACGCCCAGCACATCCCGGTACGCGTCATCGCCGACATGCTGGGCTTCCCGCAGGAGGACGGGCCGCGCTTCCGCGAGTTCATCGAGAACGCGCTCGAAGGCGTCAACCTGCCGCCCGAGGCGCGCATGGCCAACATGGGCAAGCTGTTCGACTACCTGCTCGCCCAGATCCGCGACCACGTCGACCACCCGCGCGACGACCTGACCAGCTACCTGATCGACGCCGAGCTGTACGGCCGCAAGCTGGAGGCCTCGCACGTGGCCGGCACGATGGCACTGCTGCTCATCGCCGGCATCGACACCACGTGGAGCGCGATCGGCGCGTCCCTGTGGCACCTGGCCAGGACGCCCGCCGACCGCGAGCGGCTGGTCGCCGAGCCGGGGCTGCTGCCGACCGCGATGGAGGAGTTCCTGCGCGTGTACGCGCCGGTGACGATGGCCCGGCTGGTCAAGGAGGACATGCACTGGCGCGGCGTGGACATGAAGGCCGACGACTGGGTGCTGCTGTCGTTCCCGGCCGCCAACCGCGACCCCGCCCAGTTCGAGCGGGCGGGCGAGGTGGTCATCGACCGCGCGGTCAACCGGCACGTGGCCTTCGGGCTCGGCATCCACCGCTGCGTGGGCTCCCACCTGGCGCGGATGGAGCTGCGGGTGGCGCTGGAGGTGTGGCTGGAGCGGGTGCCGGTCTTCGCCCTCGCCGACCCGGCGGCGGTGACGTGGGCCGCCGGGCAGGTACGCGGGCCGCGCTCGCTGCCCGTCCGCATCGGCTGACCGCGCCCGTCCCGCACGGGCCCGTCCCGCACGGGCCCGATCGATCGGGCGCGATCAACAGGTCGGCAGGAGGCGTCAGCCGGGCGGCAGAAGGGAAGGCTCGTCCCGGAGCCGACTGAGGAGGTAGACCATGCGCGCCCTGCGGCCGCCCGCCCGGATACCCGGCCCCGGGCCGGCCGGGGTATCCGGCCCCGGGCCGGTCGGGGTATCCGGCCCCGGGCCGGTCGGGATGCCCGGCTCCAGGTCGGTTGGGGTGCCCGGCTTCGGGCCGCCCGGGGTATCCGGCTTCGGGCCGGCCGGGGTGCCCGGCCCCGGCGGCACCCGCGCCCCGGCGGTCGCCGCCGTCCGCGTGCCCGGCGATCCCACCACCCCCGGCTGAACGGCCGGTCCGCCGCGGCGCCCCGGCGCGCGGGGCACGTTCACACGGGGTCACCCCGGCCCCGCCAAGGGTCATTCAGCGAAGAGGTGAGACACGACATGCCGTCCGTCGTACTGATCGGCACGCTCGACACCAAGGGCGAGGAGTACGCGTGGCTGCGCAACCGGCTGGTCGAGCTGGGCAGCGACGTCATCGTGGTCGACGCGGGCGTCGGCGAGCACGACCACGACCTGCTCGCCGACATCCCCGGCCGGCAGGTCGCCGAGGCGGCCGGCACCGGCCTGCGCGAGCTGCGCGAGGCCGGCGACCGGGGCGCGGCCGTGGCCGCCATGGGCGAGGGCGCCGCCGCGGTCCTGGCCGGGCTGCACGCCGACGGCCGCGTGGACGCGGTGCTGGCGCTGGGCGGCAGCGGCGGCACCTCGATCGCCGCGCGGGCCGTCCGCGACCTGCCGATCGGCCTGCCCAAGCTCATCGTCTCCACGATGGCGGGCGGCGACGTCTCGCCGTACGTGGGGGCCAAGGACGTCACGCTGATGTACAGCGTGGTCGACATCGCCGGCATCAACCGGCTCTCGCGCGCCATCCTCGGCAACGCGGCCGCCGCCGCCGCGGGCATGGCCAGGGCCTACCAGCTCGCCAAGGCCGTGCAGACCGCCGGGCTGCCGGACCGGCCGCTGGTCGGAGCGTCCATGTTCGGGGTCACCACCCCGGCCGTGGACGCCGCCCGCGAGCGGCTCGGCGAGCTGGGCTACGAGGTGCTGGTCTTCCACGCCACCGGCTCCGGCGGCCGGGCGCTGGAGGGCCTGGCCGAGAGCGGCCTGCTGGCCGGCGTGCTCGACCTGACCACCACCGAGCTGGCCGATGACCTGGTGGGCGGCGTGCTGTCGGCCGGCCCCGGCCGCCTCACCGCGGCCGGCCGCCACGGCGTGCCGCAGGTGGTCGCGCCCGGCGCGCTCGACATGGTGAACTTCGGGCCGCGCGACACCGTGCCCCCCGAGTTCGCCGGCCGCCTGCTGTACGTGCACAACCCCACCGTGACGCTCATGCGCACCACGCCGGAGGAGATGGGTGAGCTCGGCGCCCGGGTGGCCGCCAAGCTGCGCGCGGCGACCGGGCCGGCCGCGCTGTTCCTGCCCCGGCAGGGGGTCTCCGCGCTCGACGCGCCCGGCGGCGCCTTCGCCGACCCCAAGGCCGACGCCGCCTGCTTCGAGGCGATGGAGGAGGGCCTGCGCGGCTCCGCCGTCGCCGTCGAGGACCTCGACCTGCACATCAACGATCCCGCCTTCGGCCGCGCCATGGCCGAGCGGCTCCACGACCTGATCACCGGAGGTACCTCATGAACAGGCAGGACGTCCTCGACCGGCTGCGCGCCACGGTGGCGGCCGGCCGGCCCGTCGTCGGCGCGGGCGCCGGCACCGGCCTGTCGGCCAAGTGCGCCGAGGCCGGCGGCGTCGATCTGATCATCATCTACAACTCCGGCCGCTACCGCATGGCCGGGCGCGGCTCGCTGGCCGGGCTGCTGCCCTACGGCGACGCCAACCAGATCGTCGTCGAGATGGCCGCCGAGGTGCTGCCGGTCGTCCGGGACACGCCGGTGCTGGCCGGGGTGTGCGGCACCGACCCGTTCCGGGTCATGCCGTACTTCCTGGACCAGCTCAAGGCGATGGGCTTCGCCGGCGTCCAGAACTTCCCGACCGTGGGCCTGTACGACGGGACCTTCCGCCAGAACCTGGAGGAGACCGGCATGGGCTACGACCTGGAGGTCGAGATGATCCGGCTGGCCCGCGAGCGCGACCTGGTCACCGCCCCCTACGTCTTCGACGAGGACCAGGCGCGGGCCATGACCGAGGCCGGGGCCGACGTGCTGGTGCCGCACGTCGGGCTGACCACCAAGGGCAGCATCGGGGCCGGCACCGCGCTCGGCCTGGACGAGGCCGCCGAGCGCGTGCAGGCCATGCGCGACGCCGCCGCCGCGGTGCGGCCCGACGTGCTCGTCCTGTGCCACGGCGGCCCCATCGCCGAGCCGGACGACGCCGCGTACGTGCTGGCGCGCACCAAGGGCGTGTCCGGCTTCTTCGGCGCGTCGTCGGTGGAGCGGCTGCCCACCGAGCGGGCCATCACCGAGCAGGTCCGCGCGTTCAAGTCCCTGAGCCTGTAGGAGGAAGCGCCCATGCACGTCAGCCCGGACGCCGTGCCCACGATGGCCTTCGACTGGGGGTCGATCAAGTGGTTCGTGACGCCGTCGGCCGTCCCGGGGGCGGCCAGCACGCTGGGGGAGGTCATCGTCAACCCCGGCAAGGGCCACGCCCGCCACAACCACCCCGACGCCGAGGAGATCATCTACGTGATCTCCGGGGAGGGGCGGCAGACCGTGGGGGACGGCGCCGAGTTCCCGATCAGGGAGGGCGACACGGTGCACATCCCGACCGGGGTCTACCACTCGACGTACAACACGACCTGGCGGCCGCTGCGGCTGATCGTCACCTACACGCCGGGAGGAGCGGAGAAGGCCCTGGAGGCGGCCCCCGACCTCACGCTGTACGAGCCGGGCGCCGTCGCGGAGTGGCGCCGGCCCTGACCGGCGCGCTCCCGCTCACCGGGGGGCCGGGGCGAGCGCGGGCCGGTCGCGGTCGCGGGCGCCCGCGCGCAGCTCGCGACGCAGCCGCCCGGCCCGCTCCAGGTAGTGGCCGGCCAGCGTGGCCCGCCCGGCCGCCCGGTACAGCTCGCCGAGCGCCTGGGAGGCGTCCGCCTCGCCGCTGCGGTCGCCGAGCTGCTGGAAGATCTCCAGGGAGCGGCGCAGCTCGGCCGAGCCGTGCGAACGGTCCCCGCGCGCCGCGTGCAGCCCGCCCAGGCCGCGCAGCGCGTACGCGCCGCAGTGCCGGTCGCCGAGCGCCTGGAAGATGTCCAGCGCCCGCCCCTGGAGCCGCATCGCCTCCTCCGGCCGCGCCGCCAGCGTGTGCAGGCGGCCGAGCTGCATGGACACGCAGCCCTCGCGGTGGTCGTCGCCCAGCTCCCCGGCCAGCCGCAGCGCCCGCCCGAGCCAGCGGGAGGCCCGCCCGAGGTCGCGCAGCGACAGGTGGACGCGGCCGATCGCCTGCCGCGCGTACGCCTCCCCGTCGGCGTCCCCCTCGGCCAGGAACATGGCCAGGGCGTGCCGGAAGCGGCCGAGCGCCCGCAGGTGCCGGCCGGAGAACTCGTCCACCGCGCCCAGCCCGCAGATCGAGATCGCCTCGCCGCGGGCGTCCCCCAGCTCGCGGAAGATCGTCCTGGCGCGGCGCAGCATGTCGCCGGCCTCGGCGTAGCGGTCCTGGTAGAGGCTGACCTGGCCGAGGCCGCGCAGCATGGCGGCCTCGCCGCGCCGGTCGCCGGCGGCGCGGGCGGCCTCCAGCGCCAGGTGGTGGGTGAGCCGCCAGTCGTCCAGGCGGCAGTGCAGGTCGAAGTACGGGACGAGGGTCGCGGCCAGCCCCCACGCCGCCTGCGCCGCGCCCGTGCCCGCCGCCAGCCGTACCGCCTGCACCAGCGCCTCCCGCTCGGCGTCGAACCAGGTCAGCGGGTCGGCCGTGAGGCGGCCCAGCGTCTCGCGCTCCAGGCTCCACCGGGGCGCGGCTGCGGCGGGGACGGTGAACAGCGTGGTCGGCAGGCGGGCCGCGGCGTGCTCGGCGGCGCTGGTCCAGCCGCCCAGCACCCGCGCCAGGGCCTGCCGCTCGGCCTCGCCGCCCGCCGCCCGCTCCCTGGCGGTGCAGCGCACCAGGTCGGGCAGCCGGTAGCGGGGCCGGCCGAGGGGGTCGGTGCCGGCCAGGCGCAGCAGGCTGGCGTCCACGAGGGTGTCCATCACGGCGTCGCTGCGGTGCCGGTCGAGCACGGCGTCGGCCACCCAGGCGGGGACGGTCGCTGGGCCGAGCAGGCCCAGCGCGCGCAGGGCCAGCGCGGCCTCGCCGGGCAGGCGGCGGTAGCTGAGGTCGAAGCAGGCGCGTACCTCCAGGTCGCCGGCGCGCAGCTCGTCCAGCAGGGTGGTCTCGTCGGCGAGGCGCCGCCGCAGCTCCTGCAACGACCAGCCGGGGCGGGCGGCCAGCCGCGCCCCGGCCACGCGCACGGCCAGCGGCAGTCCGCCGCAGGCGGCCACGATCGCCCGCGCGGCCTCCGGCTCGGCCGCCACCCGGGCGGCGCCGGCGATCCTGGCCAGCAGCTCGCCGCCCTCGGCGGGGGTGAGCGCGTCCAGCTCCAGCAGCAGGGCGCCGGGCAGCTCGGTGATGCGGCGGCGGCTGGTCACCAGCACCGCGCAGCCGCTGCCGGGCAGCAGGGGGCGTACCTGGGCGGCGTCGGCGGCGTCGTCGAGGAAGACCAGCATGGGGCGGCCGGCCAGGAGGGAGCGGTAGAGCGTGGCGCGCTCGTGCGCGGAGGCGGGCATCGCGCCCTCGGCGACGCCCAGCGCCCGCAGCGCCTCGGCCAGCAGGTCGGCGGGGTCGGCCGGGGTCTCGGCCGTGCCGCCCAGGGCGAGGTGGAGCTGGCCCTGCGGGTAGGCGGCGCGGACGGCGTGCGCGCAGTGCACGGCCAGCGCCGACTTGCCGACGCCGGGCGGCCCGGTGACGACCGCGATCGACGGCGGCCCGCCCGGCCCCCGACCGGCGGGCGACAGCGCCCGGGTGAGCGCGGCCGACTCGGCGGCCCGTCCGGTGAAGTCCGGCACGTCGGCGGGGAGCTGGTGGGGGACGGGCGGCTGGTAGGAGGGCTGGCGCGGCACCAGAGGCAGGCCGCGCGGCGGGCCGGGGGGCCGGTGCGGGGGCTCGTCGGCGAGGACGGCGGCGTGGGCGTCGCGCAGCTCCTGCCCCGGCTCGATGCCGAGGTCGTCCACGAGCTGCCGGCGGATCTCGGTGTAGGCGTGCAGCGCCTCCGCGCGCCGCCCGCTGCGGTGCAGCGCGAGGATCAGCCGCTGCCACAGGTCCTCCCGGTACGGGTGCTCGCCGATCAGCTCCCGCAGGTCGTCCACGGCCGCCGTGTACTCCTCGCGGGCCAGCTTCGTCCCGACCAGCTCCTCGGCCGCGCCGAGGCGAGCCTGCACCAGCGCGCGCAGCCGCGCGTCCCACACCGGGCTGGCGGGCAGGTCGGCCAGCGGGGTGCCGCGCCACAGCGCCAGGGCGTCGCGCAGGTGCCCGGCCGCCTCCCCGGGCCGCCCGGCCGCGCGTGCCCGCGCCACCAGGTCCTCGAACAGCAGCACGTCGAGCTGCCCGGTCCGCAGCTCGACCGCGTAGCCGGAGGGGTGGGCGACGATCCGGCCGCCGGCCTCGCCGACCGGGCCGCGCAGGGCGCTGACGTACGTGCGCAGGTTCGCCACGGCGGACGACGGCGCGCGGGCCGGCCACAGCACCTCGATGAGCGCGTCCGAGCCGACGACCTGGTTGGCCTCCAGCAGCAGCGAGGCCAGCAGCAGCCGCGGTTTGCGCCCGGCGACGCGCAGCGCCCGTTCCGCCGTGCGGACCAGCAAGGGCCCGAGAACGCCGAAATTCGGCTGGTCAACCACTACGAACGCACCTGCTCCTCCGCCGGCGCCGGACGCCGGTTCGTGGGGTCGTCGTTCAAGCCGGCTCGGCCTTTATACCGATTTTGGATGTTCTCTGTATGCCGGATCCGCAATCTGGGTCGCCAGCGAGAGCGCAGCACCGTTCGATCCAGAAAGGATCCGTATGAGACCCACCCGGGTGCTTACGGTGGTACTTGCCCTGTCTGCCGGGCTCGTCGGCGGCCAGGCCGCCTGGGCCGCGCCGGACCCGAACGACCCGCCGGACCAGGTGGACGTGCCCGAGGTGTCCACTCTGGCCGCGCCGAGCTTCCAGCTCCCCTTCCCCTGCGGCCAGAAGTGGACCGGCAACTCCAGCAACAGCAGCGCCCACCAGTCGTACGAGATCGACTTCAACCGGGGCAGCACGGCCGACGCCGACCTCGGTGACACCGTCGTGGCCGCCGCGGCCGGCACCGTCGTGATCTCGGCCCACCAGGGCTCCACGAACGGCTACGGCAACCTGGTCAAGATCGACCACGGCGGCGGCTGGACCTCGTACTACGCTCACCTGGACACGCGCGCGGTCTCCGCCGGCGCCGCCGTCAAGCAGGGCCAGAAGATCGGCACGGTGGGCAACACCAGCAAGCCGGGCAACAACATCAGCCCCCACCTGCACTACGAGGTCCGCGAGGGCACCGGCTACCCCTCCAACATCCGCAAGGCGACCTTCGACGGCGTCACCTTCGGCTACCCGACCGCGACGGTGACGTCCAAGAACGCCTGCGGCACCACCCCGGCCAACCCGCACACTCCCGAGGAGGTGTGCGGGTCGGGTTACAAGGTGATCGACAAGGCGGCGCTGGGTTCGGCGGGCACGGTGTATCTGCTCTACAACTCGGGCAACGGTTACAACTGCGTGGCCACGATCAAGGCGACCTCGCTGGGGACGGCCACCGCGACCAGTGCCTACCTGGAGGTCCAGGGCAAGGCCCGGGTCACCGACAGCGGCAGCTTCACTTACTACGCCGGTCCGGTGCGGGCCGCCGCCGCGGACAAGTGTGTCCGGTGGGGCGGCAAGGCGGGCTCGGCCGTCTACGACAGCCCCTTCGAGCACTGCGGCTGACCGCACCCCGGCACCCCCGGCCCGGAGCGGCCGCCGCCCCCCTCCACGCACTCCGCGGCGGCCGCTCCTTCCCCCTGATCCGTTGAGGAGACAATCCGTGCAGTCCCGACTCCGCCGCGGCGCCGCCGTCCTGCTGGCCGGCACGCTGATCCCCCTGGCCGCCGCGCAGCCCGGCGCGCAGGCCGCCCTCGCGGGCGTCACCACGAGCGCAGGCACGAGCGCAGGCACGAGTGCAGGTACGGGCGCCGGCATCCTGGCCGCCGCGTTCGTCCGGGCCGCCACCGCCTACGAGGTCCCCCGCGACCTGCTGGTGGCGCTCGCCTACGCCGAGACCCATCTCGACGGCCACGGCGGCGAGCCCAGCGCCAGCGGCGGCTACGGCGTGATGCACCTGGTCAGCAACCCGTCCAACCACGCGCTGGAGCGCGCCGCCACGCTCACCGGCAAGCCGGTCGCCACGCTGAAGAGCGACCCCGCCGCCAACATCGCCGGCGGCGCCGCCGTGCTGCGCGCCCACGCCGACGAGCTGGGCCTGGGCGCCGCCGCCCGCAAGGACCCCGCCCAGTGGTACCAGGCGGTCGCCGAGTACGGCGGCGCCGCCTCGGCCGACGTGGCCCGCCTGTACGCCGACACCGTCTACGACCTGCTGGCCGCCGGCGTGCGCGCCACCACCCCCGCCGGCGAGACGGTCACCGTGCCGGCCCGCGCCGTCCAGCCCGAGCGCGGCCCGTACGCCAAGGCCAAGGACCTCGACGCGCCCAACACGCTCGCCGCCGCGGCCACCGACTACCCCGGCGCGGCCTGGGCGGCGGCCAGCAGCAGCAACTACGCCGTCTCCAGCCGCCCGTCGAGCGACGCCATCGACCGCATCGTCATCCACGTGACGCAGGGCTCCTACGCCGGCACCATCTCCTGGTTCCAGAACCCCAGCGCCAAGGTCTCGGCCCACTACGTGGTCAAGTCCTCCAACGGCGCCATCACCCAGATGGTGCGCGAGAAGGACCGCGCCTTCCACGCCGGCGACTACAACCGCCGCTCGGTCGGCATCGAGCACGAGGGCTACGTCAGCGACGCCTCCTGGTTCACCGACGCCATGTACCGCTCCTCGGCCGCGCTGACCAGGAACATCGCCGACCGCTACGGCATCCCCAAGGACCGCTCCCACATCGTCGGCCACAACGAGGTGCCCGGCGCCGACCACACCGACCCCGGCTCCCACTGGAACTGGACGACGTACATGCAGTACGTGACGGGCGGCGGCACCACCCCGGCCAACCCGCACACTCCTGAGGAGGTGTGCGGGTCGGGTTACAAGGTGATCGACAAGGCGGCGCTGGGTTCGGCGGGCACGGTGTATCTGCTCTACAACTCGGGCAACGGTTACAACTGCGTGGCCACGATCAAGGCGACCTCGCTGGGGACGGCCACCGCGACCAGTGCCTATCTGGAGGTGCAGGGCAAGGCCCGGGTCACCGACAGCGGCAGCTTCGCCTACTACGCCGGTCCGGTGCGGGCCGCCGCGGCGGACAAGTGCGTCCGGTGGGGCGGCAAGGCGGGCTCGGCCGTCTACGACAGCCCCTTCGAGCACTGCGGCTGACCCCGGACCGGTGACCCCGGACCGGTGACCCCCGCGGCCAGGTGGTCAGGCGGACAGCACGAACCCCTCGTAGCCGTCCGCCGCCACCTGGTCGCACTTCTGCCGGTAGGCGCCCACGCCGCCGGCGTACGGCATGAACACCCGCGGCTTGCCGGGGATGTTGGCGCCCATGTACCAGGAGTCGGCCCGCGGGTAGAGGGTGTAGCTCGCGACCTCGTTGACGTGCGCCACCCAGGCGTCCTCGGCCGCCGGGTCGGCGTCGATGGTGGCGATCCCGCCGGCGCGCAGCCGGGCCAGGCAGTCCGCGATCCAGTCCACGTGCTGCTCGATCGAGACGAGCATGTTGCTCAGCACCGACGGGCTGCCCGGGCCGGTGATGGTGAAGAGGTTGGGGAAGCCGGCCGTCATCAGCCCCAGGTACGCGCGCGGCCCGGCCCGCCACTTGTCCCGCAGCGACCGCCCGCCCTCGCCGGTGATGTCCACGGCCAGCAGCGGGCCGGTCATCGCGTCGTAGCCCGTGGCGTAGACGATCACGTCCACCGAGTGGTGGCCGCCCGCGGTGCGCACGCCGGTGGGGGTGATCTCCTTGATGGGGTCGCGCCGCACGTCCACCAGGGTCACGTTCGGGCGGTTGTAGGTGGAGTAGTAGCCGGTGTCCACGCAGATGCGCTTGCTGCCGATCGGGTGGTCGCGGGGGGAGAGCCGCTCGGCCACCTCCGGGTCGCGGACGATCTCGCGGATCTTGCCGCGGACGAACTCGGCGGCGACCTCGTTGGCCTCCGGGTCGATCGACATGTCGCCGTACGCGCCGAGGAAGGCGAAGCCGCCCTCGGCCCAGCGGGCCTCGAACTCCCGGGCCCGCTCCTCCTCGCCCGCCTCCAGCACCGACCTGTCGTTGAACGCGACCAGCAGCCCCACCGGCGAGGTCCGCATGTCCTGGCGCAGCGCGGCGTAGTTGGCCTTCACCCAGCGGGCCTCCTCGGGGTCCAGCGGCCGGTTCCAGGCGGGCAGGCTGAAGTTCGGGGTGCGCTGGAAGACCGTCACGTGCGCCGCCTGCCCGGCGATCACCGGGATGGCCTGGATGCCGGAGGAGCCGGTGCCGATGACGGCGACCCGCCTGCCGGTGAGGTCCACGCCCTCGTGCGGCCAGCGGCCGGTGTGGTAGCTGGCGCCACGGAAGGAGTCGGCGCCGGGGAAGCCGGGCACCCGCGCGGCCGACAGGCAGCCGACCGCCGCGATGAGGAACCCGCACTCCACCCGGTCGCCGCGGTCGGTCTCCACCCGCCACCGGCGCGTGCTCCCGTCGTAGGCGGCCCTGGTCACCCGCGTCCCGAACCGGATGTCGCGGCGCAGGTCGAAGCGGTCGGCGACGTGCTCGGCGTAACGCAGGATCTCCGGCTGGGACGGGTAGCGCTCGCTCCACTCCCACTCCTGCTCCAGGTCCTCGTCGAAGGAGTAGGAGTACTGGACGCTCTCGACGTCGCAGCGGGCACCGGGGTAGCGGTTCCAGTACCAGGTGCCGCCGACGCCGTCGCCGGCCTCGTAGACCCGCGCGGACATGCCGAGGCCGCGCAGCCGGTGCAGCATGTACATGCCGGAGAACCCGGCGCCGATCACGACGGCGTCGTACCGGGCGCCCGGCTCCCCGCCACCGCCGCCCGCCGTCACGACAGGCTCCTGACCACGGCCTCGCCCACCGCCGTCAGGCCCGCCCGGCTGCCGGGCAGCACGTTGACCATCGTGAAGAAGCCGTGCATCTGGCCGGCCAGCCGCTGGTGCTCGACCGGCACCCCGGCCTGGCGTAGCCGCTCGGCGTACGCCTCGCCCTCGTCGCGCAGCACGTCGTGCTCGGCGGTCAGGACGAGCGCGGGCGGCAGCCCGGACAGGTCGGCGGCCCGCAGCGGCGAGGCGTCCGGGTCGGCGCGTACGGCGTGGTCGGGCGCGTAGTGGTCCCAGAACCAGATCATCGAGTCCCGGCTCAGCAGGAGCTGGTTGTCCGGGTCGGTGTAGGAGGCGTTGTCCAGGTCGCAGTCGGTCACCGGGTACACCAGCACCTGCATCCGGATCGGCGGCCCGCCCTCGTCGCGGGCGCGCCGCGCCACGACCGCCGCCAGGTTGCCGCCCGCGCTGTCGCCCGCCACCACGACCGGCAGGCCGGGGAACGCCGCGGCGGCCCAGACCAGCGCGGCGCGGGCGTCGCGGACGGCGGCCGGGAAGCGGTGCTCGGGAGCCAGCCGGTAGTCCACCAGCACCACCGCGCAGCCGGTGCGGGCGGCCAGCTCGCGCCCCAGCGTGTCGAACTCGTCGAGGGCGCCGACCACCCAGCCGCCGCCGTGGTAGTAGACGATCACGCCGCGCGGCGTCGCGGACGGGACCAGGACGCGCGCGCCGAACGAGCCGCCGTCCTCGCCCGCCACGACGGCCTCCTCGACGCGGTGCATGCCGGGGCCCGCGCCGTACAGCTCGCGCAGCGCGCCGAGGGTCAGGCGCGCCTCCTCGGGGGTCATCTCGTGCAGCGGCTTGACGCCGCTCTCGCCCATGTGCTTCAGGAACTGGACCGTCGCTTCGTCAAGGGACATGGACGCCACCTCACGCGGGAGCCAGGAGCGATGCGCATCACCCCGTCATGATGCTCAACGTAGGATGCGCGCCCCGGCCCGTCAACGGACGCTTCCCGTCCGATTCCGCGGGCCCGGCCAGAGCGGACGATCATGCCGTGGCGCAGATCCACCGGCCGGTCGGCGGCGAATGGAACACAGGCGAATGGAACACAGGCGAATGGAACACGGTGGAACGCCTCTCCACGGGAGCGGGGGAAGGAACGCCGAAGCATGAGGAGGTCCGGTGTGTCACGACTCCAGTTCGTCCGCAACGCGCGTCGGGGCCGGCGGCGGGCCGCCGGAGCGGTTCGGCCGGGACGTCGCGGCGCTGCTCGACGGCCCCGTCGGCGCGGACACGCTGCGCATGCTCTGGGACGCCACCCAGGGGGACCGCGCGCTGGCCGGTGAGCTGATCGGCGTCGGGCGCGAGCTGGGGGTGCTCGCCCGCCACGGGGGCACGTGGAGCTGGGCGCCCGGGCTGGGCTGCCGGGCCGTCCGGCTGGCGGAGCTGATCGAGGCCCGGGCCGAGGGGCTGGAGAGCCCGCAACTGGAGGCGCTGGAGAAGCTCATGGGCCCGCTCAGCCGGCCGTGCGCCGCGCTCGCGCGGATCCGGCGCGACCGGGTGGCTCCCAGCACGCTGACCCCGCGCGAGCGGGACGTCCTGCGGCTGCTGGGCGAAGGGCTCAGCCCGGCCGCGATCGCCAGGCGCCTGGGGCTGTCACCGCGTACGGTGACCAAGCACCAGGAGCGGCTATACCGCAAGCTGGGCATCTCCGACCGGGTCAACGCCGTGCTCGCCGCGCAGCGGCTCGGGATCGTGCCCGAACCCCCGTGAAGGGCCCAGTGAAGGGTCACGTGAAGGGTCACGTGAAGAGCCGCGTGAAGGGCCCCGTGAAGGGTCGCCCGCCCCACCGCCGAGCCCGTGGAAGCCGCGCTGGTGGTACAGCAGCGGGGGCCCGCCGTGCACGGCCGCCCGCCGTACCCGGCCGATGACGATCGTGTGGTCGCCGCCGGCCACCAGCGCGTCCACCGAGCACGACAGGTGGGCCAGCGCCCCGGGCACCACGGGCAGCCCGTCCATCAGCGTGTACGGCACGGCGGCGCGCGCCCGGCGCGGGCCGGCGCACCGGCGGGCCACGTCGGCCTGGTCCTCGGCCAGCACGGTGACCGCGAAGCGGCCGGCCGCGGCGAACACCGCGTGCGACCCGGCGTCCCTGGACAGGCAGAACAGCACCAGCGGCGGGTCGAGCGAGAGCGAGCAGAGCGACCCGATGGTCACCATGCGCGGCAGGCCGCCCTCGTCGAGGGTCGCGACCACCGACACGGCCGTGGCGACGGTGGCCAGCGCGTCGCGGAAGCCGTCCGCCGCCACGAGCGGCTCGTGCCGGCGGGCGGGCCCGCCGTTCGCGCGCCGGCCGTCCGCCCCGTCCGCCCCGGCGGCAACGGCGGGAACGGCGGGGACGGGCGGGGGAGTGGACGCGGGCAGGGCCATCGCTCACACCTCGGCCAGGAGTCTTCTGCAGCGGTCGCGGGCGGGCTCCAGCTCGGCCGCGTCCGCGCCGGGCAGCGACAGGGCGGCGTCGAAGTCGGCCAGCGCCTGGCGGTGGCGGCCCGCCGCCTCATGCGCGAGACCGCGGTTGAGCAGCAGGTCGGGGTCGTCCCCCAGCAGCTCCAGCGCCCGCGTCAGGTCCTCGGCCGCGCCCTCGGGACGTCCCAGCCTGAACCGGGCCACCGCCCGGTTGACCAGCGCCGCCGCGTAGTCGGGCGCGGTGGCCAGCGCCGCGTCCAGCCGGTCGGCCGCCCGCCGCGCCTCGCCGCGCTCCAGCTCGATCAGCCCGTGCAGGCACAGCAGCTCCGCGTCGCCGGGCCGGGCCGCCAGGCCCGCCGTCACGTCGGCCTCGGCCGCCGCCAGGTCGCCGAGGTCGAGCAGCAGCTCCGCCCGCCGGAACAGGGTGGGCCCGTCGTCGGGCTCCATCTCCAGCACGTGGCCGAAGTCGGCCAGCGCGCCGGCGGTGTCGCCCGCCTCCACCCGGCAGGTCCCCCTGTTGTAGTACAGCTCGGGGTAGGGCGGCGCCGTCGCGACCGCGCGGTCGTAGTCGGCCAGCGCGGCGGCCAGGTCGCCGCGGCGGCGCGAGATCCGGGCGCGCTCGCTCAGGTAGTCGGTGTAGTACGGGTCCAGCTCGATCAGGCGGGTGAAGCCCTCGTGGGCCGCCTCGTGCCGGCCCAGCGCGGCCAGCAGCCGGGTCCTGTTGTAGAGGAGCTGCGAGCGGTGCACCACCCAGTCGCCGGGCTCCAGCTCCCGGTCCAGCCGGGCGATGCCCGCCTCGATCAGCTCCAGCGCGCGTCCCAGGTTGCCGCGGTGCATCTCGATCAGCGCGAGCGCGTTGTCGTTGAAAACCTGGCGGGTGGTGCGCTCGACCGGGTCGGGCAGCAGGGCGGAGATCGCGACCGCGTTGTTCTGCCAGGCCAGCGCCGTCTCGTGGTCGCGCGGGGTGAAGAACCTCGTGTAGAGCATGGCGATGCCGTAGCTGGTGATCATGTGGGCGCGCGGGTCGGTGTAGCGGGTGCGCAGGTCCATGTAGAGCGCGTACGACTCGTCGAGCCGGTGCAGGGGGACCAGCGCGTTGGCCGCCAGCGAGGTGAACAGCCGGAAGTCGTCCGGGTGCGCCACCGGGTCGGTCACCCGCCTGCCGCGCAGGCCGAAGTCGGCGGTCGCGGCCGAGAACCCGATCTCGGCGCTGACCCGCAGCGCGTCGGCCAGCGCCGCCCGGCCGCGCCCGCCGGGGTCGCCGCCGCGTTCGAGATGGTACGGGATCGCCCCCATCCTGAGGCCGTAGCCGGCGCCGGGGGCCAGCTCGGCGGCCCGCCGGTCGTGCAGCTCGCGCCGGAGCGCGGGGTCGGCGGCCTCGTAGGCGGCCAGCTCCGCCGGGTCGTCACTGGTCCCGTCGGACCACACGAACGCCCGCACCAGCTCCGCCCCCGGCCACCCGCCCCCGCCCTCCGGCCCTCCGACTGCCGCCGGACCGGCGGCCCGACCGACGGTCGAGTCGGCGGCGGGATCGGCGGCCGGACCGACGGGCGGATCGGCGGGCGGATTAGCGTCGGTCGGGCCGGCGTCGGTCGGGCCGGCCTCGATCGGGCCGGCCTCGATCGGGTCGGCGTAGCGTTCCAGTGCCGTCGCGAGCTGGTCGCCGACCCCTTCGCGGCGGCTCCCGGCCACCACCAGCAGCTCCCGCGGGTCCGCCCGCCGCAGCAGCAGCGCGGCCAGCTCCTGCGTGCTCTCCTCGGCGGCGTGCAGGTCGTCGAGGACCAGCACCGGCGGCACGTCCGCCAGCCGCGCGTACTCGATCAGGAACGTCACCACGCCCTGACTCACGCACCGGATCATCTGCGCCCCGTAGAAGCGGGTGCGCTGCTCGAACGGCCCGGTGAAGGCGAGCTGCCGCGGCCCCGGCCCGATCACCTCGGCCAGCTCGGGGAGCCCGTACAGGAGGGAGACCCGGTGCCGCTCGACCAGCTCCGGCCACCGCGCGAACGCCTCGGGCAGCACGGCGCGCAGCACCGTGTCCACCCCGGTGTAGGGGCCGCGCAGCCGCTGATGGCAGCCGGCGACGATCGCGGGCCGGTACGCGGCGGCGGCCCGCAGCCGGTCGGCCCGGCGCTCACCGGCGATCCACACATGACGCATGTCAGCTCACTTCCTCGGTGGTGGCGGCGACCGGCCGCCTGCGCTTGCGCCGGGCCAGGTACGCCGGAAGCAGGAACGAGACGCTCAGCAGCGCCAGCCCCAGCACCCCGTCCCAGAACGCCAGGCGCAGCGGCCCCTGCCGCACGCCGTCCGCCGCGATCTGGAGGTACTGCACGACGACGGGCACCGAGCCGAACACGGCGATCAGCACCATGACGGTGACGCCGAGCCCGATGAACGGCCCGTACCACCGGCCCACGCGGCGGTCGTGCTCGCTCCACTGCCGCTCGTCCACCAGCCGCCCGGTGCGGCCGAGCAGCCGCCAGAGGCGGTTGCGCAGCAGCGCCGTGCTGGCGTCGTGCAGGTCGTGGCAGTTGAGCGCGGTGGCGAAGACGTAGTACAGGTCGGTACGCAGGTAGAGCTGGAACTGCCAGGCGAAGCGCACCACCACGGTGAAGGCCAGCGCCAGCGCCACCCGGCCGGTCATCGAGAACGCGCCGCCCGGCTGCCGGGTGAGATCCGCGACCAGCACCAGGGCGGCGAACACCACGAGGTCGCACGCCATCCCGGCCAGGAACGGCAGGTATCTCTTCGCGCGCGGCACGCTCAGCAGCCCGTTCATCCGCGTCTCGAAGACGACGTACAGGTACCTGTTGCTCACGCCGAGCCTGCTGCGCAGCCCGAGCCGGCGGCCGGCGAGCATGTGGAAGGCCTCGTGCAGGAAGATCAGCGGGAGCTGCCCGAACATGATCCCGATCTGGACGACCAGCAGGCGGTCGGTGAAGAAGATGTTCCCCGGGCGCGGTGCGAGCGCCGGGTCGCGGGCGACGGCCAGCACCGCGAGGGCGAACAGCGCGGCGTACAGCAGCCAGGCGGGCGGGGAGAACACCGCCCGGCCGAGCCGGCGCAGCGGCAGGCGCCCGCCGGCCGGCTCCGGCGTGCCCTCGGTGCGGACGAACCCCAGCTCGTGCAGGGTCTCCAGGAACTCCGCGATGTCGACGGGCTCGCCGAAGGTGTCCTCGTACCAGCGCGCGGCGCGCTCGGGAGGCACGCCCTTGATCATTTCGCGGAGCAGGGCGGCGCCGTCGGCGGGCAGGACCGCGTACGCGTCGGCGTCGGCCCTGCCGACCACCACCTCGTCGCCCTCAGGGACGAAACTCAACTCGTGAAAAGCAACCGCGGCGTCGGCCATGCGCATTCTCCGTGGTCCAGGAAAAGGTCCGGTCAAATGCCCGGGAAAAGACCCGCGAAAAGACCTCCGAAAGGGCTGCGAAAAGGTTCCGCGGAAAAGGCGGGGCCGCGCGCCCGGAGCGCGCGGCCCCTGTCATCCCCGGATGGCCGTCAGTTGCTGGCCGGGTAGGGGCAGGAGCACGCGGCGCTCGTCAGGCGGACGTCACCGGTGCGGCGGACGGAGATCTTCTTGATCCGGGTGGTCGACTTCATGGGAACCTCCTGGGTCGGATATCGCCGGATTTCGGCGACAGCACAAAGAATGCACGCCCGCGGAGTTCCCGCCCATTAGCAAAATTGCGTACGCCGGTCGCCCGCGATATTCCGCCCGCCATTCATGGAATCCCGCCCGGCCGTACCGGGAATTTCGCCGGTCCGGCCTCCGGACGCCCTGCCGCCGAAACGTTCGGCTCTGGCGCCGATCGTCAGGCGGGCGGCGGGGCGGTGCTTCCGCGGATCACCAGATCGGTGCCCAGCTCCACCCGGCTCTGCGTCAGCGGCTCGCCGCGCGTCAGGCTGACCAGCATGGCGGTGGCCGTGGCCGCCATCTCGGTGAGCGGCTGGCGGACCGTGGTCAGCGGCGGGATCGCCCACCGCACCTGCGGCAGGTCGTCGAAGCCGATCACGCTCAGCTCGCCCGGGATGCGCAGCCCCAGGTCGTACGCCGCACGGTACACGCCCATCGCCTGCCCGTCGTTGCAGGCGAAGATCGCGGTCGGCCGGTCGGGCAGCCGCAGCAGCCGGTGTGCCTGCGCCCGCCCGCCCGCGACCAGGAAGTCGCCCTCGCAGATCAGCTCCGGGTCCACCGGCACGCCCGCCTGGTCCAGCGCGGCCCGGTAGCCGTCGAGCCGGGCCCGGCTGGACAGCGCGTGCTCGGGGCCGGTGACGATCGCGATGCGCCGGTGCCCCAGCTCCAGCAGGTGGCGGGTGGCCGACAGCCCGCCGCTCCAGTTGCTCGCCCCGACCGACGGCAGCCGATGGCCGGGGTCGCCGCTCGGGTCCAGCAGGACGAGCGGGATGTCGCGGGCGTCGAGCTGGTCGCGCTGCTCGCCGGTGAGCCCGGAGAACACGGCGATCACCCCGCTGGGCCGCCGGCTCAGCACGCCCTCGATCCAGCCCTTGCCCGGCGTGTGCCGGTGCTGCAGCTCGGAGAGCACCACGGCCAGGTCGTGCTCGCGGGCCACCTGCTCCACGCCCTTGATGATCTCGATCGGGTAGTCGCCCTCCAGCGCGTGGAAGACCAGCTCGATCAGGGCGGCCGGGCTGACGCGCCGCTTCTGCCGCCGGTAGCCGTGCTCGCGGATGAGGCTCTCCACGGCGGCGCGGGTCTCGGGCGCCACCTCCGAGCGGCCGTTGACCACCTTGGACACCGTCGCCGCGGACACCCCGGCCAGCTCGGCGAGCTGCGCGATGGTGAGGGGCCTGGAGGTGGCGGCGCACATACGGAAAGTCTAACGCCGCTCTTTTCGGCGCTTCCGCCGATCGTACGGCCTGCCTCCCGTCCTTCCCGGGGCGCTCCCCGCCGCCGCGCCCGGGAAACGCCTGCTTGGCGATCGGCCCCGGCACCGAAAACCCGGCACCGAAAGACCGGCACCGAAAGACCGGCACCGAAAGACCGGCACCGAAAGGCTCGGCACTGAAAGGCTCGGCACCAAAGATCTGGTGCCGAAAGACCCGGTGCGGAGGCCCGCCGACCCTCCGCGACGGATCGGCCTCCGCGACGGATCGGCCTCCGCGACGGATCGGCCTCCGCGACGGATCGGCACGCGCGTGAACCGTTCAGCGCGCCCTCCCGGGTCTCGCGGGCCACCCCGCCGCTTCTCTCCGCTTCTCCTCGCCCCGCCGCGAGGAGCAGCCGACCGCCCCGACCCATCCTCCGGGCGGCAAATTGCCAGCGGCCTCGACCGCCTTTGTTTCCGGAAAGTTTCCGGCAATTTGTCGTCATCGGCGATCCCGATTGGCGCTGTGACCCGCGCGAACGCCAACAACTCGCTCAGCAACTCCTCAGCAGCCCACCCCTTGACAGGGCTCATACCGCCCCATAAGTTGCCGCAATATTAACGGATCTCAGTAAAAGTTTCGGTTTGTTTCGGCCGGAAGGACGGCATGAGGGGCCAGCTACCCATCGACGACACCAGCCCCGCGGTCGGTGAACGCCCGCCCTGGCGGGACCCGCGGCTGCCCCCGGCCGAGCGGGCCGCCGCGCTCGTCCCGCTCATGACGCTGGAGGAGAAGGTCGCCCAGCTCGTCGGCGTCTGGGTCGGCGCCGACGCCTCCGGGGGAGGCGTCGCGCCGCACCAGGAGGAGATGGCGGGCGTGGAGTTCGCCGAGGTCATCGCCGACGGGCTCGGCCAGCTCACCCGCCCGTACGGCACCGCGCCCGTGGACCCCGTGGCGGGCGCCCGCTCGCTGGCCGCCTCCCAGGCCCAGGTCGTCGCCGCCAGCAGGTTCGGCATCCCGGCGCAGGTCCACGAGGAGTGCCTGACCGGGTTCGCCGCCTGGCGGGCGACCGTCTACCCGGCGCCGCTGAGCTGGGGCGCCTCCTTCGACCCCGAGCTGGTCGAGCGCGTGGCCGGGCACATCGGCCGCTCGCTGCGCGCCGCCGGCGTCCACCAGGGCCTGGCCCCCGTCCTGGACGTGACCCGCGACTACCGCTGGGGCCGCACCGAGGAGACCATCGGCGAGGACCCCTACCTGGTGGGCACCGTCGGCGCCGCGTACGTGCGCGGCCTGGAGGGCGCCGGCGTCGTCGCCACCCTCAAGCACTTCGCCGGGTACGCCGCCTCCCGCGGCGGCCGCAACCACGCCCCCGTCGCGATGGGCCCGCGCGAGCTGGCCGACACGGTGCTCCCGCCGTTCGAGATGGCGCTGCGCCTCGGCGGAGCCCGCTCGGTGATGAACTCCTACACCGAGCTGGACGGCCTGCCCGCCGCCGCCGACGAGCGCCTGCTCACCGGCCTGCTGCGCGAGGAGTGGGGCTTCACCGGCACGGTGGTCAGCGACTACTTCGCCGTCCGGTTCCTGGAGCGGCTGCACCAGGTGGCGGACGGCGCCGGGGACGCGGCCCGGCTGGCCCTGCGCGCCGGCATCGACGTCGAGCTGCCCACCGTGGACACCTTCGGCGCCCCGCTCGTCGAGGCGGTCAGGGCCGGCGAGGTGGACGAGGCGCTCATCGACCGCGCGCTGCACCGGGTGCTGGTCCAGAAGGCCCAGCTGGGTCTTCTCGACCCCGATTGGCAAGCGCTTACCGGCGATCCGGCGCAGCTCCGCCTGGACGACGAGACCGGCCGCGAGCTGGCCCTGCGCCTGGCCCGCGAGGCCGTGGTGCTGCTGCGCAACACCGGCGGCGTCCTGCCGCTGGCGCCCGGCCGCCGGGTCGCCCTGGTCGGGCCGGTCGCCGACGACCCCCTGGCCATGCTCGGCTGCTACACCTTCCCCGCGCACGTCGGCCCGCACCCCGAGCACGGGCTGGGCGTCGAGGTCCCCTCGCTGCGCGAGGCGCTGGCCGCGCTCGTGCCCGATCTGGCCTACGCGCCGGGCTGCGACATCACCGGCGACGACGCCTCCGGCATCCCCGCCGCCGTCGCCGCGGCCGCCGGGGCGGAGGTGTGCGTGCTGGCCGTCGGCGACCGGGCGGGCCTGTTCGGCCGCGGCACCTCCGGCGAGGGCTGCGACGCCGCGGACCTCGCCCTGCCGGGCGTGCAGGGCGAGCTGGTCCGGGCCGTGCTGGCGACCGGCACACCCGTGGTGCTCGTGCTGCTGGCCGGCCGCCCGTACGCGCTCGGCCCCGGGACCGACGCGGCCGCCGCCGTGGTCTGCGGCTTCTTCCCCGGCCAGCGCGGCGGGCAGGCGGTGGCCGAGGTGCTGACCGGCGCGGTGGAGCCGTCCGGGCGGCTGCCGGTCAGCGTGCCGCGCCACGCCGGCGGGCTGCCGGCCACGTACCTGTCGCCGCCGCTCGGCCGCCGTACCGAGGTCTCCTCGGTGGACCCGACGCCCGCCTACCCGTTCGGGCACGGCCTGGGTTACACCACCTTCGACTGGAGCGGGGCCGGCGGCCCGGCCGAGTGGCCGGTGGACGGCGAGGTCACCGTCGGCATCACCGTCCGCAACACCGGCGAGCGGGCCGGGACCGAGGTCGTCCAGCTCTACCTGCACGATCCGGTCGCGCAGACCACCCGGCCGGTGGTGCGCCTGGTCGGCTACGCCCGCGTCGCGCTGGAGCCGGGGCGGGCCGCCCGGGTGGCCTTCACCGTCCCGGCCGACCTGGCCTCCTTCACCGGGCTGAGGGGCCGCAGGATCGTCGAGCCCGGCGACGTCGAGCTGCGTTTCGGCCGCTCCAGCGCCGACCCGGCCGCGGTCGTGCCGCTGCGCCTGACCGGCGCCGAACGCGAGACCGGCCCCGGCCGCGCGCTGCTGGCCACGGCGACCGTCACCCCGATCGCCACGCCGGAGGAGGCAGCGGCGCCGGAGGAGGCAGCGGCGCCGGCCGAGGCCGCGACACCGGCCGAGGCAGCCGCGCCGACCGAGGCAGCGACACCGGCCGAAGCCGTCACGCCGGAGGAGGCCGTCGTACCGGAGGAGGCCGTCGTACCGGAGGGAGCGGCATGAGCACGACCCTGGACACCCCCGAGATCGCCGAGGCCGGCCCCCCGCCGGGCCGCCGCGGGCGCGCCCGGCCGGGCACCTGGCGGCACGCGCTGCGCCGCGACTGGCAGCTCTACACGCTGGCGGCCCTGCCGCTGCTGTTCTTCGCGGTCTTCCGCTACCTGCCGATGATCGGCAACGTCATCGCCTTCCGCCGCTACGAGCCGGGCGGCAGCCTGTTCGGCGAGTCGTGGGTGGGCCTGCGGTACGTGAAGATGTTCCTCGGCGACCCCACGTTCTGGAACGTCTTCACCAACACCCTGATCCTCGGTGGCCTGACCCTGCTGTTCACCTTCCCGCTGCCGATCGTGCTGGCGCTGCTGCTCAACGAGGTGCGCAACCGGAAGGTCAAGCGTTTCCTGCAGTCGGTGTCGTACCTGCCGCACTTCCTGTCGATGGTGATCGTGGCCGGCATCGTCATGCAGATCGTGGCCGTGGACGGGCCGGTCAACCAGCTCGTCAAGGCGCTCGGCGGCGAGCCGACGGCCTTCATCCAGAAGCCCGAGTGGTTCCGTACGATCTTCGTCTCCTCGGAGGTCTGGCAGACCGTCGGCTGGGGGACGATCCTCTACCTGGCCGCGCTGACCACCATCGACCAGCAGCTCTACGAGGCCGCGCGGATGGACGGGGCGAGCAGGTGGCGCCAGATCTGGCACGTCACCCTGCCCGGCATCCGGCCCACGGCGATCACGCTGCTGATCCTCAACATCGGCACCTTCATGGCCGTCGGCTTCGAGAAGGTGCTGCTGCTGTACAACCCGCTGACGTACCCCACGGCCGACGTGATCTCCACCTACCTGTACCGGATGGGCGTGGAGTCCAGCAACCTCAGCTACGCCGCCGCGATCGGCCTGTTCGAGGCGCTGGTCGGCGTGGTGCTGATCGTGTCGGCGAACGTGATCTCCCGCCGCACAGTAGGGACGAGCCTGTGGTGACCATGGACCGCACCCGCGGCTACCGCGTCTTCCAGGGGATAAACGCCGTCATCCTGACCGGCGTGGTGATCGTGACGCTGTACCCGTTCGTCAACATCATCGCGCGCTCGTTCAGCGAGGAGCGCTACATCGTCGGGGGCCAGGTCAACCTCGTCCCGCGCGGATTCAACGTCGGCACCTACAAGCTCGTCGTGTCGGACCCGATGTTCTGGACGAACTACCGCAACACAGTGATCTACACCGTCGTGGCCACGGCGATCGCGATGACGCTGACGACCTGCTACGCGTACGTGCTGTCGAAGAGGCACCTCAAGGGCCGCACGTTCCTCATCTGGGTGGCCGTCTTCACCATGATCTTCTCCGGCGGCCTGATCCCCAACTACGTGCTGATCAACAGCCTCGGCATGACGAACACCATCTGGGCCATCGTCCTGCCCAACGCCATCAGCGTCTTCAACCTGCTGGTGATGAAGACGTTCTTCGAGGGCCTGCCGAGCGACCTGGAGGAGGCCGCCGCCATCGACGGCCTCAACACCTACGGCATCCTGTGGCGGATCGTGCTGCCGCTGTCGAAGGCGGTCCTGGCCACGATGGTGCTGTTCTACGCGGTCTCGTTCTGGAACTCGTGGTTCACCGCGTTCCTCTACCTCAACGAGGGCGACCTGTTCCCGGTGACCATCTACCTGCGCAACCTCATCGCCGGCGCGACCGGCGCGGAGGCCGCCGGCGCCGGGATCGCCGAGGCCTCGGCCGCCGCCGCCAACATCCAGGCCGTGACGATCATGCTCACCGTGCTGCCGATCCTCGCGGTCTACCCCTTCGTCCAGAGGTACTTCGTCTCCGGAGTCATGCTCGGCGCCGTCAAGGGCTGAGCCGTCCCCGTCCCTTCGCACCACACAAAGGAAGCCCCCCATGCGCGACATCTCACGGCGTCAGGCGATCGTCGGACTGGGCGCCTTCACGCTCCTGCTCGCCGGCTGCGGCGAGGACGAGGCTCCGAAGAAGGCCGCCGACGTGTCAGGCAACAAGGCCGCCGCGATGGCCAACTACGGCGTCAACCAGCAGTTCAAGGCGACCGAGCCGATCTCGTTCGACGTCCTGTACAACAACCACTCCTTCTACCCGAACAAGAACGACTGGCTGCTGTGGCAGGAGCTCACCAAGCGCACCAACGTGACGCTGAAGCCGGTGGAGGTGCCGCTCAGCGACTACGAGAAGAAGCGCGGCCTGCTCGTGGGCTCCGGCCAGGCGCCGCTCATCATCCCCAAGACCTACCACCCGCAGGAGGAGGCGTTCGTCTCCTCGGGCGCGATCCTGCCGGTCAGCGACTACTTCGATCTCATGCCCAACCTCAAGGACAAGATCGCCAAGTGGAACATGAACCCGGACATGGACACCCTGCGCCAGGCGGACGGCCGCATCTACCTGCTGCCGGGCCTGCACGAGGAGGTCTGGGTCGACTACTCGCTGGCGATCAGGACCGACATCCTGGACAAGCTCAAGCTTGAGGTCCCGAAGACCTGGGACGACCTGTACACCGTCCTGAAGGCGATGAAGGCGGAGTACCCCGACCTGTACCCGATGACCGACCGGTGGGGCGTGCCGACGCCGGGCGGCAACCTGCTCAAGCTCGTCGCCCAGGCGTACGGCACCAAGGGCGGCTGGGAGTACCAGCACGCGACCTTCGACACCGCCACCGGCAAGTTCGTCTACACCGGCGCCATGCCGCAGTACAAGCAGATGATCGAGTACCTGGCCAAGCTGGTGAAGGAGAAGCTGCTCGACCCGGAGAGCTTCACCCAGCAGGACGAGCAGGCCAAGCAGAAGTTCAACTCCGGCAAGTCGTTCGTCATCAGCGCCAACGCCCAGACGATCATCAACGACCACCGGCCGACGCTGACCAAGCTCGTCCCCGACGCCAAGATCGTCAAGATCCCCGTCCCCGTCGGCCCGGTCGGCGAGTACAAGATCGGCACCCGGCTGGAGAACGGAGTGATGATCTCCAAGAAGGCCCTGGAGAACAAGAACTTCGTCGCCATGATGCAGTTCATCGACTGGCTCTGGTACTCCGACCAGGGCCAGGAGTTCGCCAAGTGGGGCGTCGAGGGCGTCACCTACACCAAGGACTCCTCCGGCACCTACACCCTGGCCAAGGACGTCGACTTCGTCGGCCTCAACCCCGGCGCCCCCAAGCACCTGCAGAAGGACTTCGGCTTCTCCAACGGCGTCTTCGCCTACGGCGGCACCACCAAGCTGCTCAACTCCACCTTCTCCCAGGAAGAGCTGGAGTTCCAGAAGGTGATGAACGCCCGCAAACCGTGGCCGATCGAGCCGCCGCACCCGTTCAACGAGGAGGAGCGCGAGCAGGCCACCCTCTGGGAGACCCCGCTGAAGGACTACGTCACCCAGCAGACGCTCAAGTTCATCCTCGGCGAGCGCGACCTCGGCGAGTGGGACGCCTACGTCAAGGAGCTGGAGGGCAAGAACACGACCTCCTACGTGAACCTCGTCAACACCGCCTACGAGCGGTTCAAGAAGGAGCACAGCTGATCCCATGAGTCCCATGAGTCCCATGAGGGCAGTGGTTCCGGACCGCGCCCAGGGGCGGCTGCCGGACGCCTGGCGCCACTGCGTCGGCACCGGCCGCTTCGACCTGGCACTGCGGCGCGACTATCAGGAGTCGCTGGCGCTGGTCCAGCGGGAGATCGGCTTCCGGCACATCCGGGGGCACGGGCTGCTGAGCGACGGGGCCGGGGTGCACCGGCCGTACGAGCACGCCGGGGAGCGGCGGGTGCGCCACGCGTTCACCTACGTGGACCAGGTCATCGACGCCTACCTCGACCTCGGGATCCGGCCGTTCCTGGAGCTGGGCTTCATGCCGTCCGAGCTGGCCTCCGGCGAGCAGACCGTCTTCTGGTGGCGCGGCAACGTCACCCCGCCGCGCTCCTGGAGCGAGTGGGCGGAGCTGGTCCGGGCCACGCTGGCGCACCTCGTCGACCGCTACGGCCTCGACGAGGTGCGTACCTGGCCGATCGAGGTGTGGAACGAGCCCAACCTCAAGGAGTTCTGGCAGGACGCCGACGAGGCCGCCTACCACCGCCTGTACGAGGTGACCGCGCACGCCGTCAAGGAGGTGGACGCCGGGCTGCTGGTCGGCGGCCCGGCCGTCTCGCCCGGCGCGGACGAGTGGATGACGCGCTTCGCCGAGTTCGTCACCGCGCGGGACGTGCCGCTGGACTTCGTCAGCCGGCACGCCTACAGCTCGGGCCCCGCCCAGCACGTGCCGTTCGGCGTGTACCAGACGCTCATGCCCGCCTCGGCGCTGCTGGAGCAGTTCGCCACGCCGCGCAGGCAGCTCGCCGGCGGGCCGCTGGCGGGCGTGCCGGTGCACGTCACCGAGTTCAACTCCTCCTACCGGCCGGACAACCCGATCCACGACACCGCCTTCCACGCCGCCTACCTGGCGCCGGTGCTGGCCGGCGGGGGAGAGGTGTGCGACTCCTTCGCGTACTGGACCTTCTGCGACGTCTTCGAGGAGACGGGCGTCCCGACCTCGATCTTCCACGGCGGGTTCGGGCTGCTGACCCACCGGCAGATCAAGAAGCCGACCTACCATCTGTACGCGTTCATGGCCCGGATGGGCGAGGAGGTGCTGGCGCGCGGCGCGGACCACCTCGTCACCCGGCACGGCGACGGCCGGGTGAGCGTGCTGGCCTGGGCGCCCGCGGACGTCACCGGCGGCACCCCGGTCAGCGGGCACGCCGTGCGGCTGTCGGTGCCGGTCGGGCCCGCCGGGTCGGCGTTCCTGCTGCGCTCGTCGGTCGGCGAGGAGCAGGGCAACGCCTGGGCGGCCTGGTGCGAGATGGGCCGCCCGCGCTCGCCCCGGCCGCGCGAGCTGGAGGTGCTGCGGGAGGCGGCCGAGCCGGCGCGCTCGCACCGCGCGCTGCCCGTCGCGGACGGCCGCGTGGAGCTGGACCTGCGGCTCGGCGCGCACGAGGTCACGCTGGCCGAGCTCACGCCGGTGCGGCGGGACGAGACCCCGCCGTGGTGGGACGACCGCCGGCTGCTGGGCCTCGGCGAGGAGGAGAACGCATGAGCACGCGGGCGAGCGGAACGGCTGGGGGGACGGTGGCAGAAGGGACGGTGGCCGGGGGGATGGCGGCCGGGCGGGGCTTCGGCGAGGGCCCGCTCTCGCGCGCCGCCGCCCTGATCTACACCCTGCTGGTGGTCGAGGCCCTGTTCCTGGTCACGACCGCGCCGGGGCTGGCCGCGCTGACCCTGCTCGGCGGGGACGCGAGCAACGTGCCGCTGGCGGCGCTGTGCGCGCTGCCGCTGGGCCCCGCCCTGTCGGCCGCCCTGTACGCGCTGAGCCGGCGCGGCCGGGACCTGGCCGACCTGCACCCGGCGGCGGCGTTCTGGCGCGGCTACCGGGCCAACGCCGCCGGGGCGCTGAAGATCTGGGCGCCCTGGCTGGCCGGCATGGCCGTCGTCGGGACGAACCTGGCCAACTTCGCCGCCGCCGGCCTGCCCGCCTGGTGGGCGGCGCTGCTGGTCCTGGTCGCGCTCGGCGGCCTGCTCTGGGCCGGCAACGCGCTGGTGATCACCTCCCTGTTCGCCTTCCGCGCGGTGGACGTGGCCCGGCTGGCCTCCTACTTCCTGCTGCGCCGCCCCAGGGTCGCGCTCGGCAACGTGTCCCTGCTGGTGGCGGCGGCCGGCGTCACCCTCGTCGGCACCGAGCTGCTGACGGCGGCGCTGGCCGCCGCGTTCGCCGCGCTGCTGCTGCGCAACGGCCGGCCGGTGATCGCGGAGGTCCGGGAGAAGTTCACCGCCTGAGCCCGTTGCCGAGCCTGAGCCCGTTGCTGGGCCTGAGCCCGTTCCTGGGCCGCCCTCAGTAGATGTGCCGCCCGCGCGCGTCCGGCACCCCCGACTTGCGGAAGAAGTAGGTGTTGACCTGGTCGCGCCACTCCTCGGCGCAGCGCTGCTGCTCGGCCAGCAGTTCCGCGACGCGGGCGTGCAGCGCCGGGTCTACCAGGCCCGAGCCGTCCAGCTTGTCCCAGTGCGCCCGCATCGCGACCACCTCCTCCACCCCGGCGAAGTGGGTGTCGTAGATGTGCTGGATGACGGTCGAGCCGCTGCGCAGCACGTGACCGTAGGGGACGTGGTGGAAGAAGAGCAGCAGCTCGTCCGGGCACCGCCCGGCGGACTCGTACACCTCGGACCACGGCCGCGGGTACTGGCCGGTGAGGCCGGTGCCCGTGGCCCGCGTGCGGTCCACGCCGACGCCGTCGCGGTCGGCGAAGTGGTAGGTGCCCCACGGTGTGTACTCGTAGCCGTCCACGTCCGGGCCGTAGTGGTGGCCAGGGCGGACCATGAAGCCCACGCCCAGGGGCGCCGTGTAGCGCTCGTAGGTGCGCCACGAGCCGTCCATCATCGCGTGCAGCGTGCCGCGCAGCCCGGCGGCGGTCTCCGGGAACGTCAGCCCCGCCCACTCGTCGAGGATCGCGGCCGGGTCCAGGCGCGGGTCCCAGGCCAGGCGGCCGAAGGCGTACAGGTTGGCCTGCGCCAGGGGATGGCCGGTCCAGTACGGGTCGTCGCCGGCGTTGGAGACCGCCACCAGCCCGCCGCCGCCCACGGCCACGTCGGCGACCGTCCGCCCGCCCTCGTCCTCCCCCCAGGGCCGGAAGGACAGGATCTCGCTCCACATCGGCGCCAGGTAGCACACGTGCCGCTGCTGGCCGGTGTACTCCTGCGTCACCTGGAACTCCACCGCCAGCTTCGTGGCCGGCATGGCGGCGATCACCGGCGAGACCGGCTCGCGCGGCTGGAAGTCCATCGGGCCGTGCTTGACCTGAAGGATCACGTTGTCCGCGAACCGCCCGTCGAGCGGGGCGAAATGGTCGCAGGCGGCGCGGGCGCGGTCGGTGGAGCGGTCGCGCCAGTCCTGGCGGTGGTCGTAGACGAAGGCCCGCCAGTGCACCACCCCGCCGTACGGGGCCAGCGCGGCGGCCAGGACGCCGGCGCCCTCGGCGTGACTGCGGCCGTACCCGAACGGGCCCGGCTGCCCCTCCGAGTCGGCCTTGACCACGAACCCGCCGAAGTCCGGCACCGCCGCGTACACCCGTTCGGCCGCCGCCGCCCACCACCGGCGCACGTCCTCGTCGAGGGGGTCGGCGGTGGGCAGCCCGCCGAGGGTGACGGGGGAGGCGAAGCCGATCGACAGGTGCACGCGGATCCCGTACGGGCGCAGCTCGGCGGCGATGGCCACCACCTCGTCCAGGCGGTCGGTCAGCAGGCGGGCCTCGGTGGCGTGCACGTTCACGTTGTTGATCGCGACGGCGTTGATCCCGGTGGCGGCCAGCAGCCGGGCGTAGGCCCGCACCCGCGTCAGGTCCTCGCGCAGCACGCCGTCCCGCCAGAACAGCGAGCCGCCCGCGTAACCGCGCTCGACCTGGCCCATCACCGGATGCACGTCGATGTTGTCCCAGTGGTCGAGCATGCGCCGGGCGGCGGCGGGCGCGTGCCGCTCGACCGGCCGGTCCGCGCCGAAGGCCGCCTCGCCCAGCCGGACCAGGTGGAACAGGCCGTACAGCAGCCCGGCCGGCGCGCCGGCCACCACCGTGGTGACGCCGTCGCGGCGGGCCAGCGCGTATCCTTCCGCGCCCAGGGGACCGGCCTCGGCGGCGACCGCGCGCGCCGTCCCGGGCAGGCCGTCCGCGCCGGCCAGGGCGAGCACGCATCCGGCCGCGCCACCGTCGCCGCCGCCGTCCCTGTCCCCGCCCCCGAACCGGGCGCGGGCCGCCGCCACCTCCTCGCGTACCGTCTCCACCAGAGCCCCGTCGCCGAGCACCGGGACCCGGCGCGAGCCGATCGCCCGGAACGCCTCCGGCGGCAGCCACGCCGGGTGCACGTCGGTCAGATCAGGAATGGTCACGAGGCTCCTCCGGTGCTGCCACCCATCACGATGATCGGTCCGAATCTACCGAAAAGGGATGAACCTTCGGTCGCCCGGCCGCCCGGCCACCCGCCCGTGACATGGCGCCGGCCGCGCCGCGCGGACCGTCCGTCCCGGGTATTGCCCCCTCGCGGGCGCCCCGATTGGCAGTAATCTGCCTACGGGGAGCGAGGGCGACGGAGTGGGAGGCGCCAGAATGATCGATCTGTGGCTGTCCACCCGCCGGCTCTCGGGGGTCGAGATCGTCGAGGTCGGCGGCGAGCTCGACGCGGTGACCAGACCGCAGCTCCACCGGCTCCTGGGGGGCTACTTCCAGGGGTCGTCCGGCGAGCGGGTGGTCCTCGACCTGAGCGACGTCACGTTCATGGACTCCGGCTCGCTGGGGCTGCTCATCGACCACTACAAGCGCGCCCAGGCCGCCGGGGGCCGGCTGGTGCTGGCCAACGTCTCGCCGTCGCGGATGCAGGTGCTGTGGCTCACCGGCCTGGCCGACTGGCTGCCCCTCTACTCCGACCTGGACTCCGCGATCCTGGCCCTCAGCCGGTGACGAGCGCGTTGACGACCAGCGACTCCTCGCCGGCCGGGCCGGTCATGCGCAGCGACACCTCCCACGTGCCCGGCATCGGGAACAGCTCGCCCTCGGCGGTGAAGCGGCCCGGGCCGGTCCGGCGGGCGGGCAGCTCGGGCGTGGCGTGGCCCATGCCGGTCATCACCGCCGAGACCGCCACCGTGTCCGGCTCGCCGGAGAGCATGTCGATCTCGACCCTGATCCGGCCGGTGGCCGGGCGGTCGATGACGACGGCGGCGGTGTAGGAGGAGCCCGCGACCGTCGCCCGCAGCGGCTCGGCCGTCATGCCCCGCCCCACGATGAAGATCACCACGGCGGCGGCGACGAGGGCGAGGGCGATCAGCGGCTTCTTCACCGCGAGCCCTCCTGCGCGGCGACCTCGACCGTGAACGGCACCGTCACGACGCGGTCGGCCAGCGCGTACTGGGTCCAGGCGAGGTAGCGTCCGGGCTCGGGGAAGCTGAAGGTGAAACGCAGCCGGGGGCCGGGCGAGCTCATCTCGTGCACGTGGCCGAGGAAGGAGCCGTCGAGGCTGCGTACGATCAGGTGGCCGGTCATGCCCAGCCAGGGGCGTACGGGGCCGACGGCGTCCAGCTCGATCGTGGCGGGGCGCCCGGCGACCGGGGCGGCGGGCTGGAGCCTCGGCGCGCCGGCCGCACTCGCGCCGCCGCCCGCGTCCGGGGTGCCGGCGCCCGCGTCGGGGATTCCCGTGTCCGCGTTCGGGGTGCCCGTGTCCGCGTCCGGGATTCTCGTGTCCGCGTTCGGGGTGCCCGCGCCCGTGTCCCGGGCGCTCGTGCCGCCGACCTCGAAGGACGCCGCCAGGAGCTGGGTGCCGGAGTCCTCGCGTTCCAGCTCGGTGTGCGCCAGGTAGCGGCCGGGACGGTCGGCGCGCAGGCGCACCTCCAGCCGTCCCGGAGCCGTGCGCAGCGGGTGGACGTGGCGGAAGTAGCGCCCGTCCTCGCTGGTGACGATCAAGTGCGCGAGCGCCTCGTCGTGGACGGTCAGGTCGTCGGCGGGCCGCCCGGTGGATCCGTCCACGAGGTCCAGCCGCAGCGTGAACTCCTCGCCCGCGACCGGCCGCGCCGGCACCGTACGCGCCCGCTCCTGCACGAACGGCCGCCCGCCGCCCCGCAGCGCGGTGACGACCGGCGCGGCCCCGTCGGGCGGCCCCGGGGGCACCATCGGCTCGAACACGATCACCATGGCCGCCACGGTCACCCCCGCCGCGGCCCCGCCCGCCACCGCCATCGCCGGGCCCGGCCGCGACAGCGCCCCGGTGAGCAGCCCGCCCACCAGCAGCAGCCCCGCCACGAAGAATCCGCCGTAGATCCAGAACTCCGCCGTGGAGCCCCGCTCCACCAGCACGCGGAACGGCACCACGGCGCTCTCGCCGCCCGCGCGCAGGGTGAGCACGTGCGGCCCGGTCCGCTCCACGCGCAGCTCGGTGTAGCGGGGGTCGCGGGCCGCCGTCGCCCGGCCGGTCACCGTGCGCCCGTCCTCGGCCGAGCGCACCTCCAGGGCGACCGGCAGCCCGGCGACCGGCTGGTAGGCGACGATCCCGATCCGCAGCGGCCCGGGGACGCGGGAGGTCCCCTTGACCACGACCGTCAGCTCCGTCCCGGCGATCGTCTGGGCGATGCGCAGCTCCGCCCCGGCGGAGACGTTGTGCGCCGCGGCCGGGGCGGCACCGGCCAGCACCAGGACGGCGGCGAGCACGAGCAGCCGGACGAGCCTCATGCCTTCTCGACGCCGGCGCCGGCGCCCGCCGCCGCACCGGGCCCAGCCCCGGTGGCCCCAGCCCCGGTGGCCCCAGCCCCGGTGGGCTCAGCCGCGGTGGGCTCAGCCGCGCCGGACGGGACCACGCCGGACGGGACCACTTCGGCGGGGACCATCGGGTTGGGCAGGAACAGCGCCCCGAGGACCAGCCCGATCAGCCCGGCCACGATCGGCGCGCCGGTCCACAGCTCCGGCACCGCCGGGAGGCCGCCGCCCGTCGCCGAGGCCACGCCGATGTACAACGACCACGTGGCCAGCCCCGACAGCCCGGCGAAGGCCCAGTAGGCCGAGCGCCGCGCTCCGGACGGCCGCAGCCACCGGATCAGCAGGTCGCTCACCAGGCCGCCCGCCACGACGGCCAGCAGGACCGGCACGTTGCGGAAGCCCGTCTGCGCGCCGGACATGAGGGTCGCGATGGCGTACATGAGGGTCACGCCGCCGAACGGCAGCTCCCAGCGGCGCAGGAGCAGCAGCACAGGCGCCAGCAGGACGACGTTGCTGATGACCATCGCGGTGGCCAGCCGCTCCGCGCCGCCGTCGTCCAGGACGGAGAACGCCTCGACGACGCGCGCCGGCCGCCACTGCATGGCGTCCCCATAGGACAGGAACAGCGACACCAGCGTCGTGGCGAACGCCAGCCCGACCAGCGCCGGCAGCAGCCGCCCCAGCGACGGCCGCGGCCCCACGTCCGGGGCGTTCCAGACCGAGCGCAGCGGCGTGGTGATGATGAGCAGCATCGTCGTGATCAGCCCCAGGTGCGACGGGCTGAACAGGATGTCGACGGTCGTCTCGATGCCGAGCAGCGTGTGCCACATCATGTCGGCGAAACCGAACGCGGCGAATGCCGGAATCGCCACCAGCCCCGCCAGATATCCGCGCGGCACGGCGGCGACCCCTTGCCGCCCCGCGCGCACGTTGCGCCACGCCTGCCAGATGATCCAGGCGGATACCGCCGCGAATCCCGAATAAAAAGCCGCGTGCCAGGGCGTGAAGAACGTCTCCAGCTCGCTGAGGTTGGTGTGCGCCCAGGCGTCGATCATCAGGCCGATGCCGAACCACACTCCGAGCAGCGCCGTGACGAGATCCGTACGGGGTGACACCCAGGTACGGGGCTCACCCGTGTCCACGATCAGGCGTCGTAAGCCGGCATTCGCCAAAGCCATCATGAGCTCCCTTCTCCGGGTTCGATCTTTCCAGACGCGGCGTAAAAGCGAGCAGTCGAATTCCGCTCCGCGCGTGACCTCAAGTAATGGCGATATCGCAACCCGTGTAAAGAGCGCCGAGCGTTTCCACGAGATGACGGATTGTCGATTTCCGGATCGGCGGGACCGTTCCGGCTGTGACGCAGATCACGAAAAATCGCGGTCACGATCGTTCCACCGGGGCCGTCATCACAGTGCCCCGCCCGGGGCCGTACGGAGAAGAACCACCGCAAGAATTGAAGGAGCACGAGGAAATGACGCACACCGATCTGCGCAGGGCCGTCCAGGGACGGGTGCTGCTGTCCGGCGACGACGGGTTCGAGCAGGCGTCCAGGCCGTGGAACCTGTCGGTCGAGCAGCGGGTGGCCGCCGTCGTCGAGGCGGCCGGCGCGGACGACGTGGCGGCGGCCGTCGTGTACGCCCGCTCGGCGGGGCTGCCCGTGGCCGCCCAGCCGAGCGGCCACGGCGCCTCCGGCACGGCCGACGGCGTGATCCTGCTGCGCACGGGCGGGCTGGACGAGGTGCGGGTGAACGCGGAGGAGCGCACCGCCCGCGTCGGAGCGGGCGCCCGGTGGGGCCAGGTGCTGGCGGCGGCCGGGCCGCACGGGCTGACCGGCCTGGCCGGCAGCAGCCCCGTGGTCAGCGTGACCGGCTACACGCTCGGCGGCGGGCTGAGCTGGTTCGGCCGCAGGCACGGCTTCGCCGCCGACAGCGTGCGGGCCTTCGACGTGGTCACCGCCGACGGCGAGCGGGCCCGGGTCACCGCGGAGTCGGATCCCGACCTGTTCTGGGCGCTGCGCGGCGGCGGCGGCGGCGACTTCGCGCTGGTGACGGCCGTCGAGTTCGACCTGTACCCGGCGCCCGCCCTGTACGGCGGCCGGGTCATGTGGCCGGGCCACCGCGCCCGCGAGGTGTTCGACGCCTTCCTGGAGATCACCGCCGAGGCGCCGGACGAGCTGACCCTGTGGTTCAACCGCGTGCAGTTCCCGCAGGCCCCGGCCATGGTCGGGGTGGACGCCGCCTTCCTCGGCGAGGAAGCCGACGGCCGGGCGCTGCTGGCCCGCCTCGACAAGATCGGCGATGTGATCGTGGACAAGCGCGGCCCCGTCGCCGTGGCGAACCTGGGCGACATCACCGCCGAGCCCACCGATCCCACGCCCGGCCGCTCCCGCGCCGAGCTGCTCACCCGGCTGGACGAGACGGCCGTCGCGCCCCTGCTGGAGCAGCCGGTCGCGCCGCTGATCGCGGTGCAGGTCAGGCACCTCGGGGGAGCGCTGGCCGCCGAGCGTCCCGGCGCGGGGCCGAGCGGGCCGGTCGCGGAGCCGTACCTGCTCTACATGCTGGGGGCCGCCGTCAACCCCGAGCTGTCGGAGGCCGTCGGCGCCCGGCAGGCGGCCGTCGCCGGGGAGCTGGGCGGGCTGGTCAGCGGGCGCAAGCCGTACACGATGCTGGCGGGCGGCGAGCGGGCCGAGGCGGCCTTCACCGCCGAGGCCGTCGCGCGGCTGCGGGAGATCAAGCGCGCCCGGGACCCGCAGGGCGTGCTGCGCGCCAACTTCCCCGTCCTGGACTGACACCCTTATAAATCTACATTGTAAAGGAGCGCCGCTGGTCCACCCATCAACAGGGGATAATCGCCGGTATGCGGTTCGGGATCCTCGGCGAGACGCGAGCCTGGCACGACGACGGGACCGAGGCGCCGCTGGGCGGCCCGGCCCGCCGCGCGCTGCTGGCGCTGCTGCTGCTCCGCCCCGGCGAGGTGGTGCCCGCCGACCGGCTGGCCGGCGGGATCGGCCCGGACGCCGAGCCGTCGGCGCACGCGCTGCACTCCCAGGTGTCGCGGCTGCGCGCGGCCCTGAGACCGGCCGCCGCCATTGAGCGGACCGGCCCCGGCTACCGCATCCTGGTGGCGCCCGAGGACGTGGACGCCTGCCGCTTCGAACGGCTGGCGGCCGAGGGCCGGGCGGCGCTGCGCGACGGCGACGCCGCCGGCGCGGTACGGCTGCTGCGCGCGGCCCTGGAGCTGTGGCGGGGGCCCGCTCTGGCCGGCCTGCCCGACGCGGAGGACCCCCGGGCCGCCGCCGCCCGCCTGGAGGAGCTGCGGCTGTCCGCGCTGGAGGACCGGATCGAGGGGGAGCTGCGGCTCGGCGAGCACCGGGCGGCGGTGCCGGAGCTGCGCGAGCTGACCGGCCGGCATCCGCTCCGCGAGCGGCCCGCGGCGCTGCTGATGCGGGCGCTGGCGGCCGGGGGCGGCCAGGCCGAGGCGCTGGCGGTGTTCGAGGACGTCCGGCGGCGCCTGGCCGAGGAACTGGGCGCCGACCCGTCGGCCGAGCTGGTCGCGCTGCACCGGGAGCTGCTGAGCGCCGACCCGTCGCCGTCGCCGGCCGCTCCGCCCGCCCAGCTGACCTCGTTCGTGGGCCGCGCCGGGGAGGTGGCCGAGATCGCCGCGCTGCTGCGGGTGGCGCGGCTGGTCACCCTGACCGGGCCGGGCGGCGTCGGCAAGACCCGGCTGGCCATCGAGGTCGCCGCCGTCGCGGGTGGCGAGGTGTGCTTCGCGGAGCTGGCCGCGGTCCGCGACGGCGCCGGGCTGCCGCAGGCCCTGCTGGACGCGCTCGGCCTGCGCCACGACGGGCTCCAGCTCGGCGGCGGCCCGCGGGCGCCGCTCGACCGGCTGGTCGCGGCGCTGTCGGAGCGCGCTCCGCTGCTCGTCCTGGACAACTGCGAGCACCTGATCGACGAGGCCGCCGCGCTGGCGGCGCGGCTGCTGGCGGCCTGTCCCCGGCTGCGCGTCCTGGCCACCAGCAGGGAGGCGCTCGCCGTCACCGGCGAGCACGCCTGGCAGGTACGCCCGCTCGACGGCGCGGCGGCGGCCCGCCTGTTCACCGACCGGGCCGCGGCCGCCCGCCGCGGCTTCGCCGCCGACCCCGGCCTGGTCCGGCGGATCTGCGCGGCCCTCGACAACCTGCCGCTGGCCATCGAGCTCGCGGCGGCGCGGCTGCGCACCCTGGACGTCCACGAGCTGGCCGCGCGGCTGGACGACCTGCTCGGCGTCACGTCCCGGGGGAGCCGCGCCGCCGACCGGCGGCACCGCACGCTGCGCTCGGTCGTCGCCTGGAGCTGGGACCTGCTGTCCCCGGCCGAGCAGCGGGCCGCCCGCCGCTTCACGGTCTTCGCCGGCGGCGCCACCGTACGGGCCGCGCGGCAGGTGTGCGGGGCCGACGGCGAGACGCTGGAGTCGCTGGCCGACAAGTCGCTGCTGGAGGTCGCGGGCGACGGCCGGCTGCGCATGCTGGAGACGATCCGCGCGTACGGGGCCGAGCGGCTGGAGGAGTCCGGCGAGGGCGAGGCGGCCCGGCGCGCGCACGCCCGGCACGTCCTCGACCTGGTACAGGCGGCTGACGCGCACCTGCTGCGCGCCGAGCAGCTCGCCTGGCTGCCGGTCCTGGCCGCCGAGCACGGCAACCTGCTGGCGGCGCTGCGGTGGGCGGCCGGGGCGGGGGAGAGGGAGCTCGCCCTGCGGCTGCTCGGGGCGGCTTCGACGTACCTGTGGATCCGGGGCGCGTCCGCCTCGGTCGCGCCCCACGCGATCGCGCTGCTCGCGCCGGGCGAGGTCACGCCGGAGCGGCCCCCGCCACTGCCACTGCCGCCGTCCCCGTCCGGGCTCGGCGAGGAGTACGCGGTGTGCGTGCTGCTGGCGGCCTCCGTCCCGGCCGGCCGGCCGGTCTGGCGGCGGCACCGCGCGGCGGCGGGTCGGGCGCTGGCCGCCGCGTGGCCGGGCGACCGGGCCGGCCGTCACCCGGCGGCCCTGCTGCTGTGGCTGATGCGCAACGCCGGAGAGAACGCTCCCCGGGAGGCGTTCGCGCTCGTGGCCGCCCAGCGCGACTGCCCGGACCCCTGGGCGCGGGCCGTCGCCTGCTACCTGGCGGGGTTCGACGCGCTCGGCGCGAGCCTGACCGTCGGGGGCGCGGACGGGAGCGGGGACGGGGGCGCGGACGGGGGCGCGGACGGGGGCGCGGACGGGGGCGCGGACGGGGGCGCGGACGGGGGCGCGGACGGGGGCGCGGACGGGGGCGGGGAGGCGGCGCGCGCGGCCGAGGAGTTCTTCCGCGGCGCGGAGGAGGGGTTCCGGTCGCTCGGCGACCGGTGGGGGCTGGCGCTCACGCTGGACGTTCTCGCCGGGCTGGCGAGCGGGCGCGGCGACCACGCGCGGGCGATCGCCCTGACCGACCAGGCTCTCGTGCTGACCGACCAGCTCGGCGCGGCCGAGGACCACGCCGACCTCCTGGTCAACCGCGCCGACCACCTGACCGCCGCCACCGGCCCCGCCGCCCCCGCCACCGGCCCCGCCGCCGCTCCCGCTTCCCCCGGCCCCGCCGGCCCGGTCGCCCTCGCCACCTCCTCCGCCGGTCCTGTCACCCGCGCCGCTCCCGCCGGTCCTGCGGCCCCCGTCGGCGGTGGCGGGCCGGTCGCGGCTCGGGCCGATTACGTGCGGGCGGCAGAACTGGCCCGCCGTGCCGGCAGCTCGACCGGCCTGGCCGCGGCCCTGCGGGGCCTCGGCGACCTCGCGCTGCGGGACGGCGACCCGTCCGAGGCCGAGCGCCTCTACGCCGACGCGCTCGACCACAACGACCCGCACTGGGTGCGGAGCCTCGGCACCCAGGTACGCGCCCTCGCGGGCCTCGCCAGGACCGCCGAGGCCCGCGGCGACCACGCCACCGCCCGGGCCCGCTACCGGCAGGCCGCCGGCACCGCCGCCGCGATGAGCCCTTCCGTCCCGGACGCGCTGCGCCTGCTCGGCCTGCCCGCCCAGGTCGCCGCGGCCATCCGCGAGAGCGGCGAGCCCGAGGTGAGCGAGCGGTGAGCCCGTGGTGAGCCCGTGGTGAGCCCGTGGTGAGCGTTCTCCGGCACGCTCGGCCGCATGAGGAACCGCAACGTGCTCATCTCCGGCGCCTCCGTCGCCGGCCCCGCCCTGGCCTACTGGCTCCACCGCCACGGCTTCACCCCGACCGTCGTGGAACGCGCCCCGGCCCTGCGCGACGGCGGCCACGCCGTCGACTTCCGCGGCCGGGCGCACCTGTCGGTCCTGCGCCGCATGGGCGTCCTGCCCGCCCTCGAACGCGCCCGCACCGGCACGGGCGCGACCTGGTACGTCAACGACGCCGGCAGGCCACTGGCCAAGCTGCCCGCCGACCTGTTCGCCGGTGACCTCGAGGTCCTGCGCGGCGACCTGTCCCGCATCCTCTACGAGGCCACCAGGCAGAGCACGGAGTACGTCTTCGGCGACTCTGTCGCCTCGCTCGCCGAGGACGCCGACGGGGTGGACGTCACCTTCGAGCGCGCCGCGCCGCGCCGCTTCGACCTGGTGATCGGCGCCGACGGCCCGCACTCCACCACCCGCCGCCTGGCCTTCGGCCCGGAGGAGCGGTACGTCAGGCACCTGGGCGTCTACTGCGCGATCTTCACCACCGCCAACCACCTGGGCCTCGACCACACCGGCCACGCCTACCGCACCGCGGGCAGACTGGTGGCGATGTACAGCGCCCGCGGCAACACCGAGGCCAAGGCCCTCTTCTATTTCGCCTCGCCACACCTGGGCCTCGACCGCCGCGACACCGCGCGCCAGCAGGACCTGCTCGCCGAGCGGTTCGCCGGCAACGGCTGGCAGAGCGACCACCTGCTGCGCGAGATGCGGCACGCGCCCGACTTCTACTTCGACGCCGTCGGCCAGGTCCGCATGGACTCCTGGTCCCGCGGCCGGGTCGCCCTGGTCGGTGACGCCGCGTACTGCCCGTCCTCGCTGTCGGGGATGGGCTCCGGGCTCGCCGTGGTCGGCGCGTACGTGCTGGCGGGCGAGCTGGCCGCGGCCTGCGGCGACCACCGGGTGGCCTTCGCGCGCTACGAGCGGGAGATGCGCGCGTACGCCGAGGGCTGCCAGGAAATGGGCGACGGGATCGCCAAGCTCATGGTGCCCGGCAGCCATCTGGTGGCCGCGCTGCTCAACCGGTATTACCGGGTCATGCCGTACCTGCCGGGCAGGAAGCTGCCCGCCAGGATGGCCCGCAGGGCCGCCGAGAACGTCACGCTGCGCGACTACCCGGCCCCCGTCGTCCGCTGACCTGCCGTGGCGGCTGAAAGTTTCAGCGCGAATCCGCAGGTCGGTCGTCGCCGCGTCCGCGCGCAGGTTGACGGTCCGAGCGCCGGGCTCAAAGCTCGCACGGGACGACGGAGTCGTGCACCAGGGCCTGTTAGCGCTACCACAAAGGGGAGAAGCCGTATGAGACGCCTGGCCGTCCTGCCCCTCCTGCTGCTCACCGGGTTCCTGCTCCCGCTGCGCGGGGCCGCCGCCGACACCAACGTGGCCCGCTCGGCCACGCCGTCGGCCTCCTACACCTCGCCCTGGGAGAGCGTCGCGGCGATCAACGACGGCATCGACCCGCCCTCCTCCAACGACACCGTCAACCGCCGCTGGGGCACCTGGCCCCAGACCGGCTCGCAGTGGGCCGAGCTGACCTGGAGCTCGGCCCAGAGCATCAGGTCCGCCGACGTCTACTTCTTCGACGACGGCGGCGGCGTGCGCGTCCCGGCCTCCTGGAAGCTCCAGTACTGGACCGGCAGCGCCTACGCCGACATCTCCGCCGGCTACCCCGTCGTGGCCAACGCCTACAACACCGCCACCTTCTCCCAGGTCAGCACCACCCGCCTGCGGGTCGTGCTGCAGAGCGGCCAGGGCTCGGTCGGGCTGCTGGAGGTACGGGCCTTCGCGCCGGACCAGGGCGGCGGCACCGGCACCTGGAACCCGCCCGCCGCGCTCGTCACTCCCCTCGACGAGGTGTGGCGGCACGTCGAGAGCACGTACCCCAACCTGTACGGCTTCCGCAACTACGGCTGGGACCAGATCATGGCCAACCGCGGCTCGATCAACTACTGCGTCCGCTGGGACTCCCCGGCCACGGTCACGGCCGCCCAGCGCGACCAGATCCACGCCGCGCTGGCCCGCCAGTTCAAGAAGTGGATGGACGTGGTGGCCGGGCACAACGGCTGGCCGTACGCGAACGTGCCGCTCAAGGTCGTCGGCTGGGCCGTGCGCGACCGCGCCCAGCTCCAGTGGAGCGACACCAGCGTGGACGTCTACGTCAACGACATCCGCGAGGACGCCCCCCAGTGCGCCGAGCCGTGCGGCCGCTTCTTCAACCAGAGCGGCACCTACCCGAACTGCCCCGGCGGCGCGTCCCACCACTACGACATGTCCCTGTGGCTGACCACCGGCTTCTCCGGGGGAGCGGGCGGCGACTGGGGGCAGCGGGTCGGCAGCGAGTACTACATGTCCAACCTGAACACCGGCAACATGCACATCCTGCTGCACGAGATCGGCCACTCGTTCGGGCTGGACGACTTCTACGACTGGACGCCGAGCGGCGTGTGCTGCTTCCTCATGAAGGCCGGCAGCGCGACGTCGATCACCGACTTCGACGCGTGGATGTTCCGCGACTGGTGGCGCCACCTGAAGAGCCGCTACGGCCTGTGAACCGCCGCGGCCGGGGTGAGTGCGTCAGTCGCGCCGCAGCGCCGACAGCCCCCACAGCTCGGCGATGCGCCCGCCGCGCACCCGGAAGATCTCCAGCATGGTAGGCGGCTCCTGCCCGGGCACACCGTGGACGCTCGTGCGCACGGCGGCCCGGTCGCCGTCGACGAGCAGGTCCTCCACCTCGACCCGGGCCTCGGGGAAGGTCTCGTGGAAACGCCGCCAGGACTGGACGACGGCGTCCGGGCCGGTCGTGCCCAGGGGGTGGCTGCGGAAGTCGGCGGTGAAGAGGTCGAGCGCGGCCTCGTGGTCGTGGGCGTTGAACGCGGCGTACATGCGGCGGGCGGTCGCCCGCACATCGCCGGTCCCGCCGGTCTCGCCGGTCCCGTCGATCTCGCCGGTCTCGGGCGTCATCGGGTCTCCTGTGCCGTCTGTTCCGGTGTGGTCATGTTCGTACGCAGCCGTCGCAGGATCTCCAGGAAGCCCTCGCGCTCGCGGCTGGTGACACCGGCCAGCAACCGCTCCTGGTACGCCTGGTGGGCGCGTTCCAGCTCGGCCGCGGCCCGCTCGCCCTCGGGGGTCAGCGCGGCCAGCGTGTAGCGGTTGTCGGCCGGGTCGAGGCGGCGTGCGGCCAGCCCTTCCGCCTCGAACTCCTTGACCAGCCGGGTCACCGTGGCCCCGTCGAGCCCCAGCGCCCGGCGCAGGTCGCTGTGGCTGGTCTCGCCCTCGCGCCGCAGCCGGATCAGCACCTGCACCCGGTGCGGGCTCATGCCCACGTGCCGGGGGAACGCCTGTCGCAGCTCCGTGCAGATGCCGCCGAGCTCCCGGAAGAACCTGTCCTCGTCCGTCTCGTGCCGCACCCACCCTTTATATCGTCAACTCTTGACATCATCAACAGATGAGGCCGGGCCGGCCAGAAGGGCCGCCGTTATCGCCAGCGCCGCCCCCCACGACCCACCCCTGCCGTTCCCCTGCCGTTCCCCTCCCGGCGGCGGGGAGGCTAGATCGTGACGGGCACGCGCACGCCGGTGCGGGCCGACTCCAGGGCCGCCGTCACCATCGCCAGGCTGCGGATGTTGTCGTGGCACTCGCCCTGTGGCGCCCGCCCGGTCCGCAGCCCCGTGACGAACTCCGCCAGCCCCTCGGCCAGCCCGGTGTAGCGGCGGGGCCGCTCCGGGTGGGGGTCGTCCTCCCGCTTGTACGCCCGCACCACCTCGCCCTTGGCCGGCTCGGCCACCGGGTCGCCCTCGCCGTCCCAGCGGGCGGTGCCGCGCGTTCCTGCCGCCCGCCAGGAGCCCGTCCAGGACGTCGGCAGGCCGGGCGCCGACCAGCTGCCGGTGAAGGTGTAGCGCAGCCCGCCGGTCATCTCGAAGATCGCCGTCGCCGAGCAGGCGCCCGGGTACCAGGTCCACGCCGGGCGGAACGACTCGCAGTACACCGCCACCGGATCGGCCCCCGACACCGCCCGCGCCGCGTCGAACAGGTGGATCGCCATGTCCTGCAGCAGCGGGTGCTCCAGCGTGGACAGGAACGCCGCCCCCCGGTACGGCATGAAGAACTCCGAGGTCATCAGCCCGAGCGGCCCCAGCTCGCCCACCGTGCGCCGGAAGGCGACCAGGCCGCGCATGTGCCGGCGGTTCTGGCTGACGGCGAACAGCCGCCGCGACTCCTCGGCCGCGCGCACCATCGAGCGCGCCTCCTCCAGGGTGACCGCCATGGGCTTCTCGCTCAGCACCGCCGCCCCGCGCCGCAGCGCGGTCACCGTCACCTCGTGGTGCGCCTGCGGCACCGTGCAGTTGACGACGAAGTCGGGCTCCTCGCCCTCCAGGATCCCGGCCAGGGACGTGCCGGCGGGCAGGTCGTCCAGGCCCAGCTCGCGGGCGGCCTCGCGGGCCCGCCCGGCCACCACGTCCACCCAGCCGGCCAGCTCGACGCCGGGGTGGGCGAGCAGCTCGGGCGCCCACTGCCGGCCGATGAACCCGGCCCCGGCCACCACCGCCCGCAGCGGCCGGTCCTCCTCCACGATCGCGAACGTCATCGCGCTCCCTACCAGGTGATCGGGGTGTGAGTGTTGCGCAGCGGCTCGCCGGCCCCGCCGTCCGGGGCCGCCCACAGCACGGCGTTGGCCAGCACCCGCCGCACGTCCGGATGGTGGTAGACCGGATACTCCTGGTCGCCGGGGCTGAAGTAGAAGATCCGGCCCAGGCCGCGCCGGTAGCAGCAGCCGCTGCGGAACACCTCGCCCCCGGCGAAGCCGCTGATGAAGACCAGTTCGTCGGGCTCGGGGATGCCGAACGGCTCGCCGTAGGTCTCCTGTGCCTCGATCACCAGCGGGCGGGGGACGCCGCGGGCGATCGGATGGCCGGGGGAGACCGTCCACACCAGCTCCCGCTCGCCGGCGTCGCGCCAGTTCAGGGTGCAGGTGGTGCCCATCAGCGCGCGGAAGATCTTGGAGTAGTGGCCGGAGTGCAGCACCAGCAGGCCCATGCCGTCCAGCACCCGCCGCCGTACCCGCTCGACGACCTTGTCCTCCACCTCCTCGTGCGCCATGTGCCCCCACCAGGTCAGCACGTCCGTCCCGGCGAGGGCTTCGTCCGTCAGCCCGTGCTCGGGCTCGGCCAGCACCGCGGTGCGCACCCGTACCCGCTCGCCCAGCACCTCGCGCAGGCCGGCGGCGATGGCGCCGTGGATGCCGTCGGGGTAGCGGCGGCGCACCTCCTCCTCGCGCGGCTCGTGGTAGTTCTCGCTCCAGACGGTGACGTTGACGGGGGCTCTGTCTGGGGCTCTGTCGGGGACGTCGGCGGGGACGTGAGCAGGGGCGTTGGCCGCCATGCGCTTCCTTCCGGTCGTGGCTCGTCGCCTCCTTCCTGCCCCGCCGCTCCGGTCCCGGAACGACCGCCTTTGTGATCTACCACGTAAAGTCGCCCGGATTATGATCCTCTTTACGAATATGTCGTAAGCGGAGCTAATATTTCGTCCATGGATAAGGCGGATCTGCCGGACGCCTTCGTCGGCGTCCTGACCGGCATCCACCGGCTGCTGCGGCGCAGGCTGCGCCAGGAGCTGCCCGGGCCGCGGCTGCGCGGCGCGCAGGTCGAGCTGCTGCGCCTGGTCTCCGCCAGCCCGGGCATCGGCGTCTCGGCCGCCGCCAGGGAGCTGTACCTCGCGGGCAACTCGGTCTCGACGCTGGTCAACCAGCTCACGGCCGCCGGGCTGCTGCACCGCGAGGCCCGCCCCGACGACCGGCGCTCGGCGAGCCTGCGGGTCACGCCGGAGGCCGAGGCCCGGCTGCGGGCCTGGCAGGAGCGGCGCGTCGCGCTCGTACGCGAGCAGGTGGAACGGCTGGCCGAGGAGGACAGGGCCGCGCTGACCGCCGCCCTCCCGGCCCTGCGCAGGCTGGCCGACGGCCTGCGGGAGGAGGCGACGACCCCATGACGGACGACCCCATGACGGACGACACCGCGCAGGACGACCCTGCGCAGGACGACCCCGCGCAGAACAAGCGCCCGGGAGACGGCCTGGCCGGGGAAGGCGTCGGCGGGCCCGACGCGCTCACCTGCACCGGCCTGCGTTACTCCTTCGGCGGCACCCCCGCCGTGGACGGGCTCGACCTGACGGTCGGCGCGGGCGAGGTGTTCGGCCTGCTCGGCCCGAACGGCGCGGGCAAGACCACCGCGATCCGCTGCGTGACCACGCTGCTGCCGGTGCCGCGCGGCATGGTCAGGGTCTTCGGCCACGACGCCGCGGCCGAGCGGATGGCGGTGCGCCGCCTGCTCGGGTACGTCCCCCAGCAGCTGTCCGCCGACGCGGGCCTGACCGGCCGCGAGAACGTCGCCCTGTTCGCCCGGGTCTTCGACGTCCCCCGGCGCGAGCGGGCCGCCCGCGTCGGCCAGGCGCTGGAGGCCGTCGGGCTCGCCGACGCCGCCGACCGCATGGCCGGCACCTACTCCGGCGGCATGGTACGCCGCCTGGAGCTGGCCCAGGCGCTGGTCAGCGCGCCGCGCCTGCTGATCCTGGACGAGCCGACGATCGGGCTCGACCCCATCGCCCGCACCGGCGTGTGGGAGCACATCCTGGCGGTGCGCGCCGCCGGCGGGATGACCGTCCTGGTCACCACCCACTACATGGACGAGGCAGACCAGTACTGCGACCGGGTGGCGCTCATGCACCGGGGCCGGGTACGGGCCGTGGGCACGCCCCGCCGGCTCACCGAGGACCTGCGCGCCCGCCGCGGCGACGGCTCGTCCCCGACGCTGGAGGACGTCTTCCGCGACGTCGCCGGCAGCGGCCTCGACGAGCAGGGAGGAGAGTTCCGCGATGTCCGCCGCACCCGCAACACCGCCTCCCGCGTCGGCTGACGCGACCGGCCCGAACCTGCTGCTGCTGCCGCCCCGCCGGCGGCCGTGGTGGCGGGTGGTGCCCGCCCGGGTGGCCGCGATGTGCGTGGTGGAGCTGCAGAAGCTGCGCCACGACCGCACCGAGCTGTACACGCGGGCGATCCAGCCCGCCCTGTGGTTGCTGATCTTCGGGGAGACGTTCACCCGCATCAACGTGATCCCGACCGGCGGCATCCCCTACCGGGACTACCTGGCGCCGGGGATCATCGCGCAGTCCACGATGTTCATCGCCATCTTCTACGGCATCCACATCATCTGGGAACGCGACTCGGGCGTCCTGACCAAGCTGCTGGTGACGCCGACGCCGCGGGCCGCGCTGGTGACGGGCAAGGCGTTCGCGGCCGGGGTGAAGGCGGTCGTGCAGGCGGTGGTCGTGGTCGTCATCGCGGCGCTGCTGGGCGTGAGCATGGTCTGGAACCCGCTGCGGCTGGCCGGCGTGGTGGCCGCCGTGCTGCTGGGCTCGGCGTTCTTCGCCTGCCTGTCGGTGACGATCGCCGGGATCGTCCGGACCAGGGACCGGCTGATGGGCATCGGGCAGGCCATCACGATGCCGCTGTTCTTCGCCTCGAACGCGCTCTACCCGACGACGGCGATGCCGGCCTGGCTGCACGCGATCAGCTCGGTCAACCCGCTCAGCTACGAGGTGGACGCGCTGCGCGGCCTGCTGCTGGGCGTCCCGTCGCACCTGCCGCTGGACTTCGCGGTGCTGGTGGTGGCGGCGGTGCTGGGGATCACGGCGGCGTCGGCGCTGCTGGGCCGCCTGGCCCGCTGACCGGCTCCCGCCGCGGCTCCCGGGGTGATCATGAGAGTGCTCTAATGAAGCGCTCACGGTGGTCTCACCGCGGGCTCCGAGAGTGAGCCCAGGTCGCAGCGCAGAGCAGCCGGGGGTGTCCATGGGGCAAGGAATGCGGTGGTTCCTGTCCACTGTCGCGGTCGCGTTCGTCCTGGTCTGCTGCCCGCTCTCCTGGACGGGCCCGCACCCGCCACCGCTGCCCTTCCCCGCTCCGGCCGCCGCCCACGCCGACGATGACGACGGCGGCGGCGGCGACGACGATGACGATGATGACGACACCGGCGCGCGGCGGCACCGGCCCCAGCCCGGCAGCCGCCCGAGCAGCCAGAACTCCCGCCCCCGCACCTCCACCACCAGGCGACCCGGAAGCCCTTCCTGCATCGCCCACGGCGCCCTGTGCGGCGCCTCCACCACCACCACGACCACCGGCGCTCCGGCGAACGGAGCCGGCAGCGCCTCAGGAGGAAACCGCACAGCCGCCGACCTCCCGGCGACCACCGCCCCCACACCGAACCAACCACCCCCTGGAAACCCGCACCCGAGCGCCCCGAACGGCGGGAACGGCCCCAGCGGCCGAAGCGGCGCAACCGGCACGAACGCGGCTGGCAGGAGCGCAACCGGCAGGAGCGCGGCCGGTGCCGGCCCGAGAAGCGCCGGCACCTCCGTAGGCAGCGTCACTCCCTCCGGCGCCGCCGTCCCGCCGGGCGGCCGCCCCACCTCGACCCCGCCCAATCCGCCCGCCACCACCAGCGGCCCTGCGCCGACCGGCAGGGCCTCCGGCGGCACCTCAACCACAAAAGGCCCCTCCACCACCGCGAAAGGCGCACCGGGCACCGACGGCCCGGCACCCGCCGGCGGCCCGCCCGCCTCCCAAGCCCCCATGACCACCACCGACCGCTGGGCCGCCGCCCCCGCCCAGCCCCCAGCCCAGCCCTCGGCGGCCCTGCCCCCGGCTCAGCCCTCGGCTCAGCCCCCGGCCCGCTCCGGCGACCCCGCCGCCGGAGCGGGCTCCCCCGATGACCTTGCGAGCGCCGGCGGCGGCACACCGGCCGACGCCGCCCTGCCTTCCCGCTTCCCGCACCAGGCCCCGCACCAGGTCATGCCGCCCCCCGTCGCCGAGACCGTGAGCGGCGACGGCCATCAGGCCCTGTTCGGGTTGCTCACCATCACGGGCGTCGCCACCTGCCTGGGCGGCGCCGCCTGGCTCGCGGTCAGGTACAACCCCCGCCTGGCCTTCCTCCTGTCGACCCGGCACGACGGCCCCGCACCACTCCCCGGCACGGCGGCGACGGGCGGCCCCGTCGAACGGCAGGGGAGCGGATGGCGCTGGCGACGCCCACCATGACGGCCGCCCCCGATGCCCGTCGCCCTCGGCGGCGCGGGTCGAGGGCGGCCGTAGGCTCAGCGCCGCTCCTGGACGCGGACCATGTTGCCCGCGGGGTCCCGGAAGGCGCAGTCCCGAACGCCGAACGGCTGCTCGATCGGCTCCTGGATCACCTCCGCGCCGCCGGCCTCCACCCGTGCGAAGAGGGCGTCGAGATCGTCGGTGGCCAGCAGGATGCCGGCATAGGTGCCCTTGGCCATCATCTCGGCGATGGTGCGGCGCTCGGTGTCGGTGACGCTCGGATCGGCGCTCGGCGGCTGCAGCACGATGGACGTGCCGGGCTGGCCGGCGGGGCCGACCGTGATCCAGCGCATCCCCTCGTAGCCGACGTCGTCGCGCACCTCGAAACCGAGGGCGTCGCGGTAGAACGCCAGGGAGGCGTCCGGGTCGTCATGGGGCAGGAAGCTGGCGTGAATCGTGACGTTCATGCACGTCACGCTAGGGCCGGCCGGGCACGCGCGCTTCTCGATTCCTGATCAGCCCGTCGCGGCCACCTCGTACGTGGACTGGACGACGCCCGCGCCGAGCACCCGGGTCGAGACGTGAACGAGCGGCACGTCGCCGCCCACCGGCCCGAACAGCGGACGCCCGGTTCCCAGCAGCACCGGCACCGTGGTGATGGTGATCCGGTCGATCAGCCCGGCGCGCAGGAACGTGCGGATGGTCCGGCCGCCGTCGACGTAGACGTTCTTGGCGCCGCGCTCGGCCAGGGCGTCCACGAGGGCGCCGAGATCGTGGTGGACGGTGACGCGCGGGTCGGCTCCGGGCCGCAGCGTGGTGCTGAGGACGGCGACGTCTCTGCCCTCGTAGGGCCACGGGTCGAAGCTCAGCCCCGTCTCGTAGGTGCCGCGGCCCATGACGATGGCGTCGATGCCGTCGATGAACTCCTGGTAGCCCAGGTCCGTGCCGGCCGCCTCGCCCCGGCTGGTGAGCCAGCCGAGGTCGCCGTCCTCGCGGGCGATGAAGCCGTCGAGGCTCGTGCCGATGAACACCGAGGACGTGAACGGGTGCCCGGAGGCCATGAGTGACTCCTCTAACGTTTATAAATGTTCGTTCGTTTATAAACGTATCCAGTGCCGGCGCGTTTGTAAACCGGCGTTCATGAACTGTGGTTCTGTCGGTGGCGCCGGGCATGATGGCGGTCATGGCTTCATGGCAGGAGTTCGAGCGGCAGGCGCCCCGGCTGGGCGGGATCGCCCGGGGGCTGATGGAGACCTACCGGCACAAGGTCCTGGCGACGTTACGCAAGGACGGCTCGCCCCGGGTCAGCGGCATCGAGACGAGCTTCAAGGGCGACGAGCTGTGGATGGGGTCGATGCCCGGCGCCGTCAAGGCCCTCGACCTGCGGCGGGACGCGCGCATGGCGATCCACGTGACCTCGCGGCAGCCGGAGGGCGACGACCCGTCGGCGTGGGAGGGTGACGTGAAGCTGTCCGGCCGGGCGGTGGAGATCACCGACGCCGGCGTGCTGGCGTCGTTCGGGCTGCCCGACGAAGGGTCCCACCTGTTCAGGATCGAGGTCACGGAGGTGGCCTGGACCCGGGTCGAGGGCGACGAGCTGGTGATCGACGCGTGGCGGGAGGGCGCCGGCGTGCGCCAGGTATGCCGTAAGTGATCTACTTTGTAAAGGCGCTTCTTCGTTAATGGACGAAGAAACCCCCGTCCACGAACAACATCTGGCCGGTGACGAAAGCGGAGGCGTCGCCGGCCAGGAAGACCGCCGCTCCGGCGAAGTCGGCGGGAAGGCCGTTGCGGCCGATCATGTGGCGGGCGGCCAGGGCCTCGACGCGGCCGGGGACGGCCTGGGCGGGAGCGGTGAGCGGGGTCAGCACGAAACCCGGGATGATCGTGTTGACGCACACGCCGCTGGGGGACCACGCCTCGGCCTGGGAGCGGGTGAGACCGGCGAGGCCGGCCTTGGCGACGCCGTACGCGCCGCTGTCACCGAAGGCGCTGATCGACTGCTGCGAGCCGATGTTGATGATGCGCCCCCAGCCGCGCGCGGCCATTTCCGGGCCGAAGCGCTGGCCGAGGAGGTAGGGGGCGGTGAGGTTGACGGCGAGGGTGAGCTCGTAGTCGTCGGTGGTCAGGTCGGCCATGGGCTTGCGGATGTTGTTGCCGGCGTTGTTGACCAGGATGTCGATGTCGCCGGCGGTGTCGCAGACGCGCCGCACGTCGTCACGGTCGGCCAGGTCGGCGCTGATGCTGGTGGCGGTGACGCCGTGCCGGTCCAGGCGGGCGACGGCCTCGCTCAGCTCGGCGGGGCGGCGGGCGACGAGCACGACCTCGGCCCCGGCGCGGCCGATCGCCTCGGCGATGGCGTAGCCGATCCCGGAGCTGCCGCCGGTGATCAGCGCGCGGCGGCCGTGGAGGGAGAACAGCTCACTCAGATAGTCCGACACGGTGGCACAAGCTAGCACCCGGTGGTGGGGGTGGGCGGGCCGGGGCGCTCGTACGGTCGGCACGTCCGGAAGGACGGGTCGCCCGGCTCGCATCGGCCTGCGGAGACGTCGTTGCGGGGTGCTCGCGTGCGCACCGGGACGTTCGGCGCGGGCCGGCGCGTCCGTCCGGGGACGGGGCGGGCCCGGCAGGGCGGGTGCCGGTCGGACGGGCCGTCTGCCGAGCGGTCTGCCGGGCCGTCTGCCGGGGTCCTCTGCCGGGCGGTCTGCCGGGCCGTCTGCCGGGGTCCTCTGCCGGGCGAGGCCGGTTGGCGAGACGAGACGTCGCCGGCGGACCGGCCGCGGGAGCACCCGGCGGGCCGATGCGCGCGGATCGGTCCTCTACGCCGGTCGCGGTCGGCCGGTCGCGGTCGGCCGGTCGCGGTCGGCCGGTCGCGGTCGGTTGGTCGCGGTCGGTTGGTCGCGGTCGGTCATGGTCGGGAGCGGGCGGGTAGGCCGATATAGGACGTCCAGACGAGGAGGGGCGGTGTGGCCGGTGCCGGTCGTGGGCGGCGATGATGTGCCCTGACGGCGCCGGGACGGCCCGGCGGGATGATCGATGGGCGTTCCGGGTGACCGGGTGGGACGATCGGCAGGTGACGTCCAGGAGAGAGGCGGGGGGATGGCCACGCGCGAGCGGCCGCGGCGGGTGACGATCGCCGATGTGGCGCGCCATGCCGGAGTGTCGACGACGGCGGTGTCGAAGGTGCTGCGCAACGCCTACGGCGTGAGCCCCGCCATGCGGGACCGGGTGAAGGCGGCGATCGAGGAGCTGGGGTACCGGCCGCACGCGGCGGCACGGGCGATGCGGGGACGGACGTTCACGATCGGGGTGCTGCTGCCGGACCTGCGTAACCCGTTCTTCCCGGACATCCTGGACGGTCTGAACGAGCAGCTCGCCGGCACCGACTACCAGGCGATCATGGTTCAGGGCGGGCCCGGCACCGAGGCGGAGGCGCGGGCGATCGACGCGCTGGTGGACCGGCAGGTGGACGGCATCCTCATGATCGCTCCTGAGCTGGGGCGGGCGCGGCTGGAGGAGGTGGCCGCGCAGACGCCGACGGTGGTGCTGGGGCCGCACGAGCGGTCGGCGGTGTACGACGCGGTGCACGACGACGACGAGCTCGGCGCTGAGCTGGTGGTGCGGCACCTCATCGCGCTCGGGCACCGGCGTATCGCCCACATCGGGCACAAGCCGGGCGTACGCGTGCGGGCGTCGGTGGCGCTGCACACGATCAGGGCGGCGACGTACGAGCGGGTGATGCGCGAGCACGGGCTGGAGAGCGAGATCGCCGTGGCGCTGACCTCCTACAGCGAGGAGGGCGGCTACGCGGGCGCGCGTGAGCTGCTGGCCCGCTCGCCGCGCCCGACGGCGATCTTCGCGGGCGCCGATCTGGCGGCGCTGGGCGCGTTGCGGGCGCTGCACGAGGCGGGGCTGTCGGTGCCGGGGGACATCTCGCTGGCCGGGTACGACAACACCCGCCTGGCGGCGCTGTCCAACATCTCGCTGACGAGCGTGGACCAGGACGGCACGGCGATGGGACGCACGGCGGGCCGGCTGCTGCTGGAGCGGATCGAGGGACGCGGCTCGTCGGTCCGCTTCTCGGTCACGCCGACCCTCGTCCCCCGGCACTCGACGGCCCCACCGGCGGCCCGCGAGGCCCCGCTGTGAGCCCGTCCTCTGAGCCCGTCCCCGGAGCCCGCGCTGTGAGCCCGCGCTGTGAGCCCGCACTGTGAGCCCGCACTGTGAGCCGACGCCCGTGATGCCGGGGCCCGCCGGGGGCTGTCTTATCGCTTATCGCGGACGCTGCTCGGCCTTGGCGAAGGCGCGCAACGCCTCCGCGTCCGAGTGGACCTGCATCACGTACTCGTCCACGAACTGCGCGATCCCCTCGAACCCGCTCTCGGCGATCAGCCGCTCCCCGGTGCGCCGCGCGTCCAGCGGGGTGTTGCGCAAGGTGACGCTGCCGCTCTCCCCGTCCAGCAAGGCCCAGTGCGCCCCGGGTCTCCCGTAGGGCATCCCCACAGATCCCGGGTTGACCGCCATCACCCGGTCGGCGAGCCGGACGAACGGCATGTGCGTGTGCCCCATCACGATGAGGTCGGCCTCCTCCCCGGCCAGCACCTCGGCCCAGCGCTCCAGGGCGCTGTCCACGAGGATCGTCTCCTCGTCGCCGCGTGGCGTGGCGTGCACGAACAACGCCGTCCCCAGCCGTCCGGCCTGGACGACCTGCCGCTCGGGCAGCGCGGCCAGCAGCTCGACCTGGTCCTGGCGCAGCCGCTGGCCCGCCCACTGGGAGATCGGCCACGGGCTCGCCCGCCCGCGCGCCACCTCCACCAGCTCCCGGTCGGCGTTCCCCCGCACCCAGAGCGCCCGCTCGCCCAGCGTGGTCAGCAGGTCGAGCGTCTCCACCGGCAGGGGCCCGGCGGCGATGTCCCCGGTGAGCACGATCAGGTCGGCGGTGGTGACGTCCGGCTCGGCCAGCACGGCCTCCAGGGCGGGCAGGACTCCATGGACGTCGGAAAGCACGGCGATGCGCATACCGTGACCTTCTCGTGTGCGGCCCGGCCGCGGGAAGACGTCCAGCCGAGAGCGAAAGCGCCCGCCGAGGACGCCGCCATCGTGCGGGACGTCCGGAACGGCGGGCGCCGGGGGGTCCGCGCCGGCCGCGGCCGGGGGGACCGGCCGGGCCCGAGGGCGCGGGTGTCAGTCGGTTCGGATGTCAGTCGGTGTGGGTGTCAGTCGGTGTGGATGCCCGTCCGTGCGGACGTCAGTCGGCGCAGATGGCGAAGACGCTGATGCCGACGTCGCTGTAGCCGTCCTGGCGGCCGAGAGCGATCCAGCCGCGCGCGTCGTCGGTGGGGAACGAGCCGACCAGGATGGCCCGGTTGCCGCGGGCCTCGGCGCCGCCGCCGAGGACCCTCTTGGCGCCGGGGCAGTACAGCGTGCGGCGCTGGAAGTTGGGGACGTTGGCGTTGGGCAGTATGACGAGCTGGTAGCCCGGGGGGAGGGCGGACTGGCGGGCAGCGGCGAGGGGGGCGACGGGAGTGGTCGTGGCGCTGGCCACGGTGGCAGTCGTCACGCAGGCTCCTGCTGCGAGAAGGGTGAGCGGAAGGGCCAGGAGCTTCTTGAACTGCATGGCTTCTCCTTGTTCGTGCCGCCGGCGAACGCACTCCGGGCAGCACGAGACACGCCGGCGAATGCGGTGCTGGGGGAGTGGCCGCGGGACAAAGGGGCTGACACGCTCAGTATCCGCTTCATCACCACCCGTGTCCATAGGTGTCCTGTGCGGATGTTGGCACCCAACTGACCTGGGACGTTGCCTCGCCGCGAATGGCCCTATTCCCGAAATCAGCCGAACCTGACGATCGCCGGCGGAGAGAGGTGGGCGGCGGCGCGAAAGGGCGCGATTGCGCGGGCGCACGGCCGGGGGTAAGCTCGAATGCTCCACCCCTACCAAGGACTTTCACAGCCCTCCCGTTAGGAGTATACCACCCGATGGCTAATCGTCAAGATGGTCTCGCTGAAGCTCTTGACACCGAGCAGCGCACCGTGTCGTGGCTCTACGGCCTGCTCGACCTCGCCAGGGAACACGCGCAGACGGCGCTGCGCCAGGTGTACGGCCACCGCGGCATCGGCCGCCAGGCGATGGTCGAGCGCGAGGTGCGGGCCTCGGAGCAGGCGCGGCGGCTGGCGCAGCTCAACGCGGTCGAGCGCGGCCTGTGCTTCGGCCGCATCGACGACGGGTCCGGGCACAGCGCCTACATCGGCCGTATCGGGCTGCGGGACGAGCGGCACGAGACGGTCCTGATCGACTGGCGGGCGCCGGCGGCGCGGCCGTTCTACGTGGCCACGGCCACCGACCCCGGCGGCCTGGTGCGCCGCCGGCACCTGCACCTGAAGGACCGCAAGGTCACCGCGATCGACGACGAGGTGTTCGACCTGGAGCGGATGAGCGAGGGCGACCGGCGCGCGCTGGTGGGGGAGGCGGCGCTGCTGGCGGCGCTGCGCCGGGGCCGCACCGGCCGGATGGGCGACGTGGTGGCCACCATCCAGACCGAGCAGGACCGGGTGATCCGCGCCGACCTGCAGGGCGCGCTGGTGGTGCAGGGCGGGCCGGGCACCGGCAAGACGGTGGCGGCGCTGCACCGGGCGGCGTACCTGCTCTACACCCACCGCGACACCCTGGAGCGGCGCGGCGTCCTGGTGGTCGGCCCGAACGCGACGTTCCTGCGCTACATCGGCCAGGTGCTGCCGTCGCTGGGGGAGACGCAGGTGGTGCTGACGACGGTGGGCGAGATGTTCCCGGGCGTGCGGGCGGTGGCGTCCGACCCGCCGGAGACGGCGGTGGTCAAGGGCGACGTTCGGATGGTGGAGGTGGTGGCGCGGGCGCTGGAGCTGCGCCAGCGGGTGCCGCGGGGCGACCTGGTGGTGGAGCTGGACGGGCACGCGCTGCGGGTGCCGCACGCCACGTGCGCGGCGTTGCGCGACCGGGCGCGCGCGGTGCGGCTGCCGCACAACATGGCCCGCAAGCTGTACGTCACCGAGCTGCTCAAGGAGCTGGCCAAGGCCGAGGCGCGGGCGCTGGAGGAGTCGCTGCACCTGGAGGAGCTGGTCGAGCTGGATCCCGGGCTCGACCCCGAGCTGGCCGAACCGCTCGACCTGGAGGGCGACCTGGACGAGCTGGACCTGGAGCTGGCCTCGCAGCGGTTGTGGGCCGAGCCGGTGGTGCGCCGGGCGATCGACGAGCTGTGGCCGGAGCTGACCCCGCAGTCCCTGATCTCCGGCCTGCTGGCCGACCCGGACGCGCTGTGGTCGGTGGCGCCCTCGGGCCTGGACTGGCCGTGCCTGGTGCGCCCGGCGGACGCGCCGTGGACGGTGGGCGACGTGCCGCTGCTGGACGAGGCGGCCGAGCTGCTGGGCGAGGACGACTCCCGGCGGCGCGCGGCGGCCCGGCTGGCGCACGCGGACGAGGCGGAGCAGCTGCTGTACGCCAGCGAGGTGCTGCAGACCACCGGCGTGGCCGAGGAGGGCATCTTCGCGCGGGCGGACGTGCTGGCCGAGCGGCACGCCGACGACGGGGCGGAGCTGACCACGGCCGACCGGGCGGCGGCCGACCGGAGCTGGGCCTACGGGCACGTGATCGTGGACGAGGCGCAGGAGCTGTCGGCGATGGCCTGGCGGATGGTGATGCGGCGGGTGCCGGCCAAGTCGCTGACGGTGGTGGGCGACATCGCGCAGACGGGGTCGGCGGCCGGGGCCCGCTCGTGGGGCGAGGTGCTGGACCCGTACCTGAAGGGCCGCTGGCGGGTGGAGCACCTGAGGGTCAACTACCGCACGCCGGTGGAGATCATGGAGGTGGCGGCGGACGTGCTGGCGGCCTTCGACCCGCACCAGCAGCCGCCGGAGTCGGTGCGGTCGGGCGAGTCGGCGCCCCGGGCGGTGCGCACGCCGGTGTCGGGGCTGCCGGAGCTGGTGGCGGGGGAGCTGGCGGCGATCGGCGAGGGCCGGGTGGGGGTGGTGACCCCGGACGCGCTGCACGAGCGGGTGGCGCGGCTGTTCCCGGCGGCGGACCTGGACGCGCCGGTGGCGGTGATGACGGTGACGCAGGCCAAGGGGCTGGAGTTCGACGCGGTCGTGGTGGTGGATCCGGCGGGGATCCTGGCGCAGTCGCCGATGGGCGGGCGGGACCTGTACGTGGCGGTGACGCGGGCGACGCGGCGGCTGACGGTGGCCTACGAGGGCGAGCTGCCGGAGGTCCTGTCCCGCCTCACCGACGAATCTACAAAGTAAAGGCGGCTGATTTTTTCACTCCAGCCCGTCCACCCCGTCGAGCTTCTCGGCGACAGCGTGGATGGCCCGGGTGACCTGGTCGAGGGCGCGCAGGGTCTCGGTGTCGAGGTGGTCCATGATGCGGCGCATCTGGCGGCTGCCGACGTTGCTGACCTCTTCGAGGAAGGCGGCGCCTGCGGGGGTGAGCTCGACGCGGCGTACGCGGCGGTCGTGGGGGTCCTCGTGGCGGCTGACGAGGCCCTGGGCGACGAGGCGGTCGACGATGCCGGTGACGGTGCCGAGGCCGACGCCGAGGCCGGCGGCCAGTTCCTGGCCGCTGGCCGAGCCGCTGGCCGACAGGAGCATGACGACCTTGAGCTGGCGCATGGTGAGGTTGGAGGTGAAGAGGGGGGAGTGGTGCTGGGCGAAGACGCGTCCCAGGCTGCGTTGTGTCTCGGAGATCCGGTGGATCAGGTCTTCGCGTTCGTCGTTCACAATCACCTCTCGCTTCCTGAGAAGGTTATCAGGATTGCTTGACGGGTCTAAATATTCGTGTGACGCGAAGTGTTAGTCTGGGCCGAACTCTTGGGAGGGGGAGCCTATGACCGCTTTCGCCAGATTGAGCTTGGTCAACCGCACTCTTGTGATCTTGATCGCGGTCGTGCTCAGCGCGTTCGGCGCGTTCACGATCCCGCAGCTGAAGCAGCAGTTGTTGCCGTCGTTGTCGTTCCCCGGCGCGTTCGTGATCGCCCCGTACCCGGGCGCGTCGCCGGAGATCGTGGAGGAGCAGGTCACCAAGCCGATCGAGGACTCCTTCCAGGGGCTGGCGGGGATGGAGGAGCTGACCTCCACCTCCCGCGAGGGCATGTCGCAGGTGCAGGTGGCCTTCGAGTACGGCACCGACATCGAGGCGTCGCTGAACCGGATGCAGCAGGCGCTGAACCGGGCCACGCTGCCCGAGGGCGTGGAGGCGCGGGTGGCGGCGGGCAACACCGACGACATCCCGGTGCTGGTGCTGGCGGTGGGCGACGGCGGTGACGAGCGGGCGATGGCCGACAAGCTGCGCCGGCTGGTGATCCCGGAGTTGCAGGGTGTGGAGGGCGTGCGGGAGGCGACGGTCACCGGCACCCGTGACGAGGTCGTCACGATCGAGCCGGACGCCGGGAAGATGGCGCTGGCGGGGGTGTCGGCCGCGCAGATCCCGGAGGTGCTGCGGGCCAACGGCACGCCGATCCCGGCGGGCACGCTGACCGACGGCGGCAAGACGCTGACGGTGCAGGTGGGCACCCGGGTCGACTCGATCGAGAAGCTGAAGGACCTCTACCTGACCCCCGCCCAGCCGCAGGCCGCGACCCAGCAGCCGGCCCGGCAGCCGGGGCAGGGGCAGCAGCCGGGCCGCTCCCAGGCGGGCACCCCGCAGGCCCAGCAGGCCCAGCAGCAGGCGCAGGCGCAGGGGCCGGCGCAGCAGGCGCGGCCGCGGGCGCCGAAGCCGGTGAAGCTGGGCGACGTGGCGACGATCACCCGGGGCCTGGCCGAGGCGACGACGATCACCCGTACCGACGGGCGTTCCAGCCTGGGCGTGTCGGTGACGATGGTGCCCGACGGCAACGCGGTGGCGATCTCGCGCGAGATCAACGAGCTGCTGCCGGACCTGACCAAGGCGCTGGGCGACGGGTCGGACACGGCGGTGTCGGTCGTCTTCGACCAGGCGCCGTACGTGGAGCGGTCGATCGAGAGCCTGACGACCGAGGGCCTTTTGGGGCTGGCGTTCGCGGTGCTGGTGATCCTGGTGTTCCTGCTGTCGGTGCGTTCGACGCTGGTGACGGCGGTGTCGATCCCGCTGTCGGTGGTGATCGCGCTGATCGTGTTGTGGGCGGGTGACTACTCGCTCAACATGCTGACGCTGGGCGCGCTGACGATCGCGGTGGGCCGGGTCGTGGACGACTCGATCGTGGTGCTGGAGAACATCAAGCGCCATCTCGGCTACGGCGAGGCCAAGCTGCAGGCGATCCTGGCGGCGGTGCGCGAGGTGTCGGGCGCGGTGACGGCCTCGACGCTGACCACGGTGGCGGTGTTCCTGCCGATCGCGGTGGTGGGCGGCATGGTGGGCGAGCTGTTCAGCCCGTTCGCGGTCACGGTGACGGTGGCGCTGCTGGCGTCGCTGGTGGTGTCGCTGACGGTGGTGCCGGTGCTGGCGTACTGGTTCCTCAGGGCGCCGCGGGTGTCGCCGGAGCAGGCGCGCAAGCTGCGCGAGGAGGCCGAGGCCAAGGAGCTGCGCTCGCCGTTGCAGCGGGCCTACCTGCCGGTGCTGCGGTTCGCGACGCGGTTCAAGCTGGTGACGGTGCTCATCGGGGTGGCGGTGTTCGTCGCGACGATGGGGATCGCCGGGGGGTTGCAGACCAACTTCCTGGACTCCTCCGGGCAGAACACGATCTCGCTGTCGCAGCGCATGCCGGTGGGCACGGACCTGGCCACGACCGACCGGGCGGCCAAGAAGGTCGAGCAGGTGCTGGCCGGGGCCGACCAGGTCGAGATGTACCAGGTGAACGTGGGCGGCGGCGGCGCGATGGGCGGCGCGTTCGGCGGGGGCGGCAGCTCGGACCGGGCGTCGTACTCGGTGACGTTGAAGGACGGCGCCGACACGCCCGCGGTGGAGCAGCGGCTGCGCGAGGAGATCGCGAAGCTGTCGGGGGTGGGCGAGGTCACGGTCGGCGCGGCCGGCGGCGGCGGATTCAACGCCGACACCATCAGCGTGATCGTGCGCGGCCCGGACCTGGAGACGTTGCGCAGCGTGTCCGGCCAGGTGGTCAAGGCGATGGGCGAGGTGCCGGGGCTGCGGGACGTGTCGTCGAACATGGAGGCGTCGGCGCCGCGGGTCGAGGTCGTCGTGGACCGGGAGAAGGCGGCGGCGCGCGGCCTGTCGGAGGCGCAGATCGGGCAGTCGGTGGCGCAGGCGTTCCGCGGCGCGCCGCTGGGCCAGGTGACGCTGGACGGGCGCAGCAGCGATCTGGTGCTGCGCGGCGGGGACGCGCCGGAGGACGTCGAGGCGGTGAAGGACCTGCGGCTGGTGACGGCCTCGGGCCTGGTGAAGCTGTCGTCGGTGGCGGAGGTGCGGCAGGTGGCCGGGCCGACGCAGGTGACGCGGATCGAGGGTGAGCGCTCGGCGACGGTGACGGCCAAGGCCGTGGACGCGGGCAACCTGGGCGCGGTGACGCAGGACCTGGACGCCAAGCTGAAGGGGCTGCAACTGCCGGCGACGGCCTCCTACAAGCTGGGCGGGGCGTCGGCGGACCAGGCGGACGCCTTCTCCGACCTGGGGATGGCGATGCTGGCGGCGATCGCGATCGTGTTCCTGATCATGGTGGCGACGTTCCGGAGCTTCGTGCAGCCGCTGATCCTGCTGGTGTCGATCCCGTTCGCGGCGACGGGCGCGATCGGGCTGCTGGTGGCGACGGGGACGGCGATGGGCGTGCCAGCGCTGATCGGCATGCTGATGCTGATCGGCATCGTGGTGACCAACGCGATCGTGCTCATCGACCTGATCAACCAGTACCGGGAGCAGGGCATGGGCGTGGTCGAGGCGGTGATCGAGGGCGGCCGGCGGCGGTTGCGGCCGATCCTGATGACGGCGGTGGCGACGATCTGCGCGCTGACGCCGATGGCGCTGGGCGTGACGGGGTCGGGCGGGTTCATCTCCCAGCCGCTGGCGATCGTGGTGATCGGCGGGCTGGTGTCCTCGACGCTGCTGACGCTGGTGCTGGTGCCCACGCTCATCGTGGCCACGACCAGGAAGCGCGATCGGGGGCCGCGGGCGCCGCAGGGGGCTGACCGGGCGCGGGAGAGCGCGGACGGCGCCGGTACCGGGGCCGGGGCCGGGACGGAGAACCTGGCCGGCCAGCGCGCCTGAGGTCTTCCCGTACGGGCGTGGCGGGGTGCCGGTCCCGGTGGCCGGTGGCCCGCCGCGTCCGTACCGGAGGGGGCGGTTTCTGGCATGTGTCCAGGTATGTGATGAGATAGACACGTCCGAACGTGGTTACGCGAAAGAAGCTTCGTCATAAGATTTTCGGGTAACGAGCGGTTCGTCACTCGGCGAGAGTGACGCGCGACCGGAAAGGAGGTGGGAACGGCATGAGTCCGGCGGGTGAGGCCCCGGCCACCTGGACCTTCCTCACCCATCACGCCCGGGTGCTGATCGAGATCGCCCGCGACCCGCGGGTGCGGCTGCGGGACATCGCGGCCCACATCGGCATCACCGAGCGAGGGGTGCAGAACATCGTCACCGATCTGTTCGAGGCCGGCTACCTGCACCGGGAACGCATCGGCCGCCGCAACCACTACAGCCTCAACCTCGACCGGCACTTCCGCTACCCGACCGAGGCCGGCCTGCCGGTGCGCCTGCTGATCGACATCTTCACCAGCCGCGACGCCGACTGACGCGCGCCCCTCGGCGAGCCGTGGGCCGTGTCGGCCGCGGGCGCGGCTGGTGCCTACACTTGTCGAACGTGACTTCCAAGCCGCGCATCCCCAACGTCCTGGCCGCCCGCTACGCCTCGCCGGAGCTGACCCGGCTGTGGTCGCCCGAGTACAAGATCGTCGCAGAGCGGCGGTTGTGGCTGGCGGTGCTGCGGGCCCAGGCCGAGCTGGGGATCGCGGTGCCGGAGGGCGCGGTGGCCGCCTACGAGAAAGTGGTCGAGCAGGTCGACCTGGAGTCCATCGCCGCGCGGGAACGGGTGACGCGCCACGACGTCAAGGCGCGGATCGAGGAGTTCAACGCGCTGGCCGGGCACGAGCAGGTGCACAAAGGCATGACCTCGCGCGACCTGACCGAGAACGTCGAGCAGCTGCAGATCCGCGACAGCCTGCTGCTGGTGCGCGACCGGGTGGTGGCGCTGCTGGCGCGCCTGGCGCGGCTGGCCACCGAGCACGCCGGCACGGTGATGGCCGGCCGCTCCCACAACGTGGCCGCGCAGGCCACGACGCTGGGCAAGCGGTTCGCGACGGCGGCCGACGAGCTGCTGGTGGCCTACGGCCGGCTGGAGGAGCTGCTCGGGCGCTACCCGCTGCGCGGCGTCAAGGGCCCGGTGGGCACCGCCCAGGACATGCTCGACCTGCTGGGCGGCGACCGGGCCAAGCTGGCCGAGCTGGAGGAGCGGGTGGCCGCCCACCTGGGCTTCGCCCGCCGTTTCACCAGCGTCGGGCAGGTCTACCCGCGCTCGCTGGACTTCGAGGTGGTCACGGCGCTGGTGCAACTGGCGGCGGCGCCGTCGTCGCTGGCCAGGACGATCCGGCTGATGGCCGGGCACGAGCTGGTCACCGAGGGGTTCGCCGAGGGGCAGGTCGGCTCCTCGGCGATGCCGCACAAGATGAACACCCGCTCCTGCGAGCGGGTCAACGGCCTGGCGGTGGTGCTGCGCGGCTACGCCTCGATGACGGGGGAGCTGGCGGGCGACCAGTGGAACGAGGGCGACGTGTCGTGCTCGGTGGTGCGCCGGGTCGCGCTGCCGGACGCGTTCTTCGCCTTCGACGGGCTGGTGGAGACGATGCTGACGGTGCTGGACGAGTTCGGCGCCTTCCCGGCGGTGATCTCGGCCGAGCTGGACCGCTACCTGCCGTTCCTGGCCACGACGAAGATGTTGATGGCGGCGGTGCGGGCCGGGGTGGGCCGCGAGCAGGCGCACGAGCTGATCAAGGAGCACGCGGTGGCGGCGGCGCTGGCGATGCGCTCGCGCGGCGCGGCCAACGAGCTGCTGGACCGGCTGGGCGGCGACGAGCGGTTCCCGCTGGGGCGGGCGGAGCTGGAGGGGCTGCTGGCCGACCGGGTGCCGTTCACGGGGGCGGCCGCCGACCAGGTGGAGGCGGTCGCGCGACGAGTCGGCGAGGTCGTGGCGGCGCACCCGCAGGCCGCGCAGTACCGGCCGGGCGCGATTCTGTGATCCGCGAGCTGCCCGGTGATCCGTGAGCTGCCTGGTGATCCGCGAGCTGTTCTGTGATCCGTGAGCTGCGCACGCCCGGCGAGGTGCGGGCGGCCTGCGGGGACGACGACCTGGTGATGTGGGTGGCGCAGGGCCTGCGCGGCGGCACGCGCGCCTGGCCGCTGGACGGCGCCACGGCCAGCGCCGCCGGGAGCGCTGTGGTGGCGTGCGGCCGGGCGCGTGCTTCTTCGGCTACCGGCGCCGCCACGTGATGGCTTCCTCCGTCACCCCCTGACCGCCGTCGCCCGCCGCCGGCCCGTCGCGGGGCGGGTCGGCTGGGCGAAAATCGGGTGAGGTTCGGGCGGTGCTGGTGCAGAGTTGACGGCGTGATGTCCGATTTCATGCCGGGTATTGAGTTGTCCCGGGCCTTCTACCACGAGGTGGTGGCGCCGCTGGTGCCGCGCATCGCGCACAGCGCCGCGCTGGTGGGCCCGGGGTCGGAGGTGCTGGCGTTCGACACCGCGCGCTCGGCCGACCACGACTGGGGGCCGCGGGTGCTGGTGTTCGTGGCCGGCGAGGACGTGGCCGAGGTGGAGACGAAGGTGCTGTCCGGCCTGCCGGAGCGCTTCCGGGGGCTGGAGACGGTGTTCTCCTATCACGGGCAGGTGCGGCCCGGGGTGCGGGTGTGCGAGCCGGGCGCGTGGCTGCGCGAGCAACTGGGGTTCGACCCGCGGGCGGGGATGACGCTGCTGGACTGGCTGTCGGTGCCGTGGCAGCGGCTGGCGGAGGTGACGCGCGGGGAGGTCTTCCACGACGGGCTGGGCGCGCTGGAGGCGGCGCGGGAGGTGCTGCGCTGGTATCCGCAGGACGTGTGGCGGTACGTGCTGGCCTGCCAGTGGCGGCGCATCGCGCAGGAGGAGCCGTTCCCCGGCCGGTGCGGCGAGGTCGGCGACGAGCTGGGGTCGGCGGTGGTGGGCGCGCGGCTGGCGCGGGAGGTGATGCGGCTGGCGTTACTGCTGCGGCGGCGCTACCCGCCCTACGCCAAGTGGCTGGGCAGCGCGCTGGCGCGGCTGCCCGGGTCGGCGGAGCTGGGGGAGTGCCTGAGGTCGGCGATGGCGGCGCGGTCGTGGCGCGAGCGGGAGGAGGGGCTGTCGGGCGCGTACGCGCGGCTGGCGGCGTTGCAGAACCGGCTGGGGCTGGCCGAGCGGCTGGACGAGGGGGTGCGGGGTTTCCACGACCGGCCGTTCCGGGTGATCGGCGGGGACCGGTTCGCCGAGGCGCTGATGGCGTCGGTGTCGGACCCGGCGGTCCTGGGGTTGCCGGTGGCCGGGTGCGTGGACCAGCTGTCGGACTCGACGGAGGTGCTGATGACGTCCGGGCGGGCGCGGGCGCTGACGGCCGCGGCGCTGGACCTCACCGCTTAATGATCTACAATGTAAAGAACGTGGGTTTTTACATCAAAAATCCAGCAGTTCAAAAGCAAGAACGGCGACGCGAGAGCGCCAGGCGGGCAGGGCGGACGGGTCGCCGGTGTGGGTGACGACGAGGCGGGCGCCGTGCCCGGTGCCCTCGGCCAGCTCCCAGCGGACGCCGCCGCCGGGGCTGTCGTAGTGCAGGAGCTTGCCGGTCTCGACGCGGGTGACGGGGCCGGCCGGGACGCCGGGGACGGTGAAGGGGGCGGGCGGGGGCTCGCCGACGGTGGCGCGGTGGCCGTCGAGGTGGTGCCAGACCTGGTCGGCGGGGCGGGTGAGCTGGCGTTCGAGGCGGACGGCCGCGCCGTCGGCTTCGCCCCTGGCGCCGGCGCCGGGGCTGGTGCGGGGGCTGGTGCCGGTGGGCTCGGCGGGGTCGAGGCCGAGGATGTGGACGTAGTCCTCGTGGAGGCGGGCGGTGGCGGCGGGGTCGGGGGTGTGGGGGCGGTCGTCGAGGTGGGCGAGCAGGGCCATGAGGCAGGTGTGCCAGCCGGCGCTGAAGCTGGCGGCGCCGTGGTGGTCGGTGAAGGTGTGGGTGAGGGTCAGGACGGTGCCGCCGGTGCCGTCGGGGTGGAGCTCCCATTGCAGGTGGTCCTCGCCCCAGGTGTGGGCGAACAGGCGGGGCGGGTCGTTGCGGGTGATGCGGCCGTCGGGGCCGAAGCCGTAGGTGATGCGGTCGCCGTCGAGGGTGACCTGGGCGGGGAACCAGGCGGCCAGGTGCTGGGGTTGGGTGATGGCGCGCCAGACCTTCTCGGGCGGGTGGGGGAGGCGGCGTTGCATGCGCAGGGTGGTGCGGCCGTCGGGGTGGAGGGTGAGGGTCTCGTTCATCGGTCGTCGTCCATGGTGTCGAGGTGGGCTTCGAGGCGGTCGAGGCTGTGGTTCCAGAGTTTGCGGTAGGGGGTGAGCCAGGCGTCGATCTCGGCGAGGGGAGCGGGGGTGAGCTCGTAGAAGCGGCGCTGGGCGTCCTTGCGGACGGTGACGAGGCCGGCTTGGCGCAGGGCGCGCAGGTGTTTGCTGGTGCCGGGCTGGGTGAGGCCGAGGTGGTGGGTGAGCTCGGTGACGTTGCGGGGGCGTTCGAGGAGGAGGTCGAGGATGTGGCGGCGGGCGGGTTCGGCGAGGACGTCGAAGGGCATGCCGTGAATATACCCGCCGGGTTATATGCCCGCAAGGGTATGTATCAGGGGCGGCGGCGGGCGTTGGCCTCGATCGCCTCGCGCAGGTAGGCGGCCAGGCCGGGCAGCTCGGCGTCGTAGAAAGCGGTGAACCGGGCATCGGTGACGTACAGCTCGCCCAGGCAGCGGTGCATGGCGTGGTCGCAGTCGTAGAACCAGCGGCTGATGTGGCCGCGATGGCGCTCGGCCAGGTCCATGGCCTGCTCGCCGCCGGGGGGCAGGCCGGCCTTGCAGGCGTCGGCGAGCCCGGCGACGATGGCGGCGGCCTCCGCCTTGAGCTGCAGCCAGTCGGCCTTGGTGTAGGCGGCGACGCGGCGGCGGCTCTCGGCGTAGCGGGGGCTGGATCCCCAGCGGCGCTCGACCTCGGGCTCGTGCTCCTCGGGGCGGAAGTCCCCGAACACCTCGAAACGCTCCTCGGGCGTCAGGGTGATGCCGCTGCTGCGGGCGTGGATGGCCCGCTCGACGGCGGCGATGACCTGGCCGAGGTGGCGGGCGCGGGTGGTCAGCAGCTCGTGCTGGCGGCGCAGGTGGGTGAGCTCGTCGACGCTCGGCTCGTCGAGGATGACCGCGATCTCCTCCAGCGGGAAGTCCAGCTCGCGGTAGAGCAGGATCTGCTGGAGCCGGACGAGGTCGGCGTCGGTGTAGCGGCGGTAGCCGGCGCGGGTGCGCTCGGTGGGGACGAGCAGGCCGATCTCGTCGTAGTGGTGCAGGGTGCGGACCGTGACACCGGCCAGGCGGGCGACCTGTCCTACCGAGTAGCTCATGCTCTCCACGATGAGGCCTGACGTGACGTGAGGGTCAAATCGGGTCGTACCGTCCTTCCAGGTGAGGCAAAAACTTCCTGTGGGTTTTGGCGTGAACTGCCCGGGATAAGGGACCGGACATAACCTGGGAGCAACAGCAGGGTGACGGTGCGCGTAGGCGGGCGCCGGCCAGGCCACGCGAGGCGCCATGACAACGATCGCCAAGACAGCGGAGACGACCACAGCCCGGAGCGGGCGGGCACCCGCGTACGCGGGTACAGGTGCGGGTGCGGTCCTGCGGCCGGTGCCGTTACGTGTTGGGCCCGGAGTCGGAGGAGGAGCGGCTGCTATGACATCACGTTCCGGTGTACGTCCTGGGGGCGGCCGGGTGTGCGGGGCCGGCCGGGCCCGGGGCGGGTGGGTGCCGGCGCGTTCCCGGCCGGCTGTCCGGGCCGGCGGGCAGGTGCGGCTCGGCGGTCGGGTACGGCCGGTCCGGGCCGGTGGGCCGGTACGAGCCGACGGGCGGGGGCCGGGCGGGCGGCGTCCGCGGGCTGTCGCGCCGGCTCGCCCGAGAGCCGCCAGCAGGGGATCGCGCTTATTACCTCGACCGGGACGCCCGCTCGCGTGCGCGGGTGTCCCTGTACGGCCGGACGGCGTCCCGCCGGCGGCCGGCGCCCCATGGGAAGGACTGTCGCCGGAGGGCCTGTCGTGGGGAGGTCTGTCGCCAGGTGGCCTGTCACCGGGTGGCCTGTCATCGGGGAGTCTGTCATCGGGGGGCGTCCCGCCGGGTGGAATCCCGCCGGCGGGAGGGATCCACTGGGGTGACAGCGCGTCGGGGGGCATGCGATCGGGCGGTACCCGGTCAGGGGGGCCGGCCGGGGCGCCGGCGGCGGGAGCGGGGCGGCCCTCGCAGCGCCCGGCGCGGTTGTCGCATCGAGCCGGGCAGCGGTACGAACGGGCAGGGCGCGGTCACCGGGCGGACGGACCGCTGGATCACCGGTTATTACCCAGTCCCGCCGGCCGGAACGGGCCCGCTGGATCCACCACGCCGGCAGCAGGGCCAAGCCGATCAGCCCGTCCAGCACCAGCAACCCCCAGCTCAATACCGTGAACTCGCTCGCCGCCGACTGGGACGGGGCGCCGGTCAGGAGGGAGCAGGGCCAGCCACACCGCGAGAGTCTCCAAGGCGTCCCACAAGGCGCGCAGCACCACCACCACGTACCAGCTAAACAGCGGCCAGGCCACCGGAGGCCGGCCCGCCTTCCAGGCTGCCATCCGGGCGGGGCGGCGGGCATTCCCGCCACCTGGAACCCCGCCGGCCCGGGGGAGAGGGCGGCCGGTTCGCCACGCCCCCGGCATCGGACGATAAAAATACCGGTATTCGGATCTCGCGGTATAGAGTGACCCTCATGGTGCGACCTCCGCTGACCCCTGAAGAGCGGCTCCGCGGCGAGCAACTCGGCACGATGCTGCGCCAGGCCCGGGGCGAGCGCAGCATCGTCGAGGTCGCCGCCGCGGCCGGCATGTCCGCCGAGACCCTGCGCAAGATCGAGACCGGGCGGATCGCCACGCCCGCCTTCTTCACCATCGCGGCCCTGGCCGACGTCCTCGGCATCAGCCTGGACCACCTCGCCACCCGCACCACCCCCGCCCCCACCTGACCCGGCCCCCTCCGGTCCGCGGGCCGGTGTCCTTGTTACCGTCGGTGACATGACAACGGGGGAGCAGCATCCCGCCCCGCCGCCCGGGCCCGGCCCGAGGCGGCGGATCCTGGTCGCCGCCGCGCTGGCCGCGGTGACCCTCACCGCCGCCGCCCTCGGCGCGGCGTCGTTCCTGCTCATCGACGCCGCCACCCGCTGACGCCGCCACCTCTTTGAACGACAACGCTCTTTGAACGACACCGGCTCTCTGAACGACACCGCTGCCTGAACGACGCGATCACCCGCTGAACGTCACGCCTGACCGGCCGCCCGCGCCAGCGGCGTGTCCGCGCCCGGCGCCAGCGGCCGCGACAGGAACACCGGCGCCTGCGCCATGAACCGCGGCCGTGTCCCCTGGTGCTCCTGCGCCGCGTGCACCGCGAACGGATGCACCACGTACACGTCGCCGGGCAGCCCCGTGGCCAGCGCCACCGGACGATCGCGGCCCACTTCCTCGAACCTCGGGCCGATCTCCATCACGTCCTGGACCCGCTCGTCCAGCAGCCGCGCCATGTCCCGCTGCGAGCCGGCCCGGATGCGCGTGGGCGCGTCCCGCGGCCCCACTTCCGACAGCAGCACCAGCAGCAGCAACGTGTGCGGCCGCCCGCTGACCCCGTACGTCCCGTCCGGGCGCGGGGTGTTGGCGTCGATGTGCCAGCCCCGGTCCTCGGCCGGCGGCACCCTCGGGAAACGCACCGGTATGTTGCCTACGCTGCCGAGCGGCAGCCACCCGCCGGCGCCCGCCACCGCGTCCAGCGCCGCCGCCAGCCGCGCGCTGCGCACGATCTGCCCGAACGGCCCCTCGCCCGTCAGGTCAGCCGTCCACACCACCGGCTGCGTCCACCCCGGCGGATCGTCCGGCGACAACCCGATCCGTTGCCACAGCAGCTCCTGGGCCGCCTCACCCACCTCGCGCGGGACGACCGCCTCCACCTTGGCGAACCCGTCGGCCACGAACCCCTCGACATCGACGACCTCACCGGCCGCGTTCATCTCGCTCATGCCCGGCGACGCTAGCAACGCCCACCCGGCCGCCACGACCCGTTTTTCTCCCGCGCCGACACCGGCCAGGACGACAGCGGCCAGAGAAGCAAGCGTCACACGAGCGACAGTTGCGCCGCCCGCGGCTCCCGCCGGCGCGGCAGGCCCGGACCGAACTCCAGCCCGTACACCCGGCACAACTGCTCGATCTGCCCCGTGATCCGCTGCTCGTAGTCCGGCGACGGCAGCCCCGCCCGGTCGTACAGCTCCTCGTAACGCGCCACCAGCCGCGGATGCGCCTGCTGCAGCCACTCCAGGTACCAGGCCCGCGTCCCCGGCGGCAGCCGCAGCACCACCGGCTCCACCCCCCGCGCCCCCGCACCCGCGATCCGCCGCACCGTCGCCCCCAGCTGATCGGCGGCGTCACTGAGCAGCGGCAGCACCGGCGCCATCAGCACCCGGCACTCCACTCCCGCCTCCGCCAGCGCCGAGACCAGCTCCAGCCGCGCCTGCGCCGTCGGCGCCCCCGGCTCCACCGCCCGCCGGATCCGCTCGTCCACGAACGCGATCGACACCGCCACCCGCGCCCCGGCCTCGGCCAGCAACGCCGCGTCACGCAGCACCAGGGCCGCCTTGGTGTAGACGGTGAACGGCACCCCCGACTCCGCCAGCGCCCCGATCACCCCCGGCATCAGCCGGTAGGTCTCCTCCGCCTCCTGGTAGCAGTCGCCGCTGACACCCACCGCCAGCTCGTCGCCGCCCCAGCGCGCCAGGTCCGCCCGTAGCCGCGTCACCGCGTTGGGCTTGACCACGATCCGCGTGTCGAAATCCCGCCCCGCGTCCAGCCCCAGCCGCCGGTGCCCGGCCCGCGCCCCGCACCCCCGGCAGGCATGCGCGCACCCCCGGTAAGGGGAGACGGCCCACTGCTGGGCGATGCCCGCGGCCGGCGGCACCCGCTCGATCATCGTGCGGGCCTGCGTCTCGTAGAAGCCGTCACGCAGCACCGCGCGCCGCTCGATCAGCGGTCGCTCATCGGCAGCGTCAACCAGCGCAAGCGCGTCCCAACCCACACCCTCCAGTGGAACACGTATTCGACTGTGTTTTCAAGCGATTCCGCGCACCCCGGGGGAGCGGACCGCCCCACGCTAAAATCAGACACCCGTCCCACTTCACCACCTCAGGGAAGAAACCTCCATGGCCTGGCTCCAGCTCGGCATGGGCACCGCCTACGCCGTCTGGTCCGGTGCCGGCACCGCCGCCATCGCCCTCATCGGCGCCGCCTTCATGGGGGAGACCCTCACCCCCCTCAAGATCGGCGGCATCCTGCTCATCATCGGCGGTGTCGTCGTCCTCAACCTCGCCGGTACCCCCCGATGATCGCCGAGCCCTCCGCCGAAAACGCGTTGCCACCCCCCACCCCTCTCCCTACACTGCCCCCCGTGATCCACCCCGCCACACCCGGCCACCACGACGAGCCCGCCCTCCAGCCCGCCTACCCGATCACCACCCCCCGCCTGACCCTGCGCCCCTTCACCCTCGACGACCTCGACGCCGTCCATGCCTACGAATCGCGCCCCGACGTCACCCGCTACCTCTACTGGCACCCCCGCGACCGCGACACCAGCCGCGAAGCCCTCGCCAAGAAAGCCATCCGCACCGCCATCCACCGGGAAGGCGACGGCCTCGACCTCGCCATCACCCTGCGCGGCAGCGGCCACCTCATCGGCTCGGCCCTGCTCATCTGGACCAGCCGCGAGCACCGCCAGGGCGAGATCGGCTACGTCCTCCACCCCGGCCACCACGGCCATGGCTACGCCACCGAAGCCGCCCGCGAAATGCTCCGCCTCGGCTTCACCGGCCTCCACCTGCATCGCATCACCGGCCGCCTCGACGCCCGCAACACCGCCTCAGCCCGCGTCCTGACCAAACTCGGCATGCGTCACGAAGCCACCCTCATCGACAACGAATACGTCAAAGGCGAATGGGCCAGCGAAGCCGTCCACGCCATCCTCGAAACCGAATGGACCCCATGACCAGCCCCACCGCGACCGGCCCCGCCGGCCGCCCCGCCATCCACCACCTCGCCCTGGCCGCCGACTGGCAGCACGCCACCCGGGCGGGGGAGTACCGCACCTCCACCCTCGGCCGCACGCTCGAGCAGGAAGGCTTCATCCACTGCAGCCGCGACCTCCACCAGCTCCGCGAGGTCCACGGCCGCTACTACACCCACGTCACCGAACCACTGCTCGTCCTCGACATCGACCCCACCGGGCTCGACGTCCGCACCGAGAACGGCTACCCCCACCTGTACGGGCCCCTGCCCGTGGCCGCCGTCACCGCCGTCCGCCCCTACACCGCCTGAACTACACCGCCCGAACCCGGCCCCCGGAGCCCACCCAGACCTCATGGACACCCGCACCGCAGCCCAGCGCTTCGCCGACACCTGGCAGCACGCCTGGACCCACCACGACGTCGCCGCCATCACCGCCCTCTACCACGACGACGCCGTGCACACCAGCATGCCGTTCCGCCCGCCGCACCACGGCAGGCAAGCCATCGCCGACTACATCGCCTGGTCCTTCAGCGGCGAGAGCGACCCCCACGTCACCTTCGCCACCCCCATCGTCGACGGCGAGCAGGCCGCCATCGAATTCCGCGTCCACGCCCTCGACAACGGCCGCCCCGTCACCCTGGCGGGCTGCGTCTTCGCCCGCTTCGGCCCCGACGGGCTCGCCCGGGAGACCCACGACTACTGGCACACCACCGACGGCCACCAGTGACACATCCCGGGGGAGCACCCACCCCGGAGACAAGCCCTAACGAACCACCCGCAACGACGTCCCACCCGGACGCCCACCAGCCACCGCCGGCACCCCCGGCATCGCGGGCGGCAGCACGGGCGGCAGTACCGGGGCCGCCTCGGCCACCGGCTCCGGACGGGCCATCTGCCGCGTCTGCTCCGACGCCTCAGCACGCCGCTCGGCGCACCCACCCCCGCAGTACCCGTTCGTCACGATCAGCCGCCCCCGCAGCGGCGTGTACGCCTCCCTGTCGGAAGCGGGCAGAACGCCCTGACACACCGGGCATAAAACCGATTGGCTCCCCACGTGCTGCTCCTCTCGCGGCGCGAATAGCAGGAGCTCCACCTTAAAGCCACCATCCCGCTCAAGGACAGACAATCAACACAACGTCAACACCACCGTCAGCGCCGCACCGCGCCCCGCAAGGGGACCGGACGCCCCACTCCGCTCACGGCGAAACACCCGCTCACCGCCCCGATCCGCGCCCCGCGCCGTCGGCCGGGAAGCGGCTGCCGGGTGCCGCCCGGCGTGAAAATTTTCACACCAGCACCGCCCGCCACACCCGTCGCCCGGGCGGAGGGGAACGGGCCGTGCCCGCCCGGATCCGCTCTACTTGACATAATGTTCATTATCGAGCAAACACACATCCCGCACCACCCGTCCCGAATAAACCCGCGCCCAGCGGGAAGACGCACCCCATGTACCCCCTGGAGATCACGACCCCGGGCCTCATCGCGCTCACGGCCGTCATCACCGCCGCCGCCATCTGGCTCATCATCCTCGCCGTACGCCTCACCCAGGCGCCACGCAACCGGCTCAACCCCAGCGCCGACCTCGTCGACCAGGCCCGCGAGCTCAAAGCCCTCGGCCAGATCCGCGAAGCCGTCTTCCTGGTACGCGGCGAGACCGGCATGAGCCAGCGCGCGGCCGCACGCTTCGTCAACCGCCTCTGACGAACGACGAATGACGAATGACGAGTCCGGATCCTGCGTCACCCTGTTGCCGCCATGTCGTCACCCTGTCGCTGCTGGGGCCCGCCACCGCCGCCGGAGGTGTTTGGCGGGGCCTCTCCCCGGTGACAATGGGTAATGCCCTCGAATGATGTCATACCGGACAGAATGTGGGTTCTGTCTGGTATGGCGTATTTTATGGCGGAAAGACCAGATTGGCGTGCCTTGCGGCTTGTGCTCGCGGTCCGCGCTTGACCATGATCGCGTCGCCGAGTGCGGGTCGTCTCTGGTCCTCGCGCCCGCAGGCGTGTGCGCCCTCGGGATCGTGCCCTTCCGGCGTGAGGACGTCCGGCGTGCGTGGCGCTCGTCGCGTGTTCCCGGCCGGCTGGGCGCGGAGCCGGAAGGTGCTCCCCTCTCCCCCGGCGTCGTGGCCGTAGGGTGCTGCGAGGGGTGTTTTTTGCTGGGTTTGTCAGCGTCAGTGGTGTTTTCGTGTCAGGATCGGATGCACGTATGGGCCTTATGGGACTGCCGTAAACGTCTGGGGCGTCCCGGTGGGCTCTCCCCTGCCCTGCTGGTGCTGATGCGAAAGAAGTGTTCGTCGTGCGTGTTCTGCTGCTGTGCTCGTCCTTCAACGGTCTGACCCAGCGGGTGTGGCTGGAGCTGCGCCGGGCCGGTCATGAGGTGAGTGTGGAGCTGGCGTTGTCGCCGGAGGTGATGGCGGAGGCGGTGGAGCTGGCCAAGCCGGATCTGGTGATCTGCCCGTTCCTGAAGGAGCGGGTGCCGGCGCGGGTGTGGCAGGGGGTGCGTACGGTGATCATCCACCCGGGGCCGCCTGGGGACCGGGGGCCGTCGTCGCTGGATTGGGCGATCGCGGAGGCGGAGCCGGAGTGGGGGGTGACGGCGTTGCAGGCGGTGGAGGAGATGGACGCGGGTCCGGTGTGGGGGTATCGGATGTTCGCGGTGCCGGCGGAGGCGCCGCGTAAGTCGGCGTTGTACAACGGGCCGGTGGCTGATGCGGCGGTGGAACTGGCGCTGGAGGTGGTGGCGAAGGCGGCGGATCCGGGTTTTCGGCCGGTGGTGGTGGAGGAGGGTGCTGCGGGGGTGCCGGGGCGGTTGCGGCGGGCGATGCGTCATGCCGATCGGGAGTTCTCGTGGGAGGAGCCGGTGGAGGCGATCGTGCGCCGGGTGCGGGCGGCTGACGGGGCGCCGGGTGGGCGTGGGGTGTTGTGCGGGGTGCCGGTGCGGGTGTTCGACGTGTATCGGGGGCCGGAGCTGGCGGGGATGCCGGGTGAGGTGGCGGGCCGGTGTGAGGGGGCGGTGCTGGTGCATGCGGGTGATGGGGGGACGGTGTGGGTGGGTCATGTGCGGGTGGAGGGTGAGGGGTCGGTGAAGTTGCCGGCGGTGGTGGCGTTGGGTGAGCTGGTGGCGGGAGTGCCGGAGCGGGCGGGGTACAGCGAGATCACGTATGACCGTAGTGAGGGGGTGGGGGTGGTGAGTTTTGATTTCTACAACGGGGCGATGTCGACGGATCAGTGCCGGCGGTTGGCTGCGGCGTTGCGGTATGCGGTGGCGCAGGATACGCGGGTGCTGGTGGTGCGGGGTGGTGAGGTTTTCTCGAACGGGATTCATCTGAATGTGATCGAGGCGGCGCGGTATCCGGAGATGGAGGCGTGGCGGAACATCAATGCGATGAATGAGGTGTGCCGGGAGGTGGTGGCGTGTGATCGGCAGTTGGTGGTGGTGTCGATCGGGGGGAATGCGGGTGCTGGTGGGGTGATGTTGGGGTTGGGGGCTGATCGGGTGTTCGTGCGGGAGCCGGTGGTGTTGAATCCGCATTATCGGACGATGGGGTTGTTCGGTAGTGAGTTGTGGACGTATACGTTGCCGCGGCGGGTGGGGGCTGAGGTGGCGGCGCGGTTGACGCGGGAGGCGTTGCCGGTGGGGGCTGCTGAGGCGGTGGAGCTGGGGTTGGCGGATCGGGTGGTGGGTGGTTCGCGGGTGGAGTTCGAGCGGCGGGTGCTGGAGTACGCTGAGCGGTTGGCGGTGGATGCTTCGTACGGGGGGTTGCTGGAGGCTCGGCGGCGGGGGCGGCGGGTTGATGAGCTGCGTAAGCCGTTGGAGGCTTATCGGGTGGAGGAGCTGGCGGAGATGAGCCGGGACATGTTCGATGACCGGTGTGGGTTCGCGGGGGCGCGGCGGGCGTTCGTGCGGAAGGAGCCGGCGGTGGTGACGCCGGGGCGGTTGGCGCGGCATCGGGAGTTGTCCGGCGCGTCGTGGGGTTGATGACGGCCTGCATCTCATATGTGAGATATGGTCTGCTGTTGTGACAGATGACTATCTTGTGCGGATCGGCCGGTTGATTCGGGATGCTCGTCAGCATCGTGGTTGGACGCAGCTGCAGCTGGCGGATGCGCTGGCGACGAGTCAGAGTGCGGTCAACCGGATCGAGCGGGGCAACCAGAACATCAGTCTTGAGATGATCGCCCGGATCGGTGAGGCGCTCGACAGCGAGATCGTGTCGCTGGGGTACGCGGGGCCGATGCATCTGCGGGTGGTGGGCGGCCGGCGGTTGTCGGGCAGTATCGATGTCAAGACGTCGAAGAACGCGTGCGTGGCGTTGTTGTGCGCGTCGTTGCTGAACTCGGGCCGGACGATCCTGCGCAAGGTGGCGCGGATCGAGGAGGTGTACCGGATCCTGGAGGTGCTGGCCTCGATCGGGGTGCGGGCGCGGTGGATCAACGAGGGCAACGATCTGGAGATCGTGCCTCCGGCGCGGCTGGAGCTGGAGGCGATGGACACCGAGGCGGCGCGCCGTACGCGTAGCGTGATCATGTTCCTGGGTCCGCTGATGCATCGTACGGATCAGTTCCGTATCCCGTACGCGGGGGGTTGTGATCTGGGGACGCGGACGGTGCAGCCGCACATGACGGCGTTGCGGCACTTCGGGCTGGACATCACGGCGACGGGCGGGTTCTATCACGCGGTGGTGGACCGGTCGGTGGTGCCGTCGCGGCCGATCGTGCTGACCGAGCGGGGTGACACGGTGACGGAGAACGCGCTGCTGGCGGCGGCGCGGCACGACGGGGTGACGGTGATCCGCAACGCCTCCTCCAACTACATGGTGCAGGATCTGTGCTTCTTCCTGGAGCAGCTCGGGGTCCGGGTGGAGGGGGTGGGGACGACGACGTTGACGGTGCACGGGGTGCCGGTCATCGAGCGGGACGTGGACTACTCCCCCAGTGAGGATCCGGTGGAGGCGATGAGCCTGCTGGCGGCTGCGGTGGTGACCTCTTCGGAGCTGACGATCTGCCGGGTGCCGGTGGAGTTCCTGGAGATCGAGCTGGCGGTGCTGGAGGAGATGGGGCTGGAGTGCGAGCGGGGGCCGGAGTACGCGGCGGCCAACGGGCGTACGCGGCTGGTGGATCTGACGGTGCGGCCGTCGAAGCTGGTCTCCCCCATCGACAAGATCCATCCGATGCCGTTCCCTGGGCTGAACATCGACAATGTGCCGTTCTTCGCGGCGATCGCGGCGACGGCGCAGGGCTCGACGCTGATCCATGACTGGGTCTACGACAACCGGGCGATCTACCTGACGGAGCTGACGCGGCTGGGGGCGTCGGTGAAGCTGCTGGATCCGCATCGGGTGCTGGTGGAGGGGCCGACGCGGTGGCGCAGCGCGGAGATGATGTGCCCGCCGGCGTTGCGGCCGGCGGTGGTGGTGCTGCTGGCGATGATGGCGGCGGAGGGGACGTCGGTGTTGCGCAATGTGTATGTGATCAACCGGGGGTATGAGGATCTGGCGGAGCGGTTGAACGCGCTGGGGGCGCGGATCGAGACGTTCCGCGACATCTGACGTTCCGGCGGTTTGCCCGGGCCCGGTCGTTCGGGCCCGGTTGCTCGGGCCCGGTTGCTCGGGTTGGGTCGGCCGCGGGTTTTTCGTCGGTGGGGTGGGTTACGGTCGTGGTGATCGTGTCGTCCTGGTGGCGTGAGGGGGTTGGCTGGTGCGGCCGGCGGAGCTCGAGCGGTTGACGGTGGCGCAGGCGGCGGACCGTTATGTGGAGCTGGTGCGGGCGCGGACGGTGACGGGCGGGTTGTCGCCGTCGACGGCCGAGGTGTACGCGCGTGACGTGGCGACGCTGGTGGAGCTGGCGGGCGCCGATCGGGTGCTGGACGACCTGACGGGCGAGGACGTGGACGCGGTGTTGCTGGCGTTCGCGCGCAAGCCGGACGGGCGTTCGGCGGCGGGCCGCTCCTCCCCCGCCGGCGGGCCGCCCGGTCCGGGCGCGGGGGCGGGGGCGGGAGTGGGGCAGTCTCCGTCGTCGCAGGCGCGTTTCCGGCGGTCGATCTCGGCGTTGTTCAAGCACGCGGCGCTGGTGGGGTGGGTGCAGGTCAATCCGATGCTGCACGCGACGGTGACGGCCAAGGAGCGGGGCGGGTTGCGTCCGCATCGGCGGGCGCTGACGCGTGAGCAGGCACAGGGGCTGATCGGGGCGGCGCGGCGGTTGCCGCAGGAGGTGCCGGGGCCGGGCCGGCGGCGTGACCAGCAGACGGGGTTGCGCGACGGGCTGATCGTGTTGCTGCTGGCGACGGTGGGTCCGCGGGTGTCGGAGCTGGTGCGGGCGAACGTGGAGGATTTCTACACCAACAACGGGGTGCGGTACTGGCGGATCTTCGGCAAGGGCGGGCGGACGCGGGACGTGCCGTTGCCGGACGACGTGGCGCTGGTGTTGCAGGCCTACCTGGAGGAGGGCCGGCCGGCGGGTGGTGAGGACAAGGCGTTGCTGTTGTCGTGGCGGGGGCGGCGGCTGGCGCGGGGGGACGTGCAGGCGGTGATCGACCGGGTGCAGGCGCGGGTGGATCCCGATCGTCGGCGGTCGGTGACGCCGCACGGGTTGCGGCACACCACGGCGACGCATCTGCTGGCCGACGCGGTGGACATGGACGCGGTGCGGCGGGTGCTGGGTCACCGTGACCTGTCGACGCTGGGGCGTTACCGTGACGAGTTGCCGGGTGAGCTGGAGGTGGCGATGCGTACGCATCCGCTGCTGCGGGGCGAGGGGCCGCGCGGCGCCGCATCCTGAGTGCCGCATCCTGGGCGCCGCATCCTGGGTCCGGCCGCAGACGCCCGTGCCGCTGTGGTGAAGGGCTCGGACCCTCGCGACGCGGGAGTTCGAGCCCTTCGTCCCGAGCCGGCGTCAGTAACCCTTCACCCACAGCTCGTGGGTACGCCACTCGCCCGGGCCGGCGACCGTGGTCCAGCAGGTGAAACTGCGCCAGGCCCCGCCGTGCACGCCGTCCCAGCCCGCGGCCAGGCATCTGGCGCAGGAGTCCGTTCCGACGAACGCGCGGGCGTAGACGTATCCCGGGCCGGGCGGATAGCTGGAGCAGCTGGCCTGCAGGGCCAGGGACGTGCCCGCCTGCGGGGAGCCGGAGATCTCGGTCGGTGCGCTCTGTTCGGCCGTGGCGGGTGCCGCGCCCAGGCTCGCGCCGATCAGCATCGGCAGGCTCAGCGCCAGGACTCTGAGCCCGGTCAGCGTTCTCGCGGTCATGGGAGTCCTTTCCTTCACCGGACGTCTTTGCAGGCGAGCCCGACGGACGGGCCCAGCGGGGCGTTCACCAGATCCCACCCCTCCGCGCAGGCCTTGCCGGCTCCCCGGCCGAGAGCCGTCACGACGGGGTCGGGGCCGATGTCCGAGTAGCGGTTGACGCCGGGTCCCCAGATGTGGACGTGGCCGAAGAATCCGTGCCCGCTGCCTTTGATGGTGTATTTCGTGGCGTTTCCGGTGAGAGTGACGCAGGTCTTATAATTACATCCGTAAGCGTCCATCGCGACGGACATGCCTTCGGGGATGACGCGGATGCACACCTGGCCGCTGCAGGTGTAGGCGGTGGACCGCTGCGCCAGCGCGGGGCCCGCGGTCGTGGCCATTCCCGTGAGCAGCGTGAGCGTCAGGCCCAGGACGGGAAAGAGCGTCTTGCGCCGTGGCGGGATGATGGGTTTCATGGCACCCATGCCTCCTGGTCGGTGAATGTCCGCGCCTTTCACGGCCAGGCGCCGATCGAATATCTCGTGGGGCTGCCGAGGGCGTAGCTCTCGCCGGGGCCCAGCTCGATCCCGCCGGTGCAGTTGCTCCTGGCCGACAGCTTCTGCGGCCAGGAGGTGCGGTTGTACGCCGAGCGGTAGCCGGGAATGATGGCTTTGCAGTCGCCCGGCTGGACGCGCAGGACGCGATACATGAGCCCGTCGAAATTCGGGCCCGTCCAGACGCACATGTAGCCGCCCGGGCAGTCATTGAGGTCCTGCCGTCCGGCTGTTTCCGCCTGTGCCGCCGATGGGGCCACCGCCGGTAATGCCAGTGCGGTGGTGAGCATGAGCATCGCACCGATTCTTCTCATTCGCATACGCCTCCATGAGGGTTTCCGGCTTTTGAATCCACCATGAGTCTTGTGCGCCGGGACAGGATCGGCCAGGACAATCAACCGGACATATGCAGGACTTTTCGCGAAGTTATCGCAGCAGTGCGGTTTCTCTTTGTCGACGTCGCTCAGCGGCGTCTGAGCCGCACCGCCGCTCGGAAGCCGCAAGGAGACGGCGAAATCGGTCGGCACACGGCCCAAGGCGTCCAGGGCCGCCGTGCCGTGCCGGGGAAGGACGGATGCCCCGCCGAGATAGGTGAAGCCGAGGCAGCCGTGTCGCGGATTCGGTGTCAGCCGTACGTGGTGGGAGAACATGGCCGCGTCGAATCCGAGATCACGATCGGCCCACAGGACCGCCATGTACCGGGAGGACCTCCGTCCCGCCGATCAGCGCGTGACAGGAGAGGAGTTTCTTCCGGTAGGCGCGCAGCGAATGCCGCGGGTGCGACTCGACCAGGGGTTTTCGGCGCTGGGCCGGCCGTTCGTGGCGGACCGTTCCGGCTCGGCCCGGCAGGCCGGGGTGCGGTTCCTGCCGGCCTCCGGCACCGTCCGCCGGAACGTCGCCTCCGGTGGGGGTTCTCGGCGGCTTGCCGGATGTCAGGAGGGCTGGATACACCCTCGGCTGGTCCACCGGCGGCGGTGATGCGAGGTGGCGCTCCCCCGCCGGTGGGGGTTCAGGACTTCTTGCCGTGCAGGGCGCTGCCCTTCTTCCACTGGGAGAAGGGCATCTGCCAGTAGCCCCAGCCGTTGTTCCACTCCAGCTCGCGGTTGGTGCCGGTGATGTCGACGACGTCGCCGCGCTGGACGTTGTCGTAGAACCAGCGGGCCTGGTCGGGGCGGGCGTTGACGCAGCCGTGGCTGACGTTCTGGCGGCCCTGGGCCCAGACGTTGTTCTTGGCGTGGACGTACTCGCCGGAGTTGGAGATGCGGACGGCGTGGTTGATCATGACGTCGTAGTAGCCGGGGTCGCCCTTCTTGCGGCCCGGGGAGATCATGCGTACGGGGTTACCGCGTTCCATGGTGAGGTGGACGCCGGAGGTGGTGGTGTACTCGCGGGTGGTGGCCATGCCGGCGCTGATGCGCATGGTCTGCACGCGTTTGCCGTCGCGGTAGACGTACATCATGTGGGTGCGGGTGTTGACCTTGCTGACCTGCTTGGCGCCGATCTTGAGGGTGGCGGTGTAGTCCTTGGTGCCGTACAGGCCCTTGCCGGCCTTGATGCCGGTGATGTCGGCGGTGAAGGTGACCTTCTGGTGGGCGGGCCAGTACTTGGCGGTGCGGTAGATGACCTTGGTGTCGTCGACCCAGCGCCAGGCGCCCTCGACGGGTTTTTCCGCTTCGACCTGCAGGGCGCGTTCGATGGTGGCCTTGCTGGTGACGGGCTGGTTGAAGGTGACGATGATGGGGGCGCCGACGCCGAGGGTCTCGCCCTTGGCGTTGGGGGTGACGTCGACGATCTGCAGCGACCGTTGGGGTTTGGCGGTGGTGAAGGCGCTGGTGGAGGTGGTGGCGCCGGCCTTGGCGGTGACGGTGTAGCCGGTGGAGGGCTTCAGGGGGGTCTTGGAGGTCCAGCGGGTCCTGTCGGTGTTGTAGCGGCCTTCGACCTGCTCGCCGCCGGCTTCGACGGTGACCTCGTCCAGGGGGGCGCCGGCGGCGGCCACGACGACCTTCTTGTCGGGGCTGACCTTGGCGCTGCCCTCGGCGGGGGTGATCTTGACGACGGGGGCTTCGGGGGTGGCGCTGGCGGTGGTTTCGGGTGCGCTGGGGCCGCCGCCGGCGGCGGAGCCGTCGGTCGTGGAGCAGGAGGCGGTCAGGGCCGCGGCGGCCAGCAGGGCCAGCGAGGCGGCCGGTTTCCGCCAGACGGGCGCAACGTTCAAGTCTGTCCTCTCCCCCGGGGCGGTCAATCACACCCCAAAGACCTTAATGCTCCTGCATGTAAGACGAGGAAACATATGGGAGAGTTCGGTCACATTTCGATCACTGTTGGCTGATAGGAGCAGCTCAACGCGGGGTGAGGCGATAGGTCAGGCCGGTGTGCCGGCGACCGGCGCCCTTGGTGCGCACGGCCTGGGCCAGCGCCCGCCGCGAGCCGACGATCACCACGAGCTTCTTGGCGCGGGTGATGGCGGTGTAGAGGAGGTTGCGCTGCAGCATCATCCAGGCGCTGGTGGCCAGGGGTATCACCACGGCCGGGTACTCGCTGCCCTGGGAGCGGTGGATGGAGACGGCGTAGGCGTGGGCCAGCTCGTCCAGCTCGTCGAAGGCGTAGTCGACCGGCTCGTCCTCGTCGGTCAGGACGGTCAGCTTGTGCTCGTCGGGGCGCAGGTCGGTGACGATGCCGACGGTGCCGTTGAACACCCCGGCCGCGCCCTTGTCGTAGTTGTTGCGCAGCTGGGTGACCTTGTCGCCGACGCGGAAGACACGCCCGCCGTAACGGCGTTCGGGCATGCCCTCGCGGGCCGGGGTCAGGGCCTCCTGCAGGGCGATGTTGAGGGCGCCGGCGCCGGCCGCGCCGCGGTGCATGGGGGCCAGGACCTGGACGTCGCGGCGCGGGTCGAGGCGGAAGCGGGCGGGGATGCGGCGGGCCACGACGTCGACGGTGAGCGCGGCGATCTCCTCCGGCTCCTCGCAGGGGAACAGGAAGAAGTCCTTCATGCCCTCCAGGACGGGATGGCGGCCGGTGTTGACGCGGTGGGCGTTGGTCACCACCCCGGACTCCTGCGCCTGGCGGAAGATCTGGGTCAGCCGGACGCGGGGGATGTCGCCGGCGGCCAGGAGGTCTTTGAGCACCTCGCCGGCGCCGACGGAGGGCAGCTGGTCGACGTCGCCGACGAACAGCAGGTGGGCGCCGGGGGCGACGGCCTTGACGAGCTTGTTGGCCAGCAGCAGGTCGAGCATGGAGGCCTCGTCGACGACGACGAGGTCGGCGTCGAGGGGGTTGTCGCGGTCGAAGGTGGCCTCGCCGCCGGGGCGCAGTTGCAGCAGCCGGTGGACGGTGGTGGCCTCGTGGCCGGTCAGCTCGGCCAGGCGCTTGGCGGCGCGGCCGGTGGGGGCGGCCAGGATGACCTTGGCGCGCTTGGCGCGGGCCAGGGTGACGATGGAGCGCACGGTGAAGCTCTTGCCGCAGCCGGGGCCGCCGGTCAGGACGGCGACCTTCTCGGTCAGGGCCAGGCGGACGGCCTGGCGCTGCTCGGCCGCCAGCTCGGCGCCGGTCTGGCGGTGCAGCCACTGCTCGGCGCGCTGCCAGTCGACGTCGGCGAAGGCCTTGAGCCGGTCGTGGCCGCCGCGCAGCAGCGACAGCAGGCCGGCGGCCAGCGACAGCTCGGCGCGGTGGAAGGGCGGCAGGTAGACGGCCGGCACGAGGTTGTCGCCGGCGGGGATGTCCTCGCGGATGACGCCCTCGTCGGCGGCCAGCTCCTGCAGGCAGGCGGTGACCAGGTCGGCGGGCACGTCGAGGATCTTGACGGCGTCGGCGACCAGGTTGGGGGCGGGCAGGTAGCAGTGGCCGTCGTCGGCGGCCTGCGACAGGGTGTAGCGCAGGCCGGCCTTGACGCGTTCGGGGCTGTCGTGGGGGATGCCGACGGCCTGGGCGATGGTGTCGGCGGTCTTGAAGCCGATGCCCCACACCTCGTCGGCCAGCTTGTAGGGCTGGTTCCTGACGACGGTGATGGACGCCTCGCCGTACTGCTTGAAGATGCGCACGGCGATGGAGGTGGACACGCCGACGCCCTGCAGGAAGATCATCACCTCTTTGATGATCTTCTGTTCCTCCCAGGCGGCGGCGATCATCCTGGTGCGCTTGGGGCCCAGGCCGGGGACCTCGACGAGGCGTTCGGGCTGCTGCTCGATGACCTCCAGGGTGGCGGTGCCGAAGTGGTCGACGATGCGCTCGGCCATCTTGGGGCCGATGCCCTTGATGAGGCCGGAGCCGAGGTAGCGGCGGATGCCCTGCACGGTGGCCGGCAGCACGGTGGTGTAGGACCACACCTCGAACTGGCGGCCGTAGCGGGGGTGGGAGGTCCAGCGGCCGTGCAGCCGCAGCGACTCGCCGACCTGCGCGCCCAGCAGGGGGCCGACGACGGTGAGCAGGTCGGTGCCGGTGCGTTCGGTGGCGACGCGGGCGATGGTGTAGCCGGTCTCCTCGTTCGCATAGGTGATACGTTCAAGTACTGCACACAATTCGGTAACGATGCCTTCGGCACCCGCGTCTGTCCTCCCCACACCGATGACATTAGGGCAGATCTTCGTCACCACGACACCCCGCCTGGGATGCCGAGCCAGCGATCTATCATCAACACATGGCCACCTCTCCCATCGACCAGCTCAACGCCTTGCACAACAAGCGAGCACTAGCGCTTGCGTCAGCGGGCCGCCTCCTCGCCCGCGCCCGCGCCGAACGTGACGCCCTCTCCCCCGCCGAGGCGGCCCGGGTTGCGCATCGGCCAGGACGGCTCTCCCGGGCGGAGCTGGAGGCGTCGATCCGCGCCCAGCGTGAGCGAGCACGAGTCCACAGAGCCACCTCTGTCGCTTGATGCAAGCACTTTCGATTTCTTGAAGCCGCCCCTGCAGAAACCTCCCTGCAGGGGCGGCTGCGTGCTATTGCCCCCTGGCTCGCCGCTCACGGTCCTTCTGTTCCTGCACCATCCGCTTCGCCTCCCGCTGAGTCCCCGGCGACGCCCGCTTCTTCCCCGACGCCACATGCCGCGCGTCCACCTTCCACGTCTCGGCCGAGCTGACCGGGTACCGCGTGGCCGGCATCCACGACGGGCACATCCGGCAGTAGCACCGCAGCGGGGCGCAGTACCCGCCGCCCGGCTCCGGCCGCCCGGCCAGCGCGGACGGCGTGTGATCAGCGCAGCGCCACCCCTGCAGGTACGGTCTCGCAGGAGTGGCGCCGCAGTAGCGCTCCTCGGCGCCCATCCAGTGGCGGCAGGGCTTCACATCACCTCGTCGCGGCCTGCGACGATCAGCGCTGCCACCCACAGCCAGGCCATGTGCCACGCCTGCTCCGTTGACTGCACTATCTGGTTGCCTGAGAGCCTGCTGACAAAGGCTTAAGTGCTGCCGGGCATGGGCCCGTAGAGGGCTGGCCCGATCTTGTTGATGGAGCCCTGATGGGACCATTGAGACAGCTGGACGCGGAAGCTGTTGACGTTCTCGATGCCGAGGATGGCGGCCAGTTCGCTCCCCTTCCAGGCTCGCCAGGACTGAGCGGCCAGCAGTTGCAACACCTTGCCGCGCCGGTCGGGGCTGGACAGGACCGGCAGCGGCGGCGGGTCGCCCCAGCGGCCAGGGGGTGGCACGCCGGCCAGTTCGCGGGCCAGGCGGCGGTGGCGGACCAGCCAGGCGAACGTCCGCTCCACCACCCACCGGCGGGGCAGCACCACGAAGCCGCTCAGGCCGTCACTGCGCTTGACGATCGTGACGGCCAGGCCGAGGACCTGCCCGGCCCAGGTGACCAGCCGTCCGGCGTCTCCACCATCGGCCCAGACCAGGCCGATGGTGGAGAACTTCTCGCGCAGCAGCGCCAGGACCGGATGGGCGGCGTCGCGGTCTTGCACCGACGCGGCGGTGACCATCACGCACAGCAGCAGGCCGAGGGTGTCGACCACGACGTGCCGCTTTTGCCCCTTCAGTTTCTTGCCCGCGTCGTACCCGCAGGCTGCCGCGCTGACGGTCTCGCCCGCCCGGACCGTCTGGGAGTCGATGCACCCGGCGGTCGGCAGCTCCGCCCGCCCGGCCAGGACGCAGCCGGCCGCGCAACCTGCCGGCCGGCCGTTCGGGCAGACCACGCCGCGACCAGCGCGCGAAGAACGCGTACACCGCCTCATGCGGCGGGAAGTCGACCGGCAGGGCCCGCCACTCGATCCCGTACCGGGTCACGTAGCCGATCGCGTCCAGCATCGCGCGCAGGTCATGCACCATCGACCGGCCCGAGACCGCGACCAGCTCGGCCATCACCCCCCGCGCCTCGCCTTCCAGCACCCGGCACTCGGCATCGGTCAGATCCGACGGGTATGCCGGTTTGCGGTCTCGACATGCGCATCCCGGTGAGGCGCAGTCGCTGGCGTTCACGGCCGCAGGCGTGTAGACGGACAACCACGGGCTCCTGGCCGCTGAGCTGCTTAGACACCACCTCAGCTACCGGGAGCCCGCTCCTGTTCACCGGTCAATGGTCCGATCCTGACCACAGCACGCCCCTGTCCTGACCCGGGTCCGACACCAGAGCCCTTTGTCAGCAGCCTCTAAAACAAAAAGAGATCAAAATCGGCATCTCGCGAAAGTGATCTTGGGGTGCATTATGATGCCTACACGAACGTCCTGGGTATTATATTGGTCTCCGTCTCGATGTTTGCGATAGTTGTATTCCATCTCATATCCCGAAAGTCAAATAAAAACAAGACGCTCTGGATGTGGTTGGAACGCACTAGTTGGTTAGCAGGGATTACCGGAGCGATCGCCTTATTGGCGACAGTGGTACAGCCACCGATTAGCTCGATCGCGAACCCGGCCTCGACTCCCACAGCATCGACCTCGCTACCCTCAAAATCCACGTCAGACGTCGACCGCAGTCTGGCCCCAACTACGGGCAGTCCGACCAACCCAGCCGTCGCATCGACACCACCACCTTCGCCATCTTCGCAAAGCAAAGCATTAATCGTCAACATCACCATGGGTGGAAGCGGCAAAGTCGGTCCTAATGAGTACAAGCGAGGCTCCGCGCCTGGCGCTGGCGTCAATGTATACAGCGATCAGGGGCAGCTGGACTACAACTGCTATGTGGCCTGGAAGTTGGAACGCAACGGGGAAGTCCTCAAAAAGAGCCGTAATGGCGCATGCATATCACGCGGCTTTACGATGTTCTCGTTTGACGAGAACCTCGGCAGAGCAGGCCATTACATACTTACCGCCGAGGCCACCACAGATGATGGGAGCAGCGGCAGTAAAAGCATCGAGTTCGACGTTGTGGATTAGCGGCTGCGTACTATGGCCAGTGTGCCGGGCCATCGTCGCCGTGCGGGCACTCGACGGCGCGGATGTCGGTGAACTTCACCTTGTCGGGCCAGGTGTAGCCGGACTCGAACACGCCGTCGCCCTTGCGGGTGCCGTACACGAGGGTGCCGTCCTCGTGGGTGTGCCTGATGATGATGGTCAACGTGCCCCTCTTCTGGGTTGGTTGGGGTGGAAGGGGGGTGGCGGTGGGTGGCCGCCGCCCCGGGTGGGTGATCGTGCGTGGTCAGGACCGCTTGAAGGTCCAGCCGGGCGGCAGCGACACCGGCCGGTCACAGTCGGAGCACTTGAACCCCTCGTGCTCGGCCTGCTCGTCCACGACGCCGGAAGCTGCGACGGTGCGCTCCTCAGCGATGTGGACCGGGTACTCGTCGCCGCTGGTGATCTCCACGATCGAGTCGCCGCCGCACCCGCTGTACGGGCAGGCCAGGCTCATGCGGAGGAACAGGGTCGCCGTGTCGGCGCGCACGGGCACGGTCTCGTTCACCGCATGCTCACGCTGTCGGGGTCGTCCGCGGTGCGGCACTGGTCCTTGTGCAGGTAGCCGATCTGGTACTGGTCGGCCCGGCCCTCGATCGCGGCGGCCCGCGTCTTCACCGCCAGCAGCGTGGCCGGCTTGCCCTGGCCGACGGTTCCGATCTCCGCGTCCTCGGGCAGCGGCTGGCCGGGCCGGATGACCTGCACGAAACACGTGCGGGCCTGGACGTTGTGCTCACACACTGGGATGCCGGTGAGCGGGTCGGTGCCCTTCGGCTCGGGCAGGAACGGCACCTGCAGCCAGGAGTCGTCCCACGGCAGGCCCATCTCGTGCGCGGTGTCACCGATCGCGCCCTCGTACGCGTTGGCGATCTCCTCCAGCGTGTAGCCGTGATCGGCGATGTAGCGGCTGATCTTCCGGACGACGGCCTGCGGCGTGATCTCGACCATCAGGACGGCGTCGTCCGCGTGCCAGCCCTCGGCCATGGGCTGGTTGCCCTTGACGATGAACAGGTAGTGGCCGCCGGCGGCGTTGATGTGCCGGGCGTGCTCGTGCTGGGTGTGCAGGGCGTCCGCGGTGATCACCACGCCGGTCATGCCCAGCCCGGACAGCAGGGGCGTGAAGGCGGGGATTTCGTTGCTCTTGGCGTCGATCTGGCGTTGGGCCACGACGGTCTGGGTGTCATGCCGGGTGGCGGCCAGCAGATGGACCGTGGTGCCGTCGGCGGTGCGGCTGCCGCGCAGGGTCTTGCCGTCCACGGCCAGGCCGGTGAGCGGAGCCCGGCTTGGCGGCGGGCTGCTGGTGGGTGGCGTATCGGTGGTGAGGATGGCCAGGTTAGTTGCAGGTGGCGGTGTCGAAGGCGTCGCCGTCCAGGCGGGCGAGCAGGCGTCCCAGGGTGCTGGCGCCCAGTCGCACGGTGCCGGGCAGACCGGCTCGTTGGCGTAGCTCCGGGTCATAGCCGGCGATGAACCGGGTGATCCGTGCCAGGGATGTCGCTCCGCTGAGTACGGCGAGCAGGGATAACGCCAGTAGCGGGCCGAGCTGGTAGCGGCGTCCTCGGCGGCTGCGCGGGTCGGGGACGGTGTCCAGTACCTCAGCGAGGGTGAGCAGATCGGGCAGGTCGCCCGGCGGGTTGGCGACGGTGACGTGCTCCAAGTGGCGGGCGAGCACGTTGATCGGGGATGATGGCACGCGAACGCGGCCCCTGTTCTTGATCGACTGGCGTAGACACCCAACGATCATCAGGGGTCGCGTTCGCCATGTGTATCCCGGGGTGCCCTCAGCCGCCTGGCCTCACCGAGCCCGCGATGCGTCCCACCAGCCGAGAACGCATCGGTCCTATCCGAGACGCGCCCTCAGAGACGCTCACGCGCGATTCTGGCCACGCGTAGAAGCAAGCGAGCGCAGCGCCAAGAGAGGGGATGAGCCTCGGATCCTTTGCTCGGATTCGTGCGATGAAGGACCCGGCTCGCCGACCGGAGATCCAAGTACGACGCCGCATCGCTGACATGTTGATCAAACCTTGGGTGCGCAGATGCGATCAGAATTTCGTGGTGGTATCAACACGGGCCACTTTCCTGATTTCGCTTTCTGTGATTCCCTGTACGGACTTCAGGTTTGCGCCGTACAGGTACGCACCGGACAGGTTCGCGCCGACCAGATTCGCGCCGACCAGGTTCGCGCCCGTCAGGTTCGCGCCGGTCAGGTTCGCGCCGGTGAGATTCGCGCCGGTCAGGTACGCTTCGGCCAAGCCGCCCGTCCTCATGTCCGCTTCGGTTAGGTTCGCTTCGTCCAGGTGTGCGCCCTTAAGGTTTCCGTGCAGGATTGCGTGAGTCAGGTTTGCACCGACCAGGAACGCACCCTCCAGTTGCGTGCCGGTCAAGTTCGCGCCGGTCAGGTCCGCGCCGTTCAGGTCCGCACTGTCCAGGTTCGCGTTGAACAGGTTCACGCCGCGTAGGTTCGCGCGCTCCAGGTCCGCGCCGTAAATGGGGCTGCGGGATAGGTCGAGTGCACTCACATCTCGGGTGCCGTTGCGACGGCCGATGATGGTCAATGCGGCTTGCGCGTCAGCGGCGGGGTCAAAGGACGATTGGTCTTTTTCGTCAACGGACTTCCGGTCACGCTCGCGAACGAACGCGGCCAGCACGTCGTAAACGGTTTGATGGTCGCGCGGGGAGTCTTGCGCGATCCGTTCCAGGGCGTATATGCCGCCCAGACGGACGTTCATTTTCGTGGCGCCGAGTTGTTCCACGGCCTTGACATATCGGTCGGTGATCTGCCCCTGCTCGGCGGTCCGCTGGGCCTGCTGGGAGGTGTTGAGGGACTGCGCGGTGTACCACAAGCCCTGCGCAGTGAAGACGACACCGCCGATGACGACCAGCCCTGTGGCGGCCTGGATCAGGGTCTGGCGGGCGGCGTTAACGGCCTCCACGCGTTCTGTGGCGGTCATCTGCTGACGCTCGTCCTGGGTGAGCGGCTGGCGTTCGCCTGCCAGGCGGCGTGCGGCCGGCCCGATGAGTACGGCGATACCGAGGACGGCGGCAGCGGCCAAGGCGGTACCGGCCAGGGTCCAGCGTCCCCAGTCCGGGATGCTCTGGTCGGTCGCCTTTACAGCGGCCCCGATGATCACCAACAGCGGGGGGATGAGCCACAGTAATGGGCGTATCCACGGCCGCGCCCAATGCCCCGAGCAGGGTGGTGCAGGCGGAGGAGACACGTCTGCGGCTTTGGCCATGCGACGTGCCCTGGCTGTGGCCGCCGCCGCAATGACCTGCTGGGCCGGTGGTCGCGGCTGCCTCGCTCTCATGTCCCTATTTGATCTCTTCCTGAATGCGGGGCGGTGCCACGGTTCCCCAACCGTTACCAGAGGGCGTTCCGTTTGTTCGTTCACCGGCGCCGTCATCGCCACGTCGGCTATCACGCCCCCACCGCCCGACGCCACGCCTCCTCCCCCGGATCCACCAGCGGCTAAGGCTCCGGCTTCCACGTCTCAGCTGCGGCGCCAGGCACCCATCTGAGACCGCCCTTGACACTGGGAAACGCGCCTCTCAGAGCATCTCTAAGCGCTCCCAAGCGCTCCCAAACGCTTTGCGATCATCGGGCACAGGGCGGGCGATCAGAGGCGCTCACGCGCGATTCTGGCCACGCATAGATACGAGCAAGAGGGCTCGTAACATGCCAGAGACGGGTGGGAGTAATCGCGGCCTGCGAGCCGGGTGGCCTCAGCGCCAATACGATCATCGCTGCCGAAACAACGTCACAGTGCCCTGGCAACTAGCTTCGCTATAACGGCCCGCCGCGCTTCACGACGTGGCGGGCCGTGCCATCCTGGGAACCACCGCGCCAGGAAAAGGCCGACAGCGACCTCACCTCCCGGACTGGCTGCCGACTCTCCCGAAGGTCATCTCTCCCAAGGGAGGAGGAATTGGGGCGGTACGGGAAGGCCCCAGCCCTCCCACCGTAGGAATAGGCCGATCTTGTACACCAACCAGAGTCCGACCACGGATACCACCGCGGCGCCGATCATGAAAGCAATCGAAACCCAGTCTGGCCCGTGGGAGTGAGGGGCGGAGTAGAGCTCCGGGTAGCGGGCTCTCCTCTCGGCGTCATCAGCTTCGATGCGGCGCTGCCGTTGAGCCCGCTCCCACGCCTGGTGCTCGCGCTGTTCCCGGTCCCACTTTTCCTGCTGCAGCTGGCGCTCGCGCATCTTCAGAGCTTCCAGATCGGAACCGCCACCAGGCATATCAGCCTCCGCGTTGTATCGGTCCAAATCCCTATGCTGCATTTCTTCTGTGCCGTTTTCAAGAGGGGCAGAGCGTCGTTAAGAAGCACTCCTCTGGGCTTCACCCTGTTTGCTCGTCAACCGATGCGTTTTCGCACTGCTGCTCTGGCATCGACACAGCAGCCCGCATTCAACGAGCCAGCGATCACGGCAGACGACCATGAAGAGGGCCGATTGCAACCGCAGAGCAAGGCCCTGCTTCTACGCTCGGCGCATGACGGAGAAGCGTCGACGCCCGCCCTCCCAGCGCACGCTCCTGCTCGTGACTGCGCTGTTACTTCTCGCTGGTCTCATCTGGGTTCTGGGCCCCGGCGCCCGATGGGCCGTCGACCTCGACGTTGACATAACCAAGCTGCCGGAGAAGGATCTCGCGGCCGCGGCCGACGCTGTACGTGGCCGAGCGCTCGCCATCGTCACCGGATTGGTTGCGCTGGCTGCCGTCTACTACACAGCGCGCAACGCCGAAACCGCCCGCCGGGCCGTCGAGCTGACCCAGCAGACCTCGAACCGTACGTTGGAGCTGACCGAGCAAGGCCAGGTGACCGACCGCTACACCAAAGCCATCCAGCAGCTCAGCGACTCCGACAACCTGCACATCCGCATTGGTGGCATCTACGCACTTGAACGCATTGCCCGCGACTCCGAACGCGACCACGGGACCGTTCAGGAGGTCCTTACTGCGTTCGTTCGCGAGTACGAACCCGAGGCCGAACGGTCATCGACTCAATCAACGGCTGCGGCCTCGATGTCGGGCACCCATTCGGCCAGCACGTGTTGCGTGATCAGGCTCGTAACGCTCGGGGCCGTCCTCGGGCGCGGCAAGGGTCCTGTCGTGGTAGAGCGGGTGTCGGCTCCGGCCGCGCCTGATGTACCCGAACTGGGCGGCGCCGAGCGGCGGGAGTCCTCGGGCGAGGCGGTTCTGGAACGCCTCTCCCCACTGCTCACCGGCTCGGTCCGACTCGAACGCGGCCAGCTCGAACAGCATGCCGCGCGTGAGCTTGCCGACCGCTGTACTGGCATCGACTTCTTCAGTCGCGGAGACCAGTTCGCCGCCGGCCTTCTCGACGCGGGCGAGGTTGAGCTGGTTGCCGGTCCGGTTGCGTCCGAACCTGGAGTACTTCCAGACGAGGATCGCCTTGGCCTTGCCCTCTTCGATGTCGGCGATGACCTCCATGATCTGCCGCTGGAAGGTCCTGCCCGAGACGTCGAGGTCCTCCACCCACTCGATGATCTGATAGCCACGGCGGCGGGCCAGTTCCTTGATCGCGGCTCTCTGGATGTCCGGAGAAATCTTCTCCTCCAACATCATCGAGACGCGGATGTAGCCGATCGCGGGGATCAAGCCCTGACCAGGGGGATGCGCTGTAACATGCGATCAGGATAATTACTGATTCGCGGGCGATGCGTTCGAGTACCGCATTCAGGCCGGTAGCGACTTCTGTGCCCGCGCCCGGGCCTCCCTCTGGCCTGCCCACATCGCAGGGTGGTACGCCTCGGCGACACGGGAGGTGGGGTCCCCCACGCGCCGCGCGTTCTGTCGATGCGGTCATCGACGTCCAGCGCGACGACATCGGGTACGTCCGACGGAAGCCGTGCTCAGCACACCGGGTCGGGCGCCACGGACACGTCGTAGGCCCGCCGTTCCTGCTCCGTCAGGTCCCGCCCCACCGCCCGGCACAACGCTGCCACCGCCGCGTCCGGGTCGAAGGTCCAGCGGATGATCCGGCCGTCGTCCGCGCCCGCGATCAGCGAGCCGTCGGCGAGGAACGCCAGCGACCTGATCGCGGACTGGTGACCTGAGAGGGTCTCCGTGCGCCTCCGGGTCGCGACGTCCCACACCTGGACGGTCTGGTCCTCGCTCGCGGCGGCCAGGCGGCGCCCGTCCGGGCTGAAGCCGACCGCGGAGACCGGCCTGCTGTGCCCCCTGCTGTGCCCGCCCAGCGTCGCGACGGGCGCGCCCCCGGGCAGGGACCAGAGCCTGACGGTGCGATCGGCCCCGGCCGTGGCGGCGAGCCGGCCGTCCGGGCTGATCGCCACGTCCTGCACCGCGCCCTGCCCCGTCTCGATCACCTGGTGGTCCCTGCCCGTGGCCAGGTCGCGGACGATGAGCCTGCCGTTCGGGCAGCCGAACACCAGCAGCCGCCCGCCGGGGACGAAGGCGACCGTCGAGACCGTGTCGGGCAGCGACCCGGCCGCGGGCCGGACCTCGGCGCCTCGATCCCACACGAACTGCCGCACGGCCGTGGCCGCGACCCGGTCGCCGGTCGCGTCCAGCGCCACGTCGGTGGCGGCGCCCATGCCGGCGAAGCGGATCACCGGGCCGCGCCGCCGCAGGGTGGTGGCGTCCCACAGGGTGACGGTGTGGTCGCGGGTCAGCGCGGCCAGCAGGCGGCCGTTCCCGCTGAGCGCCAGGGCCAGCACCTGGTCGCCGTGCGCGGGCAGGACGCTCGCCCGCCGCCCGCCGGGATCCCACAGCCGCACGGTGCGGTCGTCCCCGGCCGAGGCGACCGTCCGCCCGCCGGCCGCCAGGTCGTTCACGGGCGAGGTGTGCCCGGCGAACGGCGGCAGGACCGGGCTGCGCAGGGTGATGTACCTGCCGAACCCGGCGGAGGCCAAGGTGGTGCCGTCCTCCGACAGCGCGATCGCCGCGGTCTCGGTGAGACCCCTGTCCTGGTAACTGGCCAGGGGTTCGCGGCGGGCGATGTCCCAGACGGTGACGGCTCCGTTCTCGTCGGCCACGGCGATCCTGCCCCGTACGGGGGCGGAGATGCTCCAGGCGTAGGTCGGCCGGCCGGGCAGGCGCCAGGTCATCGTGGGCCTGGCGGGCCGGTCCAGGTTCCACAGCCGCACGCCGTTGCGGTCGGAGGTCGTGGCCAGCGTCCTGCCCGTCACGCCGAACGCCAGCTCGTGCACCTCCTGGGCGTCGAGCTCGGCCCGCGGGGTGACCGTCGCCGCGTCCCACACCACCGGCCTGCCGCTGGTCAGGCCCACCGACACCAGCAGCCGCCCGTCGGGGCTGTAGGCCAGGGCACGGACCGGCTCGGCGCGCCCGTGGCGCGGGTGCGCGGTCCACGTGCCGTGCGCCCAGTCCCACAGCGCGATCTCCCCGGTCGCGGTGCCGACCGCGACCGTGGTGCCGTCGTGGCTCAGGTCGATCGCGAGCGGCGCGGCGGCGAAGGCCCGCTCGGCCAGCTTGCGGCGGGACGGCACGTCCCAGACGGTGACCAGCCCGCCGCCGGAGGTGAGGGCGGCGGTGGCCAGCCGCAGCGCGTCGTCGCTGAAGGCCACGCGGAAGGCGTACAGGCCGGGCCCGGCGAGCGTGGCCAGCCGGGTACGCGTCCGGGGCGACCACAGGCTGACGTCCCCGCCGTCCTGCGCCGCGGCCAGCAGCGTGCCGTCCCGGCTGAAGTCCAGCGCGTAGGCGCCCCTCTGGCCGGTGTCGAGCTGGGTCCTGCGCGGTACGGCGGCCGCGCTGAGCAGGCTGCCCCTGCTCTCGGCGTCGGGCCGGAGGCGGAAGGCGGCGATCGCCAGCAGCGCGGCCAGGTCGGGATCGGTGGAGGACAGCAGCCGTGACTCCCCCGTCAGGTGCCGGGCCAGGATGATGGCCTGCTGCTCGCGGGCCTCCACGCCGCTCCGCACGACCGTCACGCCGCCGAGCAGCGCCAGGACCAGGAGCACCGCCATCGCCACGAGCAGCCGGCGCAGCAGGCGGATCCGCCCGCGCGTGGTGCGCTCCTCGGCCTGGCGCAGCTCGTGACCGGCCCGCAGGAACGCCCGCTCCAGCAGGTTCGGCTCCTGGGGATGGCGGCCGGCCCACGCCGTGGCGGCCTCCAGCTGGGCTCCGCGGTACAGGGCGCCCTGGTCGCGTCCCAGCGACTCCCACACCAGGGCGGTCTCGGTCAGCCGCCGGTGGACCACGAGGTCGGCCCGGTCGTCGGTGAGCCAGCGGTGCAGGCGGGGCCAGGCCCGGATCAGCGCCTCGTGGGCGAGCTCCACGGTGTCGCCGTCCACGACCACGAGCCGGGCGGCGACCAGGCTGCGCAGCACGGCGGCGGTCAGCGGGGCGTCGGCCACGCCGTCCAGCTCGCGGCGGGCGATGGGCCTGCGGGTGTCCTGCGTGCCCTCGCCGAGCGCGCACAGCCGCAGCAGCACGGCCCGGCACGCCTGCCGCTCGCCGGGGGTGAAGGCGTCGTAGGTCTTCTCGGCGCTCTGGGCGATCGCGCCGCGCACGCCGCCGGTGCCGCGGTAGGCGTCCACGGTCAGCGCCGAGCCCGTACGGTGCCGCCACGTCTCCCGCAGCGCGTGCGAGATCAGCGGCAACGCGCCCGGCTCGGCCGCCGCCTCGGCCAGCACCGTGGCCAGGAGGTCGGCGTCCACGCCCAGCCCGGCGCCCGCGGCGGGCATGACGACGACCTCCCGCAGCTCCTCCTCCGACATCGGGCCGACCAGCACCTGGCCGTCGTGCGACAGGGCCTCGACCAGCTCGGGGTACTGCGTGAGATGCGGCAGGAAGTCGGCGCGCACGCCCAGCACCAGCCTCGCCCGCCGTCCCGGGCCGTGCGCGGCGTCGACCAGCGCCCCGATGAAGCGGGATCGCTCCTCCTCCCGCGCGCACAGCGTGAACACCTCCTCGAACTGGTCGACGACCAGCAGGACCCGCACGTCGCCGGGCCCGGTGGCCAGCGCGTTGCGTACGGCCACGTCCAGGGCGGGCGGGGCGCCGCCGCCGAGCCCCGGCGGGACGTCCGCGCCGGACAGCTTGGCCACCTGCCGCGCCAGGGCCTCCAGCGGGTCGGCGGTGGGCGTCATCAGGACCACCCGCCAGCGCGCCGACAGCTCCGGCTCCCGCGTGATCCGTCCCACCACTCCCGCCCGCAGGAGGGAGGACTTGCCGCTGCCCGAGGCGCCGAAGACCGCGACCACCGGCCGGCGCGCCACCCTGTCCAGCACGTCGCCGACCAGGCGGGAGCGGCCGAAGAACAGCTCCGCCTGCTCCGGCTGGAACGCCACCAGCCCCGGATACGGGCAGATCTCGCCGCCGGCGGGATCGCCGGGCGCCTCGGGGGCGGCCGGCTCGCGCGCCGCGGCCCTCCACCGTGCCTCCCACTCGGCCCGGTCGCCGCCGCAGGCGGTGGCGTACGCCAGCGTCACCGCCAGGGAGGGAAGCCGCTCCCCGCTGGCCGCCTCCGCCAGGGTGCTGGCCGAGAAATGGGCCTGGTGCGACAGCCGGCGATAGCTGGGCCTGCCCGCCTGCTCCCGTAATCGCCGCAACTCCCACGCCAGCGACTGCACCGGGCCGTCCCGAGGATCCAAAGGTCGTTCAGGCCGTCCCATGACCACATTGTCCGGCGTTGTTTGTCCTGCCGCGCGGACCATGCCGGACAAACCTGCCACGGCCTATACCGGAGGGTGCGGGCCGGGGGACGGCGGCGGACGCCTCCGCGTCTCCCCCTTCTGACCTGCGTTCTCACCCACGACGAAAGGAGATGCACGTGCACGCATGGGTGAAGGCGGGTGTCCGGGCCACGGCCGCGGGCGCACTGCTCACGCTGCTCGCCTCGCCGGCCACCCCGGCGCTCGCCTCGGCGGTGACCCCGGCGGTGACCCCGGCGGTGACCCCGGTGTCCGCCTCGGCGGCGCTCGGCTGCCTCACCGAGACCCTGAACGAGTCCTGGGGGGCGGGGAGCGTCACCGCCTGCTCGGGCGGCCAGTCCGGATCGGGCTGGACCAGGGACAAGAAGTCCGACGGGAAGTGCGTCCAGGCGGTCGTCGTGTTCCTGTTGCCGCAGGGCGGCAGGTCGAGCTGGCAGGCGCCGCGGTCCTGCCCGAAGGACGACTACGACAACTTCAGCATCCCGTCGCCGGGCAACTCCATCGGGGTGGCCGACATCGATTTCCTGAACCTCTGACCTGATCAGGAGGAGGCGCCGGCGTCCGGGGAACGGGCGCCGGCGCCTCCGCGCGCGGTTCTCGGGGGCTGTTCTCGGGGGCGGCGGGGGCGGTGGGGACGGTTCCTGTGCTCCGTGGATCCGCATGTCGCCTACGCTGAAACCTGACGTTGACGTCAGAGGCTAGCGTGGTGATGGAGGTCACGATGCGTATCGGCGAGTTGGCGGCGCGGTCCGGCGTCAGCGTGCGGGCCCTGCGCTACTACGAGGAGCAGGGGCTGCTGAAGGCGGGCCGCAGCGGGTCCGGGCAGCGCCACTATCCCGACTCGGCGCTCGAGCGGGTTCACCTGATCCAGATGCTCTACGCGGCCGGCCTGTCCAGCAGGACCATCGCCGAGTTGCTGCCCTGCGTCGAGGCCAAGGCCAGCACTCCGCAGTCCCGGGCGCGGCTGCTGGCCGAGCGCGATCGCATCGACGCGCAGATCTCCGGGCTGACCCGTACCCGTGACCGCCTCGACGCGGTCATCGCCGCGACCGAGAGCCCCGCCGGCTGCTGCGCGTGGGAGGCCGACGCGGAGGGCGCCGACGCGGAGGCCGTCGGTGGAGGAGGCGCCACGCGGGTGGTACGAGCGTAGCCGGGCGAGCGCCGGCCGCTCAGCCCAGGGCCAGGGCGAAGCGGTCGCCGAGGGTGGCCAGGCGTTCGACGGGTTCGTTGGCGAACACCAGCCGCAGGTAGTGCCCGCCGCTGGGCCCCCAGCCGTCCATCGGGGTGGCGGCGACCTTCGCCCGGTCGAACAGGCGCCGCGACAGCTCGGCCCCGGTCAGCCCCAGGGGCCGGGCGTCCAGCAGGAGCGACCAGCCGCCGTGCGGCCGGACGAGCGGGTAGGCGGCCAGCCGGCGCAGCACCTCCTCGCAGCGCCGCCGCCACACGGCGGTGGCGGCCGCGACGTCGGCCTCGGCGTCGGGCGCGGCCAGCGCGGCGGCCACGGCCTCCTGGGCCAGGCCGACCTGGCAGACGACGTTGGTCAGGCCGACCAGGCGGATGTCGGCGAGGACGGGCGCGGGGCCGACCACCCAGCCGACGCGCCAGCCGATGAGCCGCAGCTCCTTGGAGGCCGAGCCGACCGTGATGGTGCGCCGGGCCAGGCCCTCGTGGGCGGCCGGATGGCTGGGCGGGCGGCCGTCGAAGCGGATGCGTTCCATGGCCGCGTCGTAGATCAGCCAGGCGTCGTGGCGCTCGCAGGCGGCGGCCAGCGCCGACCAGTGCCGCTCGTCCAGGACGAGGCCGGTCGGCATCGCCGGGCTCATCATCAGGACCGCCGCCGTGCCCGGCCCGACGGCGGCGGCCAGCCGGTCGGGATCGACGCTCCAGCCGTCCGGGGCGGGCCGCGCGGGGACGAAACGGGGCACGCCGCCCGCCAGCCGGACCCGGTTGACCAGACCGGCGTAGATGGGGTCGCACAGCACGACCTCCTGGCCGGGCTCGACGGTCGCCAGCAGCGTGTTGAGGATGCCGTTGAGCCCGCCGGCCACGCTGACGCACTCGGTGGCGGCGTCGTAGCGGCGCCCGGCCAGGCGCCCGACGTGCGCGGCGGCGGCCTCGCGCAGGCTGCGGCGGCCCTGGAAGGGCAGGTAGCTGTTGGCCGCGTCGTCGTCGACGGCCGCGCGCGTGGCCGTCAGGGCGACGGCGGGCGGACGCAGGTCGGTGTCGAGGTTCTCCAGCCGCAGGAACTCCGGGTCGTCCGCGGCGTCGGCCGCGTCGCCGACGGCGTCCACGCCGATGCCGGGAATGTCGCGCAGCCGCGTCACCGTCATGTGCCCTCCCGCAGGCAGGCCCGGTCCGGCCACCCGGCCGGTCGGTACGGTCAACGCCACTGTGCGGGCAGGCGCGGGCCGGGCGCAAGGGGGCCGGTGTCCCGGGGGGTGAGGGGACGCGGGTCGGGGACGGCGCCGGAGGACAGGCAGAGGGCGGGCGTGTCAGGGACGGTGGTGGGAGACCGGAGGCGGGGAGCGCAAGGTCGGGGGCGGCGGGAGGCCGGAGCGGAGGACGCGGGTCAGGGACGGAGGGTGCAGGTCAGGGACGGAGGGTGCAGGTCAGGGACGGAGGGTGCAGGTCAGGGACGGAGGACGCGGGTCAGGGACGGAGGGCCAGGAACACGTGCTCCCTGCCGGGCCGGTCCGGCGCGTCGCGGACCTCACGCACGACGTACCCGTGCGCGGCCAGGTCCGCCTCGACCTCCTCGCGCTCGCGGAAACGCAGCGTCGAGTCCGACGTCAGCACCGCCCCGTCGCGGGCGAAGACCCACGTCCCGCGGAAGGTCACCAGCGGCCCCTGGACGTCGAGCAGGTCGTACCACTGCTCCACCCGGCCCACCCCTTCGACGTCGGTCGCCTGGTAGGAGTCGGCGCGGTTCCACTCCAGCCACGCCCGCCGGGCCGGCACCCGGGTCTCGAACACCAGGTGCCCGCCCGGCCGCAGCGCCTGCCGCACCTCGCGCAGCGTCGTCCGCCAGTCGTCCGGCTCGGTGATGGCCTGGGCGACGTTGCCCGTCATGGTCGCCAGGTCCGCGCGCACCGGCGGCGCCGCCCCCGGCAGGGCGCGGGCGTCGCCGTGGATCCAGCGCACCCGGTCGGCGCCGGGCTTGGCGCGGGCCACCGCCAGCGACGCCGCGGCCGGGTCCAGCCCGGTCACCTCCAGGCCGCGCCCGGCCAGCAGCAGCGCGAACGTGCCGGTGCCGCACCCGACGTCCAGCACGCCGCGCGCGCCCAGCTCGGCGGCGATCGCCGCATAGAGGTCCAGGTCGGAACGGTCGGGATCGAGCGGGTCGTAGACGGACGCCAGCCGGGGGTCCTCGAACTGCTCATCTGCCATGCCCGGACACCCTAGATCGCGGGCCCGGCCGCCCGCCACGGGATATCGGCGGCCTCCGCCCGGGGGGCGGGCGGGCGTTCAGAGGCGGAGCAGGCTGCCGTGCTGGTCGATCTGGTCGGCCGCCTCGTCGTCGAACCAGAGCCCGCCGGTGGCCAGGTAGCGGAAGCGGTGCGTGCCGGGCGGCAGGATCACCGACACCGTACGCGTGCCGTCGCGGCGCGCGCGCAGCTCGTGCCGGCCGGGTGACCAGCCGTTGAAGTCGCCGACGACGCTGACGACGCCGTCGGGCTGGTGGGCGGGCAGCGCGAAGGTGATGCGGGTCTTCTTGCCGAACAATGCCGTACGCCTGAGCATGGGACATCCTCCCAGGGGGATGGGGAACGGCCCTAGCTTGACGGGTCCGGCAGCCGGGAGGAACAGGACGCGCCCGTCGTAACCCACATTTCACCAGAAATCACGGTAATCGGCGGGAATCGGGTAGCAGGCCCAGCCGGCGCCCGGCCACGGCGAAGGCCGCGCCGATCCGGTCGAGCTGCCGCCCGGTATGGGCGGCGGTGAGGCTGACCCGGATGAGCGCCTGCCCCGCCGGCACCCCCGGCGCGATCATCGCGGTGGTGAACACCCCCTCGTCGAACAGCTCCCGCCACAACCGGAAGCACAGCAGGTCGTCGCCGACCGGCACCGCGACGACCGGCCGGTCCGACGGGACGACGGCGTACCCCAGCGCGGCCAGCTCCCCGCCGACCCGGGCCGCGGCCGCCCGCACCCGGGCGCGGCGCTCCGGCTCGGCCGCGACGATCTCCAGGGCGGCCAGCGCGGCCGCCGCGCAGGGCGGCGACAGCGCCGCGGTGAACACCATCGGCCGCGCGTAGTGCCGCAGGTAGGCGATGACCTCGCGCGGCCCGGCCACCGCGCCGCCGATGGTGCCCAGCGCCTTGGAGAAGGTCAGGGTCTGCACGTCCACCGCGTCCTCCAGGCCGTGGTGCTCGGCCGCGCCCCGCCCGTCCTCGCCCAGCAGCCCGGCGTCGTGGGCGCTGTCCATGACGACGCGGGCCCCGTACGCGCGGGCGAGCTTGGCCAGCCCGGGCAGGTCGCACAGCGCGCCGGAGGTGGAGAACATGCCCTCGGTGATGATCAGCCGGCCCGCGTCCGGCGCGGTGGCCTCCAGCAGCCGCTCCAGGTGCTCCAGGTCGTTGTGGCGGTAGCGGCGCAGCCGCACGCCGCCCAGGCGGGCCGCGTCGATCAGGCAGGCGTGCACCAGCCGGTCGCCGAGCACCGCGTCGCCCGGCGCCATCAGCGCGGCCAGCGACAGGTTGGCCAGGTAGCCCGCGCTGGTCACCATGACCGCCGGCCGCCGCAGGAAGGCCGCCAGCCGCTCCTCCAGTTCCTCGTGCAGGGCCAGCGAGCCGTTGCTCAGGCGCGAGCCGCCGCTGCCGGTGCCCAGCCGCCGGACCGCCGCCGTCGCGGCCCGCTTGACCCGCTCGTCACCCGACAGGCCCAGATAGTCGTTGGAGCCGGCCTGCACGAGCACCCGGCCGTCGATGACGACCTCTCCCCCGCCCGGCCGCTCCCGCACGGCCCGGTAGTAAGGGTAGACACCGAGATCGCGGACGAGATCGTAGGTGTCGGGCATCCGGCACCGCGCGAACACGTCGGCCATCGTTCACCACCTTCCGGTCGATCGCACTCCCCGTGGGTACGAGTCTGGCCCGCGTCGCGGCCCGCCGTCGGCGGCGGACACAATGGGGCATATGACACGTGCGGTGTACGTCGCGGCCAGTGAGGCGGAGAGCAACAAGGGCACCGTCGCCCTCGGCATGGTGGAGCTGCTGTCCCGGCAGGTGGAGACCGTGGGGGTGTTCCGGCCCGTGGTGCGCGCGGGCCGCGAGGACAACCTGATCAACACCGTCCGCAGCCGCTTCCAGCTCGCCCTGCCCTACGACGCCTGCGCCGGCGTCACCTACGACGAGGTGCACGCCGACGCCGACCGCGCCGCCGGCGACATCGTGGCCCGCTACCGCGAGCTGGCCGGCCGCTGCGGCGCCGTGGTGGTCATCGGCACCGACTACACCGACGTCGGCGCGCCCACCGAGTTCGAGTTCAACGCCCGCCTGGCCGCCGACCTGGGCACTCCCGTCCTCAACGTGGTCAGCGGCCGCGGCCGCACCGCCGCCGAGATCGCCGCCGCCGTGGAGGTGTCGTCCCGGCAGCTCGCCCACCACCACGCCCGCGAGCTGGCCGTGGTCGTCACCCGCGCCGGAACCGGGGACGGGATCGGAGACGGGATCGGAGACGGGACCGCAACCGGCGCGGGGGCCGGGGCGGGGACCGGGACGCTTGGGGCAATCGGGGCGGCCGGGGAGGGGCATCCCACGCCGGTGTACGTGCTGCCGGAGACGCCCTCCCTGCGCGCCCCCACCGTCGCCGACCTGATGCAGGCCTGCGACGGCCGTTTCTACCTGGGCGAGCGCGACGGGCTCGGCCGCGAGGCCGGCGGCCTGATGGTGGGCGCGATGTCGCTGCCCGGCATCCTCGACCGCTACACCGAGGGCACTGCGCTGATCATCCCCTCCGACCGGGCGGCCGCGCTGCTGCCCGGCTTGATCGCCGCGCACAGCGCCCCCGGCTTCCCCGCCCTGTCCGCGGTGATCATGACCGGCGGGATGGAACTGCCCGCCCCCGTCGAGCGCCTGCTGCGCGGCATGACCATCCCCGTGCCGGTGATCGCCACCGACCACGACACCTTCGACACCGCCACCCGCCTGTCGGCGGTGGAAGGCCGCTTCACCCCCGAGGCCGCGGCGAAGATCGACACGGCGCTGCGGCTGTTCGCCGAGCACGTCGACGGCCAGGAGCTGCTGCGGCGGCTGTCCATCGCCAGGACCGACGTCGTCACGCCGCTGATGTTCGAGTACGAGCTGCTGGACCGGGCGCGGGCGCGCCGCCGGCGCATCGTGCTGCCCGAGGGCGAGGAGCCGCGCGTCCTGCGCGCCGCCGAGGTGCTGCTGCGCCGCGGCGTGGCCGAGCTGACCCTGCTCGGCGACCGCGAGCGCATCGCCGCCCAGGCCGCCCGGCTCGGCGTGGACCTCGACGGCGCCGCCGTGCTCAGCCCGTTCGACCCCGAGCTGCGCGAGCGGTTCGCCCGCGAGTACGCCCGGCTGCGCGCCCACAAGGGCATCACCGTCGAGCTGGCCCGCGACACCGTCACCGACGTGTCCTACTTCGGCACGCTCATGGTGCAGCAGGGGCTGGCCGACGGCATGGTGTCGGGGGCCGCGCACACCACGGCGCACACCATCCGGCCGGCGTTCGAGCTGCTGCGCCTCGGGCTGGTCTCCAGCGTGTTCTTCATGTGCCTGGCCGACCGGGTGCTGGTCTACGGCGACTGCGCGGTCAACCCCGACCCGGACGCCGCCCAGCTCGCCGACATCGCGATCTCCTCGGCCCGCACGGCGGCGTCGTTCGGGGTGGAGCCGCGCGTGGCGATGTTGTCGTACTCGACGGGCGCCTCCGGCGCGGGCGCGGACGTCGACAAGGTGCGCCAGGCCACCGAGCTGGTACGCCGCCGCCACCCCGACCTGCCGGTGGAGGGCCCCATCCAGTACGACGCCGCGATCGACCCCGCCGTGGCCCGCGCCAAGATGCCCGGCAGCGAGGTGGCCGGCCGCGCCACGGTGTTCGTGGTGCCCGACCTCAACACCGGCAACAACCTCTACAAGGCGGTGCAGCGCAGCGCCGGCGCGGTCGCGGTCGGGCCGGTGCTGCAGAACCTCCGCAAACCGGTCAACGACCTGTCGCGGGGCGCGACCGTCGCCGACATCGTCACCACCGTCGCCATCACCGCCGCCCAGGTCCGCGACGACGAGCCCGCCACCCATGAATGAGCCGGCCGCCGAGGCCGCACGTCCGCACGGGAGCACGACCTTGGCCGTACGCGCCGCGACCGACGACGACATGCCCGCCGTCCGGCGGATCGCCCGCCGCTTCGACCTGCTGACCGGCTGGCCCGCGGAGACCGACTTCCTGGACGCCGAGCGCGCGTTCGGCGCCCTGCTGGTCTCCGGCGAGGACGACGGGGAGGGGGGCGGGGCGGGGGGCGGGGCGGCCGGGTTCGGCGGGACGCTGCGGCGCGGGGCCCTCACCCACCTGGGCGACCTGTTCGTGCTGCCCGAGCGCCAGTCCTCCGGCACGGGCCGCGCCCTGCTGGAACGGCTGCTGGCCGGGGACGGGCCGAAGGTCACCTTCGCCTCCTCCGACCCCCGGGCGATGGCCCTGTACGTCCGGCGCGGGCTGCGCCCCTGGACGCCGCTGCTCTACCTGAGCGGCCCCACCGCCGGCCTGCCCGCCGGGTCGCGGGTCCGGGCGGCCGGGGCGCGGGAGGTCGCCGCCGCCGACGCCCGCGCCGCCGGCGGCGCCCGCCCCGGCACGCTCGCCTGGTACGCCGCCCTGCCCGGCGTCACCGTCCACGTCACCGTCACCGCGGGGACCGGCGGGGAAGCCGGATGGGAGGCCGGCGGAGAGGCCGGCGGAGAGGCCGGTTACGCGTTCGCCCGCCGCCTCGGCCGGGAGGTCCTGATCGGCCCGGCGGGCGGCGACAGCCCGGACGGCTGCGCGCGGGCCGTGCTCGGCGCCCTGGCCGCCGTCCGGGGCGCCGTCCGGGCCGTCGACGGCGCCCCGCAGGCCCGCCTCGCCGTCCCGGGCACGCACCCCCTGGTGCCGGTGCTGCTGGGCGCCGGCTGGCGGATCGGGGACATGGACACGTTCATGGCCGACGACGCCGCCCTCGACCTCGTCCGCCCCGACCGCTACGTCCCCCACCCCGACCTCGGCTGACCGGCCCCGGCCGGCTGACCGGCGGGCGCGGCGCCGTCACGGGCGCACGGGGATCTCGTCGAGCACGGACGTGGCCAGCGCCGCGGCGCTGGGCTCGTAGCGGCGGGCGAGGGTGTGGAACACGGTCTCGGCGCGGATGCCCGGCCAGTCGGCCGGCAGGTGCTCGGCGGGCAGGCGGGGGTCCTGGCGGACGAGCTGCAGCCAGTCGGTGTGCAGGAACAGCTGCCTGGCCAGGTCGTCCACGGCCGACGGCAGCGGGCGCGCGGTGTCCCAGCGGCCGAGGAAGGCCCGGTAGCGCTCGGCGATCTGGTCGGTGTCGAACGCCTTGCGCACCAGGTCGGCCGACTCCGTCGGCTTGTACGCCCGCGCCTGCAGCACGGTGACGTTGTCGCCCAGGCCCAGCGGGGCCAGCATCGCCTCCACGTCCTTGGCCCCCGGCGCGATCCACAGCCCGCCCTGCAGCAGCCCGAAACCGGCCCAGATGAGCTGGGAACGCAGGTCGTGGCGGGTGCTGCGCTCGCTGCCCGGCAGGGAGAAGCCGACGATCGTCCAGGTGCCGTCCCAGTCGCGGTTGACCGCGCCCCTCTCCCAGACGTGCCTTCGCCCGTTGTCGAGGACCTCCGTGGCGTGCGGCGTGAGCCCGAAGTAGACCTTCTTGCCCTGGCGGTGCCTGGCCAGCAGGTTGCGTTTGACCATGCGGGTGAGCGTCGAGCGCACCGCCTCCTCCGAGACGCCGAGGCGGGCGAAGACGTCGATGACGCTGCCCGAGTAGACGGCGGTGTCGCGCCCCAGCACGTAGATGCCGAGAAAGCTGAACATCAGCGACTGGGGGCGCGCCGAAGGCCGGTCGTGCTGCTCGTCCTCGTCCTTCACAGGGATGAGCGTAGACCGAACAGATAAGTCGGGCAAAGTATTGACTTAGGTCGAAAGTATGCCCAACGTAGGTCCACCGGCATTACACCGGAGCCCCTTCCACGAGGTGAGGAGCCCCCCACTCATGTCCGATCCCGTCCAGCTGCGCCGCGCGGTCGCCTCCAGCTTCCTCGGCAGCGTCATCGAGTACTACGACTTCCTCCTGTACGCCACGGCCTCGGCCGTCGTGTTCAACAAGGTCTTCTTCTCCAACCTCGACCCGCTGGTCGCCACGGTGGCCAGCCTGGGCACCTTCGCCACCGGCTACCTGTCCAGGCCCATCGGCGGCATCGTGTTCGGCCACTTCGGCGACCGGCTGGGGCGCAAGCGCATGCTGGTGCTGACCATGGTGCTGATGGGCGTGGCCAGCTTCCTCATCGGGCTGCTGCCCACGTACGCGCAGGCCGGGGTGCTCGCCCCCGTCGCGCTGGTCCTGCTGAGGGTCGTGCAGGGCGTCGCGGTCGGCGGCGAGTGGGGCGGCGCGGTGCTGATGTCCGCCGAGCACGCCACCGCCCGCCGCGGCCTGTGGGCCAGCTTCACCAACGCCGGCGCGCCGTTCGGCATGGTGCTGTCCACGGGCGCGCTGAGCGGCACCGTCGCCCTCGTCGGCAACGAGGCGTTCCTGGCCTGGGGGTGGCGGGTGCCGTTCCTGATCAGCATCGTGCTGCTCGCCATCGGCCTGTTCGTCAGGACGCGGGTGGAGGAGACCCCGGTGTTCAGCGCCGCCGTCAAGGAGCGCCCCTCCCGGGCCCCGCTGCTGGACGTGCTGCGCGGCCAGCCCAGGACGCTGCTGCTCGGGGTCGGCGTGGGGCTGGCGGCGTTCGTGGCGCAGGGCACGCTCACCACGTTCCTCATCGCGTACGGCGTGGCGGCCGGCTTCGAGCGGCAGACCGTGCTGAACGGGCTGACGCTGTCGTCGGCGCTGGCCGTGTTCGGCATCCTCGGCTGGTCGGCGCTGTCGGACCGGATCGGGCGGCGGCCGGTCGTCGTGATCGGCGCGCTGGTCATGGCGGTGTTCGCGTTCGCGCTGTTCCCGCTGGTGAACACGGGCAACGCCGCGCTGCTCACCGCCGCGCTCGTCCTCGGCCAGGCCGTCGTGCACCCGATGATGTACGGCCCGCTGGCCGCGCTCTACACCGAGCTGTTCAGCACCCGTACCCGCTACACCGGCGCGTCGCTCGGCTACCAGCTGGCCGGGCTCGGCGCCGGGCTCGCCCCCGTGGTGTTCGCCCAGATCCAGGCGTCCAGCGGCGGCGGCGGGACCCTGGTCATCTCGGCCGTCATCGCCGCCACGTGCCTGCTGGCCGTGGTCTGCACGCTCGCGCTCAAGGAGACCAGCCGCGGCGACCTCGCCGAGCCGGTCGCCTCCGAGGCCGCCACCGCGCCCTGAGCCGGACCCCGGAGGCATTCGTTTTCCGGCATCCGGAAACCGCCGTTCCGCGGTCGCCGTGACCCAGGTCACCATCGTTCCACCCCGGTGAAGGAGCCGCCCATGTCAAGCATCCCCCGCGACCAGTGGTACGTCGCCGCCTACGGCCGCGAGATCGGCCAGGAGCTGTTCAGCCGCACCATCTGCGGCGAGTCCATCCTGTTCTGGCGGACCCGCGCCGGAACCGTCACCGCCGTGTCGGACCGCTGCGTGCACCGCAGGTTCCCGCTGTCGGAGCCGCCCAGCCGGCTGGTCGACGACCAGGTGGTGTGCGGCTACCACGGCTTCACCTACGGCGCCGACGGCGGCTGCGTGGCCGTCCCCGGCCAGGCCCGGGTGCCGCGCACCGCCCGGCTGAAGAGCTACCCCGTCGTCGAGCAGGACTCGTTCGTCTGGGTCTGGATCGGCGACCCGGCCAGGAGCGACGCCACCCGCATCCCGCGGGCGCCCTGGCTGGTCTCGCCCGACTACACCACCGTGTCCGGGATGGAGCCGCTGAAGGCGAGATTCGGGCTGCTGGTGGACAACCTGCTCGACCTGTCGCACGAGACGTACCTGCACGGCGGCTACATCGGCACGCCCGAGGTCGCCGCCACCCCGATCACCACCGAGGTGGACGAGGAGGCCGGGATCGTCTACGTCAGCCGCCACATGGACGACGCCGAGTGCCCGCCGTTCTACGCCAAGTCCACCGGGCTGAGCGGGCGGATCATGCGCTGGCAGGACATCGAGTACACCCCGCCGTGCCTGTACAAGCTGCACTCGCGGATCGCGCCGCTGGGGGTGCTGCCGAACGCCGACGGCACCGACCCGGACGCCTTCCACGTCGAGGTCGTGTACGCGATCACGCCCGAGACGGAGCACACCACGCACGACTTCTGGGCCGTGGCGCGGGACTTCGCCCTGGACGACCAGGGCGTGTCGGACTTCCTCGCCGACAACAACCGGACCGTGGTGCTTCAGGACGTGGCCGCGCTGGACGTGCTGGAGCGGGTGATCGCCACCGAGCCGGAGGGCTACCAGGAGCTGTCGATCAACATCGACACCGGCGGGCTGGCGGCGCGGCGCATGCTGGCCCGGCTCGCCGGGCAAGGCGTCGGCAGCCGGGTGTGACGGGCATGGACTCGGCAGGCATGGACTTGGCAGGCATGGAGCCGGCGAGCACGGGCCCGACGGGCACGGGCCCGACGGGCACGGGGTCGGCGAGCACGGGGTCGGCGGGGATGGAGCCGGCGGGCATGCTCACCGGGCGTGGGGTGCTCCGGGTGGTGTGGCTGCCCGGCAGCGACGTGTTGCGGGGCCGGTGCCACTGCGGCGCCGTCCGCGACGCCCAGGGGCCGGTCGAGGTGTGGGAGTGGCTTCTCGCCCACCCGGCCGGCCACTTCCCCGAGCCGGACCCGGGCCCGCCCCCGGCCGGCGCGGGCCCGGAGCGGGCGGTCCCCGCGGGGACGGCCCGATGACCGGCCCGATGACCGGCCCGATGACCAGCCGGGAGGGCATAGCGGGCACGGCGGGAGCGGCGGGAGCGGCGGGGCGTGCCGATGGCGGCGCGGCCGAGCGCAAGGTCGTCGTGCACGCGCGTGAGCAGGTGGCCGAGGGAGTCGTCACGCTCGAACTGCGCGATCCGGCCGGCGGGGAGCTGCCCGGCTGGTCGCCGGGCGCGCACATCGACCTGGTGCTCGGCGGCGGCGACCTCGTCCGCCAGTACTCGCTGTGCGGCGACCCCGCCGACCGGACGGCGTGGCGGATCGCCGTGCTGCGCGAGCCCGCCGGCCGGGGCGGCTCGGCCTACGTGCACGACGAGCTGCGCCCCGGCGCCACGGTCCTGGCCCGCGGCCCCCGCAACAACTTCCCGCTCCACCCCGCCGCCCGCTACCTGTTCATCGCCGGAGGGATCGGGATCACCCCCATCCTCCCCATGATCGCCGCCGTCGGAGGCGCCCGGTGGCGGCTGGCCTACGGCGGCCGCACGGCGACGTCGATGGCGTTCGCCGACGAGCTGCGCGCCGCCCACGGCGACCGCGTGCTGCTGTGGCCGCAGGACGAGCACGGCCTGCTCGACCTCGACGCCCTCCTGGCCGAGGAGCCCCTGGACACCCTGGTCTACTGCTGCGGCCCGGCCCCGCTCCTGGAGGCCGTCGAGGCGCGGTGCGCCGACCGGCCGCTGCACGTCGAACGCTTCACCCCGAAGGAGGCGGGCGAGCCGGTCGTGGCCGGCGCGTTCGAGGTCGAGCTGGCCGTCTCCGGCCTCACCCTGACGGTGCCGCCGGACCGGTCGATCCTGCAGGTCGTGGAGGAGGCGGGCGTGCCCGTCCTGACCTCGTGCCGGGAGGGCACCTGCGGCACCTGCGAGACGCCCGTCCTCGACGGCGTCGTGGACCACCGCGACTCGCTGCTCACCCCCGAGGAGCGGGCGGCGAACGACGTGATGTTCGTCTGCGTCTCCCGCGCCGCCTGCCCCAAGCTGGTCCTCGAACTCTGAACGAGAAGCCGGGAGCCGTCGATGCCGTCGATGCCGTCAGCAGCCGCGCGGACCGGGCCGGTCGTGGCGCGGGCGCTGCAGGTCCTCGGCGCGTTCACCCCCGACCGGCGGTCGCTGACGCTCAGCGACCTGGCCCGGCACTCCGGGCTGCCGGTGTCCACGGTGCACCGGCTGGTGGCCGAGCTCGTGGCCTGGGGCGCGCTGGAACGCGGCCCGGCGGGCTGCTACCACATCGGCCTGCGCCTGTGGGAGATCGGCTCGCTCGCCCCGCGCGGGCTGGGCCTGCGCGAGGCCGCGCTGCCGTACCTGGAGGACCTGTCGCAGGTGACCCGCGAGAACGTGCAGCTGGCCGTGCGCGAGGGCGCCGAGGTGGTGTTCGTCGAACGGATCGCGGGCAGCGGCGCGGTGCCGGTGCTCACCAGGGTCGGTGGCCGCTTCGCGCTCACGGCCACCGGCGTCGGCCTGGTCCTGCTCGCCCACGCCCCCGCCGACGTGCAGGAGCAGGTCCTGGCCCGCCCCGTCGAGCGCTACACCGAGCGCACGCTCACCACCGCCCGCCAGATCCGCGCGGCCCTGGCCGACACCCGCGCCCGCGGCTACGCCGTCAGCGACCGCCAGGTCACCATGGACGCCCTGTCCGTCGCCGCCCCGATCCACGACCTCGACGGGCAGGTCGTGGCGGCCGTGTCGCTGGTCGTCCACCACGGCAGCGCCTCGACCCAGGCGCTCGCCCATCTCGTCCGCACCAGCGCCCGCGCCATCTCCCGCGCCCTCCCGCCACGGCACTGAGGACGGCCGGCCCGTCCCGGCGGGCTCAGGCGCCGGCCGGCTCCGTACGCCCGGCGCGGGCGGCGGTGGCGGCCCGCTGGTGGACCGGGATGTCCCCGTCCTCGCCGGGGTTGGGCTGTCCCTTGCCCGTGTTGATCAGGTCGCGCAGGCTGCCGTCGATGTAGCCGCTCCAGGCGTTGGCGCACACGTCGTAGCACTCGTGCGCCGGGACCAGGCCCACGTGGGTGAAGCGGATCTCGGCGCCGCCGTCCTTGCCGGTGATCTCGAAGACGACGTCGGTGCCCTTCCACTCGCCCTGGTCGGTGACGAAGTCGAAGTGGTTGTCCAGGACACGCCAGACGACCTTCCTGCCGGGCTGGAGCTCGGTGATCTGGACCGTACAGCGGTGGACGTCCTTGTAGTGGTGGTAGAACACGGCGCCGGCCTGGTCGGTGACGCCTTTGACGTCCTCGGACCACCAGCCGCGCACGTCGGTGACGCCCTCGAACGCCTCCTGCGGGCTCTTGTCCACCGTGACGGTGGTGGTGAAGTGCCGCCGCTCATCTGCTTGCATCATGCAAGTCACCGTAGAGCCATACGCTTTCATGACGCAAGTGGTTCGGTAGGATCAGTGACGTGTTGGGAAAGAGCTACGAGTCCCAGGTGTGCTCCATCGCGCGCGCCCTGGAGGTGGTCGGCGAACGCTGGAGCCTGCTCATCGCGCGCGAGGCCGTGTTCGGCGGGGTCACCCGCTACGGCGAGTTCCAGCGCAGGTTGGGCATCGCCACGAACGTGCTCAAGACCCGCCTGGCCGGCTTCGTGGAGGCCGGGATCATGCGCCGCGAGAGATCCCCGGAACACCCCGACCTGTACGAGTACCTGCTGACCGACAAGGGCCGCGCGCTCGCGCCCGTGCTGGTCGCGCTCACCGAATGGGGCGACCAGTGGGCGACCGACGGGGAGCCGCCGATCCTCTACACCCATGCCGCCTGCGGCCACGGCGTCACCCAGCGCACGACGTGCGCCCACTGCGGCCGCGTGGACGACCCGGCCGAGATCAGGGCCGTCCTCGGCCCCGGCCACCCCTCCCGGACCCCCGCCGCCTGACGGGCGACCGCGACCTGGCGGGTCGCTCAGGGGAAGGCGTCGCGGTGCGGCCCGTGGTCGGGGTCGAACTCGTGCCGGATACGGGCACAGTCCTCCAGCAGCGCCCCCTGCAACGACCGCAGCCGGTCGTCACCCACCCGGTCCAGCAGCGCCAGCGACAGCCGCTGCTGGTGCTCGCCGTCGCGCAGCGCCGCCCGCAGCTCCCGCAGGTCCTCGCCGCGGCCCCGGCCGACCTGCAACCGCCCGAACGTGGCGAACAGCCGCGCCAGCGTGGCCAGCTCCCCGGCCAGCGGCTCGGGCAGCTCGGCCGCCTCCTCGCCCGGCAGCCCGCGCACGCCCGCCACCAGGTCCGCCAGCCCCCTGGCCACGCCCCGCAACTGCTGGCAGGCGTGATCCAGGCAGGTCGCGGCCTCGGCCACCTGCCGCAGCCGGCGGTCGTAGCGGCGGCGGCGCAGCGACAGGCGTACCGACTCGGCCGCCTGGTCGGCCGTCGCCTCCATGTCCTCCAGCCGCCGCGCCAGGCCGCGGGCCCGCTCCAGCCAGTCCTCGGCCACGTCCTTGCCCCACCGCGAGCGCAGCCCGCCCGCCATGTCCTCGGCCAGCTCCGACAGCTCGCCCGACAGCTCGCACAGCTCCCGCATGGCGTGCTCCACGTAGCGCGGCGGCAGGATCAGCAGGTTCGCCGCGATGCCGATGGCCGCGCCCAGCAGCACGTCCGCCAGGCGGGCGAAGCCGTAGGTGCTGCCCAGCGACAACACCAGCAGCGCGGTGATCGGGATCTGCACGTTCTGGGCCGGCAGGTTGAGCAGGCGGGTCAGCACCAGGCCCGACACCACCAGCACGCCCAGGGTCAGCGCGTTGACGCCCATCAGCCAGATCAGGCCCGTCGCCGCCCCCACGCCCACGACGATCGCGCCGACCTGCTGCGCGCCGCGCACCACCGTGCTGTAGGCGGTCGCCGAGACCGTCAGCAGCACGCCGATGGGCACCAGCACCGGCAGCGCCAGCTTGAGCACGACCGCCGCCAGCCACCAGCCGAACACGCACGCCCCCGTCACCTTGACGGTCTGGACCAGCTGCTCGCGCTCCATCCGCAACCAGCGGCCCGGCCCCAGGCTCTTGATGCCCTCCAGCGCCGCCGTCCCGCTCGCCAGGATGCGGCCCAGCGGAGAGCCGCCGCTGCCGCGCCCCTTTCCGGTCTCCATGCCGGTGACCTGCCCAGCAAGGAAGCCGGATAGAGCGCGCCTTTGTGGGTAGCGGCCTGTGGGTAGCGGCACGACGGAGGCACGAGGACACGGGAGTCGCGTATGAGGACGTCAGTCGGAGCCGAGAAGATGGCGGTCACCGAGGGCTGGGTGGCCGGTGACCGGCTCAGCCTGTCCAACTCCGGGCCGCGCAACGCCTGCGTCGAGCTGACCTTCTGCGCCGAGGGCCAGCGGCCGCTGGGCCCGTACCGCATGACCGTCCCCGCCCGGCGCAGCCGCGCCATGTCGCTGGACGACCTGGCCGGCCCCGCCGCGGCCCTGTCGCCCGGCACGCTCTACGCCGTCGCGATCGTCTCCGACGCCGACGTGGTGGCCCAGCTCACCCACGACCTCACCCACGACGCGCACGAGGCCCACGAGGCCCACGGACAGCGCCCGGCCGCGTGAGGCCGGCCCGCCGCCGGGCCCGGCCGATCACGGTCAGGCGGGGCTGGCGGTCATCACGTCGTCCTGCGGCACCCGGTTCTCCAGCGAGCTGGCGCCCTGCCGCCAGCGGTCCAGGACGTGGCCCGCCCACAGCCGCTCCACGCCCAGCGCGCACGCCGCCCCGTACAGGATGTCGCCGGTGAGCGACGGCTCCTGCACCGCCAGGCCGGTGCACAGGTCGTGCGCGGCGATCTGCTCGTGCACGGCGTCGGCCTGGACGTGCTCGTCGTAGAAGCGGGTGGCCGCCGCGTCCCCGCCCAGCCGGCGCAGCGCCGTGGCGTAGCGGCGGTTGGGCAGCGAGGAGGTCATCTCCAGCGCCGCCAGATGGCCGGCCAGGGCGCCCCGCAACCGGCGGTGCAGCCCGAACAGCGACATGACGTTGGAGACCGCCAGCGTGATGCCGGGCACCCGCTCCAGGTAGGCGCCGTAGGAGGCGTCCAGCCCCAGCCCGGTCATGGTGGCCTTGAACAGCTCGGCGTGCACGCGCTCGGCGTGGCCGCCGCCGTACTCGTCGGACTGGATCTCCACCAGGGCGGCCTTGGGCACGCCGTGCAGGCGCGGGATGGCCCACGTGTGCGGGTCGGCCTCCTTGAGGTGGTAGATCGAGCGGTGCACGACGAACTCGCGGAAACGGCCCAGATCGGCCTCACGATGCAGGTACGCCGACAGCGCCGGGCCCTGCTGCTCGTCGTGGGCGACCAGCTCGTTCAGCGCGCGGCGCACCTGATGGGGCGGCACCGGCGCGGGACGCGGCACGGCGTGCTCCAGGGCCGCCTCCAGGCAGCGTTCGAGCTCGCGGCGCAGGGCCAGCAGCGACGGCTGCCACTCCCAGCGCTCGTCCACGTCCTCGAAACCGCGGTAGTGCAGCTCATAGCAGACGAACAGGGCCAGCTGCAGGTCGCCGTCCTCCAGCGCGCGGGCGCAGGGCGGCGTCACCAGCGGCGGCTCCACGTCGGCGGGCGCGCCGGCCAGGCGCTCGAACAGGCCGGCGGTGATGGGTCCGCGGGCGGCGGGCAGGCGCATCATGCCCCTCCCTTGCGACGGTCGCCGGCGGCGCGGCCGGGATCCCGAACGATGTCACAGCTGATGCTCCGGTCGGCGCCGCATCGGGCGCGCAGCTCGGACGTCGGCACTTCACCCCCTGGTGCTCCCCGTCGGTACGCGGCCCTCAGCTGCCCGGGCCTCCGAGGTCCAAACTACGGGCGCCCGGCATCGCGGCCGGTCAGGCGCGTCGTAGGCACCCGGACGCCGCGGGGTCCCCGATGATGAGGGGAAGATCACGATGACAGGAGCCACGCATGCAGATCGGTGTCGTCTTCCCGCAGACCGAGATCGGCGCCGATCCGGCCGCGGTGCGCGCCTACGGGCAGCGCGTCGAGGAGCTGGGCTTCCGCCACCTGCTGGCCTACGACCACGTGGTGGGCGCCGACCCGGCGGTGCACCGGGGCTGGTCGGGCCCCTACGACGTGCACACCACCTTCCACGAGCCGATGGTCCTGTTCGGCTACCTGGCCGCGCTGACGTCGCTGGAGCTGGTGACCGGCATCATCATCCTGCCGCAGCGGCAGGCGGTCCTGGCCGCCAAGCAGGCTGCCGAGATCGACCTGCTCACCGGCGGCCGCTTCCGCATGGGCGTGGGGCTGGGCTGGAACCGGGTCGAGTACGAAGCCCTCGGCCAGGACTTCGCCGGCCGGGGCCGGCGGGTGGAGGAGCAGGTGGCGGTGATGCGGCGGCTGTGGAGCGAGCAGACGGTCACCTTCGAGGGCGAGCACCACCGGGTGACGGGCGCCGGCCTGGCGCCGCTGCCGGTGCAGCGGCCGATCCCCGTCTGGTTCGGCGCGCAGTCGCCCCCCGCCTACCGGCGGGCCGGGCGGCTGGCCGACGGCTGGTTCCCGCAGATGTCGCCCGGGCCCGACCTGGAGCAGGCCAGGGCCGTGGTCGGGGAGGCCGCCGAGCGGGCCGGGCGCGACCCGTCCCGGCTCGGCATGGAGGGGCGGGCGAGCTGGACGGGCAGCGCCGGCGAGCTGGAGGAGCTGGCGGGCCGCTGGCGGGAGGCCGGCGCCACGCACCTGTCGATCGACACGATGCGGGCCGGGCTGCGCTCGGTCGAGGAGCACCTGGCCGCCCTGGAGAGCGCCGCGGCGGCACTCGGCCTCGCGGCGCGCTGACCGGCCACACCCCCGGCCACACCCCCGACCGCGGCCGCGAGCGGTTCTACCTCCACCTCGATCCCCTCACCTGGGGCTGACCCCGGCCATGCCCGCGCGGGCCGTCATGGGGATTTCGTGACCCGGGAATGACCCAGGTCAGAGGGCTGTTATACCTGTCCGTGAGCGGGGCCGCGACTGCGGGCCGCGCCGAGCGGCGTCCGGATCCCGGGCGCCATGTTCGCACCATCCTCCCACCGCGGGCCCACGTCGCCCGCGGCCGCTGAATCCGCCTCGCGCGGAACCGGGGACCCACGTCCGATCGGGGTGAATCGGCACGTCCGCGTGCCGTAGGGCAGCTTCCACCGCCCGAACCCGTCAGCTAACCCGGTAAGCGGCATGGAAGCAAGGAGCAATCGCCTCATGGCCATCAGCCGACTCATCCGTGCCCCGAAACCGTCCCTCTCGAAACTGCCCTTCTCGAAGCTGCCCGCCGCCAGGCTCGCGCTGGGCGCGACCCTCGCCGCCTCCGCCTTCGGCGCCCAGGCCGCGGTGACCGCGCAGGCCGACACGGCCGCCCAGCAGTCCGCGTCGGCCGCCCGGCACTCCGCCCAGGACAGCGGCGCCCGCGTGAACGTCACCGCCCAGCAGGTCCTGAACCTGGCCCGGGAGCAGGTCGGCACGTCCGAGGACGGCAACGGCGGCGGCACCAAGTTCCAGCAGTGGTACGCCTCCTCGCCGCGCGCCGGCGAGACCGTCCTGCGTGACGGCGGCAGCCGGGGCGCCTACCTGAACGCCCCGTGGTGCTCGATGTTCGTCTCCTGGGTCGGCGAGCAGAGCGGCGCCCGCTCGCAGGTCGGCTGGGACGCCTACACCGTCGCGCACGCCAAGTGGTTCGCCGCCAACGGCCGCTGGGGCGGCGAGGCCAGGCCCGGCGCCGTGGTGTTCTTCTCCTGGAGCGGCAGCAAGAGCCTCAGCGCCATCAACCACGTCGGGTTCGTCGTCAAGGACAACGGCGACGGCACGATCTCCACGATCGAGGGCAACACCGGCAACGGCAAGGTCGAGCAGCGGGTCCGCCCGGCCTCCCAGGTCGTCGGCTACGGCTACCCGAACTACGCCGTCTGATCCACCGCCCCCCGTCCGCCACCCTCCGTCCGCCACCCTCCGTCCTCGCCGAAAGCGCGCATCCCGTCCCCGGGGTGCGCGCTTTCGTCGTGAGTGGCGATGCCGGCGCTAGCATGGTGGTGTGCGGCCGTCCGCGCCCAACCTCCGGCGACCCGCCCCAGCCGGGTCACCCCAGGAGGCAAAGGGAGGTTCACCTCCCGGACGAGTGATCTGTTCGTCGGTCGTGCGCCCGCCGTACCGGTCGCTGGGGGATCCGCGGACGGCGCGCGGGAGACGTCCATGACCAAGCAGGCTGACTTCAAGCGGCGCGTGCGCGCCCGCATGGCGAAGACCGGCGAGTCGTACGCGACCGCCCGCAGCCGCCTCCTGGGCGAGCGGCCCACCCCGGTCGAGGAGCGGATGGCCACAGCGCTGCACATCAGCAACGGCGACGCCACCGACCTCCCCGGCACCGGGCTGGCCGAGCGCGTCGTCTACTGGCGCGATGTGCTCCACGAAGGGCCCGTCCCCGCGGTCGGGCGCGAGGAGCTGCGCAGGATCAGGGCCGAGTTCCTGGTCGGGGCCGGCGTGGACGACCACGGCGAGAGCATCCGCATGTTCCTGGAACGCGACGCCGCCGTGGACGCCAACCGGGACGGCGAGTACGTCCTGTGGTTCGAGGCCGACCTCTACGACCAGCTCCAGATCGTGGAGATCCTGGCCCGCCTGGCCGAGCTGGAGGTGCCGGCCGGGCGCGTCACGCTGATCTGCATCGGCGAGCACCCCGGCATCGCCCGCTTCGGCGGCCTCGGCCAGCTGGACCCCGGGCAGCTGCGCGAGCTGCCCGGGACCAGGGCGTGCGCCAGGCTCACCCCGGCCGCGCTCGACCTGGCGACCCGGGCCTGGGCGGCCTTCCGCGCCCCGACGCCGGACGGCCTGCCGGCCATCGCCGCCACCCGCTCCGGCGAGCTGCGCTTCCTCGGCGAGGCCTTCGAACGCCTCTGCCGCGAGTACCCCTCCACCCGCGACGGGCTCTCCCTCACCGAACGCCGCGTCCTGGCCGCCGCGGCGGACGCCACGGACGCCACGGACGCCACGGCCGGCGACGTCTTCGTCCGCGCCGCCTCCCGCGAGGCCCGCCCCTACCTCGGGGACGACTGGTGCTTCGCGGCGATGGACCGCCTGGCCCGGGCGCCGCATCCGCTGCTCGACGTCCGGCCCGCCGGCGCCCCGGTCGACCGCCGCACCCTGGTGCGCCTGACCGGCGCCGGCGCGCGGGTGCTGGCGGGAGAGGAGGACCACGTGACGCTCAACGGCGTCGACCGGTGGATCGGCGGCGTGCATCTGACCGGCCGCGACGTGCGGTGGAGATGGGACGAGGGCCGGGAGGCCCTGACCACGACCGGCCCGCCCTCCGGCGGCTGAGCGGGCGTCAGCCGTCCGGCGGCCAGTCGCGCAGGACGGCGTCCAGGGCGTCGAGGGTCCTGGCCCAGGACAGGTCCACCGCGCGCGGGGTGCGGCTGAAGCCGCCCTGCCGCTCCAGGCTCACAAAGCCGTGGAAGGTGCTGTGCAGCATGCGCACGGCGTCGGTCTGGGCGGGCTCGGACAGGTCGTAGCCGCGCAGGATGGCCCGCGTCATCTCCGCGTGCCGGCGGGCCGCGCTGGCGTGCGCGGTCTCGTCGTCCAGCTCGATCTGGGCGGCGGCGTAGCGGCCGGGATGCTCCTTGGCGTAGCCGCGGTAGGCGTCGGCGAAGGCCACCAGCGCGTCCTTGCCGGCGCGGCCGGCCAGGGCGGTGGCGGCCCGGTCGGCGAGCTCGGCCAGGGCCAGCACCGCCACCCGGACCCTCAGGTCCTGCGCGTCCTTGACGTGGGCGTACAGGGCGGCCGGCTTGACGCCGAAGCGGCGGGCCAGCGCCGAGACGGTCACGTTGGGGAAGCCGATCTCGTCGGCCAGCTCGGCCGCGGCCCGGGTCAGGCGGTCGGCGGTCAGTCCCGCACGTGCCACGCGGGCTCCTTCCGTTCCACAGAACTTAAAGCCTTTAATCATTTGCATAATAGCATTAAGGAAACTAGCCTCGCCGCTCATGAGACCACTCACCGAGCACGACATCCGCGCCTCGTTCATCAACTGCTCCAAGGGCGAGGCCAAGCGCGCCGGCCTCCCCCAGGATCTCGCCGCCCAGCCCTGGGACGACCTCGACTTCCTCGGCTGGCGAGATCCGGGGGCACCCGAGCGCGCCTACCTGATCGCCGAGCGCGACGACGGCTCCCTGGCCGGGCTCGCCCTGCGCGTGACCTCGGGCGCGGCCCGCGGCTTCACCTCGCGCAGCATGTGCTCGCTCTGCCTGACCACGCACACCAGCGGCGGCGTCGCGCTGATGACCGCCCGCCGCACCGGCGAGTCCGGCCGCCAGGGCAACTCCGTCGGGCAGTACCTGTGCGCCGACCTGGCCTGCTCCCTGTACCTGCGCGGCAGGAAGGAGGCGGCGGGCGGCGGCGTCGTGGAGGAGTCGCTCACCCTGGCCGACAAGCTCGCCCGCACCCGGGTCAACCTGCGCGCCTTCCTGGACAAGGTCGCAGCGTGAGCGCCCCGGTCTGTCAACGCCGCCCCGGCCGGCCACCCGCCCCGCCACGGGCGCCCGGCGCCGGCGGTGGTGAAAGGTTCACGGGTAGGCGCGTCCGCCTGGCTGGTCGGGGCGGGTGCCGGCCCGGGCGGCGTTGACAGGGCGGGGCGGGGACGCGAAACATCGTCGGCGGAACAGTGTTGGGAGCGCTCCCAAACGGTGCCGGGCCGAGCCCGGGGAAAGGTGCGCGAACTCATGACCCGTCCCCCCGTACGGCTGTGGGCAGCCGTCGCCTGCGCCGCCGCCCTGGCAGTGGCCGGCCTCGTCGCGGGCGTCCCCGCCGCGGCCGCCACCGGCTGCCGCGTGGACTACACGGTCAACCAGTGGCAGGGCGGCTTCACCGCGCAGGTGAAGGTGACGAACCTGGGGACGGCGCTCAGCGCCTGGCGGCTGCGCTGGACCTACACCGGCGACCAGCGCGTCACCAACGCCTGGAACGCCCAGGTGCAGCAGGACGCCGCCACCGTGACGGCCACCGGCGTCGCCTGGAACGCCTCCCTGCCCGCCGGCGGCGCCACCGAGTTCGGCCTGCAGGGCACCTGGTCGGCGGCCAACCCGGCACCCGCCGCCTTCACCCTCAACGACACCCCCTGCAACGACGCCCCGACCCCGACCGGGACACCCACGGCGACCCCGACCGTCACACCCACCGTGACCCCCACTGTGACCCCGACGGGCCAGCCGGACTGCTCGGGCGCGGCCGTCTGCTCCGGCTTCGAGGACCAGTCGGGCACCCCCTCCGGCGACTGGCGGACCGTCTCCCCCAACTGCTCCGGCACCGGCACCGCCACCATCGACACCACCCTCGCGCACACCGGCACCCGGTCCCTGCGCATCGACGGCGGCGGCGGCTACTGCAACCACGTCTTCGCCGCCACCACCCGCGACCTGTCCCAGCTCGGCCCGGTGCTCCACGCCCGCATGTGGATCCGCCACACCACCGCCCTGCCCGCCGGCCACGTCAGCATGATCACCATGGCCGACGCCAACGACGGCAACCGCGACCTGCGCGTCGGCGGCCAGAACGGCGCCCTGCAGTGGAACCGCGAGTCCGACGACGCCACCCTGCCCGAGCAGAGCCCGGCCGGCGTCGCGCTGAGCAGACCCCTGCCGACCGGCCGCTGGATCTGCCTGCGCTACGAGATCGACACCACCCGGCAGTCGATGCGCACCTTCCTCGACGACCAGGAGGTGACGGGCCTGCGCGTGGACGGCGTCCCCACTCAGGACGTGGACTCCCAATGGCTGCGCCGCGCCACCGCCCCGCGCCCGACGACCCTGCGGCTGGGCTGGGAGAGTTACGGCGGCGACCGCGACACCCTCTGGTACGACGACGTCGCCCTGAGCGCGTCCCCGCTGAGCTGCTGATTTGCTGGGCTGCTGACCTGCTGGGCTGCTGACCTGCTGACGCGGCCGGCCCGACGCGGCCGGCCCGCTACCTCTCTCCGGAGGCGGCCGCCAGACGGGCGGCGAAGCCCCGCAGGGCGCCCCGGAAGCGGGCCGGCTCCTCGACGGTGAAGGGGGCGTCCAGGAAGGCCAGGCCCAGCAGCAGCCACTGCCAGGTGTCGAGCATCAGCACCACCCGGGTACGCCGCCCGTCCAGCGCCTCCAGCTCGACGTCCTGGTGGACGAAGGCGTCGGCGACGGCCGCCGGCGGCGCCTGGACGGTGAGCACCACCCGCTCGCGGTCCTTGCCGAGCCCCTGGCGCAGGTAGCCGAGCGCGCTGCCGGCCGGCAGCGGGCGGGGCTCGTAGGTGCCGGTGGACACGCGCAGGCCGGTGATGCGGTCCACGCGGAACACCCGCCAGTCGCCCCGCCCGGTGTCCCAGGCCAGCAGGTACCAGCGCAGGTGGTGGTGGACGTGGCGGTAGGGGTCGGCCCGGCGGAAGGTGCGCGAGCCGTCCTTGCCGGTGTAGTCGAAGGTCACCGGATGGCGGTGCTGGATCGCCCCGGCCAGCTCGGCCAGGACGTCGGCGCTGACGCTCGGGCCCGGCGCCGCCCCGGTCTCCAGGCTCGCGCGCACCTGGGCGGCCCGGTGCCGCAGCCGCCTGGGCAGGAGCTGGTCGATCTTGCCGTAGGCGCGGGTGGCGGCCTCGTCCACGCTGCCCTCGGCGGCGCTGCCGGTCGCGGCGAGCGCGGCCAGCCCGAGGAGGGTGGCCACGGCCTCGTCGTCGTCGAGCACGAGCGGCGGCAGCGCGCTGCCCGCCACCAGCCGGTAGTGGCCTCCCGGGCCGGGCTGCGTCCTGACCGGGTAGCCGTAGCCGCGCAGGCGGTCGACGTCGCGGCGCAGCGTGCGAGGGCTGACGCCGAGCCGGGCGACCAGCTCCTCGCCGGTGAACGCCCGCCCGCTCTGCAACGTGGCCAGCAGGGCGAGGATGCGCTGGGTGACGTCCGCCATGCCTCCACTCTCCCCGCGGATGCGGCCGGAATCTGGCCACATCTGCTCCTAGCGTCGATCGTATGCCGAACCACCTGATCCGTATCCGTGGCGCCCGTACCAACAACCTCAAGTGCCTGGACGTGGACCTCCCGCGCGGCCGGCTGATCGTGTTCGTCGGGGTGTCCGGCTCGGGCAAGTCGTCGCTGGTGTTCGACACGATCGCCGCCGAGGCGGGGCACCAGCTCAACGAGACCTTCCCGCCGTTCGCCCGCAACCGGCTGCCGAAGTGGACCCGGCCCGACACCGACGAGATCGAGGGCCTGTCGCCGGTCGTGCTGATCGACCAGCGCAGGCTCGGCGGCAACGCCCGCTCGACGGTCGGCACGATCACCGACACCTGGACCTACCTGCGGCTGCTGTTCTCCCGCGCGAGCACCCCCCACGTGGGCGAGTCCAACCGCTTCTCCTTCAACGACCCCACCGGCATGTGCCCGGCCTGCTCCGGGCTGGGCGAGATCGTGGTCAGCGCCGTCGAGCGGTTCCTGGACCTGGACAAGTCGCTGGCCCAGGGCGCGATCCTGCTGCCCGGCTTCGGCAACGGCGGCTGGTGGTACTCCCAGTACGCCGACATCGGCAGCTTCGACGCCGAGACCCCGCTGCGTGACTGGACGCCGGCCGAGCGCGCGGCGCTGCTGTACGGCGGCGAGCACGCCGCCCGCCTCGGCACCCGCCCGCCCAAGGACTACGAGGGCGTGGTGCCGCGCTTCGAACGCATCTACCTGCACACCTCCGACGACCTGTCGGACCGCAAGCGGGAGACCATCGCCCGCTTCACCCGCTCCGAGACCTGCCCGGAATGCCACGGCGACCGGCTGGAGGAAGCCGCCCGCACCGCCACCGTCCTCGGACGCACGATCGGCGAGATGGCCCGCATGGAGATCACCGAGCTGGCCGGGCTGCTGGAGCAGGTACGCGAGCCGGCCGTCGCGCCGGTCGTGGCCGCGCTCGGCGACAAGCTACGCGCCATGATCACCATCGGGCTCGGGTACCTGCACCTCGGCCGCGCCACCACCTCGCTGTCCGGCGGGGAGTCGCAGCGCGTCAAGACCGTCAAGCACCTCGGCAGCAGCCTCGTCGAGATGCTCTACGTCTTCGACGAGCCCACGGTCGGGCTGCACCCGCACGACGTCACCGCCATGACGGGCCTGCTGCGGCGGCTGCGCGACAAGGGCAACACCGTGCTGGTCGTCGAGCACGACCCCGCCGTCATGGCGATCGCCGACCAGATCGTCGAGATCGGGCCCGAGGCGGGCGCCGGCGGCGGGCAGCTGGTGTTCCAGGGCGGCTTCGACGAGCTGCGCGCGGCCCGCACCGCCACCTCGGCGGCCTTCGCCGAACGCGTCCCGCTCAACACCGAGCCCCGCACGCCCGCCGGCGCGATCACGGTGACCGGCGCCACCCGCAACAACCTCAAGAACCTGACCGTGGACATCCCCGCCCGGGTCCTCACCGTCCTGACCGGGGTCGCCGGGTCGGGCAAGTCCAGCCTGGCGGCCGAGCTGGTCTGCCAGCACGAGGCCATCGCCATCGACCAGCGCCCGGTCAGCGTCAACCGCCGCTCCACCCCCGTCACCTACACCGGCATCGCCGCGCCGATCCGCAGGCTCTTCGCCGAGCACAGCGGCCTGCCCGCCGGCCTGTTCAGCGCCAACTCCGCCGGCGCCTGCCCCGACTGCAAGGGCCTCGGCGTCATCTATACGGACCTGGCCTTCATGGACGGGCAGGAGAGCGTGTGCGAGACCTGCCACGGGCGGCGCTTCACCGACGAGGTGCTGCGCCACCGGGTGAACGGCCTGTCCATCGCCGACCTCGACGACCTGACCATCAGCGACGCCCTGGACCGGCTGCCGGACCGGCACATCCGCGACGCGCTGCGCCACCTCGACCGGATCGGCCTCGGCTACCTGCGCCTCGGCCAGCCCCTGACGACGCTGTCCGGCGGCGAGTGCCAGCGCGTCAAGATCGCCAAGGAGCTGCGCGAGGCCGCCGAGCCGTCCCTGTACGTCCTGGACGAGCCCACCACCGGCCTGCACCTGCGCGACATCGCCGGCCTGCTCGGCGTGCTGGACCAGCTCGTCGACCAGGGCCACACGGTCGTCGTGATCGAGCACAACCTGGACGTCATCCGCCACGCGGACTGGGTCATCGACCTCGGGCCCGGCCCGGGCAGGCACGGCGGCCGCGTCCTCTACCAGGGCCCGGTCGCGCGCCTCACCGGCACCGCCACCGCGGCCGCCCTGCACGACCAGGACGAGCCGGCGACCGCCACCAGGTAGCGGCGCGCCCGCTGACCATGCTGGGCGAGGCACGGTCAGCGGGCACGGAGCGGGCGGCCGACCTCGTGCAGGTGGCGCAGGGCCTGGGCCCAGGAGGCGATCAGGCCGCACTCGGCGTAGTCGATGCCCAGGGAGCGGCAGTGGTCGCGCACGATGGGCCTGGCCCTGCGCAGGTTCACGCTCGGCATGCTCGGGAACAGGTGGTGCTCGATCTGGTGGTTCAGGCCGCCCAGCGCGACGTCCAGCAGGCGCCCGCCGCTGACGTTGCGGGAGGTCAGCACCTGGCGGCGCAGGAAGTCCAGCTCGTCCTGCGCGGTCAGCACGGGCATGCCCTTGTGGTTGGGGGCGAACGTGCAGCCCAGGTAGACGCCGTAGCAGGCCTGGTGGATCACCAGGAAGGCCAGGGCCTTGGCGGGCGGCAGGACGACCAGCAGCGCCCCGAGGTAGGCCACGACGTGCGCGACGAGCAGCAGTGCCTCGGCCGGGCGGTTCTTCAGCGACGGGCGGCGCAGCGCGCGGAAGCTCGACACCTTGAGGTTGACGCCTTCGAGGGTGAGCAGCGGGAAGAACAGCCACGCCTGCCGGCGCCCGATCAGGCGCGGCAGGCCGCGCGCGGCCTCGGCCTGCTTGAGCGACCAGATGAGGATGTCCGGCGCCACGTCGGGATCGTGGTCCTCGTGGTTGGGGTTGGCGTGGTGGCGGGTGTGCTTGTCCATCCACCAGCCGTAGCTCAGCCCGACGGCCAGGTTGCCGGCCAGCAGGCCCGCGATCCTGCCGGTACGCCGCGAGCGGGAGATCTGGCCGTGCGCCAGGTCGTGGGCCAGCAGCGTGACCTGGGCGAAGGCCACCGCCAGCAACAGCGCGACCGGAGCCTGCCACCAGGAGTCCCCCACGGCGGCGAACAGCCTCCAGCTCCCCGCGAACAGGGCCGCCACCAGCCCGATCCTGATCGCGTAGTAACCGGGCCGCCGCTCCAGCAGCCCGGCCTCGCTGACGCGGCGCGCCAGCACCGCGAAGTCGCTGCCGCGCTGGCGCGGGCGGGAGGTCTCTGCAACAGTCACAACACTCTCCGATGCCGGTGAAACTCCTCAAGGGTGATCACTTACCAGCATCCCGGGAAACAGCCGCCACGCGAACCCCCGCTGTCCCCCTTCTCCGCGGTAGTGCCCGCCCTACGTCCGTGCGCAGTAGGGTGCAGGCAGGCCGGAGGCGCCCCCCTTGGAGGGCTGATGGACGGTTTCGTACCGGAGATGCTGGAGTTCGAGACCACGATGGCGGGCTACCGCCGGGCGGCCGACCTGGCCAACGCCCTGCTGGCCCGCGGCTGGGCGCTGATGGCCGAGGTGACGCCCGCCGGGCAGGGCCGGCGGGCCGAGCAGGACCTGTGGACGGTCCGGGCCATCGGCACGCGGGACGAGGCCGGCAGCGTGGAGCGGTGCCTCAGACAGGCCAACCCGGACGGCCAGGTCACGGTGCGGGCACCCGTCCAGGAGCTGGACGGGTTCCTGAGCGAGCTGCTGGGCGAGCCCGGCCAGGACTGAGCCCGCCGGGACGCGCGGGCCAGCCGGGACGCGCGGACCCGCCGGTCAGCGGGAGTCGCGCAGCTTGCCGGTGGCGACGTAGTCGACGGCGACCTGGTAGAAGCTCGCGATCGACTCTCCGGCCTCGACCCCGTCCCGTAGCTGCTTGCGGACCTTGGTGAACGGGAAGGCCGTGCTGCCGTCGGGCAGGAGCACGCCCCACCCGTCCTCGTCCCTCTTGTGCCAGCGCCCGCCCGCCGCGGCGGCGATGCACGCGCCCAGGAACGAGCCCAGCACGCCCACCAGGCCGTCCACCTGCTCCGGGTCGAAGTCCGGCCGGGCGCGCCGGCGCTCGATGAACCCCTCGACCCACTCGACGGACTCCCGGTTGAGACCGAAGTCCACGTCGCTGATCGGGCCGAGCTGCTCGATCGCGAGATCGACGTTCTCCCGGATCCACTGGAGCTCCTGATCGTCCACCCGAGGATGGTGACAGCGCCCGCCGGGGCCGTTCAATCGGATTTCCTCCCGAGAGGGAGGGATCGCGCGGGCAGGGATCAGTAGCCGGGGAAGACCCGGCGCAGCAGGTCGAGGTCGGCCGCGCCGGTGGTGGCCACGCCGCCGGGGGTGCGGGCCGGCGCGAGGCGGCCGGCGACCAGGCGCAGCCAGGACTCGGCGGGCAGGGTCAGGGTGCCGTCGGGCCGCTCGGGGACGTCGAAGTCCACGCTGATCGGCGCCCGCAGGCGCAGCGCGAAGACGGAGCCGGGCTCGGTCGTGGTCACCTGGATGACCGCGGTGCGCCCGTCGAGCCGCTCCACCTTGCCGATCCAGGCGAACAGGTCCGGCCCCTGGTGCAGGAGGGCCGCCGTGGCGTCCGGCCGGAGCGTAGCGTGCTCGTCGAAGGCGACGCGCACGTCCCAGGCGTGCAGGGCCAGCTCGCTCAGGCGCATCCGCGCCACGGTGGCCACGTCCACCGGCGCGGGCAGGAAAGCCAGCTCGATGCGCAGGCTCTCGCGGGTAGAGGCGTCCAGCGACTCGTACAGCGAGGTCAGCTCCTGGTTGGCCCGCAGGAAGCCGGTGGCGCGCTCGCGCCGGGTCATGGCGTCCCATCGGTCCCAGACGCCCTGGTTGAAGTCGTGGCCGGGGCCAGGCTCGTCCTTCAGCGCGCACTGCAGGACGGTCCGGCCGATCTCGGCGCCGCTGCCCAGATGGCTGAGGACCTGCGAGACGTCCCACTCGGCCGCGCCCGAGGGCCGCGCCAGGTCGTCGTCGCCGAACCCGGACACCAGCCCGGCGAGGTCGTCGTGTCCGGTACGCAGTGCGGCGATGACGGGGTCGGCGCTGCTCATCGCTTGTTCTCCAGCCGCTCGAGTCGAGGAACTTCGTACCCCGATCTTGCACCTTCCCCCTTCCGGCGGAGAAGGCGGGGTCGGGAGCTTGACCTTGCCCCAGGGGCAAGGCCGGACGATGATCTGCGTGAACACGAACGCACTGCGTACCCTCGAAGCCCGCTTCCGTGAGCAGATCGCCGCCGCCTGCGAGTCCGGAGCCGTCCCCGGGTTCGTCGCCGGCGTCCACCACGCCGGCGAGCAGGTCGTCGTCGCCCACGGCACCGCCAACCTCGCCACCGGCGCGCCGATGCGCGAGGACACCGGGTTCCTCTTCGGCTCCGTCACCAAGGTCCTGACCACCACGCTGGTCCTGCAGCAGGTCGAGCGCGGGACGCTGGACCTCGACGCGCCGGTGGTGAGGTACCTGCCGGAGTTCGCCCTGGCCGTGCCGGGCGCGGCCGACAAGATCCTCGTCCGGCACCTGATCTCGCACACCAACGGCATCGACGCGGACCTGTACTTCCCCGACGCCAAGGGCCGCGACGCGCTGAAGACCTACGTCGCCGGCCTCGCCGACGGCCACGGCACCCTGTTCGAGCCGGGCGAGCGGCTCAGCTACTCCAACGGCGGCATGATCGTCGCGGGCCGCCTGCTGGAGGCGGTGACCGGCCTGTCCTTCCCCGGCCTGCTCCAGCGGGACGTGTACGGGCCCGCCGGCATGAAGGACTCCAGCACCTCGGCCGAGCAGGCCATCCTGCGCAGCACGGCCGTCGGCCACTTCCCCGGCCCCGACACGATGCCCGAGACCGTGCCCGAGACCGTGCCCGAGACCGTGCCCGAGACCGTGCGGCTCAGGCCCACCGGCATGTTCACGCTGCCCGACACCTGGGGGCCGGCCGGCGGCACGCCGATCGGCACCGTCGCCGACCTGCTCGCCTTCGGGCGCACCCACCTGGCCGGCGGCGTGTCCCCCACCGGCGCGCGCGTGCTGTCGGCCGCCTCGACGGAGCTGATGCGGCGGGTCTCGTACGACATGGCCAGCCCGAACGTGCCGCCGATGGGCCTGGGCTGGGTGTTGTACCCGTTCGGCGGCACCACCGTCCTGGCCATGTCCGGCGCGTCGCCGGGCGGCGTGTCCCTGCTGTGCGTCGTCCCCGAGCACGACCTGGTCCTCGCCGCCTACGGCAACACCCCCGGCGCGCTCATGCTGCAGGACCAGCTCCTGCGGCAGCTCCTGAGCGAGCACCTCGGCGTCGCGATCCCCACGCTGGTCAGTCAGGTGCGCCAGGACGTGGACCTCACCCCCTACGCCGGCACCTACCGCTCCGACCAGCTGCGCATCGACGTCAGCGTCGTGGACGGCCAGCTTGAGGAGCGGACCACCTACGAGCCGGCGGACGCCTCGCAGGAGCGGATCTTCACCGCGTTCGCCGGCGGCGCGACCTCCGCCCCGCCGCAGCGCTACGTGCCGGTCGGGCCCGGCCTCTTCGCGCCCGCCGGGCACCCGCTGGAGACGTTCGACGGATACCTGCGGCTGCTGCTCGTCTCGTACCACGACGTCCGCGACGGGCAGGCGCGCTTCCGCAACGGCGGCGGCCGGCTGACCCGGCGGGCCTGACCCCCGGAAGGAGGGACCTGACTGGCAGGATGTCCGGCATGCTCACGATCGGGCAGCTCGCGGACTACGCGGGAGTGACCACCAAGACCATCCGCCACTACCACGAGCGCGGCCTGCTCGCCGAGCCCGGCCGCGACTCCTCCGGCTACCGGCGCTACACCGCCGGGCACGCCGTGGACCTCGTCAAGATCAGGACCCTGGCGCAGGCGGGCGTGCCGCTGGCCCGCGTCAAGGACCTGCTCGACGCCGGCCCCGGCGCGCTCGCGGCGGCCATCGCCGAGATCGACCGGGAGCTGGAGGAGCGCATGGCGCGGCTGCGGCGGGCCCGCGAGCACCTGGCCGAGCTGCGCGGCGGCGACCGGCTCTTCGTCTCCCCCGAGGTCGCCGACTTCCTCGACGACCTGCGCCGGCTCGGCGTCAGCGAGCGCCAGATCCTCCTGGAACGCGACGGCTGGATCCTCATGCGGACCGCCGCGCCCGAGGACGCCGGAGCGTGGATCGCCGAGAAGCGCGAGCTGATGGCCGATCCCGAGTTCCGCGCCCTCTACCTGGAGCACGACGCCGCCTACGGCTGGCCGCCGGACGACCCCCGGCTGCCCGGCCTGGCCGCCCGCACCCGGAGCTGGTTCGCCGGCCGGCACAGCCCCTCCGAGACCCGCCCCGTCGCCAACCCCGCCATCGCCGAGCTGGCCGCCAGCTCCCAGCCCGGAGCCTCCTCCCCGGCCTGGGAACGCCTGGCCCGCCTCATGGAGGGCTGACCCCGGGGCCGGCGCGGCGCGGCGCGCGGGTGGAACGGGATGGAACGCCCACCGGGGTGCAGTCCATCCGACCGACCACGGGGAGAAACCGTGACATCTCTGACGAAGAAGCTTCTGGGCGCGCTCGCCACGGCGACGCTGGCGGGCACCGCCCTCGCCGCCACCGCAGCCCTGCCCGCCGCCGCGGCCCCGGCCGCCCGGCCCGCCGCCCCGGCCGCCGCCGTCCGGAGCGGCGCGCTGTTCGACGGGTTCGGCAAGGGCGCCGACGAGGGCGCCGCGGCCGCCGCCGCCGAGAGTGCCGCCAGGCGGAACGCGGCCGACCACGGGTTCACCGCGTGCGAGGTGTTCGAGTCGGTGCTCTGGCAGAACGCCGGGTCGTCCGCGTGGCTCGCGCTGGTCACGGTCCGGTGCGAGGACGCGGCCCGCTGATCCCGGGGGAGCCGGCGGCCGGGGAGGGGACGGTCAGCCGGCACCCCAGATGGGGCGCTCCGGGTCGGCGGGCGGCAGCATGGCCAGGACGGTGGCGATCGTGCTCCAGTCCGCGACCTGGACGCCGTCCCGCATCAGGCGCAGCCGCTGCGCGATCTGCCGGTGGGCGGACACCAGCACGTCGGTGCCCTCCATGATCTGGCCGGTGACCGCCACGTAGCCCGACCCGCCGCCCTCTCCCCCGGCGAAGGTGGCGCCCAGCTTGTCGTCGCCCCAGAAGGCCCCGATGGCCTCCAGGTCGCGGGCCGCCGCGCCGATGAAGCGGCCGAGGTCGTTCCCCTCGGCGTCGAAGGCGTCGGCCGCCGAGCGGAACACCTCCTTGTGGATCTCCATCTCGCGCTCGTCCATCCCAGGAACGTCCTCTCAGCCCGCGGGTTTGTGCGCCATCGTGAAGTACAGCAGGATCCGGCCCAGCGTCTGCTTCCACGTGGGCAGGAGGTCGGTGCCCTCCTCGCCGTTCATGGCGTCGTAGGAGGGGCCGTAGCCGATCGAGCCGCCGGCCATCCGGCTGAGGAAGTACTGGACGTCGGCGTTGCCGCTGATCCTGCTGGCCAGGGGCATCGCGGCGTCGAACACGCCGTAGAAGGCGACGGAGGCGGCGAACTCCTTCATCGCCTGGGTCGCGTTCTCCTTCAGCGAGCCGGGGTCGTCGCCGCGCAGCGCCTTGACGCCCGCCACCACGCCCACGTCGCCGAGCGCGAAGAAGGCGCTGCCGATCGTGTACTCCGTCAGCTTGCTCAGCACGATCCTGGCGACGCTGTGCTCCAGCAGCCTGGCCAGCATGCCCGCCTGCGCCCGCCGCATGAGGAACTGGGTGATCTGGTAGGCCGTCCCCGCCTGCCAGGGGAAGGTGCTGATGAAGATGAAGCTGGCGAAGTTGGCCAGGGCCAGCGTCCAGTACGTGTGCCGCGCCGTCTCGATCACCTCGGCGTACTCGGCGCACGCCTGGCTGTTCTGGCGGCAGCGCTGGGCGAGCCGGGCGGTGTAGGCCACCTCGGGCGGCGGCGGGTACAGGCCCTCGGTGACGGTCCTGGTGTAGGCGTCCACCCCGTCGCCGCTGTTCTTGCGCCACACCGCGGCGGCGGCGGGGAACGTCCGGTCCGGGCTCTTCTCGATCCGCTCGGCCAGCCGGGCCCAGACCTCGGCGGCCTGGCGGGCCTTGGCCGGGTCGCCTTCGGGGTAGTCGACGGCGAGCATCTTGAAGACGAAACCCGCGATGCCGAGGGCGCCGAGCCCGTAGATGCTCGCGCGGCCGGGATTGATGCTCAACGCCGCCGCGCCCCGCCGTCCCGGCCGGCCGCGCCTTCCTGGGGAGCGTCCCGGCCCCGCGGCCCGGCGTCCTCCAGGACGGTGCCGGCGATGAACGGGGCCACCAGGTCGTCGGCGGCCCGCGCGGCGTCCCGTGCCGCCCTGGCCGAGGCCTCCAGGATCGCCGCCGCCAGCTCCGCGGAGCCGAGCCGCATGGCGCGCGGGTCGATGACGAGCCCGGACAGCGCGCCGGCCGAGGTCACCTCGACCGTCACCCGTCCCTGCGCCGCCTCGCCCCGGCCTTTGACCGCGGTCATCTGCTCGCTCAGCCGCTCGATCGCGGCGACGTCCTGCTGGAAGCGGTCCAGCAGCCGGCCGAGCTCCTGGTCGCCGCCGTCGCTGAACGGACCGGCCGGTGATGACATCCTGTCTCCTGACTCTCTCGGATCCCTCCACATTACAACTAACCCAGCAGGGAATAAGGGTTTTTGTCGATCATGTGCCCGGATTCCGGTCCGGGCGGATGTGATAAATTCAGCGTCGCTGTGCGCCGCATCGACCGGAGGAGGTGAGACCGATCAACGTTGTGACAGATCGGGGCTCCCTTCCCCGCACGGCCTAGGGAGCGCCCGCACCAGGCACCCGAAAGGCTTGAAACGCGCATGCGCTTCACCTCCCTGACGTCGGCCGACGGCGTCACCGAACGCTCCTTCACCCTCGACGACATCCCCGGCGTGTTGTGGACGCCGCACACCGAGCCCACCGCCCTCGTCCTCGTCGGACACGGCGGCGGGCAGCACAAGCGGGCCCCCGGCGTGGCCGCCCGCGCCGCCCGGCTGGCGGCCGGCCACGGGTTCGCGGTGGCGGCCATCGACGCCCCCGCCCACGGCGACCGGCCCAGGAGCGCCGAGCACGAGCGGATCATCACCGAGATGCGCAGCCGCATGGCCGGCGGCGGCGACCCCGTCCCGCTGCTGGCCGAGCTGCACACGCTGCTGGCCGCCCAGACCGTCCCGGAGTGGCGCTCGGTCCTGGACGCGCTCGGCGACCTCGGCCCGGTGGGCTACTGGGGCGTGTCGCTGGGCTGCGCCCTCGGCCTCCCGCTGGTCGCCGCCGAGCCGCGGATCCGCGCGGCGGTGCTGGGGCTGAGCGGAACCTCGCTGGCCTCGGCCGAGGCCGCCGCCGGGATCACCGTGCCCGTGCGGTTCCTGGTGCAGTGGGACGACGAACGGGTGCCGCGCCAGGAGGCCCTGGCCCTGTTCGACGCCCTGGGCTCGGCGGAGAAGACCCTGCACGCCAACCCCGGCAAGCACGAGGACGTGCCGGGCTTCGAGGCCGACAGCGCCGTCCGGTTCCTCGCCGGCCACCTGGGCCGGCTGGGCTGACGCCGCCGCGCGCCGGCCGGGACGACGGGTCCCGGCCGGCGCGCGCTCGGTGAGCGTGCCGCACCGGCCCGGAGACCGCCCGACGTTTCCCTACCGCGCGACGGCCTGCAGGCCCCAGACGTTGATCCTGCTGTCCCGGCCCGCGCTCAGGGCGACGTGGCGCCCGTGCAGGACGGCGATCCGCACTGTTTCGACACCGCCCTCGTGGCCGACCAGCGGATCGCCGAGTTGCGTGCCGGTGGCCAGATCCCAGAGCCGCACCGTCCCGTCGGCGCCTCCGCTCACCGCCAGGGCGCGCTCACCGATCACCGCCGTGTCCACGGCTTCGACGGCGCCCTCGTGGCCCGTCAGCCGATCGCGGGGAGCGTCGTCTCCGTGCGCGTCCGCCAGGCCCCACACGTGGATCTCCTCCTCGACACCCGCCACCAGAAGGGGGTCACCTGCCGGCCCCGCCAGCGACACGGCCAGTACGCGTTCCCCTTCGGTGTCGAACGTCCTGACTTCCCCGTCCGCCGACAGATCCCACACGGCTATCCCCTCGTCCGCCCCGCCCGCCGCCGCCAGCGAGAAGCCAGGGGCGTGGGAGGCCGCGAGGCAGGCGACCGGGCCGATCTCGTTGAGCAGCTCCACCGGCGCCTCCGCGGACGGCCCCCACACCAGGATCTCCTCCGCGTACTGCGTAGCGGTCACGAACAGCGGCGGCCCCTCACCGCGCACCTCGGTCACGGCCGCGAGGTAGGGGTCGTCGAAACGCGCACCCCGAATCAGCTCACCGCTCTCCAGATCCCAGAAGGCGACCCCCTGCTCGTCACCGCCCGCCGCCAGGACCACCCGGCCCGCGGACATGACCGCGGCCACCGAACGGAGGTCGTTGTCGGCATGGGGGTACCGGGCGGCCAGCGGGTCTCCGGCGCAGGCGAAGGCCAGCGGCCGCTCCTGCCACACATCCCGCAGGGGGTCCCACGTCCACACTCCTCCGTACCCGGAGTCGGCGCAGACCACGAGCGGCCCGCCCCCGGTCTCGACCAACGTGAAATCCATGACCCGGGACGAAGAGGGAACCTCACTGCTCGACATCGCCGACCGCGCGCGCACGCCGCGAAGCTACCATTCAAGATCGCCTTTTACCGGCATATCTCATACATCTCCGTCGCCACCGGAACAGATGAGTCCGGCCAGTCCGGAGACGCGCGCTCAGAGGTTGCGCAGGACCGAGACCACGATGCCCAGCACCACCGCCCGGTCGCCGTCGATGACGTCGTAGGCGGGGTTGCGCGGTTCGAGCAGGACGTGCCCGCCGCGCCGGCGCAGCACCTTCACCGTGGCCTCGCCGTCGATCATCGCCGCGACGATCTGCCCGGAGTGCGCCTCGGACTGCTGCCGCACCACCACGATGTCACCGTCGCAGATCGCGGCGTCGATCATCGAGTCGCCCCGCACCCGCAGCGCGAACACGGTGCCCCGCCCGGTCAGGTCGCGCGGCAGCGTCAGCAGGTCGTCGACGTGCTCGTCGGCCAGGATGGGAGCGCCCGCGGCGATGTCGCCCACGACGGGCACGCTCACCAGGCCGGCCGGCGGCTCCGGCGCCGCGCCCCGCAGGAACAGGCGCACGTCGATCGGCCGGGCCACCGCCGCGCCCCGCCGCAGGAACCCCTTCTCCTCCAGGCTCCGCAGGTGCTTCGACACCGACGAGGACGAGCGCAGCCCGACCGCGCGGCCGATCTCGCGGGTGCTCGGCGGGTACCCGTACCTGACCACCCAGTCCCGGATCGTGGCCAGGATGCGCTGCTGGCGCGGCGGCAGGGCCGAGGCGTCCAGGTAGTCGAACGTGTCGAGGTCGTCGTAGGTGGTCACGTGCGACATGCTAGACCGGCGGCGGCGCGCGGGTGTCAGGCCGGCTGCGCCTGCCCGGCCGGCGCCTCCCGGCTCCTGACCGGCCGGGTGACCTGCTTGGCCACGCACGCCGGGATGCCCTCCGCCGACTCGGCCGCCTGCCGCCGGTAGGTGCTGGGCGACACGCCGACCAGCTCGGTGAAGCGGGTGCTGAAGGTGCCCAGCGACGAGCAGCCGACCGTGAAGCAGACCTCGGTGACGCTGAGGTCGCCGCGGCGCAGCAGCGCCATCGCGCGCTCGATGCGCCGCGTCATCAGGTAGGAGTACGGCGACTCGCCGTAGGCGCGGCGGAACTCGCGGCTGAGGTGGCCCGCCGACATGCTCACGCCGCGGGCCAGCGCCTCGACGTCCAGCGGCTGCGCGTACTCCCGGTCGATGCGGTCGCGGACGCGGCGCAGCAGCGCGAGGTTGCGCAGCCGCTGCCGGGCGGCGTCGTCGGAGGCGGGACGGTTGGTGTGCACGGCCCCATCTTTCCGAGCCGCCGCCCGGTTCGTCCACTTCCGCCCCCGGCGAGGGAGGGCGGCGCGTCTCGGCAGGAGGGCGACGTCAGGCGCCGACATAGGCCGCGAGGTGCTCGCCGGTGAGCGTGGAGCCGGCCGCGACGAGATCGGCGGGCGTGCCCTCGAAGACGACCCGGCCGCCGTCGTGACCGGCGCCGGGGCCCAGGTCGATGATCCAGTCGGCGTGCGCCATGACCGCCTGGTGGTGCTCGATGACGATGACCGACTTGCCGCCGTCCACCAGCCGGTCCAGCAGCCCGAGCAGGTGCTCGACATCGGCCAGGTGCAGGCCGGTGGTCGGCTCGTCCAGGACGTAGACGCCGCCCTTGCCGCCCAGGTGGGTGGCGAGCTTGAGCCGCTGCCGCTCGCCGCCGGACAGCGTGGTCAGCGGCTGGCCCAGGCTGAGGTAGCCCAGCCCGACGTCGGCGAGCCGGTCCAGGACGGCGTGCGCGGCCGGCGTGCGGGCCTCGCCCGCGGCGAAGAACTCCAGGGCCTCGGTCACCGGCATCGCCAGCACCTCGCTGATGTCCCGGCCGCCCAGGCGGTGCTCCAGCACCGCCGCCTGGAAGCGCCTGCCCTCGCACTCCTCGCAGGTCGTCGTGATGCCGGCCATCATGCCCAGGTCGGTGTAGACGACCCCGGCGCCGTTGCAGGCCGGGCAGGCGCCCTCGGAGTTGGCGCTGAACAGCGCCGGCTTCACCCCGTTGGCCTTCGCGAACGCCTTGCGGATCGGGTCGAGCAGCCCGGTGTAGGTCGCCGGGTTGCTGCGCCGTGAGCCGCGGATGGGCGTCTGGTCGACCACCACCACGCCGTCCCTGCCCGCCACCGAGCCGTGGATCAGCGAGCTCTTGCCGGACCCGGCCACGCCGGTCACCGCCACCAGCACGCCGAGCGGGATGTCCACGTCCACGTCGCGCAGGTTGTGCGTGGCGGCGCCGCGCACCTCCAGCGTCCCCGACGGCCGGCGTACTGACGGCTTCAGCGCCGCCCGGTCGTCCAGGTGCCGCCCGGTCAGGGTGCCGGCGGCGCGCAGCCCGTCCACCGTGCCCTCGAACACCACCTCGCCGCCGGCGGTCCCGGCGCCGGGGCCCAGGTCGATGACGTGGTCGGCGATCGCGATCACCTCCGGCTTGTGCTCGACCACCAGCACGGTGTTGCCCTTGTCGCGCAGCCGCCGCAGCAGGTCGTTCATGCGCTGGATGTCGTGCGGGTGCAGCCCGATCGTCGGCTCGTCGAAGACGTAGGTCACGTCGGTCAGCGACGAGCCGAGGTGCCGGATCATCTTGGTGCGCTGCGCCTCGCCGCCCGACAGCGTGCCCGCGGGCCGGTCGAGGCTGAGGTAGCCCAGCCCGATCTCCACGAACGAGTCCAGCGTGTGCCGCAGCGCGGCCAGCAGCGGCGCGACGGACGGCTCGTCCAGGCCGCTCACCCACTCGGCCAGGTCGGTGATCTGCATCGCGCACACGTCGGCGATGTTCAGCCCGGCGATCCGCGAGGAGCGGGCCGCCTCGCTCAGCCGGGTGCCGTCGCAGTCGGGGCAGGTGGTGAAGGTGACCGCCCGGTCCACGAACGCCCTGATGTGCGGCTGCATCGCCTCCCGGTCCTTGGCCAGGAACGACTTCTGGATCTTGGGGATCAGCCCCTCGTAGGTGAGGTTGACGCCCTCCACCTTCACCTTGATCGGCTCGTGGTAGAGGAAGTCGCGCATCTCCTTCTTGGTGAACTCGCGAATCGGCTTGTCCGGGTCGAGCAGGCCCGACTCGGCGTAGACCCGTACCGTCCAGAAGCTGTCGGACTTCCAGCCCGGGATGGTGAAGGCGCCCTCCGACAGCGACTTGGAGTCGTCGTAGAGCTGGGTGAGGTCGATGTCGGAGACCGCTCCCCGGCCCTCGCAGCGCGGGCACATGCCGCCGGTGAGGGTGAAGGTCTGCTTGACGGTCTTGCCGCCGCCGCGCTCGACGGTGGCCGCGCCGCTGCCCCGCACCGAGGGGACGTTGAAGGAGAACGCCTGCGGCGAGCCGATGTGCGGCTGCCCGAGCCGGCTGAACAGGATGCGCAGCATCGCGTTGGCGTCGGTGGCGGTGCCGACCGTGGAGCGGGGGTCGGCGCCCATCCGCTGCTGGTCCACGATGATCGCGGTGGTCAGCCCTTCGAGCACGTCCACCTCGGGCCGCGCCAGCGTCGGCATGAAGCCCTGCACGAACGCGCTGTAGGTCTCGTTGATGAGCCGCTGCGACTCGGCGGCGACCGTGTCGAACACCAGGGAGCTCTTGCCCGAGCCGGACACGCCGGTGAACACGGTCAGCCGGCGCTTGGGGATCTCGACGCTGACGTCCTTGAGGTTGTTCTCGCGCGCGCCGTGGACCCGGATCACGTCGTGGCTGTCGGCCAGGGGCGGCTCGGACGGCCGCGGGCCGGTGCCCGTTCCGGCGTTCAGGTCGGTGCTCATCGTCTCTCCATGTGTCGGTCGCCTGGCTCGGCGAGGTCCCGGTGGCCGTCCATTTTCTCCCTCGGGGCCGGCCGCGCGACCCGCGGGCCGCGCGGCCGGCCGGGGCTCACTGGTCCTGGACCAGGCCGAGGACGTTGCCGTCGGTGTCGGTGAAGGTGGCCACCAGGCGGCCGCCGCCGACCTCGCGCGGGGGCTCCTTGACGGTGGCGCCCGCGGCCGTCACCTCGGCCAGCTTCGCCTCGATGTCGCTCACGTGCCAGTGCGCCACCGGCGAGGTCATGCCCTGCGGCCCGCCGTTCGGGACCAGCCCGATCTGCTGTCCGGCGACCTCGTAGCCGACGTAGTAGGACGAGTCGACCTGCGGCGGCGTGCCGAGCAGCGCGGTGTAGACCGCCTTGGCCTTCTCCAGGTCCGAGACGGGGTGCAGCACGGTCTGGATGCCGAGGTTGGCGGAGTCGCTCATGATCGCTCCTGACGGGGGTGGTCGCGTGGAATCGGATCGGACGCCGGCGCGGGTGAAGGGCGCGACGTCCGTGACGCTCACGCTAGCCACGGCCCCGGGAGCGCCGCTTCTCGATTCCTGACCGGTCCGGCGCCCGCCGCCCCCGCGGGGCGGGCGCCGGTCACTCGTGCACGGCGCTCCACAGGTCGGCGCCCTCCAGCGTGGCGATCTCCCAGGTACGCGACCGCAGCGTGCCCCGGTCGCGGTACGCCCGCATGATCCGCACGTGTTCCGGCAGCCGCACGAACGCCCGGAGGTCGGCCTCGCTCCGCCACACCGACAGCGACCCGGCCCGGCGGCCGGGCAGATCGCTCCAGAGCCACATACCGACCGCCCCGGGCAGCTCCGGCCACAGGCGGCTCAGCGCCAGCCCCTGGCGGGCGATGCCGGGCAGGTCGAGCAGCCGGTGCGCCCGGTAGTCGGTCAGCGCGACCACCAGCGGGCCGGGGCCGGCGGGCGCCGGACCGGCGATCCAGCGGGATCTCAGCACGGCGGCACGCCCGATCAGCACGGTGGCACGCCCGATCAGCACGGTGGCACGCCGGATCAGCACGGTGGCGGGACGCGGGATCAGCACGGCAGCGGCGTGCGGAGCAGGGGCTCGGCGGCGGCGCGCAGCTCGGCGCTGAACGGCTCGGGCCGCAGCGTGGCCGGGTCCAGGTTGACGTTGACGCGGTAGCCGTCGGCGTGCACGAGCGAGCGGTCGGCCGACAGGACGCGGAAGCCGTAGACGCCGCTGGTGCGGCCCATGCGTTCCATCCAGAAGTGCACCATCGGCTCCCCGGCCCCGGCGATGGGCGCGTGGTAGGTCACCTTGAACTCGCGCACGGCCAGGAACACGTCCTTGAACACCGACCTGGCCGGGTCGGGCGCCCAGCCCAGGCGCTGCCAGTAGGCGCCGATCGCGCGCTCGACCAGCAGGGCGTAGCGGGAGTTGTGCAGCAGGCCCATCGCGTCGAGGTCGTCGAAGTGCACCTGGACCGGCTCGTAGATCCCGTCAGCTGTCATGGCCGTCCTCCGGAAGGAGCGTGGGGTCGGGGCAGAGGGCGCGCAGGCGCTGCAGGACGGCGCGGCGGGCGTGCAGGAGGCTGGCCGCGCCGTCGTGCAGGCGGGAGTGCGTGACCACCATCTCGCCGAGCGCGTCGATCTCGTAGGCGAGCTGGGCGGGATCGACGTCCCGCGCCAGCTCGCCCAGCTCGACCGCCTCCGTCACCTGCCGCTGGAGGAACGCCTGCCACTCGCCCAGGGCGCGGGCGACGCGGTCGCGCACCGGCCCCGGGCGGTCGTCGAACTCGACCTGGGCGGTGAAGAAGAAGCACCCTCCGGGCAGCACGCCGTCGCCGTAGAAGCGCAGCCGCGCCTCGTGCAGCGCGAACAGCCGCCGCACGCCCGCGGGGGCCCGCAGGGCGGGCGCCACCACGTGCTCGCTCCACTGCCGGGCGGCCCATTCCACGGCGTCGAGCTGCAACTGCTCCTTGCCGGCCCAGTGGGCGAAGAACCCGGACTTGCTGGTGCCGGTCGCGGCGGCCAGCCGCCCCAGGGTGAGCCCGTCCAGCCCTTCGACGGAGGCGAGGCTCACCGCTCGCTCCAGGATCGCCTCGCGGCTGCGCGAGCCGCGCAGCCGTCGGCCGTCGTTCGTCATGCCGACAAACTACATGAACGATCGGTCGTTTGTATAGATGGGACGGGATCAGCGCAGCGGGTCGAAGCCGGCCAGGGCCTCGGGCCGCTTGCCGGTGGTGATCTGCTCGGCCAGCAGCCGGCCGGTGACGGGGCCGTGGGCCAGGCCCCACATGCCGTGCCCGCCCGCCACGTAGACGGTGGGGGCCGCCGTCGCGCCGACGAGCGGCCGCCCGTCCGGGGTGACCGGGCGCGGCCCCACCCAGACGTCGGTGCGCTCCTCCCAGCGCACGCCGCGCAGCAGCGGCCGGGCCGAGGCCACGATGGCCTCCAGCCGGGCCGGCACCTGCGGGGCGTCCGGGTCGCGGAACTCCATCGTGCCCGCCACCCGCAGCCAGCCCCGGTAGGGCGTGCACGCCACCCGCACGCCGGGCAGGTAGAGGGGGCCGGGCACCGGACGCTCCACCGGCACGGTGAAGGAGTAGCCGCGGCCGGCCCGCACCGGCACCCGCACGCCCCACTGCCGGGCCAGGCGGGGCAGCCACGCCCCGGTGGCCAGCACCACCGCGTCGGCCGACAGGACGGTGCCCTTGGCCGAGCGGACGACGGTCTTCCTGCCGTCGGTGCGCACCTCGTCCACCTCGACGGCGTACAGGGTGGCGCCGCGCCGCATCACGGCCTCGCCCAGGGCGCGCACGAACGCGCCGGGATCGACGTAGCGCTGGCCGTCGATCCGCACCCCCGTGGTCAGCGCCTCGCCGGCCAGCGGGACCTGCTCGGCCAGCCGGGCGCCGTCCAGCACGGCGTGCTCGACGCGCTGCCCGGCCTCCTGGAGCCTGCGCAGCTCGCGCAGCAGGCCCTCGGCCTGGCGGGGCGTGCGGAACGCGGCGGTGATCGGCGCCGCCACGACCGGGGCGGCCACGCCCTCGGCGGCCAGCACCTCGTACGCCTCGACGCACTCCTCGTTGAGCGGCAGGTTGGCCCGCACGGCGCGGGTCCACGCCCCCCAGTGGCTGCTGGCGGCGAAGCGGGCCAGGAACCTCCACAGGCCGGGGTCGAGGCTCGCCGGCACGTGCAGCGGCGCAGCCGGGTTCAGCAGCGAGCGCAGCCCGTAACGCAGCACGGCCGGCTCGTTCAGCGGGACGGCCAGGCCCGGCGCGACCCAGCCGGCGTTGCCCCAGGACGCGCCGGCCGCCACGCCGCCGCGGTCCACCACGTCCACCTGGACGCCACGCTCCTGCAGGAACCACGCGGTCGACAGCCCCACGATGCCCGCGCCCACCACGACCACCGAACGCGGCCAGTTGCCGACCATGCCAACCTCCATCGGGACGAATGCCGGTGTCGCTGCCAGCATCGCCCGCCCGGCCGCCCGCGGCGTTGTGGGCGGGCGACAATCGGGGCGCCGCGATTGTGGCCGCCGCACAACGGGTCAGGGGCGGGGCTCGTCCTCGACGGCGGCCAGCACGATGGTCAGGGCGAGGCGCTTACGGCCGTCGTCCAGCTCCAGCGGGGTCAGCTCGCCCATCCTGCGCAGCCGGTTGCGCACGGTGTTGGGATGCACGCCCAGCCGCTCGGCGGCCAGGGTGAGGTCGCCCTGGGCCGCCAGCCAGGCCCGCAGGGTGTCCACGAAGCGCGTGCCGTGGCGGGCGTCGTGCCGCAGCAGCGTGGGAACGGGCCCGCGCGACGGGGCCCGGCCGGCCCGCGCGACCGCGCGCAGCCGCCGCAGCAGGATGTCGTCCCAGGACTCGTCGTAGGCGGGCGGGACCGCGCCGGGCGCGGCGCTCTCGTGCAGCGCCAGGCACTCGTCGGCCTCCTGGCGGGCGGCGGGCAGCTCCGCGACCTCGGCGGGCGCGCCGATCCCGGCCGCCACCCGCACCCCGGCGGGCAGCTCGCCGCGCAGGGCCGCGATCCACTGCCGGGCCGCCCCGGCCCGCTCGGCCGGCAGGACGGTGTAGAGCGTGTCGCCCAGCAGCGCGCTGCGGCCGGGCCTGGACCAGCCGAACCCGGTGGTGGCCTGCTCGAAGGCCAGCAGCAGCGCGGCGTGCCGGTCGTCGGGGGTGGACGCGCGCACCGCGATCACCCGCATCGCCTGCGGCGCCAGGCCCAGCCGGCTGATCGTCGTCGCGGCGTCGGCACTGCCCTCCAGCAGCCGGATGACCAGGTCGGACTCCACCTGCCGCTCCAGGTCGGCGCTGGCCCGCGAGCGCAGCAGGTGCAGCGCGACGGTACGCGCGCCGTCGGCCAGGGCGCGCCGGTGGGCGCCGGTCAGCGGGCGCTCGCAGCTCACCCACACCGATCCCAGCAGCTCGCGGCCCGCCCGGACCGCCACCGCCATCCGCCCGGTCAGGCCGTGCCCGGCCTCGGCCGGGACGAACACCGGCCCCTCCGCCGCCGCCAGCCGGGCGAGAACCCCCCGCCGCTGGAGCAGCTCGCGCAGCCGGTCGGGGACGCGCCGGGCCAGGATGGTCTCCAGCCGGGCCGGGTCGCCCGCCTGCTGGGAGCGGGAGTAGGCCAGCACCCGCGAGTGCCGGTCCTCGATGGTCACCGCCCCGCCGATGACGTCGGCCAGGCTGTCGGCCAGGGCGAACAGGTCGGTCGGGCCGCGCCCGGAGGCGGTCTCGCGGCTCTCCAGCACCAGCCCGTACACGACGCCGGCGAGCTGGCTCCAGGAGACCTCGGGATCGGCCAGCAGCACGGCCACCCCGTGCCGGTCGCCGAGCGCGGCGGCCTCGTCGGCGTCGCCGCCGGTCGCGGCGGCCTCGTCGGCGTCGCCGCCCGTCGGGGCGGGGCGGACCAGGACCGCCGTGGCCCTGGCGGCGGCCGCCCACCGCACCGCCTCGGCGGGCGAGGCGGCGCCGACGGCCAGGAGCAGGTCGCCGGTGGCGCGGCGGTCGGCCGGGTCCGGCATCGCCACGCTGCGCAGCCACGCCGAGCGGGCCGCGGGATCGCCGCACAGCCGCACGCCGTAGCCGCCGAGCACGTTCACCAGGCGGTCCAGTGTGATCATGATCAGCTCCGGTGACCGGGAGGGGGCGGGGCGGGCCCGTCCCCTCCCGGCCGGGTCAGGCGGCCTCGTGCCGCCGCTGGCAGTCGATGCAGGTGCGCGCCAGCGGCCGGACCTTGAGCCGTTCGAACGGGATGGCCGTCCGGCAGTGGGCACACCGGCCGTAGGTGCCGTCCTCCAGTCTGTCGAAAGCCAGCGACAGCTCGGCGACGGCACGCTCGGCGGCGGTGACGGAGACGACCAGCTCCTGCCAGGTGCCGTCGCCGCCGTTGCTCTCCCGCTCCTGCTCGCGCAGGGCGTCCAGGTGCCGCCTGCGCTGGTCGAGCTGCTCCCGCAGGTCGTCGCGGAGCGCCTGCAGCTGCACGCTGCTGAGGTGGGCGGGGTGACGGTCGGTCATGATCGGATGTCCTTTCTGCGGGGATGTGACGTTCTCGGGGGACGAGCGGGCCGGCCGATGGACAGCTCAGCCGGCGGGCAGTTCAGCCGGCGGACAGTTCAGCCGGCGGACAGTTCAGCCGGCGGGCAGGGCGAGGCCGGAGGCCAGGGACGGTTGCAGGCACAGCCGCATCAGGCCGCGGACAGTGGCGTGCTGCGGCTGCGCCGCGGCGCTGACCGGCAGCCGCACCGCGGCGCGCAGCCGGCGCAGCAGCAGCTCCTGGTGCGCGCCGCCGCCGGTGACCACCAGGCCGCGGGCGCGCGCGGCCGGCCCGCGGCGGGCCAGGCCCGCGGTCATGGCGACGACGCCCTCCAGCGCGTACGCCGCCAGGCCCGCCTCGGTGGTGGCGCTGAGCTGGAGCGCGGCCGCGTCGAGGACGGCCCCGTCGCCGATGGCCACGGCCTCGACGATGCCCGCCCCGACGTCCAGCAGGAGGCAGGGCCGCGGATCGAGGACGTCCAGGCCGGCGCCGACGGCGGCGGCCAGCGGCTCCTCCACCAGCGTCACCTCGCAGCCGGCGGTCTCGGCGACCGCCGCGCGGACCGCCCGCCGGTCGCTCGGCGAGGCCGCCACCGGCACCCCGGCCAGCACCCGCGCCGGCGGCCGGCCGTCGTGCAGCCGGGTGTCGCGCAGCACCAGCCGGACCAGCCGCAGGCAGGCACCAGGGTCGGCGACCATGCCGTGCCGCAGGGGGCGCACGACCTCGGGGCCGGCGCCGGCGGACGAGCGCCCCAGGACCGCCGACGGCCGGTCGGCGATGGCGTGCCCGCCCACGGCCAGCGCCCGGGTCCGGGCGGTGCCCAGGTCGAGCGCCACGAAGCGCCGCACCCGGCTCATCCCGCGCTCCGGGCGCGCGTGAACATGTGAACTGATCGGAGGACGGCCATGACGATGATCGGCTCCTAACTGGCGTCGGGACAGAAGACAGGGAACGGCGGCAGACGGCACCCGGCTCCCGCACGGGCAGCCCGCGGTCCCCCTGCCGGGGACGGTTCAAGGAACGCCTTCGTCCCCGAACCCGCCGACACGCCCGGCACGGGCACGGCCAGCACGGGGCACGCCCGGCACGGGCACGCCCAGTACGGGCACACCCGGCACGGGCACGGCCAGCACGGGCACGGCCAGCACGGACACACCCGCACGGACACACCCGCACGGACACACCCGCACGGACACACCCGCACGGGCGCACGCTGGCACGGGCGCACGCTGGCACGGCGGCAGGCGGAGGTACCTGGAGAGCGGGCGAGCGCGAGCGACGTGCGGAAGCGCGGATGACGTGCGGTCGGGCCCCACGGCGCGCGCGGCCGCAGAGGCCGGCCGGCTGTCGTCGGCCTGTGGGAAGGCGCCGGCTAGCGCTGGCCTGTGGGAAGGCGCTGGCTAGCGCTGGGCGGGTGGCGGGCTGCGCGACCCGGTGGCGCGCTGGCCGAACTGCTGCGGGTCGCGGAGCGGGTCCGTGCCCGCGCCGGGCGACGGCAGCAGCGCCAGATGGGCGACCTCGCTCTGGCGCTCACCGCGCAGCGGCGGCCACAACGACAGCACGTGGTGCTCGCGGACGCCGCCCGCCTGCGGTGGCAGGCTCGACAGGTCGATGTCCCCGCCGCCCGGGCTCCACACCGGGCCGGGGACCGACGCCGGGGCGACCGCCGGGGCGGGGACCGACGCCGGGGCGACCGCCTGGGCGGGGACCGACGCCTGGGCGACCGCCGGGACGCCGCCGCCCGCCCGGCCCGACGGGCCGGCCGGCAGCAGCGACAGCGCGATCAGGGACAGCAGGACCAGGCCCATCACGCTGGTGAACGCGATGGACCCGCGTGGCGTTCTCCACGGTCCCGTCATAGGGCCGACCATAGCCCAGACCTCCGCAAAAGGCATGCCGGGACAGTCACCGGCTGCGGATACGCCGCGGCCGGGGTACCGTGGCCGCCAATACCCATTCGCGGCCGGCCAGGAGGAGACGTGCGCAGCAGACTGCCCGCCGTCCTGCTCCTGGTGCTGTCCGCCTTCCTGCTGGGCCCCACCCCCGCTGCCGACGCCGGTGCCGCCCACCCGCCCGCCGCCGCGACGCTCGCGGCCTGGTGGGGCGAGCCGTCCGGGGTCTGGTGGAGCGGGCCGTCCGAGCACGCCGTCCAGCACGCCGTGCTGCCCCGGACGTCCCTGTCCCGTGGCGTGCCCGCGCCGCCGCTGTGGCCGGCCGTGCTGCCCTCCGCCGGGCTCCCGGAGCCGCCCGCGCGGCCCGTCGCGGCCGCTCCGCGATCCGTCACCCCGGCGCCGCGACCGGCCGCCCGCGCGGTCGCGGCGCGAGCACCACCCTCCACGACGCGCTGACGTCCCTTTTCCTTCTTCGACAGCCCGTGGAGGCTCTCATGTCCCGCGCGCCCTTCTGGCGCGCGGTGGCGGCGTGCGTTCTGGCCGCCACCGCACTGATACTCACCGTGACCATCTCGCCACGCCTCGGCTTGGACCTGCGTGGCGGCACCCAGCTCGTCTTCGAGTCCCGCGACTCCCCCACGGCCAAGGCCGACGCCGATGCCACCGACCGCGCCCTGGACGTGCTGCGCCGGCGCGCCGACGCGCTCGGCGTGGTCGATCCCACCCTGCTGCGCTCCGGGGAGCGGCGCATCATCGTCGAGCTGCCCGGCGTGCTCGACCCCCGCCAGGCCGCCGGCGTCATCGGCAGGACCGCCCAGCTCGCCTTCCACCCCGTCCTGGGACAGGCCGCCGACGCCTCCGGCGAGCGGGTCCTGGCGGACGAGTCCGGCCGGCACCTGCGGCTCGGCCCCGCCGCGATCACCGGCGACGGCGTGACCGACGCCGCCGCGGGCCAGGACCCGCAGCAGGGGCCGGGCTGGTTCGCCACCGTCGACTTCCGTGACGCCGACGCCTGGCAGCGGCTGACCGGCGAGGCCGCCTGCCACGAGCCGGGCGATCCCCGGCGGCGGGTCGCCATCGTCCTGGACGACAAGATCATCTCTTCGCCGCAGGTGAACCCGGGCGTGCCCTGCCGGACCGGCATCCCCGGCGGATCCACCCAGATCACCGGCTCCTTCAGCTACCAGGAGGCCAACGACCTGGCCGTGCTCATCAAGGGCGGCGCGCTGCCCGTCCCGCTCGACCTGATCGAGCAGCGCACCGTCGGCCCCACGCTCGGCGCGCAGGCGATCGAGGCCAGCGCCAAGGCGGGCATCGCCGGGGTGCTGCTCACCGCGCTGTTCATCGTCGTCACCTACCGGCTGTCGGGGCTGCTGGCCACCGTCGCGCTGGCCGCCTACGGGCTCATCTCCTACGCCGCCCTGCTCGCCCTCGGCGCGACCCTCACCCTGCCGGGCCTGGCCGGGTTCGTGCTGGCCATCGGCATGGCGGTGGACGCCAACGTGCTGGTCTTCGAGCGGGCCCGCGAGGAGTACGGCCGCGCGCCGCGCCGCGGGTTGCGGCACGCCCTCGGCCGCGGCTTCTCCGGCGCCTGGAGCGCCATCGCCGACTCCAACATCACCACGCTCCTGGCCGCCGGGCTGCTGTTCTGGCTGGCCTCGGGGCCGGTGCGCGGGTTCGGCGTGACGCTGGCCATCGGCGTCCTGGCCTCGCTGGCCTCGGCCATGCTCATCACCCGGGTGCTGACCGACGCCGCCGTCGGCAGGGCCGGCCCGCGGCTGTCGGGGCTGGCGATGCAGGGCCGGGTGCGGGTCTGGATCGCCCGGCGCGAGCCGTCCCTCATGTCCGCCGGCCGGCGGTGGCTGGCCGGGGCCGCCGTCCTGGTCGCCGCCGCCGTCGCCGGGCTGGTCCTGCACGGGCTGAACTTCGGCATCGAGTTCACCGGCGGCCGGATGGCCGAGTTCACCGCCGCGCGGCCGGTGAGCGCCGAGGCGGCGCGGCAGGCGGTCGCCGAGGCCGGGCACCCGGCCGCGAGCGTGCAGGTCTCCGGGACCAGCGTGTCCGTACGGGCCGGCCAGATCGGCGCCGGTGACGTCGCCGCCATCGAGCAGGCGCTCGACGCCCGGTTCGGCGAGGTGACCAAGCAGCGCGACGAGCTGATCGGCCCCAGCCTGGGCGAGGAGCTGCGCCGCAACGCGGTGGTCGCGCTCGGCGTGGCGCTGGCGGCACAGCTGCTGTACCTGGCCGTCCGGTTCCGCTGGACGTTCGGCGCGGCGGCGGTGCTGGCGCTCGTCGTGGACACCCTCGCCGTGCTGGGCCTGTTCGCCTGGCTGGGCAAGCCCATCGACGGGGTGTTCCTGGCGGCCATGCTGACCGTCATCGGGTACTCCGTCAACGACAAGGTCGTGGTCTTCGACCGCGTCCGCGAGCTGTGGCAGGCCCGGCGGCAGGCCCGCTTCGCCGGCGTCGTCAACGCGGCGATCCTGCAGACCGTGCCGCGTACCGTCAACACCGGTCTCGGCGCGCTGTTCATCCTCACCGCGCTGGCCGTCTTCGGCGGCGACACCCTGCGCGACTTCGCCGTCGCGCTGATCGTCGGCATCGTGGTGGGGACGGCGTCCTCGGCGTTCGTGGCCGGGCCGCTCGCGATCGAGTTCGAACGGCTCAGCAAGCAGCCCCCGCCCCAGCCGCCCGCGCCGCGCGAGCGCCGCAGGCAGGGCACGGGCGCGGTGCTGTGAGCACGGTCCTGTGAGTACGGGCGTCCGGGGCCGCGTGCCGGTCCCGGGCGCCCGCCGGAGGAACGCCTCACCCGGTGGCGGGAGCGGGGTCAGGAGCCGGCGGCCAGCGTGAAGGCGCCGCGGGCGAGCGTGACGAACTCCATGCCGCCGCGCACGTCGTCGAACGGCGCCCGCGGGTTGGCGCCCATCACCGCCACCACGTACGTCCTGCCCTTCGACGTGCGGGCCAGGAAGCCGGTGGCCAGCACGCCCGGCTCCGAGCCGCCCTTGTACCACGCCCGCTGCCAGCGCTCCGGGTCCAGGCCGATCCCGGCGTCGTTGATCGACATGATCTCGCCGATCCGCGGGTCCCGTACCTCGGCCAGCCGCGCGTAGGCGCGGCAGAGCTGCGCCGGCGTGGCGAACCATTCGATGCGGTCCAGCTCGCGCGGCTCGGTCCACGGCGTGATGTCCGTCAGCGGCACCTTGGCGACGACCTTGTCCAGGTAGCGGCGCCGCTCCCCCGTCTTCAGCGACAGGTAGCGCTCGGCGTGGCGCGGGTAGCCGGCCCCCTTGAGCACGAACAGCTCCCGCGTCGTCAGGAACGGCACGTTGCGCCCGGCGTCGCCGCCCCACGACCGCATCACGCGCTCGACGGTCTTGCGGCCCGCCTGGTGGACGAGCAGGTCGGTGGCGGTGTTGTCGCTGATGGAGATCATCAGCCGGGCGGCCTCCAGGACCGTCACCTGGCTGCCGTCCGGGCGGTCCTGGAGCCGGCCGGAGGGCAGGCTCTTCAGCTCCGGCCGGATCGTGATCCGGGTGTCCCAGCCGAAGGCGCCCTGCCGGATGCGCTCGGCCACCGCGCCCAGCACGTAGAGCTTGAACATCGAGCCGAGCGGGCGCGGCGTGCCCGGCGCGACGGCGTGCACGGGGCGGCAGCGGCCGTCGCCGGTCAGCTCGGCCGCCAGGAACCCGGCCTGGGGCGCCGCCGCGCGCAGCCGCTGGTCCAGCTCCGCCCAGCTCGCCGGGGTGGAGCCGCCGAACAGCAGGGTGTCGATCAGGCCCGCGCCGTCCACGGTGAGCAGCAGCGGGTACGTCTTCCCGCCCGCGACGACGAGCGCCTGCAGCGACCGGTCCCCGGACTGCGCCAGCCGGTCGAGCCGCATGCCGGCGTAGCCCGCCAGCGCCTGGTTGACCTGGGCGGGCGGGATCTGCTGGAGGAAGGCGGCGGCGAAGTGGCGGGCCAGCTCGCCGTCGGGGACCGGCAGCCGCGCGGCGGCCTCGACGAGCCAGCCCAGCTGCCGGCCGGCGGGGGTGTCCGGCAGGCCGGCGGGCGTCGGGGTCCCCGGCGGGGTGGTGACCCCGGTGACGGCCCCAGCGGCGGCCCCGGTGGTGGCCGGCGCGGTGCTCGACGCGATGCTCGACGCGGTGCCCGGTGGGGTGGCCGGCGTGGTCGCGGTGGTGGCTGTCGTCGCGCCGGCCGGGGCGGTCGCGGCCGCGCAGGCCGTCAGCGTCGCCGCCGTCACCGCCGCCACGGCCGCCGCCAGCGCCCGGACGGTCTTCGGAGAGGTGTTCATGGGGGCTCCTTCGACTCGGACAGGGGTTCCAGGCAATCGGAGCCCGGCCGTCCCGGACCACCTGGCCGGCCACCGCCGTCGCGGGTGGGGTTGTCCGCATTCGGAGTGCGGACAACCTCATGGACACCGGGCGCGGCGCTCGGCGACGATGGTGACCCATGAGTTCGAGGCTGGTGGCGGGGCTGCTGGCGACGGCGGCGGCCGGCAGCACGGTGGCGGGGGTGGTCCTGGAGACCGGCATGCCCGTCCCGCCGCAGCAGTGGGTGTACGCCGGTTTCGCCCTCCTGCTGCCCGCGCTGGGATGGCTGCTCACCGCCCGGCGGCCCGGCGTCCGCTACGGCTGGCTGCTGCAGGTCACCGCGCTCTGCCTCGGGCTGGGTTTCCTGGGCGGGGCCCTGGTGATGAGGACGCAGGCGGAGCCCCCGCTCGCCGCGGTCCCGTCCGCCGTGCTCGCCGTGTTCTTCGGGCTGGACTGGGTCTTCGTCCCGCTGCTGTTCCCCGAGGGGCGGCTGCCGGGGCGCCGCTGGCGGCACGCCGCCCGCGCCGGGGCCGCCGCGATCGCCGCGCACGCGGCGGGCCTGCTGCTGAGCGGGTACGTCCCGGGCCGGCCGATCGGCAACGGATCGGCCGCCGGGCTGATCGGCGCGCTGCTCGGCGCGGCCGGGCAGCTCGCCGTGTTCGTCACCGGGCTGGTGGTGTTCGGCGGCCTCGTCGTGCGGTGGCGGCGCGTGGCCGGCGGCGAGCGCGGCCAGTACGCCTGCATGGTCGCGGGCACCGGCCTCAGCCTCGCCGGGGCGGTGCTGATCTTCTCCTACCTGGAGGGCGGCTCGTGGGTGAGCGGCACGCTCGGCATCGTCGCCGCGGTCGGCGCCCTGCCGGTGGCGCTCGCGGTGGCCGTCGTCCGGCACGGGCTGCTGGACATCCGCATCGGCCTGCGCGGCTCCCGGCTCAGCCTGGTGTTCGACCTGCGGCCCACCGTGGACGACGTCCTGCACGAGCTGGGCACCGCCCTGGAGGACACGCCCGAGCCCGCCGAGCAGCTCGGCAGGCTGGCGGCGGCCGTACGGGCCGGGCTGGAGACCCGGTGGGCGGCCGTCACGCTCGCCGACGGCACGCGCGTGGTCGCCGGCCGCGAGGAGGGGCCCGCCGTCCTGGCCGTGCCGGTGCGCGGCGGGCTCGGCCGGCTCGAGTGCGGCCCCAAGGACGGCGGGCGCCTCGGCCGCGAGGACCGCCGGCTGCTGCGGGCCCTGGCCGTGCCCGCCGGGCTGGCCATCCAGAACGCCGGGCTGGTCGCCCGCCTGGTCAACGCGCAGGAGGCCGAGCGCCGCCGCATCGAGCGCAACATCCACGACGGCGTGCAGCAGCAGCTCGTCGCCCTCATCGCCGGGCTGGAGCTGGCCCGCGCCACCGGGGCAGGCCCCGACGCGCTGGCCCGGCTGCGCGACCAGGCCCGCCAGACCCTCGCCGACCTGCGCGAGCTGGCCGCCGGCATCCATCCTTCCGCGCTCAGCCAGGGCGGCCTGGTGGAGGCCGTCGAAGAGCGCTGCGCCGGCCTGCCCGTGCCCACGACGGTCAGCGCCGATCCCGGGCTGCGGGCCCGCCGCTTCGCCGACGAGATCGAGGGCGCGCTCTACTTCACCGTCAGCGAGGCCGTCGCCAACGCGCTCAAGCACGCGGCGGCGTCCAGAATAGAGGTACGACTGACGCGGGCGGACGGCCGCCTGCGCGCGGTGGTCAGCGACGACGGCCGGGGCTTCGTGCCGCGAGACGCCGGGCGGCGGGGGCTGGCCACGCTGGCCGACCGGCTCGACGCGCTGGGCGGCGGCCTCGGTCTCGACAGCCGTCCTGGGGAGGGGACACGCGTGAACGCCTGGGTGCCGGTCGATGGCTGAGCCGATCCGTACCGTGGTGGCCGACGACCACTACCTCGTCCGGGAGGGCACCCGGCAGCTCCTGGAGACCTCGGGCGAGGTGACGGTCGTGGGCGCGGTCGGCGACGCCGACGAGCTGGTCGACGCGGTGCGCCGGCTGGCCCCCGACGTCGTGATCACCGACATCCGCATGCCGGGCGGCGCGTGGCGCCAGGGCTTCGAGGGCATCGACGCCGCCCACCGCATCCGGGCCGCCCACCCGGGCACCGGCGTGGTGGTGCTGTCCCAGTACTCCGACGCGCTGTTCGCCTTCGAGCTGTTCAGGGAGGGCACCGAGGGGTTCGCGTACCTGCTGAAGGACCGCGTCGGGGACCTGGACGAGCTGCTGGGCGCGATCCGCGCGGTCGCCACGGGCGGGTCGGTCATCGACCCGAAGGTGGTGGAGGGGCTGCTGGCCCGGCGCGGTGTCCGGGGCCAGCAGGAGGCGCTGACCGCCCGGGAGCGCGACGTGCTGCGCGAGATGGCGCACGGCCGCTCCAACTCCGCCATCGCACGGGCCCTGCACCTGTCGGTCTCGTCGGTGGAGAAGAACGTCAACGCCATCTTCACCAAGCTGGGGCTGGAGAACAGCGGTGACGTCCACCGCCGGGTGGCCGCCGTCCTGGCCTACCTCGGCCCCGGCTGATCCCCAGGGGGTCGCGGGGGGCGCGAAAAGCGTTGGCGCCGCGATTCCCGGCCGGGCTAGCGTGGCCGCGCCGGTGAACCAGCGGACAGGAGACACGGAATGACTTGCCAGCTCATCGCGCTCTGCTTCGACGCGCACGACCCGCAGGGGCTCGCCCGATTCTGGTCGGGGGTGCTGGGCTGGGAGAGCGCCGACGACCCCCGGGGCGGCGTCACGCTGCTGCCCGATGACGACACCGGGTTCCGGCTGCGGTTCGTCGCCTCCGAGGAGGAGAAGCGCGGCCAGAACCAGATGCACTTCGACCTGACGAGCACCTCCCTCGACAACCAGCGCGAGACGGTGGCGCGGGCGCTGGAGCTCGGCGGGCGGCACCTCGACATCGGGCAGGGCCCGGACGCGACGCACGTGGTGATGGCCGACCCCGAGGGCAACGAGTTCTGCGTCATCGAGCCGGACAACAAGTTCCTCGCCGAGTGCGGGTTCCTCGGCGCGCTCGCCTCCGACGGCACGCAGGCCGTCGGCTACTTCTGGAGCGAGGCGCTGGGCTGGCCGCTGGTCTGGGACCAGGACGAGGAGACCGCGATCCGCTCCCCGCACGGCGGCCCGAAGATCACCTGGGGCGGCCCGCCGGTCGCGCCGAAGACCGGCAAGAACCGGCTGCACTTCGACCTCGCCCCGCCCGCCGGCGGCGACCTGCGGGCGGAGGTCGAGCGGCTCACCTCGCTCGGCGCGACCCGGATCGACATCGGGCAGGGCGAGCCCGGCTGGGTGGTGATGGCAGACCCCGACGGCAACGAGTTCTGCGTGCTGCCGCCGGCCTGACCGCGCCAGTTGCCGGTCATTCCTTAATGCAATTTGCTGGCAATTGCGTCTCATGTGCAGAATGAGGTCGTCGTAGCGCGTCCGATCTCGTTCCACCGCCCGGAGACCCACCGCATGAGCCGCCCGTCCCGTACCGCCCCACCCGTCGCCGCCGCCGGCGGCCGGATCGTGAGAAGGCTGCTTGTCCTGGCGGCGGCCCTGACGCTGGCCGCCTGCTCGCAGGCCCCCGCCGCCCGGCCGGCCGGGCGGGCGGCCGCCCCGCAGGCCGGGTTCCCGGTCACGGTGCACAACTGCGGGCGCGAGCTCACCTTCGACCGGCCGCCCGCCAAGGTGGTGACCGGCTACCACCCGGCCCTGGAGACCCTGCTCGCCCTCGGCCTGGGCGACCGGATCGCCGGGCGCACGAACTTCGCGGAAAGCCCGTTCCTGCCCGGTCAGAAGGAGCAGTACGACCGGATCCCGGAGATCTCCCCGACGATCATGCTGCCGCAGAAGGAGGTCATGCTCGCCCAGGGCGCGGACTTCGTCCTGGACAACGCGATGGCCTCCTTCGACGCCGCCGGCGGCTACGCCACGGTGGAGGAGCTGGACGCGGCCGGCAGCCCCGTGTACATCCTGGGCGGCTGGTGCAGCCCCGAGGAGGTGCTGCGGTTCACCATCGACGACACCTTCACCGACCTGCGCAACCTCGGCAGGATCTTCGGCGTCCCCGACCGCGCGGAGAAGCTGGCCGGCGAGCTGCGGGCCCGGCTGGCCGAGGTGGACAAGCGCGTCGCGGGCCGTACCCCGGTCAGGGTGCTGGCCACCGACGGCGGCAAGGGCCCGGTCAACGCCTACGGCGGCCTCGGGATCACCAACCAGATGATCACCCTGGCCGGCGGCGTGAACGTGCTGGCCGGCGTCAAGGGCGACTACACCGAGGTCAGCGCCGAGACGATCAGCGCCGCCCGGCCCGAGGCGCTGCTGGTCAGCGACTACGCCACGCTGCGCGGCGAGGACATGCCCAGCTCGCCGGCCAAGGCCGAGGAGGCGTTCGCCATCGCCAGGAACAGCCCGGCCGCCGCGAAGAAGCGTTACCTCGCCCTCCCGGTGGCGGCCCAGCACCCCGGCTACCGCAACCTCCTGGCCGTCACCGACATCGCCCGGTTCCTGCACCCGGACGCCTTCGGCCGGTGACCGGCACCATCCGGCGGAGCCCGGCACGGACCGGGCCCGCGCCCCGCGCCCGCCGCGCGAGCCGGTTCGCGCTGCTCGTCGCCGCGCTGCTCGCCGCCGTCGTCGCCGCGACCTGGCTGGCGGTGAGCATCGGCGCGGTGCCCGTCGCCCTGTCCCAGGCCTGGGGCATCGTCGCCGACCGGCTCGTCCCCGGCGTGGTGCCGCGCACCTGGACGCCCGTGCAGGAGCAGATCGTGTGGGAGTTCCGGCTGCCGCGCGCGCTGCTGGCACTGCTCGTGGGGGCCGGGCTGGCGGTGGTCGGCGCGGTGCTCCAGGCCCTGGTACGCAACCCGCTGGCCGACCCGTTCCTGCTCGGCGTCTCCTCCGGCGCCTCGTTCGGCGCGGTGTGCGTGCTCGTCCTGGGCGCCTCCGCGCTGGGCGGGCTGTCGCTGTCGGCCGCCGCCTTCGCCGGCTCGCTGCTCGCGCTCGGCCTGGTGTACGCGCTGGCGCAGCGCTCCGGGCGGCTCACCCCTTCGCGGCTGGTGCTGGCCGGGGTGGCGCTGGCGTACCTGTTCCAGGCCGCCTACAGCTTCGTCCTGCAACTCGCGCAGAGCGGGCGGGCCGCCCAGCAGGTGCTGTTCTGGCTGATGGGCAGCCTGGGCGGGGCGCGCTGGCACGTGCTGCCGGTGCCGGCCGCGGTCCTGGCCGCCGGGGTGACGTACCTGCTGCTCCAGCACCGCCCGCTGAACGCGCTGGCCGCAGGCGAGGAGACGGCCGCCTCGCTCGGCGTGAACGTCAGCCGCTTCAGGCTCACCCTGTTCGTGCTGACCTCGCTGCTGGTCGGCGTGCTGGTGGCCACCAGCGGCGCGATCGCGTTCGTCGGGCTGATCGTGCCGCACGCCGCCCGGCTGCTCGTCGGCGCCGACCACCGCCGGGTGCTGCCCGTCACCGCCCTGCTCGGAGCGGTGTTCCTGCAACTGGTGGACGTGGCCGCGCGCACCGTCAACGCGCCGCAGGAGCTGGCGCTCAGCATCGTCACCGCGCTGTTCGGCGTGCCGTTCTTCCTGTGGCTGCTGCGCCGCCGCTCGGCCGACCGGGCGGTGAGCGTCCTATGAGGCTCGACCTGCGCGGGGTGTCGGTCACCCTCGACGGCTCCCCCATCGTGCGCGAGGCCGGGCTGGAGGTGGGCGAGGGCGAGTTCGCCGGCCTGGTCGGGCCGAACGGCTGCGGCAAGTCCACCCTGCTGCGGGCCGTCTACCGGGCGCTGCGGCCCACGGCCGGGCTCGTCGCCGTGGACGGCGACGACCTGCACCGGCTGCCCGCCCGCCGGGCCGCCCGCCGCGTCGCCGTCATGGCCCAGGAGATCCCGGCCGACCTGGACTTCACGGTGGCCGAGATCGTCCTCATGGGCCGCACCCCGTACCGGGCCGACGCCGCCGCCGACGAGCGGCGGTGCGCGCGGGCCCTCGACCGGGTGGGCCTCGCCGGCGCGGCGGAGCGCGTCTTCGCCACGCTGTCCGGCGGCGAGAAGCAGCGCGCGCTGCTGGCCCGCGCCCTGGTGCAGGAGACCCGGCTGCTCCTGCTCGACGAGCCCACCTCCCACCTGGACGTCCGTCACCAGCTCGAACTCCTGCACCTGGTGCGCGAGCTGGGCACCGAGCTGGGGATCGCCACCCTGGCCGTGCTGCACGACCTCAACCAGGCCGCCGCCTTCTGCGACCGGCTCTACGTCATGAACGCCGGCCGCGTCGTGGCGGGCGGCCCGCCCGCCCAGGTCCTCACCCCCGAGCTGATCTCCGAGGTGTACGGCGTGCGCGCGGTGCGCCGCACCCAGCTCGTCTTCGAACGCCTCCGGGAGGAACGCTGACGGAAGATCGCTTGTCCGCCGGGACGGGACCGCACTACCGTGCCGGGATGGATCTGTTCAGCCACTCCTGGGCGGCGTTGCGCGCGGCGGTCGCCGGCCTGCCCGACGAGGACTTCGCCCGGCCGTCGGGCTGCGCCGGCTGGCTCGTCCGGGATCTGGTGTGCCACCTGGTCATCGACGCGCAGGACGTCCTGATCACCCTGGCCACCCCCGCCGACGCCGAGCCGACCCGCGACGCGGTGACCTACTGGGAGGTCGCCGCGACGCCACCGACCGGCGACGACCCGCTGGACGCGCTCATCGTCCGGCTGGCGGCGGCCTACCAGGAGATGCCGCTGCTCAAGTTCCACCTCGACGACGTCGGCTCCGCCGCGGGCCGCGCCGCCGGGCTCGCCGATCCCGGGCTGCGGGTCGGCACCCGCGGGCAGGTCCTGACGGCGGGCGACTACCTGGCGGCGTACGTGCTGGAGTGGACGCTGCACCACCTCGACCTGGTGACGCACCTCCCGGACGTCGCCGGGCCGCCCGCCGAGGGGCTGGCCCGCTCCCGCGAGATGCTGGAGGCGATCGCCGGGACCGCGTTCCCCCGCGCGCTCTCCGACGAGGACGCGCTGCTGGTGGGCACCGGGCGGCGCGCCCCGACCGGCGCGGAGCGGGCCGCGCTGGGCGACCTGGCCGCCCGGCTCCCGCTCTTCCTGGGCTGACAGCCCCCATCAACTCGCGCGCCCGGACGTCCACGGCCCGCCCGGGGGCGCCGACGGGCGGTCAGTCGCGGGGCTTGCGGCCCAGGGCGCGTTTCACCCTGCCGGACAGCAGCGCGCGCACGCCCTGCTGGGCCCGCTGGGCGCGCTGGGCGGCGTGCAGCTCGCGGCGCAGCGCGCCGACCTCCCGGCGCAGCTCCACCGTGCTCTTGCGCCAGCGTGCCGCCTCCTCACGCCACTTGGCGACCTGGCCACGCAGCCGCTCGGCCTCCTTGGCCAGCCGCTCCGCCTCGGCCTCCGCCTGGATCCTGGCCTTGTACGCCGCCCGCCGCCCCACCGGCTCGCGCGGCTCGTCGCCGAAGTCGTAGGTCTCGGCGTCCACCCACCGCACGCCCGAGACGTCGTCCACGGCGTCGTCCAGCTCCTCGCCCGGCCGGGCCACGAGCCGGGCGCGGGCGAAGGAGGCCACCCGTTCGAGCCGGGCCGCGACGACCCCCTCGGCCGACTCCCGCAGCAGCACGTTGACCAGGCCGAGCCCTTCGGTACGGGCCAGGTTGAGCAGCCTGGCCAGGCTGTCCTCACCGGGCACCCAGCCCGCGGGCAGCCGCAGCACGAAGGGGACGGACGGGTGCACCTCCTCGGTGGTCGCCAGCCGTACCCGGGGCTCGTGCTCGTAGTGGCCGTGGACCAGGACCAGGTCGAGGTTCGGGTCCTTGAGCGGGGCGCGGCGGTCGCGGTCGAGGGTGTCCCAGGGGCCCACCAGGACCACCGACAGGTCCGTGACCGTCGAGGCGAGCAGGGCGTCCACGCCGGCGCGGACGGCCTCGTAGCCGGCGGTGCCGTCCATGACGGCGGTGACGTACGGCACCTTCCACTGCCGGCCGGGATGCGTGCGCAGCCACTGGTAGGCGGGGATGCGGTCGGCGACGAACGCGTGGCTGACCCGGTCGATGCGCTGCTGCTCGCGCATGCGCATGGTCGGGCCGAGGTGGTAGGCGCGGGCCCGCGGCTCGGGCACGAACACCGCTCCCGCCTGCGCCAGGCGGTAGCCCATCTCGGTGTCCTGGCCGAGGATGAGGTCGTCGTCCATGGGCCCGGCGGCCTCGACGAGGCGGGCGCTGACGGAGGTGGCGCCGCCCACGTGCAGGCTGAACGGGCGCACCGGGTTGTTGGTGAGGCCGTCGGTCCGCTCGACCAGCCCGACCAGCCAGGCGTGCGGCTCGGCGGGCTCGAACGCCGCCTCCAGGTCCTCGGGCAGGACGGCGGGCAGCGGCGCGGAGGTGAAGCGGATGTAGCCGGTCACCGACAGGTAGGGCGCGGTGTGGTGCCAGCGCATGTGCGCCTCGACGGCGCCCGGCGTGAGCACCACGTCGGAGTCGAGCCAGTGGATGACATCGCCCTTGGCCTCGGCGAGCCCGGCGTTGCGGGCGTTGGCCCGGCCGGGCCGCTCGCAGACGACCAGCCGGGCGGTGGTGCCCTCGGGCAGCCGCAGCGGCGGCGAGCTGCCGTTGTCCACGACGATGATCTCGGTCAGCTCCGCCGGGTACGTCTGCCGCGCCAGCCCCTGCAGCACCAGGTCCAGCTTGTCCTGCGCGCCGTAGGCCGGCACGATCACGCTCACCCGCAGCTCAGGGGTGAAATGCTCGGGCGGCTGGAGAACGCGGTAGTCGTTGCCACGTACCCGCCGCACGCCGCCCCCGAGTTCAGTGCCGGACATGTACGCAGACGCTCCTCGGTGATCGCTCTGATGGACAGCCCTCTACCTTAGGACGCTTAACTGGGAAAGAGCACGCTCGGTAAGCCCCGGAGCAAGCGTTTCCGCACGTCACCTTTGCCAGGATTCCCACAGAAACGGCCAGCCGGCGCGCTCCCGCGCGGCCGTACCCAGGCGTCGCACCTGCCAGAGTCTTACCGAAGAAAGACTCGTTTCTGCTCGCTTTGACCGGTGTCCCGGCTGGCAGGTGCCGGAGTATGGTGAGAGGTGTGACGACGTTCCGGATCAGCGAGGCGGCGGCCCTGCTCGGGGTCAGTGCCGACACCGTGCGCCGCTGGGTCGACGCGGGCCGGCTGCGGGCCGGGCGCGACGAGCACGGCCACCGGCGGATCGACGGCGCCGACCTGGCCGCCTTCGCCCGCTCGCAGGCCGGGCGGAGCGACGGCGGCGGCCGCTCCTCGGCGCGCAACCGCTTTCGCGGCATCGTCACCGAGGTCGTCCGCGACGCGGTGATGGCCCAGGTGGAGATCGCCGCCGGGCCGTTCCGGGTGGTGTCGCTGATGAGCCGCCAGGCCGCCGACGAGCTGGGCCTGGAGCCGGGCGTGGTGGCGGTCGCCGTCATCAAGTCCACCAACGTCGTCGTGGAGGTCTCCGGTCACGAGCACGCGGCCGGTCACGTGTGAGGAGCTTCCCCTTGGTGTTCGCACGCCTTTCCCGACGGGCGGCCGCCGTGCCCGTCGCGCTCGCGCTGGCGGGCCTGTCCGGTTGCGGGCCGGGCGGGCCGGGCACGGCCCCGGCCCCGGCGGCCGGTTCCGGCGGGAGCGCGAAGGAGGTGACGGTGTTCGCGGCGGCGTCGCTGACCGGGACGTTCACCGCGCTGGGCAGGGACTTCGAGGCCGCGCACCCGGGCACGGAGGTGAGGTTCAACTTCGGCTCCAGCGCCACCCTGGCCCAGCAGATCGTCCAGGGCGCCCCGGTGGACGTGTTCGCCGCCGCCAGCCCGGCCACCATGAAGGCCGTCACCGACGCGGGGCTGGCGGGCGCGTCCACCACGTTCGCGCGCAACAAGCTGCAGATCGCCGTCCCCGCCGCCAACCCGGCCGGGGTGGACGAGCTGAAGGACCTCGCCGGCCCCGAGGTCAAGGTGGCGCTGTGCGCCGAGCAGGTGCCGTGCGGCGCGGCGGCCGCCAAGGCCCTGGCCGCCGCCGGGCTGGCCGTCAGGCCCGTCACCCTGGAGCAGGACGTCAAGGCCACGCTCACCAAGGTCGAGCTGGGCGAGGTGGACGCGGCCCTGGTCTACAGGACCGACGTCATCGCCGCGGCGGGCAAGGTGCGGGGCATCACCTTCCCCGAGGCCGACCAGGCGATCAACGACTACCCGATCGCCACCCTCGCCAAGGCCCCCGCCGGCGCGGCGGCGAAGCGGTTCGTGGACCTGGTGCTGTCGCCGCAGGGCAAGGACATCCTGGCCAAGGCCGGCTTCGAGACCCCCTGACCCGCCGATGAGCTCTTCCTCCGAACGGCCCGCCCCGGCCACGCGCCGGGAGGTCTCCGGGCGCCCGCCGTGGGTGCTGGTCGTGCCCGCGCTGCTGGGGCTGGCGTTCCTGGTGCTGCCGCCGGCCGGGCTGCTGGTCCGCGCCCCCTGGCCCACGCTGCCGGGGCGGCTGGCCGAGCCGCACGTGCTGGAGGCGCTGCGGCTGTCGCTGGTGACCGCCACCGCCGCCACCGCCGGGTGCCTGCTGCTCGGCGTGCCGCTGGCCTGGCTGCTGGCCCGGGTCTCCTTCCCCGGCCGGCGGCTGGTGCGGGCGCTGGTCACCGTGCCGCTGGTGCTGCCGCCCGTCGTCGGCGGCGTCGCGCTGCTGCTGGTGCTGGGGCGGCGCGGCCTGGCCGGCCAGTGGCTGGAGGCGAGCTTCGGGATCACGCTGCCGTTCACCACGGCGGGCGTGGTCGTGGCCGAGGCGTTCGTCGCGATGCCGTTCCTGGTGATCAGCGTCGAGGGCGCGCTGCGCGCCGCCGACCAGCGCTACGAGGAGGCCGCCGCGACGCTCGGCGCCTCCCGCTGGACGGTGTTCCGGCGGGTGACGCTGCCGATGGTCATGCCGGGCGTGGTCGCCGGGGCGGTGCTGTGCTGGGCGCGGGCGCTGGGCGAGTTCGGCGCGACGATCACGTTCGCCGGCAACTTCCCCGGCACCACCCGCACCATGCCGCTGGCCGTCTACCTGGCCCTGGAGACCGAGCCGGAGGCGGCCATCGTGCTCAGCCTCGTCCTGCTGGCCGTGTCGGTGGTCATCCTGGCCGGCCTGCGTGACCGGTGGGTGAGCGCGCCGTGACCCTCGACGCCCGCCTGGTCGTCACCCGGCCCGCCTTCGCCCTCGACCTCGCGCTCGACGCCCGGCCGGGCGAGGTGGTCGCGCTGCTCGGCCCCAACGGCGCGGGCAAGACCACCGCGCTGCGCGCCCTGGCCGGGCTCACCGCCCTGTCCGCCGGGCACATCACCCTGCGCGGCAGGCCCCTGCACACCCTGCCCGCCGAGAGCCGCCCGATCGGCATGGTCTTCCAGGACTACCTGCTCTTCCCGCACCTGAGCGCGCTGGACAACGTCGCCTTCGGGCCGCGCTGCCAGGGCGTCCCCAAGGCCCGGGCCCGCGCGATCGCCGCCGACCTGCTGGAGCGGGTCGGGCTCGCCGACCGCGCCGCCGCCCGGCCGCGCCGGCTGTCCGGCGGGCAGGCCCAGCGGGTCGCGCTCGCCCGCGCGCTGGCCGTACGGCCCGAGCTGCTGCTGTTGGACGAGCCGCTGGCCGCCCTCGACGCCCACACCCGGCTGGAGATCCGCTCCCGGCTCCGCCGCCATCTGGCCGACTTCGACGGCGTCACCGTCCTGGTCACCCATGACCCGCTCGACGCGATGGTGCTGGCCGACCGGCTGGTCGTCGTCGAGCACGGCACGGTCGTCCAGCAGGGCGCCCCGGCCGAGGTCGCCCGCCGCCCCCGCACCGACTACGTCGCCCGCCTCGTCGGCCTCAATCTCTACCGCGGCACGGCCGACGGGAGCCGCGTCAGGGTCGGCGAGCACCTGCTGCACACCAGCGAGCACCTTGAGGGGCCCGCGTTCGTCGCCTTCCCGCCCGCCGCCGTCGCGCTCTACCGCAGCCGCCCCGACGGCAGCCCGCGCAACCTCTGGCAGGCCCGCGTCGAGGGCGTCGAACGGCACGGCGACAACGTCCGCGTCCACCTCGACGGCCCGATCGCCGCCTTCGCCGACATCACCCCGGCCGCCGTCGCCGACCTCGACCTGACCGCCGGCCGGCCGATCTGGGCCTCGGTCAAGGCCACCGAGACCCACGCCTACCCGGCCTGACGGACCCACCCGGTCCCAGGGCCCGCTCCGGTACGCTGCCCCTGGCCTGACCACCCTCGGGAAGGACACCCGGATGCCCCACCCGGCCAGACCCACGGTCACCCTGCACCAGGTGGCCGCGGCGGCAGGGGTGTCGGTGGCCACCGCCTCGCGGGTGCTCAACGGCAGCGCCCGCAAGGTCGCGCCCGAGTACGAAGCCCGCGTCCTGGCCGCCGCGGCCGCGCTCCGCTACACCACCGACGCCTCGGCCCGGGCCATGCGCAGGGCCGGCGACGCGATCGCGCTCGTCGCCGACGACCTCACCACGCCCTCCATGGGCATGATCGTGGCCGCGATGGAGCGGCACGCGCGCGGCGCCGGCGCGCTGGTCACCGTCTCCTCGACCATGGGCGCGCCCGAGCGGCAGCTCGACACCGTCCGCGTGCTGCGCTCGCTGCGCCCGCGCGCGCTGGTGCTGACGTCGAGCACCTTCGCCGCGGGCCCGCTGGACGAGCGGCTGAGCGAGGAGCTGCGCTCCTACGAACGCCAGGGCGGGCGGGTCGTCATCGTCGGCGAGACCTGCCCGGACTTCGACTCCGTCGGCCTGGACAACCACGGCGCCGGGCACGCCGCCGGCGCGCACCTGGCCGGGACCGGCCACCGGCGCGTCGTCGTCCTGGCCGGAGAGGGCCGCCGGGTGAACATGGCCGCGCGGACGGCGGGCTGCGTCGAAGGGCTCGTCTCCGGCGGCCTGGACCCGCGCGACATCCGGACGGTCCCGTGCCCGGTGAGCCGCCAGGGCGGGTTCGACGCGGCGCGCGCCCTCACCGCAGAGGGGCTGTCGGGGTGGGAGGCGATCGCCTGCGTCAACGACATCATCGCCATCGGCGCGATGGCCGCGCTGCGGGCCGCCGGTCTCGACGTCCCCGGCGACCTCTCCGTGACCGGCATCGACGACATCCCGCTCGCCTCCGACGTCACGCCCCGGCTGACCACCGTGGCGCTCCCGCTGGCGCTCGCCGGCACCGAGGCCATCCGCCTGGCGCTGAGCGAGGCGGGCGGGGGCGGCAGGCGCGGGCTGCTGCTCGCCGGCCACCTCGTCCCGGGTGCCAGCACCCGCGCCCGCCCCGCCCGCTGAGCCGTCCTCGCTCCCGGTGCCGAGTACAGGAGAAGGCCAGTAGCGGAGCGTGACGGGCGTAACCCCCACGGCTACGGCTTGAGGTGTCGAGGAATCTGACGCGGCTGCACCAGTCCTCAAGAAAGATCAAGCTGGTGCCCGCTCGACCTGGATCCCCTTCGCGTCCGGCTGCGATGCGAACAGCTCGACGACCTCCGTCAGCCGGGGCTTGGCGCTGTTCGCCTTGTCTTTCGTGCTGCCCGCCTTGTCTGCCAAGCTGGGGACAACGCGGGCGACATCGAGGTGGTTCGTCGCCTTGGCGGGGAGGGCGTGAGGTGGTCTGCCGGGGGAAGGCGGTAGCCGGTTGGGGGAAGGCGGTGGAAGGCGGGGCATGGGCGGGCTGACCACGTTTCGCTGCCCGATCACGGCGGATCTGGGGCT
>NZ_JBFAHK010000007.1:0-151152 GCF_040802095.1 Nonomuraea sp. NPDC050783
GTCTGCGCCAGCGCGGCCACCTCGCCCTTGGCCTCCACCGTGATCTTCTGCGACAGGTCGCCCCGCGCCACCGCCGTGGCCACCTGCGCGATCGAACGCACCTGATTGGTCAGGTTGGACGCCATCACGTTGACGTTCTCCGTCAGGTCCTTCCACGTCCCCGACACGCCGCGCACGGTCGCCTGGCCGCCCAGGTTGCCCTCGGTGCCGACCTCCCGGGCCACCCGCGTCACCTCGTCGGCGAACGACGAGAGCTGGTCCACCATCGTGTTGAGGGTGTTCTTCAGCTCCAGGATCTCGCCGCGCGCCGAGACGGTGATGCGCTGCGACAGGTCGCCGCGCGCCACCGCCGTGGCCACCTGCGAGATGTTGCGGACCTGGTCGGTGAGGTTGCCCGCCATGAAGTTCACCGAGTCGGTCAGCGCCCGCCAGGTGCCGGCCACGCCCTTGACGTCGGCCTGCCCGCCGAGCTGACCCTCGGTGCCGACCTCGCGGGCGACGCGAGTCACCTCCTCCGCGAAGGAGGAGAGCTGGTCCACCATCGTGTTGACGGTGTTCTTCAGCTCCAGGATCTCGCCCCGGGCGTGCACGGTGATCTTCTGTGACAGGTCGCCGCGCGCCACCGCCGTGGTGACCTGGGCGATGGAGCGCACCTGGTCGGTGAGGTTGCCGGCCATCGCGTTGACCGACTCGGTCAGGTCCTTCCAGGTGCCCGAGACCGCCGGCACCTCGGCCTGGCCGCCCAGCCGTCCCTCGGTGCCGACCTCGCGGGCCACCCGGGTGACCTCGGAGGTGAACAGCGACAGCTGGTCCACCATGCCGTTGAAGACCGAGGCGATCTCCCCGAGCAGGCCGCCCGCGTCGTCCTCCGGGAGCCGGGTGCGGAAGTCGCCGTCCCTGACCGCCGTCAGGCCCGCGAGGAGCCGGCGCAGCTCGGGCTCGCCGACCTCGCCGGAGCCTCGGGCACGCTTGCCTCGCGTGGTCGGACGGGACGTGCCGACGGTGGGGTCGTTCATGACCGCTCCTCCGTGTCGCCCGGGGGGCCGATACTCAGGTAGCGGAGAGACTAGCCGTCCGCGCCCCTCCCGTACGCTAACCGCACGTTGTCATCCCCGTATCACACCCCGTGCACGTTCCCCTCCGCAGGGTCCCCGCAGGGCGGTCAGCCGGAACGTTCCGCCGACTCCAGCGCCGCCGCCACCGCGTCGTCCACCGTCTCGTGGACCGGGACGTGCGACAGGACGCCCGTCACCTCGAACAGGCGGGCCGGGAGGGGCTGGACGCCGGCCAGGCGGGCCGTGCCGCCGCTGCGCAGGCAGGTGGTGGCGCACATCAGCAGGACGTGCAGGCCGGAGCTGTCCATGAACGGCACCCGGGACAGGTCGAACACGACCTGGCCGCCGGGAGGCTCCAGCACGTCCCTGACGTAATCCTCGAGCTGGGCGCGGTTGGTGGCGTCCATCTCGCCGGCCACGGCGATCACGGTCACCCCGGGCAGGCGCTCGCAGGCAAGCGTCAAGGACGGCATCTACCTCGTCACCGCTCTCGCCGGCAGTTCTTGAGCATCAATGAAGGATAGTCCGCCGGAGTCATCCGCGATATCCCGCATTTAACGGCCCGCCCGTCCTCGGGGATGCGGTCCGCCCGGTAACGCGAGAAAGGTCAGTGCCCGTGACCGTGCCCATGACCATGACCGGTACCGGTGGGCCTGCCGGGCGGCACCAGCCCAAGCGACACCAGCGCCGCCGCCCCGGCCGCCGCGGCGCACACCACCAGCCCGGCGGCGAACCCGCCGGTGCCCGCCGCGCCGCCGGGCACGAGGCTGGACGCGGCGACCGTGGAGACCACCGCCACGCCGATCGAGCCGCCCAGCTCGTGGAAGGTGCTGATCACGCCGCCGGCGACGCCGTTCTCGCCGGGCGGGACGTTGGCCAGGGTGGTCGTGGTGGCCGCCACGAACGCCGGCCCGATCCCCAGCGCGGCCAGGACGAACCCGGGCAGCAGCGTGGCGTACGGGCCGGCCTCGGGGGAGATCCGGGTCATCAGCGCCGCCCCCGCCGCCGCCAGCACGAACGCCGCCACCGCCACCGGCCGCCCGCCGATCCTGGGGACCAGACGCCCGCCCGCGTGCGCGCCGAGCGTGATCGCGACCGCCACGGGCAGGAAGAGCAGGCCGGTCTCCAGGGCGCTGAACCCCGCCACGTGCTGCAGGTAGAGCGAGCTGAGGAAGAACAGCCCCAGCATGAGCCCGGTGGCCACCAGCATGACGAACATCCCGGAGATCACCGGCCGCCTGGCCAGGGTCGCGGCCCGCACGAGCGGGGCCCGTACCGACCGCTCGACCACCACGAACAGCGCGTAGAGCAGCGCCGCCCCGGCCAGCGGCAGCAGCGTCCCGGCCGCGCCCCACCCGGCGTCGCCCGCCGTCACCAGGCCGTAGATGAGCAGCGCGGTCGCCGCGGTGACCAGCAGCGCGCCGGGCACGTCCACCCGGCCGGCCCGCCCGGGAACGGCCGGCACGACGGCCGGTACGGCGGCCAGCACCAGCAGCCCGACGGGCACGTTCACGAAGAACACCCAGGTCCAGCCGGGACCCGCCGTCAGGACCCCGCCGAGGAGCACGCCGAGCGCGGCGCCGGAGCCGCCGACGGCCGCCCACACGCCGAGCGCCCGCGCGCGCCGCTCCCCGTGGAAGACGGTGGTGATGACGGCCAGGGCGGCGGGGGAGAGCAGGGCCGCGCCCGCTCCTTGCAGCGCCCGCCCCGCGATGAGCGCCGCGCCGCTCCCGGCCAGCCCGCACAGCAGCGAGGCCACGGTGAACAGGCCGAGCCCGGCCAGCAGCGTCCGGCGGGCGCCGAGCGCGTCGGCGAGCCGCCCGCCGAGCACCATGAGGCCGCCGAAGCACAGCGTGTACGCGGTCACCACCCAGGTCAGCGCGCCGCGGCCGAGCGCCAGGTCCGTCCCGACGGCGGGCAGCGCGACCTGCACGACCGTGATGTCGATGATCAGCATGAACTGGGCCAGGCAGAGCAGCGCCAGCACGCTCCACCCGGCCGCGTGCCGCACCCCGGCGCGGGACGTGTCGACTTCCATCCGTCACTCCTTAACTCGAACAGTGGTGTTCAAGTTAGCACGCGTGACGGTACCCCGGTAGGGTTCAAGGGTGCGTGCTGGACGCCAGGCGGGGGCGTCAGGTGGGCGCGTCAGGCGGAGCCGCGCGCCCCGGACGTCAGGAGCGACAGCACGGTGGTGACCAGCACGTGCTCCACCTCCTCCGGCGCGAGCCGCCCGGCCTCCCGCTCCTGGGCGGCGCTGTGGACGACCGAGAAGAACGCCGTCACCAGCCACTGCAGCGGCAGGTCCGTACGGAAGTCGCCGCCGCGCCGCCCGCGCTCGATCAGCCGCTCCACCCGGCGCAACGGGCCCTCGTGGTGCTGCCTGATCCGCTCGGTGGCGATGACCCGGTCGGCGGCCACGAACAGCCGGCGATGCCGGTCGAGGATCTCCCACGACGAGCGCAGCAGCCGGATCATGGCCTCCGGCGGCGGCGCGGTGTCGAGCGAGGGGTCCTCCAGGACCGCGTCCGCCAGGCCGACCGCGTGGTCCATCACCGCGTCCACCAGCGCCTCGCGCGAGGGGAAGTGCCCGTACAGCGTGACCCTGCCCACCCCGGCCGCCTTGGCGATGTCGGCGACGCTCGCGGACGGGTCGGAGCTGAGCAGCCGCGTGCCGGCCTCCAAGATGGCGGCGATGTTGCGCTCGGCGTCGGCCCGCCGGGCGGGCACGGGCTGTCGGGGCGCGGTCCTCACCATGCTCCCCACCCTACGACGCCGCCCCCCGCCTCCCGGCGAGCCCGTCCGGCGACACGCTTGCACCGGACGCGGCGTCAGGTCCTAGCGTCGTCGGATGTGAACGCAAGACGCTGGAGGATCGGCGAGCTGGCCGCCGCGACGGGCGTGACCGTCCGCACCCTGCGCCACTTCGACCAGATCGGCCTGCTGCGTCCCGCCGGGCGCTCGCCCGCCGGGCACCGCGTCTACACCGGTGACGACGTGCGCAGGCTCTACCGGATCCTGGCGCTGCGGGAGCTGCGGCTGCCGCTGGCCGAGATCGCCCGGTCGCTGGAGGCCGGCACCGACCTGCGGGCCATCCTCGCGCGCCAGCTCGGACAGGTGGAGCGGCAGCTCGCGGCGCAGCAGGACCTGCGCCGCCGGCTGCTGGGCCTGGCCGGGGCGCTCGGCGGCACCGGCCGCCCGTCGATCGACCAGCTCATCGAGACGATGGAGGCGATGATGCAGGCCAGGCACTTCACCCGGGAACAGCTCGCCCGCTTCGAGGAGCGCCACCGCGAGCTCGGCCAGGACGGCCTCGCCCGGCGGATGCGGGAGCTGGGCGACCTCGCCGCCGAGGCCAGGGAGCACGCAGGACGCGGCACGGACCCCGCCGACCCGGCGGCGCAGGACCTCGCCCGCCGCTGGACGGCCGCCCTCACCGCGCTGACGGGCGGCGACCGGAGCGCGGTGTCCGCCGTCTACGCCAAGATCGAGGCCCGCGGCCCGGAGGCGGCCACCAAGGGCGTCCTCAGCGAGCCCGCCTGGGCCTTCCTCACGCGGGCCTTCGCCGCCGGCTTCCCCGCCACCTGACCCGGCTCCGCCCGGACCCGGCCCCGCCCCCGGACCCGGCCTCGCTCGGACCCGGCCTCGTCCCGCTCAGGGTCGCAGCGCGTGGTCCATGAGGGACTGCAGCGTCACCGCGCCCGCCAGCCGCCCGCCGGCGTCCACGACCGCCACCAGGGGGCTGCGGGTGCGGGCCATGAGCGCGGCCAGCTCCAGGACGGTCGCCTTCACGTCGGCGACCGGCAGCTCGCGGGGCTGCTCGGGCAGGCACTCGCGTACCGTCCGGTCGCCCAGCTCGCGCAGGAACAGGTCGGCGTGGGCCTCGTCCACCACCCGCGCCAGCGCGGGGTCGTCCTGGCAGTACGCCGGCACGGCCAGCCGCAGCACCTGCGTGCCGGGCAGGATGCTCAGCGGCCGGCCGTCGTCGTCGACGAGGACGAGCCCCGGCAGGTCCTGGTCGGCCAGCAGCCTGGCCGCCTCCAGCGCCGGCGTGTCCAGGGTGACCGTCGGGAAGCCGACGGCGAGATCGCGTGCGCGCATCGATGTCCTCCGGCCCACAGCCTAGCCACGGCCCGCCCGCCCGCGAGCGCGCCCGCCCGATCTGCCGCCGCCGCGGCGCGGCGACCCCGACGGCTGCGCGGACACTGGGCGACCACTGGGCCATCACCGGGCGATCACTGGGCCATCACGGGGCCATCACGGGGCCATCGCTCCGCTCACGGCAGCTCCGCGAAGCGCTCGACCTCCTCCGTCCGCCCCGACACCAGGATGACGTCGCCGTAGGACAGCTCGGTCTCGGCGGTCGCGTACGTGAACGGCTCGCCGGGCGGCTTGACCGCGACGATCGTGACGCCGCGCTTGCGCCGCAGGTTGGACTCGCCGAGCGGCACGCCCACGTACTCCTTCGGCGGCTTGATCTTGGCCAGCGCGAAGTCCCCGTCCACCTGCATGAAGTCCAGCATCCGCCCGCTGACCAGGTGCGCGACCCGCTCGCCCATGTCGTGCTCGGGGAAGACGACGTGATGGGCGCCGATGCGGTCGAGGATGCGGCCGTGCTGGGAGCTGACGGCCTTGGCCCAGATGTCGTTGATCTCCAGCTCGACCAGCAGCGACGTGGTGAGGATGCTGGCCTCGATGTCGCTGCCGACGGCCACCACCGCCCGGTAGAAGTCGGGCACGCCGAGCTGGCGCAGCGCCTCCATGTCGGTGGCGTCGGCGGTGGCGATCTGGGTGATCTGCCCCGACAGCGCCTGCGTGATCTTCGGCCGGTGGTCGATGGCCAGGACCTCGGTGCCGCGCCGGGTCAGCTCCAGCGCCAGAGAGGTGCCGAAGCGTCCCAGCCCGATGACGACGACCGGATTGCTCTTGTACTCAGCCAACGATGACTCGCTCCTCGGGTAGCTCGTAGCGGCGGGTGCGCCGGTTGAGCGCCAGCGCCGACCCCAGCGTCAGCGGGCCGATCCGGCCGACGAACATCAGCAGGGCGAGCAGCACGTGCCCGGCCGTGCCGACGTCCGCGGTGATGCCGGTGGACAGCCCGGCGGTGCCGAAGGCCGAGATGACCTCGAAGAGCACCTGGTCCAGCCCGTGCGGGGTGAGCGCGAGCAGCACGTACGTCGAGACCGCCACCAGCGTCACCCCCAGCACCGTGATCGTGACGACCTGGCGCTGCGTGGTCTCCGGCAGCCGCCGGCGGCCGATGTTGACCCGGCTCTCGCCCCGCATCTCGGCCCAGACGATGAAGGCGAGCATGCCGAACGTCGTCACCTTGATGCCGCCCGCGGTGCCGGCGCTGCCGCCGCCGACGAACATCAGCAGGTCGGTGGCCAGCCAGCTCGACGGGTACATCTGCGAGATGTCCAGGACGTTGAAGCCCGCCGAGCGCGGCATGACGGCGGTGAAGAAGGCGGCCATCACCTTGGTGCCGTCGTCGAGCGGGCCGAGCGTCGCGGGGTTGCGCCACTCGGTGGCCAGGAAGACGAGGGTGCCGAACGCCAGCAGGATCGTGCTCGTCCCGACGGTGACCCGGGTCAGCACCGTCCACTTGCGCGGCTGCCGCCAGTGCCGGGCCAGCTCGAACACCACCGGGAACCCCAGCCCGCCGACGATCGCCGTGAGCGCCACGGTCAGGCAGATCCAGGGGTCGGTGACGAACCGGACGAGGCTGTCGGGCCACAACGCGAACCCGGCGCTGTTGAACGCCATGATCGCGTGGAACCCGCCCAGGTACAAAGCGCGCCCCAGCGGCTCGCCGTAGCCGATGAGGAACCGGCCGGTCAGCACGACGGTGGTCACCGCCTCGCAGACCAGGCTGAAGGTCACCACCTTGAGCACCAGCCGGCGCACGTCGCTCATGCTGAGCGTCTTGGTCTCGGCCTGGGCGGCGATCCGCGCCCGCAGCCCGAGACGGCCCGACACGAGCAGGGTGAACACCGTGGCCAGCGTCATGATGCCGAGGCCGCCCACCTGGGCCAGCCCGGCGATGACCACCTCGCCGAGGACCGACCAGTGCGCCTCGGTGTCGACCAGCACCAGCCCGGTCACGCAGACGGCCGAGGCGGCGGTGAACAGCGCGGCCGGCCAGCCCGCCGACACGCCCTCGGTGGTGGCGGCGGGCAGCGACAGCAGCAGCGCGCCCAGCCCGATCGCCACGGCGAACCCGGCCACCACGACCTGGGCGGGATGCGTGAAACGCGCTAAGAGGGCGGGAGCGGCACGCATCATCGACCGCCGCCATGAGCCCAGCGCATCGCGCAACACCCTCCGGAGAACTCGGCCGGCGGTCTCCGGCCGACCGGACCTCCCGGCGCATCGCGCCTCACCATAACAACCCCCGCGAACGCCGGCGCACGCCGCTCGGCACCGGTCACTTGAGCAGGTCGTGCCCCTGATTCAGCAGAGAGTACCGCCACCGCGCCCGGGTCGCGTCACCGGAGGGCCATCCATGATCCGCGGCCGGTCGCCGGCGCCGGTCGCCGGCGGCGGTCGTCCGCGCCAGTCGTCCGGGCCAGTCGTCCGGGCCGGTCGTCCGCGCCGGTCGTCCGGGTCGGTCGTCCGCGACGGGTCGTCAGCCGCCCCGCTTCTTCTGCTTCTTCAGGGCCTGGCCCTTGTGGACGGCCTCGCCGCCGCTCTTGTCGCTGCGCACCACGTACTGGGGATCCTCGGGGGAGGCGGCCACGGTGCGGTTCGCCGCCTTCGTCCGCTTGGTGATCTTCCGCTCCACGGTGCCCTCGGCGGTGCCGCCGTGACTGCGCCAGGTGACCTGGTCGCCCTTGTCGAGCTTGTCCTTGTCGTCCTTCTTTGGCATGACCTGCGGCTACCCGTCCCGGGAGGGGATAGCCGCAGGTCGCAGCGGGTTTGCCGGTTATTGGGGCGCGCCGGGGCACGATCTGTGGCACCTTGGGCCCGTGCCCGAGGAACCCGCGCTCCCCATGACCGTCGAGGAGGCCGTCGCCGCCGAGCGTGCCGGCCGCCGGCTCAAGTACCTGTACTTCTGGGGCCACCGCCCGGCCCGTGGCGGCGGCCCGGGGCCGGGCTGCCTCAGCCAGTGGTGGCCGGTCACCTTCACCGAGGACGGGCACTCCTACGCCTCGGCCGAGCACTACATGATGGCGCACAAGGCGTGGTTGTTCGGCGACGACGAGACCGCGGCGAAGGTCCTCGCGGCCGCGCACCCGGCCGAGGCCAAGGAGCTCGGCCGCACCGTGCGGGGCTTCGACGAGGAGACGTGGCGGGCGCACCGCTTCGCCATCGTGGCCCGCGGCAACGCCGCCAAGTTCGGGCAGCGCGCCGAGCTGGGGGCGTACCTGCTCGGGACGGCGGGGCGGGTCCTGGTCGAGGCCAGCCCGCGCGACCGGGTGTGGGGCATCGGCCTGGCCGCCGCCGACGAGCGCGCCGCCTCGCCGTCCACCTGGCAGGGCCTCAACCTGCTCGGCTTCGCCCTGATGGCCGCCCGCGCCACCCTCCGCCCGGCCCCGTAGCCCTCGGCCCCGTAGCCCCCGGCCCCTAGCCCCCGCCCCGCAGCCCCCGCCCACCCGCGTAGCCGTCTCGCGGTCGGCCGACAGGCGCACGAGGGTGAGGCCGATGCGGCCCGGATCGTGGCGCAGGTGGCGGGCGAGGTATTTCGAGACGCGGACCAGCCGCCGTTGGTCCGTCTCACGCCTCCAGGCTCAGGGACAGGCGGCGGGCCAGGCCGGTGTTGCGGCGCGGGCCGACGCGGTGGACGGCCAGCTCCAGCGCCTCGCGCTGGCCCACCAGCACCACCCACGCCTTGGCCCGGGTCACCAGGGTGTAGAGGAGCTTGCGGCGCAGCATGATGCCGCCCGACTCGGCCACGACGGGAGCGACCACGAACGGGTATTCGCTGCCCTGCGAGCGGTGCACGCTGATCGCGTAGGAGTGGGTGAGGTCGTCGAGCTCGTCGAAACCGTAGTCGACGCTCTCGCCGTCGTCGGTGCGGATCGTGAGCGTGCGCTCGGACGGGGTGACCGCCGTCACCGTGCCCGTCTCGCCGTTGAAGACGCCCTTGTCGTAGTTGTTGCGGATCGGCATGACCCGGTCGCCGACCCGGAACACCGTGGCCCCCGACCAGTGCTCGGCCTTGCCGTCGGCGGCCGGGTTGAGCTGCTCCTGGATGAGCCGCCCGAGCGCCGTGGCGCCGGTCTCGCCCTTGCGCATCGGGCACAACACCTGGACCTGGCCGGGCTCGACGCCCTGCTTGCGCGGGATCGCGACCATGGCCAGGTGGGCCACCCGCCGCGCCACCTGCTCGGGGTCGTCCAGCTCCTCGAACCAGAAGCCGCCGCGGCCCGGCGTGACCGGCATCCGGCCGGCGCGGATGCGGTGGGCCGCCTCGACGATGCCGCTGCCGCCCGCCTGCCGGAAGACGTGGGTGAGCCGCACACGCGGGACGGCGGGCACCCGCAGCAGGTCGGCCAGCACGTCGCCGGGCCCGATGCTGGGGAGCTGGTCGCTGTCGCCGATGAGCAGCAGGTGGCTGCCGGCGGAGACGGCCGCCACCAGCCGGGTGGCCAGGTGCAGGTCGAGCATGGACGCCTCGTCCACCACGATGAGGTCGGCCTGCGACGGCCGCTCGTCGAACAGCGTCTCGGGATCGGGGTCGGACTGCTGGGCCAGCATGCGGTGGACGGTCATCGCCGGCATCCCGGTCAGCTCCGACAGCCGCTTGGCGGCCTTGCCGGTGGGCGCGGTGAGCGTGACCGTGCCGCCCGCCTGCCGGACCACGGTGGCGATGGCTCTCACCGTGTGGCTCTTGCCGACCCCGGGCCCGCCGGTGATCACCGAGACCGTGCTGGTCAGCGCCATGGTGACGGCCGCCCGCTGGTCGTCGTGGAGCGACGGGTCCTCGCGGAAGGAGCGCACCGGCAGCGTCGAGCGGGCCTGGAACAGCCGGGCGAGCTGGGCGGCCAGCGCCTGCTCGCGGGCGTGCACGTGCTTGAGGTAGGCGACCATCTGCCCCGGCTGCGCGGGGGAGGTCTCGACCACCAGGCGGCGCTCGGCGACCAGCGCGTCGAGCGCCGGGCGGACGAGGTCGGGGTCCTGCTCGATCAGCTCAGCCGTCTCGCGCACCAGGACGGGCACCGGAAGGTAGCAGTGGCCGTCGCGGCTGCCGGCCGCCTCCAGCCGGTCGAGCAGCGCCGCCCTGACCCGCTGCGGGCTGCGCTCGGGCACCCCCGACTGCAGCGCGATGCGGTCGGCCACCCGGAAGGCGATGCCGCGCACCCGCCCGATCAACCGGTAGGGGTCGGTCGCCAGCACCTCGTCGGCGTCCTGCCCGAACGCCTGGTAGATCTTGGCCGCCAGCAGCGGGCTCACCCCGAGCCCCTGCAACGTCACCATCAGCGCGGCGATCGCCTTCTGCTCCCGCCACGCCTCCACGATCTGCGCCTGCCGCAGCGGCCCGATGTTGACCACCTCGGTCAGCCGCTCGGGCTCGGCGTCGATCACCTTGAGCGTGGCCTCGCCGAAGTGGTCGACGATCGCGTACGCCAGCCGCGGCCCGATGCCCCTGACCAGGCCCGACCCCAGGTAGACGCGGATCGCCCGCACCGACGACGGGGTGATGCGCTCGCACCCCGACACCGCGAAGCGCCGGCCGTAGCGGGGATGGCGGCCCCACTCGCCGTGCAGGCGCAGCGTCTCGCCCGGCTGCACGCCCGACAGCGCCCGGCCGGTCGCCACGAAGCCGGGCTCGCCGTCGGCGCTCATGCGCGCGACGGTGTAGGCGTCCTCCCGGACGTAGACGAGCTGCTCGACCGACGCTTCCACAGGGACGATCAAACCATCCCGCACCGACAAACCCCGGCGAACGGGCAGGCCGCGGGGCGCTCCAGGAGGGCGGGGCGGGTCATCCGGCGCCCGGGCGCGTCCCCGGCCCGGTCACGAGTCCTCCTCGCCGAGCACGCGCAGGCATTCGCGGGCGAGCTGCAGCTCCTCGCGCACCTGGACGACCAGGACGGGGACGGCGGCCCCGTCCGCGCTGACCGGCCCGTCGTCGCCGCGCCCGTCCCGCGCCGGCGGCTCGACGCCGAGCAGGCCGAGCCGCCGGCAGACCGCCTCGCGCACCTCGGGCTGGTCCCAGCCGATCTCCCCGGTGAACACCAGCGCGTCGATCCGCGGCAGCGACGTGGCCGCCGCGGCGATCTCCCGCGCCACCCGGTGGGCGAACACGCGCAGCGCCAGCCCGGCGTCCTCGTCGCCCGCCCGCTCGGCGGCGACCAGCTCGCGGGTGTCGCCGGAGGTTCCCGACAGGCCCAGCAGCCCGGAGTGCCGTTCCAGCCCCTCGCCCAGCTCGGCGACGCTCAGGCCGCCCTCGCTCAGCAGCCACACGAGCATCCCCGGATCCACGCTGCCCGAGCGCTTGCTCATGGGCATGCCCTCCAGCGGCGTGAACCCCATCGAGGTGTCCACGCTGCGCCCGCCCGACAGCGCGCACACCGAGCAGCCGCCGCCCAGGTGCGTCACCAGCAGCTCCAGCTCCGCCAGGGGCCGTCCCAGCAGCTCGGCCGCGCGGTCGGCGGCCCAGCCGTAGGACAGGCCGTGGAAGCCGTAGCGGCGCAGGCCGTGCCGCTCGCGCCACTCGCGCGGCAACGGGTACACCGCCGCCTCCTCGGGCAGCCCGGCGTGGAAGGCGGTGTCGGGGCACAACACGTGCGGCACCGCGGGAAGCTGCTCTCTGGCGGCCTCCAGCAGCGCCAGCGCCGGCGGCAGGTGCAGCGGCGCCAGGCTCGTCACGCCGCGCAGCGCGGCCACCGTCTCGTCGTCGGCCACCGCCGGGGCGCGTACCACCTCGCCGCCGTGCACCAGCCGGTGCGCCACCGCACGGACGTCCCGGTCGAAGTGCCCGCCGAGGAAACGCGCCAGCTCCTCCCGCGCCGAGGACGGGTCCACGGCCCGCTCGGCGTGCGCGCTGTCCAGCACGCAGCCGCCCTGCACCAGATCCAGACGCAGGCTGGACGAGCCTGCGTTGACGGTGAGCACCGCCGCCGACTCCGCCGCCGATTCCGCCGCCTGTTCGCCGAACGCCAGCCCCATGCGTCCCGGCTACCCGTCCCCGCCCCCGCAAAACGGACGCTCCGGGACGGACATTACGGGCCTCGGAGGTTGCCCCGCGATCAACGCGGGTAGGCGTGCGCCTATGGACATCACCCTTCAGGTGAACGGCAGGCCGCACACGATCGACGTGGACCCCCGCACGTCGCTGCTCGACCTCCTGCGCGAGCGGCTGGGCCTGACCGGCTCGAAGAAGGGCTGCGACCACGGGCAGTGCGGCTCCTGCACGGTGCTCGTCGACGGGCGGCGGGCCAACGCCTGCCTGGCGCTGGCGGTCGCGATGGACGGCCGCGCCGTCACCACCGTCGAGGGCCTGGCGGACGGCGAGGAGCTGCACCCCCTCCAGGCCGCCTTCATCGAGCACGACGCCTTCCAGTGCGGCTACTGCACCCCCGGCCAGCTCTGCTCGGCGGCCGGCATGCTGGGCGAGCCCGGCCCGAGCGCCGTCACCGGGGACCTCATGGCGGACCCCGCGCTCACCCCCGAGGAGATCAGGGAACGCATGAGCGGCAACCTGTGCCGCTGTGGCGCCTACGTCAACATCGTCAGCGCCATTTCCGAGGTCGCCCGATGAGGCCCTTCGACTACACCCGCGCCGCCAGCGCCGCCGACGCGGTGCGCGACTATCGGCCCGGCACCATGTATCTAGGCGGCGGCACCAACCTCGTCGATCTCATGCGCCTGGGCGTGGCCCGTCCCGATCGCCTGGTGGACGTCAGCCGGCTGCCGCTGGACGCGATCCAGGAGGTCCGCGGCCGGCTGCGCGTCGGCGCCGCGGTCCGCAACACCGACCTGGCCGCCCACCCGCTGGTGCGCGCCCGCTACCCGATGCTGGCCCGCGCCGTGCTGGCCGGCGCCTCCGGCCAGATCCGCAACATGGCCACCGTGGCCGGCAACCTGCTGCAGCGCACCCGCTGCCCCTACTTCCAGGACGTGAGCCGGCCGTGCAACAAGCGCCGCCCCGGCTCCGGCTGCCCCGCCATCGAGGGCGACCACACCAACCTCGCGGTGCTCGGCCACTCCGGCGCCTGCGTGGCCACGCACCCGTCCGACATGGCGGTCGCGCTGGCCGCGCTGGACGCCGAGGTGCACGTCACCGGGCCCGGCGGCGACCGCGTCGTCCCCATGCCCGGCCTGCACCGCCTGCCCGGCGACGCGCCCGAGCGCGACACCGTGCTGGAGCCCGGCGACCTGATCACCGCGGTCGAGCTGCCCCCGCCGCCGCCCGGCGCCTCCGCCTACCGCAAGGTACGCGAGCGCGCCTCGTTCGCCTTCGCGCTGGTGTCGGTGGCGGCCGTGCTCGACGTCGGCGCCGACGGCACGGTGACCGGCTGCCGCATCGCGCTCGGCGGCGTCGCGCACGCGCCCTGGCGGGCCGGGCGGGCCGAGCGGGCGCTGATCGGCGGCCCGGCGACCGGCGCGGCGTTCCTGGCCGCCGCCGAGGCCGAGCTGGAGCAGGCCGGCCCGCTGCCGCGCAACGCCTACAAGGTCCCGCTGGCCCGCAACCTGATCGTGCGCACGCTGGAGGAGCTGGCACCGTGAACCGCGTCGAAGGCCACGTCAAGGTCACCGGGCTGGCCACGTACGCCGCCGAGTACCCGATCGAGGGCGTCGTGTACGCCTATCCCGTCCAGTCGCTCATCGCCAGGGGCCGCGTCGCCCGGGTGGACGCGAGCGACGCCCTGGCCATGCCCGGCGTGCTCGCCGTGCTCTCCGTCGCCGACCCGCCCGAGCTGGCCGAGGACGCCGACGCCGAGCTGGCCCTGTTCCAGCGCCGCGAGGTCGCCTACCGCGGCCAGCTCGTCGCCGCCGCCGTCGCCGGCACCTACGACGAGGCCCGCGCCGCCGCCGACGCCGTCCGCGTCGAGTACGAGCCCGCCGACCACGACGTCAGCCTGCGCGCCGACCACCCGGGCCTGTACCGGCCGGAGGTGGTCAACCCCAACCTGCCGGCCGACACCGGGCAGGGCGACGTGGAGGCGGGGCTGGCCGAGGCCGTGACCACCGTGGACGTGACGTACACGACGCCGGTCCTGCACAACAACGCGATGGAGCCGCACGCCTCGCTGGCCCTGTGGGACGCCGAGGGCAGGCTGCTGGTCTACGACTCCACGCAGGGCGCCACCACCGACCGCGACATGATCGCCAAGACGCTGGGCCTGCCGCCCGGCCGGGTCCGGGTGGTCTCCCGGCACGTCGGCGGCGGTTTCGGCTCCAAGGGCACGACCCGGCCGCAGGCGGTGCTGGCCGCCCTCGCCGCCAGGGCCGTCGGCCGCCCGGTCAAGGTGGCGCTGACCAGGCAGCAGATGTTCGACGTGACCGGCTACCGCACGCCCACGATCCAGCGGCTGCGCCTCGGCGCCGACGGCGAGGGGCGGCTGACCGCGCTGGAGCACGTGGCCCTCAGCCAGAGCTCCACGCTGAAGGAGTTCGCCGAGCAGACCGCCACCCCGACCCGCGTCATGTACGCCGCGCCCGCCCTGCGCACCGCGCACCGCCTGGTCCGGCTGGACGTGGCCACCCCGTCGTGGATGCGCGCCCCGGGCGACTGCCCCGGCATGTACGCCCTGGAGTCGGCCATGGACGAGCTGGCCTGCGCCGCCGGCATCGACCCGATCGAGCTGCGGGTGCGCAACGAGCCCGAGGTGGACCCGGACACCGGCCTGCCGTTCAGCTCCCGCAACCTGGTCGCCTGCCTGCGCGAGGGGGCCCGCCGCTTCGGCTGGGACCGGCGCGACCCGCGGCCCGGCGTCCGGCGCGAGGGGGAGTGGCTGGTCGGGACGGGGGTCGCCGCCTCCACCTACCCGGCCAAGCGGCGGCCGTGCAAGGCCGTGGCGCGGGTGCTCGACGGGGGTTTCCTCGTCCAGGTGGCCGCGGCCGACATCGGCACCGGCGCGCGTACCGCGCTGACCAGGATCGCCGCCGAGACGCTCGGCGTCGCCCCCGACCGGGTGCACGTCGAGATCGGCGACAGCGACCTGCCGGACGCCCCGGTCGCCGGCGGCTCGATGGGCACCGCCTCCTGGGGCTCGGCCGTCGTCCGCGCCTGCGAGGAGCTGAAGAAGGACGGCCGGGAGGGCCGCGCCGACACCACCGAGGAGATCAGGCAGGACTCCCGGCTGACCCGGCAGGCGTTCGGCGCGCAGTTCGCCGAGGTGCGGGTCAGCTCCGTGACCGGCGAGGTACGCGTGCCGCGGCTGCTCGGCGTGTTCGCCGCGGGCCGGATCGTGGACGCCAAGCTCGCCCGCTCCCAGCTCATCGGCGGCATGACGATGGGCCTCGGCATGGCGCTGATGGAGGAGACGCTGACCGACGAGGAGTTCGGCGGCTTCCTGCGCCGCGACCTCGCGCAGTACCACGTCCCGGTCTGCGCCGACGTGCCGGACGTCGAGGCGGTCTGGCTGGAGGAGCACGACGAACGCCTCAACCCGATGGGCGCCAAGGGCATCGGCGAGATCGGCATCGTGGGCACCGCGGCCGCGATCGGCAACGCCGTCCACCACGCCACCGGCCACCGCGTCCGCGAGCTGCCGATCACTCCGCCCAAGATCCTCATGGCGAGGTTTTGAGCTTTCTTTACGTGGCAGTAGAGCCCTCTTCATGTCGTGTTCATGGGAGGGCGAGTGAGCCGGGAGTCGGAGCAGGAGCGGGCGGACCGCAATTTCGTGGAGCTGCTGCAAGGAGCGCGAGTCGCGGTCACGGGTGTGCAGGTGTTGTTCGCGTTCCTGCTGACCGTGCCGTTCTCGAACGGTTTCGGCAAGCTGGACCTGCCCGACCGGTGGTTGTTCTACGTGGCACTGGTCGGCGCCGCGGTGGCCTCGATCTGCTACATCGCGCCCACGGCGCAGCACCGGGTGCTGTTCCGGCAGGGCCACAAGGAGACGCTGGTCCACCGCTCGAACTTCTACGGCATTCTGGGCGCGCTGGCCCTGGTGGTGTCGATGACGGCGGCCACCGGGCTGGTGGTCGACTACCTGTTCGGCCCCTCGGTGGGCTGGCCCACCGCCGCGGTGATCGCCGTGCTGGCTCTGTGGACGTGGTTCGGCCAGGCGGCGCTCAGCCGCGCCAACGGCGACGATCAGGGCCCGTCCGGTTCCTCGGGGTCGGGGTCGGGGCCGGGGTCCGCCTCCGGAGGCAGCGCCGTCCCGTCGTCCTCGTCCTCGCTGCCGGAGGAAGGGTCGCGGGACGGGTCGCGCGCGTAGGCGGCCCGCGCCACCATGTAGGCCGCCACCGCCACGGTGATCACCTGCGAGGCCGCGACCAGCGCGAGCGGCCCGGCGTTGCGCCAGGTGGGCCGGTGCAGCCACATGGCCAGCAGCACCAGCAGCACGCCGGCCACCTGGGGTTTGGTGCCGGCGTGCATGCGCTCCAGCGTGCGGCGGAACTTGACCAGCCCGGCGCCCGCCGACAGCGCCAGCCCCGCGCCCAGCAGCAGGCAGGCCCCGGCCGCCGGGTCGAGCGCGCTCAACGCGGCCCCCGCGGGGAGCGGCCGGCGAAGAAGCGGGCCAGCGACACCGACCCGACGAACCCCAGCAGCGACAGCACCAGCAGGATCGGCAGGTCCGAGTAGTCGTCCCTGACCACCGCGAACGTCCCCACGCCGCACATCGCCAGCGACGTCATCACGTCCAGCGACACCGCCCGGTCCAGCATCGACGGGCCGCGCGCGGCCCGGTACAGGGCCAGCGCGGCCGCCACCCCGAGCAGCGCCAGCGTCAGCGCGTACACCGGCGTCATCCCCGGTCCAGCTCCTCCCGGTCGGCGCGGGTGCCGAAGGCGGCCACCACGCGCGACTCCATCGCGGCCACGTCGGCCCGCACCGCCGCCGCCACGTCCTCCGCGTCCCCGGACACGCCGAGGACGTGCAGCATCAGGCACCGCTCGGGGAAGTACACCTCCACGACGAGGCTGCCGGGCACGTTGGACAGCGCCGTCATGACCAGCACCGTCATGGCCTCCGACGAGGTACGCAGCCGCACCCGCACCAGCCGCACCGGCGGCGGCCCCGGCCGGAACACGTAGAACACCACCCGCGCCGTCGAGCTGGCCATGTCCCAGGCGAACGTCAGCAGGAAGCGCACCAGCGCCAGGGGACGGACCCTGATGCCGGGATCGAGCACGGGCAGCGGCAGCAGCCACGTCACCACGGCCCCCGCCGCCACCCCGCCCAGCACGTTGCCCGGCGACACCTCGCCCCACAACGTCACCCACACCAGCGCCAGCCAGGCCACCAGCGGCAGCGGCACCCGGCGGCCCAGCACGCTCGGAGCCAGCAGCCGCCCGGCCGGCCCCCTGGCCGGTCGCCCGGTGCGCCGCCCGGTCACCGCCGCCCGCCCAGCACCGCCGCGATGTACGGCTCGCGCGCCATCAGCTCCCCGGCCGTGCGCCGGGTCAGCGCCGACAGCGGCCCGGCCAGCAGCGTGAACGCCAGCCCCAGCGCCACCAGCGCGGCCACCGGCGCCGACAGCACCAGCGGCAGCGCGGGCGTGGTGACGGTCGGCTCCTCGCCGGTGTCCTCCTCGCTCTCCACCACCGTGCCCGCCCGCGCCTCCCTCGGCGCCCGCCAGAACGCCTTGCCCCAGGTCCTGGCGACGGCGTACAGGGTGAGCAGGCTCGTCAGCAGCCCGGCCGCGACGAGCGCGACCGGCAGCGGCCCGCCGAGCGCCAGCCCCGCCTGCACCAGCATCAGCTTGCCGAGGAAGCCCGACATCGGCGGGATGCCGGACAGGTTCATCGCCGGGACGAAGAACAGCACGGCGATCAGCGGCGCCGTGCGCATCAGCCCGCCCAGCCGGGACACCGACGTCGTCCCGGTCCGCCGCTCGATGAGCCCCGTGACCAGGAACAGGCTGGTCTGCACGGTGATGTGGTGCACCACGTAGAAGATCGCGCCGGCCATGCCGGCCACCGTGGACAGCGCCACCCCGAAGACCATGTACCCGATGTGGCTCACCAGGGTGAAGGAGAGCATGCGTTTGATGTCGCTCTGCGCCACCGCGCCCAGCACGCCGGTCAGCATCGTGGCCATCGCCACCCACATCAGCAGCGTCGAGACCGGCCCGCCGGGGAACAGCAGCGCCTCCAGCCGGATGATCGCGTACACGCCGACCTTGGTGAGCAGCCCGGCGAAGACCGCCGTGGCCGGGGCGGGCGCGGTCGGGTAGGAGTCGGGCAGCCACGCCGACACCGGGAACAGCGCCGCCTTGATCGCGAACACCAGCAGCAGCGTCAGCTCCACCAGCATCCTCACCTGCGGGGGCAGCGTGGCGAAGCGCTCGGCGAGCTGGGCCAGCGACAGGGTGCCCGTCGCCGCGTACGTGATCGCCAGCGCGATGAGGAACAACATCGACGAGGCCAGCGCCATCAGCGTGTACGTCGCCCCGGCCCGGATCCTGGCCTCCGTGCCGCCGAAGGTCAGCAGCACGTACGAGCCGCTCAGCAGCAGCTCGAACGCCACGAACAGGTTGAACAGGTCGCCCGACAGGAACGCGTCGGCCACCCCCGCCACCATCACCAGGAACGCCGGATGGAAGATCGCCATCGGCGCGTCGTGCTCCTGCTCGTCGTAGGCGCTGGCGACCGAGTACACCATCACGCACAACGTCACCGCCGACGACACCAGGAGCACCAGCGTGGAGAGCCGGTCGGCCACCAGGCAGATCCCGACCGGCGAGGACCAGCCGCCCAGCCCGGTCACCAGCGGCCCGCCCGTGTCGGCCGCCACCAGCAGCAGCGCCGACACCGCCAGCGACACGCTCATCGTGCCGATGCTGATCATCGACTGCAGCCCCCGCAGCCGCCCGGCGATGGCCAGCTTCACCCCGGCCGCCAGCAGCGGCAGCAGCACGGGCACGCACACCAGCCCCTCCAGCAGGCCACGCGTCACGACTCCTCACCCTCCAGCAGGCCACGCGTCACGACTCCTCACCCTCCAGCTCCGGGTCCTGCGCCAGCGCCTGCCGCTCCAGCTCCCGGCGGATGGCGGCCCGCATCTCGCGCCGCGCCTCCCGCTGCCGCGCCTTGAGCGTCCTGAGCAGCTCCCGCTCGCCGGCCGCCTGCGCCGCGCGGCGCCGCTCGTGCTCCTCCCGCAGCTCCTCGATGCGCAGCACGTTGTCCACGGCGGCCGGCTCCTCGCGCTGGCCCACCTCCTCCAGGCTGCGTTGCAGCTCCTCGTCGGTGACGCCCTGCTGGTGCAGCTCGCGCGTCCACTGCTCCAGCTCGACGTGCACGCGGGCGATGCGCCGCTCCAGGTCCGCCTCCTCCAGCCGCTCCCGCTCGGCCTGCTCGGCCTCCAGCCGGGCCAGCTCGGCCCGCTGCTCGGCGACCAGCCGCCGGTAGGCGTCGCGGCGGCGGCGCACGGCCTGGCTCAGCTCGCCGCGCCGCGCGCGCAGCCGCACCCGCCGGTCCTCGGTGTCGTCCTGCACCTCGTCGCTGCCGCCGAGCTGCCACGAGCGGTGCACCAGGGCCAGCAGGAACGCCGTCACGCCCAGCGTGATGACGATCGCGGTCAGCACCATGGCCTGCGGCAACGGGTCGGCCATGCCCGGCGTGCCCACGAACGGCGGCCGGCCCGCGTTGCCCCCGGCGGTCACGATGAGCAGGTTCACCCCGTTGCCCAGCATGATCACCCCGGCCAGGACGCGCACCAGGCTCCGCTCCAGCAGCAGCGTCACCCCGGCCGCGAGCAGCGCGCAGCAGGCGGCGAAGGGCACCAGCGGCGGGGTCACGGGCCCTCCCCGGCGTCGATCTGCCGGTCCAGCTCCGCGCCGAGGCCGCGCAGCACGTCCTGCACCATGCCGACCACGGACACGTACACGCCGGTGTCGAACAGCAGCCCCGTGGACAGGTGCAGGTGCCCGGCCAGCGGCACCGCCACGTCGGTGGCGAGCATGTCCAGCGCGGCCCGCCCGAACAGCAGCCCGGCCAGCGCGGTCGCCGTGGACAGCGTCAGCCCGACGCCCATGAGCACGCCCGCGTGCACCGGCACCGCCACGGCCAGCTCGTTGCGGCCGCCCGCCAGGTAGCGCACGGTGATCGCCAGCCCGGCCACGATGCCGCCCGCGAACCCGCCGCCCACCCCGCTGTGCCCCACGAACAGCAGGAACACCGACAGCGCCAGCACCGTGTGGAACGTCAGCCGGGCCGCCACCTCGAACGCGATCACCCGCTGCCCGCGCGGCAGCGTCGAGGCCAGCCAGTGCGTGCGCCCGGCCGGCGCCGGCTCGCCCCGCTCGATCCGGTACGACCGGCGCCGCAGGAACACCAGGCTCGTCACGCCCAGCGTCAGCACCACCAGCACCGTGCTCTCGCCCATCGTGTCCCAGGCGCGGATGTCCACGATGAGGGCGCTGACGATGTTGCGGGTGCCCGCCTGCCGCGCCGCGGCCTCCATGAGCCCGCCCACCGGCGCGGCGTCGCGGGCGCTCATCGCCACCATGCCCGCGCCGGTCGCCACCACGCCCACGGCCAGGCCGAGCCCGGCGCGCAGCGGCATCGGCAGCCGCCCCTTGACCGGCTCGACCGGCAGCCGCCGCAGCACCAGCGCGAAGACCACCAGGCTCAGCGTCTCGGCCAGGAACTGGGTGAGCGCCAGGTCCGGCGAGCCGTGCGCGAGGAACAGCAGCGCCGTGCCGTACCCGGTGAGGCCCACCGCGAGGGCCAGGAAGACGTACGCGCGGGCGAACAGCGCCACCACCGCCGCCGCCACCATCAGCACGGCCACCACCGGCTGCTCCGGCCGCTCCCACCACACCACCGGCCCCTCCAGCCGGGGCGGGCCGCCGTAGGCGATCGAGAACAGGCCGACGCCGACCGTGGCCACCAGCGTCAGCAGCAGGTAGTCGGGCACCGAGCCGCGCTGGACCATGCCGGTCACCTGGATCGCCATCCGGTCCAGGCGGCGGATCAGCGACCAGTAGACCTGCCCGGAGTCCAGCACGTGCAGCGCCGCCCCCAGCCGGGCCACCGGCTCCCTGGCCAGGAACAGCGCCGCGCCGCCCGCCAGCGCCACCGCCGACAGCAGCAGCGGCAGGCCGAACCCGCCCCACACCGCCAGGTGGGCCGGGCGCCCCGGGTCGCGCAGGGCATCCGCGTAGCCGGCCTCCATCACGTGGCCGTACCAGGACGAGAACGGCACCAGGACCAGCCCCAGCACCGCCAGCAGCACCACGGGCACGGCCATCGCCGCCGGCGTCCGGTGCGTCTCCCGCGGCGCGACGCCCGGCTTCGCGGCGAAGGCCCCCCACAGGAACCGCAGCGTGTACGCCGCCGTCAGCGCCGACCCCGCCACCACCCCCGCCAGCGCGAGCGGGCTGCCGCGCAGCGCCTCCAGCGCCGCCTCCTTGCCGACGAACCCCGCCAGCGGCGGCACCCCCGCCATCGACGCCCCGGCCAGCACCGCCGCCCCGCACGCCCACGGCATCGCCCGCCCCAGGCCGCTCAGCTCCCGCAGGTCCCTGGTGCCCGCCGCGTGATCGACCACCCCCACCAGCAGGAACAGCGCAGCCTTGAACAACGCGTGCGCCAGCAGCATGCCGGCGCCCGCCAGCGCCGCGCCGCGCGTGCCCGAGCCGAACAGCGCCGTCAGGAAGCCGAGCTGGCTGACCGTGCCGTAGGCCAGCAGCCGCTTCAGGTCCGTCTCGCGCAGCGCCCGCCAGCCGCCCAGCACCATCGTCAGCAGGCCCAGCGGCACCGCCAGCGCCCGCCACAGCGCCAGGTCCCCGGCCGCCGGCCCCAGCCTGGCCACCAGGTAGACGCCCGCCTTCACCATCGCCGCCGCGTGCAGGTACGCCGACACCGGCGTCGGCGCCGCCATGGCCGCGGGCAGCCACGTGCTGAACGGCAGGACCGCCGACTTCGCCAGGGCGCCCGCCAGGATCAGCGCGACCGCGGCCGAGCCGAGGTCGCCCGGCCCGATCCCCGAGATCCGGTACGTGCCCGCCGCCTGCCCCGCCAGCACGAACCCGGCCAGCATCGCCAGGCCGCCGAACGCGGTGACCGTCAGCGCCTTCATCGCCGACTGCCGGCTGGCCCGGCTCTCCGGGTCGTGCCCGATGAGCAGGTACGAGAAGACGGTGGTCAGCTCCCAGAAGACGTACAGCAGGAGCAGGTCGTCGGCCGTCACCAGGCCCAGCATCGAGCCCGCGAAGGCCACCATGACGCCGCCGTAGCGGCCGAGCCCGCTCTCGTCCCGGGAGAAGTAGCGGGCGCTGTAGACCAGCACCAGCACCCCGACCCCGGTGACCAGGGCCGCCATCAGCAGCGACAGCGCGTCCACCCGGAAGGCCAGCGCCAGCCCCAGCTCCGGCGCCCACCGGGTGAGCCAGGCCGCGGGCACCTGCCCGGTCACGCCCAGCCACACCGCCCAGCCGAGCCCGGCCGCCGGCGCCAGCGCCAGCACGGGCAGGGCGCGGCGGCCGCCCAGACGGCGCGCCAGCCAGGGCGCGCACGCCGCCGCCACCGCGTGCAGGATCAGCAGCGACTCCATGGGCTCCTCGGGCGGGGGCGGGCATTCCGGTCTCGTCCGCCCAATCTCGCCCACGCCGCGACCCCGGCCGCGCAGGCGCGGCCGGGGTTGACCACTCCCTCACCAGGGGGAGGGACCGGCGGTGTCAGGTCTTGGGAGAAGCGTGGCAGGCGCGGCGCGCGGGCGCCCTGGCCGTGATGAGATAGCGGTCCACCTGGCGCTCCACGCAGGACGAGCCGCCGCCGTAGGCGGTGTGGCCGTCGCCGTCCTTGGTCAGCAGCACGCCGTGCTGGAGCTGCGCCGCCAGCGACCTGGCCAGCGCGTACGGGGTGGCCGGGTCGCGGGTGGTGCCCACCACCACGATCGGCGGCGAGCCCGCGGCGGTGATCTTCCTGGTGAACCTCCTGCCCTTGACCGGCCAGTGCGGGCAGGCCGCCTCGGGGTGGTCGACGCAGGTGATGGCCAGGTGCGCCATCGCCATGTTGCTGTAGGTGCCGTCCGGCCGGCGCTGGTTGTAGTAGTCGGACAGGGCCAGCAGGTTCGTGCCGTCGCCACGGAACGCGGTGGCCAGCGCCCCGCGCAGGAACTTCCAGAGCTGCGTCGAGTACAGCGCGGCCGTGATGCCGGTGTCCGCGATGGCCTCGGTCACCTGCCGGCCGTCCATCGTGTTGCGCAGCGGGGCGCGGTCGGCCCGGCGCAGCAGGGCTCGGATCCGCTTGTGCGCCGCGGGCAGCGTGTGCTCGGTGAAGGGGCAGTCCGCGCGCTTGAAGCAGTCGCGCAGGAACGCGTTCATCGCCGTCTCGAAGCCCTGGGCCTGCGAGCGCGCGAACTCCGACTGCGTCTGCCGGGGGTCCTCGGCGCCGTCCAGCACCATGGCCCGGATCCGGCGCGGGAACAGGTCGGCGTAGCGGGCGCCGAGGTAGGTGCCGTACGACCAGCCCAGGTACGTCAGGCGGGCGTCGCCCAGCGCCGAGCGCATCACGTCCAGGTCGCGGGCGGCCTCGGCGGTGCCGACGTGCCGCAGCAGGTCCTTGCCGGAGTTGGCGGCGCAGGAGCGGGCCAGCGCCTTGCTCCACTGCTTGGCCGAGGCCACCTCGCGCTTGTCGTCGGGGGTGTTGTCGGCGGCCAGGTAGGCGTCCATGCCGAGCGTGCCCAGGCAGCGCACCGGCGCCGAGCGGCCCACCCCGCGCGGGTCGAACGACACCACGTCGAAGCGCCGCCGCAGAGCCGGCGAGACGATCGCCGGGTTGGCCCGGAGCTGGTCCAGCCCGGAGGCGCCGGGACCGCCGAAGTTCAGCACCACCGAGCCGATCTTCCTGCCGGTGGCGGGCAACCGAATAAGCGCGATCTTGATCTGCTTGCCACGCGGCTTCGAATAGTCGAGGGGAACCCGCAAGGCGGCGCACTGGAATCCACCACCGCACGACGACCAGGAAAGCCGCTGACCGTCATAAGGGGACGCGGAGGCGGTGGTGGCCGCCCTCGCCGCGCCGGTGACGCCGGTCATCGCGATCAGGCACGCGATGACGGCGGAAATGACATTGAATGAGCGTCGCATGATGGAACGCTGAACGCGAAACCTTGCGATGCCCTTTAATCAGGCTAAATTCGATCGTTTGCAAGAATGGAGTGAAGATCGGTAATAATCCGGCGAGTACGGAAAACGCCAGGCCCGCGCGGCCCCCGGCCCCCTCACGCCGTGCCGGTGGTGCCCTCAGTGGCCCTGTCGCCGGCGGCCGCGAGGCCGGAGTGGCCCAGGACCAGGCGTACGGTCTCCTCCAGCGTGCCGGTCTCCGGCACGACCGTCTCCGCGACCCCGGGGAGCAGGTCGCGCGGGACGTACCACTGGCGCATGTCCTCCGGCCCGAACCGCTCGCGCTGCGGCCGGGTGCCGTGCCGCCGCACCGTCTCCTCCCACGAGACGTCCAGGTAGAAGCAGCGGGTGGTGCCCCGGTGGTCGCGGCACAGCGCCCGCAGCATCTCGCCGTAGCGGCTCGCGGCCAGGATGCCCTCCAGGATCACGTGGTGGCCGGCGTCCAGGGTGTGGCGGCACATCACGTCCAGCAGGCCGATGTTCACGCCGCCCGGCCGGTCCAGCTCGCGCAGGATGTCGCGGCGGACCACGTCCTGGGAGATCAGGGCCAGGCCGCGGCGGCCGTACGCCTCCCGCGCGGCCCGCGCCACGCTCGACTTGCCCGAGCCCGAGTTGCCCCGGACGACGATCAGCACGGTGTCGGGTGATCCGGTGAGCACCGCACGACCGTACCGGACCGCCGGGCCGTCCGGCGCCGGGTCAGGCGGAGCCGTCGACGCGCCGGCTCACCTCGTCGGCCAGGCGGTCGAGCGAGAGGTCGAGCAGCTCGCGCACCTCGTCGGCCCGCGCGCCCGAGCCGGGCTCGTCCAGCAGGGAGATGTGGACGGTGACCTCGCTCCTGCCGTCGGCCGAGTCGAAGACCTGGAGCCAGCCGGCGTAGTCGGGGTGGTCGCGCCCGCCCCACTCCACCCGGAGCTGGTCCTCCTGCGCGCGGAACAGCCCCTCGTGGGCGCCCTCGCCGGGCACCAGGTCGCCCTCCGCCTCCACCGTGTTGGGGCCGGAGCCGGAGACGTGCAGCCCTCGCGGCAGCCAGCGATCCATCACGGCGACGTCGGAGGCGACGCCGTACACGAGCCCGCTCTCGGCCGGCATGCCACGAGTCGCTTCGAATTCCGCCATCTCAACCCCCTGGATGCTCGCACTCGGTCTTGTCCACTGACCCGCCGTACCCGGGCGATCCCCCCACAAACAGCTCCGCCCCTCCCGCCGGGGGAGGGGAGCCGGGTGCTCAGCCGGACGGGGCGAGCTGGGCGGGCCACGGGGGGTCGGCGCCCGGGACCGAGCAGGTCAGGGCCGAGACGCGGGTCGCGAACGCCGCCGCCTCGGCCGCCGCCGCCAGGTCCAGGCCGTCCAGGCGCCCGCCCAGGTGGCCGCCCGCGTGCAGGCCGTGCAGGAGCCCGGCGGTGAAGGAGTCGCCCGCCCCGACCGTGTCCACGACCTCGACCCGCGGTGCCGGCACGGCGGTGCGCCGCCCGTCCAGCGAGACCAGGGCCCCCGCCGCCCCCCGGGTGACCACGACGAGCCGGGCTCCGGCGTCGTGCCAGAGGTCGCAGGCGCGTTCCGGCGGCACGCCCGGCAGCAGGAACTCCAGGTCGTCGTCGCTGAGCTTGAGGATGTCGGCCCACTCGCACCACCGCTCCACCTGGTAGTCCTGCCTCGTGGCGAGGCTGGGCCGGACGTTGGGATCGACCGAGATCGTCGCCCCGCCCGACGCGGCCCGCGCGAACTCCTCGACCAGCGCGCGGCCCGGCTCCTTGACCAGCGCGAGCGAGCCGGTGTGCAGGCAGGCGGCCGGGCCGAGGCGGGCAGGGGTCAGCTCGCCGGGGTGCCACTGCCAGTCGGCGGTGCCCTCGGCGTAGAAGGTGTACTCGGCCCGGCCGGCGGAGTCCAGGGCGGCCACGGCGAGGGTGCTCGGCTCGTCGGCCTCGGCGCACGCCGACAGGTCAACGCCCGAGGACGCCAGGTGCTCGCGGAAGAGGCCGCCGAAGACGTCCCGGGAGAGGCGGCCGAGGAAGCGGGCCGGGGTGCCGAGCCGGGCCAGCGCCACGGCCGTGTTCGCGGGCCCGCCGCCCGGCAGCACCCGAAGCCCCAACCCCGCGCCCCCGTTCCCGCCCGCGCCCCCGCTCCCGGCCGCGCCCCCGCTCCCGGCCGCGCCCCCGCTCCCGCCTTCGTCCGAGGTCGCGGCGGGGCGGGTGGCGAAGGCGTCGGCGACGCACTCGCCCAGGACGGTGATCATCTGCCCTCGCGCAGGCCCGCGAACAGGTCGTCCTCGTGGGCGGCCGTCGGCACCCTGGACAGCACCCGCTCGAACGCCTCGTGCGAGAACGCCTGCTGCTGGGCCTCCTCCGGCATGCGCAGCAGGAAGATGTTGTCGCCCTGGCTCTCGTGCGCCCGCAGCGCCTTGAGCTTGCGCTCGGTGTAGGCGGCGACGTCGACGATCGTCGTGACGCGCTCGTCGGGGGTGCCGAAGTCGTCGGAGGGCTCGAAACCGCCGAGATCCACCCCGCTGTCGCGCATCAGCTCGAACATCCGCGTGATCGACGACCTCGGGATGGCCGTGTAGTAGAACTTGTCGGGAATGCCGGTCGCCTCCACCGCCGCGGCGGTGACGCGGTGCGTCTGCACGTGATCGGGGTGGCCGTAACCGCCGCCGCCCGTCTCGTCGTAGGTCACCACGACCTGGGGACGGTAGCGCTCCATCAGCTCGGCCAGCCTGCCCGCCGCCGCCTCCACCGGGACGTTGGCGAACGCGTCGGGATGGCCGTTGCCCGGCCAGCCGTCCATGCCCGAGTCGCGGTAGCCGAGCAGCTCCAGGTGATCGACGCCCAGGTGGGCGACCGACTCGCGCAGCTCGGCCAGGCGGCGCTCGGCCACCGCCGCGTCGTCGTGACCCTCCTCGCCAGGCTTGACGCCGCCCTGGTCGTCGCCCTGCTCGCCGTTGGTGCAGGTGACCAGGACGGTGCGGATGCCCTCCTCGGCATAGCGGGCCAGGACGCCGCCGGTGCTGAGGCACTCGTCGTCGGGGTGGGCGTGGACGACCATGAGGGTGAGTTCCCGATCCATGGGCCGAAACCCTACCCGGCCCCACCGACAGTTCCCGGCCCGCCCGTCACTCGCCGCCCGCCCGCTCGACCGGCGGGGGCGGACGGCGGGCGGCGGGCGGGCTCAGCCCAGCGTGGACGGGGGCGGGAAGGAGCCCTGGTCGTTGAGGAGGTCGGTGACGTTCGTCGCGCGGAGCATGGCGGGGGTCAGGCAGCGGGCCCGCCGCTCCGGGACGCCACCGGCGAGGGCGGCGTCCACGAGGGCGGCGGTCAGCCAGGCCGTGTCCAGGGCGCGGCCGTCCGGACGGCGGATCAGCGGCTCGCCGGGCGGGCGGCTGGCGCACAGGACGCGGAGCAGCGGGCGGGCCAGCGGGGTGACCAGGAAGGCGGTGACCTCGTCGCGGCCGTGGTTCACGGTGACGACGACGGGCTGGCTGACCGCGCCGTCGGGCACGCCGCGGACGTCCTGGCGGGTCAGCCCGGCCAGCGCCTCCACCGCCGCGCCCGTCAGCTCCAGCAGCGCGACGGCCGCGGCCTCCGCGGTGCGGCCGTCGGCGGCCAGGCGGGCCACGCCCGTGCGCAGGAGCCGCCGCTCCTCGGCGGTCAGCGTCCGCCCGTCGGACGGGCGGCGCGGCCGGCCCGCCTTCGGGCCGGGCACCTGGTTGTGCCGGACGACGCCGCAGCGCCAGGCGAAGGAGTAGAACGACAGCAGGGCGGCGCGTTTCCTGCTCACCGTCTTGCTGGTCAGCGGCCTGCCAGGAGTGGGGGTGGCGGCGCCGGTGCGCGCGGCCTCACAGAACGCCTCCAGGTGCGCGCCCGTGACGGCCAGCAGCTCGACCGCCGGCTCCGCCCGGTGCAGCCAGCGCAGGAACGACGCCAGCACCTGCAGGGCCACCTGGCGGGTGGCGGCGGACGGCTTCTCCCGCAGCCAGGCGGCCACCGTCCGCCAGGTCAGCGGGTCGAGGGCGTCCACCAGGTCCACGTCGGCGCCGGGGACCTCGCCCCCGTCGCGGGGGCGGCGGCGCGGCCGGAGCCCGGGGATGCGCCCGACGCTCGTCAGCTCGGCGGGGAGGGGCGGCACCTGGCCGTCCTCGGCGGCGGCGGTGGCGGCGGGAGGTGCGGGTAACCGGTGGGCGGCCTGGACCGGCGCCGGGGCGGCGGCGGAGGGCACGGCGGCCGGTGCCTCCGCGAAGGGCGGGGGCGACGGCCGGTGGGTGGGATCGGAGGACGGGTGGGCGTCCGGCCGGGCGGGCGGGCGCGGGGTCTCGCGGCGGGGCAGGCGGGGCTCTCCCCGTTCCTGGACCTGCGGGCTCTCCCGCCACGGGACGCCCGGCGCCGCCTCGGCGGAGGCGGAGGAGACGGGGGAGACGGGGGAGGAGGCCGGGGCGCCGGGGGAAGCGGCGGAGGCGGGGGAAGCGGCGGGGGTGGGGGAAGCGGCGGGGGTGTCCTCGGGGAAGGCGGAGGAGGGGTGCGGGGGCTTGGCGGGGGAGGGGCCGGGGCGGGGGTTGCCTTCGTGCATGGTCAGCATGTGATCGGGATCGGGATCGGGCAGGCGGGGGAGGGTCCGAGCGGGCCGCGGGCACCGTCACCGGCACGCGCGCCACGCGTACGGCCGGGCGGGACGTCGGCGGCGGCGGCCGTCCATGGGCACGGCACGAGCATCACGGAGGTGGCCGTCGCGGCGGCATGGCGAGTGCGACGACCCGAGCCTGGCAGACCGATCATAATGTGGATCTTCTCACGAACACCGCCCGCGGAAGACCTCGTACGCCCCGCGTGTCCCACGCGAATCGGCGGTGGCACGGCCACCCGCTGAGCCGCGGCTCAGGCGGCCCCGGCGAGCGCCCGCGCCCGCTCCCGCGCGGCCGCCGCCGCGGCCCGGTCGCCGAACGCCTCGGCCACCGCCGCCTGCTTCAGCCAGTTGTACGGGCTGCACGGCCGCACCCCGATGCGCTCGCTCGCCAGCGTCCTGGCCACGTCCCTGGCCCCGGCCCGCAGCGCCGACTCCAGCAGCGTCCGCTGCACGGCGTCGCGCTGCGCGTGGCTGCCGCCGAACTCGTTGACCCGGTGCCGGATCGGGTACAGCAGCTCGACGACCGACCGGTGCTCGCCCCGCCCGAACGCCACGATCGCCCGGCACACCGGCAGCCCCACCCGCAGCGTCATGGCGGCGTTGGTCACCCCGGGCCGCGGCTCGGCGACGTACGCCTCCCGCGAGGCGATCAGCCTCTCCGCCTCGCCCAGCCGCCCCGCGCCCACGTACGCCATGACCGCGTGCATGTCGTTGAAGGCGTAGAACGGCTCGGCCACACGCGGCGGCCAGGCGTCGGCCAGCGCCTCCCACCGCGCGGGCTGCTCCGACCCCTCCAGGTGCAGCCGCCACAGCAGCGCGGACGCGTCCAGCAGCTCCAGGGACGTCCGGCCGCCGGCCATGACCGCGTCGTAGATCGCCAGCACCCTGGGCACGTCCCCGGTCTCCAGCGCGTACAGGCAGTAGTGCCACCAGGTGTGGACGTTGAAGAACGTCCCGGTGGACCAGTCGGGCACCCGCGCGTCGAGGTAGCGCAGCCCGTCGCCGAAGCGGCCCCGCATCTCGTACGTGTGCGCCACCGCGTGGATCCCCCACACGTCGCGCGGGTCCAGCTCGACCGCCCGCAGCCCGGTCTCCTCCGACCGGTCGTAGTGCCCGGACTCCTCCAGCCCGAAGGCGTACATGCCGAGCACGTGCCCGTAGTGCGGGTCGTCCGGGTGCCAGGCGGTGAGCGCGCCGCCGATGCGGTCGCGCAGCGAGCGGGCGTCGCCGGTGAAGAAGTCGACCTGGTGCCCGACGATCAGCGCCAGCGCGTCGCGCGGATGCTCGACGGTGATCTCGCCGAGCAGCGCCCCGCAGGTCAGGAAGTCGCCGCGGAGCAGCGCCCGCACGGCCGCCAGGTGGGCCCGCTCGCGGGGCGGCAGGGACGACTCGTCGAGGCGGCGGTGGAAGTCGCCGAAGCGGGCCCGCGCCGCGCGCGCGTCGTCGGCCTCGGTGGTCAGCAGCCCCAGGTAGGCGGCCAGGACGTTGCCCAGGGGGAAGCCGGGCGAGTCGGCCAGCGCCGCGCGCGTCTCGGCGACGACCTCGGCCCTGAAGTGCAGCAGCTCGTCGATCGCGCGGTCGTAGTGCCGCGCCGCGGCGGCGCTCGCCCCGCTCATGGCCAGTCCGTGCTGGTCGGTGGTCACCCGGCCACTGTAGACCGGCGCCCTGCCTGGCACCGCCGCCCCCGGTGAGGCGTAGAACGGCGTTTCCCGGGCACTTCGGAGATCCCCTGGAATCCCTTTGGAGGCGACGATGAGCACGGCGGGAAGCGAGGTGCGCGGTGCCGCGCGGCGGGCCGCCCGCAGCCCGGTCATGGACATGGCCACCCGGGTGGGCCTGGCCTGCCGCGGCGTGCTGTACGGACTGGTGGGCGCGGTGGCGGTGCAGGTCGGCCTCGGCGAGCGCTCGAAGGAGGCCGACAAGGCCGGCGCCATCGAGACGCTCGCCGAGCTGCCCTTCGGCTCGGTGCTGTTGTGGATCATGACGGTCGGGTTCGTGGCGCTGGCGCTGTGGCAGGCCACGGAGGCCGCGTTCGGGGGCGGGGAGGTGATCGAGCGGGTCGAGGCCGCCGCCCGGGTCGCGGTGTACGTGCTGGTCATCGTCACCCTGGTCAGCGTCCTGACGAAGGGGAAGGCGTCGTCCGACGACGAGAAGTCCCGTGACCTGACCGCCACCCTGCTCGACCTGCCCGGCGGGCAGGTGATCGTCGGCGCGGCCGGGCTCGGGCTGGTCGTGCTCGGCGCGTACTGGGTGCGCCAGGGCCTGACCAAGGGGTTCTGGAAGGAGCTGGACCGGGCGGGCATGCCCGCGCCGGCCCGCGCCGTGATGGAACGCCTCGGCGTCGGCGGGTACGTCGCCAGGGGCGCGGTCGCCGCGCTGGCCGGGATCCTGGTCGGCCGGGCGGCGATCACGTTCGACCCGGACAAGGCGGGCGGCATCGACACGGCGCTGCGGGAGTTCGCCGGCACGCCCGCCGGGCCGTGGCTGCTGGTCGTGGTGGCGCTGGGGCTGCTGCTGTTCGCCGCCTTCTGCTTCGGCGAGGCCCGCTGGCGCCGCGCCTGACCGGGGCCCCGCCCGCCGGGGCCGGGCCCGATCGGCCGTGCCCGTCCGCCGGGCCGGTCCCGCCGGGCGCGGTCCCGCCGGGCGCGGGCCCGTCAGGTGCGGGTCCGTCAGGCGCGGGCCCGTCGGGCGATCACCGCGCGGCCCGTCCCCGGGTCGTCGCAGAACGCGCCGTCGATCCCCAGGTCCAGCAGCTTCGACAGCCAGCCCATGACGTTCCCGGTGGCCCGCGGGTAGGCCGGGCTGGCCGGGTTCCCCATCCGGTAGTCGGCCGGGAGCTGGGAGTTCTCGTTGCGGATCGTCCACACGTGCACGTCCAGGCCCCGGCGGTGGGCGTCGGCGACGAGCGTCGTGGGCGGCAGCGTCGCGCCGCCGGCGTCCTGCGGCACCACGCGGCGGGTGTCCACGCCGATGCCGTCGGCGTACCGGGCGACCTCGCGCAGCCCGTCCGGCGTGACCATGTCGTCGTAGGTGCGGGGGTCGCCGGCGGCGACCCAGTCGTAGGGCGCGCCGCCGTACGTGATGAGCTGGATCAGCGGCAGCCGCGTCCGGCGGCGCAGCTCGCGCAGGTTCGCCGTCTCGAAGGACTGGATGTACGCCTTGCGCACCCGGTACCGGTCCAGGACCTCCAGCAGCGGCTCCTCCAGCGACAGCCCGATGGAGTCGAAGTACGTCGGGTGCTTGGTCTCGGGGTAGACGCCGACGCCGGCCCGCAGCGCGAGCCGCACGACCTCCTCGAACGTCGGGATCTCGGCCAGCCCGTCGAAGGCGGTGTTGTCCGGCCGCAGGTCGGGCACCCGCTCCTTGGCGCGCAGCGTCTTCAGCTCGGCCAGCGTGAAGTCCTCGGTGAACCAGCCGGTCACCTGCCGGCCGTCCACGGTCTTGGTGGTGCGGCGGCCGGCGAACTCGGGGTGCGCGGCCACGTCGGTGGTGCCGGAGATCTCGTTCTCGTGCCGGGCCACCAGCACGTGGTCCTTGGTGGAGACCAGGTCGGGCTCGATGTAGTCGGCGCCGAGCGCGATGGCCGCCTCGTAGGACAGGAGAGTGTGCTCGGGCCGGTGCGCGCTGGCGCCGCGGTGACCGATCACGACGGGCTCGTGGCCGCGGCGCTCGGCCGTGGCGGGCGGTGTCTGGATCACGAGGGCGACCGTACCGCCGGCCAGGACCCCGGCCAGCACGCTCGCGAGTAACCTGCGCATCGTCATGGGCGCACGGTAGACCGGGCAGGTGGCCGGCGGGTTACGGGTGAGCGCCCGGTGAAGGACGGGCTTCCGGGTGACGGGAGAGGCCGATCGGGTTCGCCGTCAGTGGGGGTCCAGGTCGATCCGGTCCGTCGTTCCGTCCGGCCAGGTGATCGTGGTGTCCTGGACCTTGGGCGGGTCGTCGCCGGTGCCCAGCAGGAGGGCCGCGTGGTACCAGCGGCCCGGCTCGGCCGCGTCCGGGGTCGCGCACCACGGGACCAGGGTGCGCTCGGCCAGCGGGGTGGCGGCGACGGCCAGGCCCGTCTCCGTCAGCCCCGGCCCGCCCACGACCCGGGTCGCGGGGCCGCCCTCCGGCGCGGGCCACCCGCCGAAACGCAGTCGGCCGCCCTCCGGCCCGGCCTCCCCGCCACCCGATCCCACCGCTCCGCCACCGTCCCTTTCCCAGCCGGTCTTTTCCGTGCCGGTCCCTTCCGCGCCGATCCCTTCCCCATCCATGCCGGAGGGGGCGGACGGGAGGCGGGCGAAGCGGACCTCCCAGGCGCCGCGGACCGCGGAGACGACCTCCATCCGGGGTCCGTCCCGCATCTCGCCGCCCGGCCGGCTGTGGCCGTGGTCCGGGCCGGGGCCCTGCTCGCCCCAGTGCGCCCGCCACCGCGACGAGCCCACCAGCGTGCCGGACGGCAGCGCGGACACGGGGCCCGCCTCGAACCCCGTCCGGTGGCTGGCCCGCCCCCGCTCGTCCAGCACCGTGACCGACTGGTCGAGCGGGTCGCCGGACAGCAGCGGGAACGTGGCCGTGGAATAACCGAGGCGGGCGTACAGCGGCGCGTCGGCCAGGCGCGACCCGGGCCGCGAGTGGTCGGTGCCGTGGTTGACGACCCGGACGATCCCGTCCGCCCGGGTCCCGCTGACCAGCCAGCCGGGGGCGCGGACCACGCGGGTGAAGTCGCCGGTCTCGACCGGCAGCGGCTCCTCCACGGCCGTCCACACCGGATGGCCGGCCGGCAGCGACAGCCCCAGCAGCCCCTTCGACGCCCAGTACGGCGAGCCGGGCCCCGAGTAGTCCTGCGCGATCCCCCGCCACTCCCCGTGCCAGCCGAGGGTCAGCACCCCGTTGCGGTCCGGCGCGCCGCGCTCGGCGAAGTGCCGCACGATGCCCGAGGCGGCCCGGCGCAGCAGCCCGGGGGAGCCGACCCCGGCCCTGGCCCCGACCCAGAACGGCGCGGCCGCGGCGAACCGGTAGGTCAGGCTGCGCCCCTGGACGAGCGGCGAGCCGTCGGCGCCCACCAGGCGCACGGCGTCGTCCAGGAAACGTTCCAGCCGGGCCAGCTGGGCGGGGTCGGGGTCCACGCCGGCCATCTCGCTCCACAGCAGCGGGTACAGGTGCAGCGCCCAGCCGTTGTAGTGGTCGTAGGAGCGCTCGGAGCCGTCGGCGTACCAGCCGTCCGCGCGCTCGAACGTGCGGGCCAGGGCGAGCCCGGCCTCGATGTCCTCCGGCGCGTACGGCCCGCCCACCGAGGCCAGGAACTGCTCGGTCACGATCTGGAACCACACCCAGTTGATCGGCGGGTAGGCGGCTCCCACGGCGGGCGCCAGCCAGTCCACCACCTGCTCGCGCACCCGCTCCGGCAGCCGGTCCCACAGCCAGGGCCGGGTCAGGTGCAGGACCAGCGCGATGGAGGCGGCCTCCACCTTGGCCTGGTCGTGCTCGTCCAGGCGCACCCAGCGCTCGGGCGAGGCGGGGTCCACCCCGGCGGCGATGCCCTCGGCGTACCACTCCATGAGGCCGAGCGGGTCGCGCCCGTCCTCGCCCGCGACCCGGAACCCGGCGGCGAGGAACGTGCGGGCGAAGCCCTCCAGGGCGTCGACGTCAGGGCCGTACCCGCCGGGCGGCCCGGGGAAGCCGACGCGGGCGTGCGCGGGGGAGGCGTGGGCGCGGGCGGCGAGGAGCAGGCGGTCGGCGAGCGCCGCCCAGTGCTCCCTGGTCCAGCCGGTGTAGGGGGAGATCACCAGCCCAGCAAACACGGGCGGACCGTTCATCGACAAGATCTGACCGCTCAACGTAAAGGGGGAAGACAGGCGAGATACGGCATACAGTATGGGCGGCGTGGCAGGTTTCCTCGCCCGTTCCCGCACCGTCGCCGATCCGTCGTGGAGCCGCTGGCTGGTCCCGCCCGCGGCGCTCTCGGTGCACCTGGCCATCGGCCAGGCGTACGCGTGGAGCGTGTTCAAGCCTCCGCTGGAGTCCGCGCTGGGCCTCACCGGCACGCAGAGCGCGCTGCCGTTCCAGCTCGGCATCGTCATGCTCGGCCTGTCGGCCGCCTTCGGCGGCACGCTGGTGGAGCGCAACGGCCCGCGCTGGGCCATGTTCGTCTCGATGGCCTGCTTCTCCTCCGGCTTCCTGCTGTCCGCGCTGGGCGTGGCCACCCGGCAGTACTGGCTGGTCGTGGTCGGCTACGGCGTGGTCGGCGGCGTCGGGCTCGGCGTCGGCTACATCTCGCCGGTCTCCACGCTCATCAGGTGGTTCCCCGACCGGCCGGGCATGGCGACCGGCATCGCGATCATGGGGTTCGGCGGGGGAGCGCTCATCGCCTCGCCCTGGTCGGCGCAGATGCTCGCCGGGTTCGGCGCGACCACGGGCGGCATCGCGCTGACGTTCCTCGTGCACGGCGTGGTCTACGCGGCGTTCATGACGATGGGCGTGCTGCTGGTCCGCGTCCCGCCGGAGGGCTGGCGCCCCCGGAACTGGACGCCCCCGCCGCGCCGCCCGCTGGTCACCGACGCCGACGTCTCGGCCCGCAACGCGGTGCGCACCCCGCAGTTCTTCCTCCTGTGGGTGGTGCTGTGCTGCAACGTCACCGCCGGCATCGGCATCCTGGAGAAGGCCGCGCCCATGATCACCGACTTCTTCGCCGGCACGCCCGCGGCGGTCGCGGCCGGCGCGGCGGCCGGGTTCGTCGCGCTGCTGTCGCTCGCCAACATGACCGGCCGCTTCGTGTGGTCCTCCACCTCCGACCTCGCGGGACGCAAGAACGCCTACCGCCTCTACCTGGGCGCCGGAGCGCTGCTGTACCTCGCCATCGCGCTGTCCGGCGCCGGCTCCAAGCCGCTGTTCGTCGTGTGCGCGCTCGGCATCCTGTCCTTCTACGGCGGCGGCTTCGCGACCGTCCCCGCGTACCTGAAGGACCTGTTCGGCACCTACCAGGTGGGCGCCATCCACGGCCGGCTGCTCACCGCCTGGTCCACCGCCGGCGTGCTGGGCCCGCTCATCGTCAACGCGGTCGCCGACGCCGGCGAGGCCGCCGGGCGCTCCGGCCCGGCCCTCTACATGACCTCGCTGTACGTCATGATCGGCCTGCTCGCGGTCGGCTTCCTCGCCAACGAGCTGATCCGGCCCGTGCACGACAAGTACCACGAGCACCCGTCCCGGGGGCCGGCCACCGGCGGGGAGAAGGGCAGGGCGGCATGAACAGGCGCATCGGTCTGATGGTGCTGGCGTGGGCCTGGGTCGGCCTGCCCTTCGCCTACGGCGTCCACAACCTGCTGCTCAGGCTGGCCCAGCTCTTCTGACGTGCCCGGCCGGACGGGCGCCCGGCACGGTCCGTCCGGCACGATCGGCCCGGGCATAATCTGATCGTTGGAAACGCCGTGGAACGGTGCACGATCCGCACCGCCGGCCTGTCCGCCGTCAGGAGGGAGTCGACGTGCCCCAACCGTTGTTGCACGACCTGGTCAGTACGGTCATGGCCCCCGCCAGTGCGCTCAGCGGCGCCGACGGCCAGATCCGGCGGTCCGGCGTGCAGGGGCTCTTCCGCGCCGACCGCCGGGTGCTGTCGCTGGCCCGGATCCTCGTGGACGGCAGGGAGCCCGAGGCCGTCCAGCACGCCCCCGCCGGGGCCGGGAGGGCACGTTTCGTGTCCCTGGCCCGCTGGCTCGGCGACCCGGGCTCCGACCCGACCGTCCGGCTCACCCGCACCCGCGAGCTGACCCCGCAGGGCATGCGCGAGGACCTGGAGATCGTCTCCGCCGCCGCCGTGCCCGTCGCCGCCACCGTGACCGTCGAGCTGGCCTGCGACCTGGCCGCCATCGAGGACGTCAAGTCCGGCCGCGCCGACGCCCCGCCCGTCCCCGCCGAGCCCGCCGGCGAGGGCCGCCTCGCCTGGAGCCCGCCCGGCCTCCGGGTCACCGCCGAGGGCCGGGGCGCGCGGGCGCGGGCGGGGGCGGAGGGGGCCACCCTGACCTGGGAGATCGCGCTGCCGCCGCGCGGCACCACGACGCTCGGCTGGAGCCTGTCCGTCGAGGACCCGGCCGCGGTCGTCGTGCCCGCCACCGCCCCCCTGGAGTGGAGCCCGCCGCGGGTCGCCGCCGCCGACCGCCGCATCGCCCGCCTGGTCGAGCAGTCCCTCGCCGACCTGCGCTCGCTGCGGCTGGCCGAGCCGGGCGCCCCCGGCGACACCTTCCTCGGCGCGGGCGTGCCCTGGTTCCTCACCCTGTTCGGCCGCGACAGCATCTGGGCCGCCCGCATGCTCCTGCCGCTCGGCACCACCCTGGCCGCGGGCACGCTGCGCGTCCTGGCCCGCCGCCAGGGCACCCGCCTCGACCCCTGCACCGGCGAGGCCCCTGGCAAGATCATGCACGAGCTGCGGCGCGAGGCGTTCCAGCTCGGCGAGGGCGACCGGCGGCTGCCCGCCGCCTACTACGGCACCGTGGACGCCACCCCGCTGTGGATCAGCCTCCTGCACGACGCCTGGCGCTGGGGCCTGCCCGCCGCCGAGGTCGCCGCCCTGCTGCCGCACCTGGAGGCCGCGCTCGGCTGGCTCGCCGAGCACGCCGACCCCGACGGCGACGGCTTCGTCGAGTACGTCGACACCAGCGGCCACGGCCTGGCCAACCAGGGCTGGAAGGACTCCGGCGACTCCGTGCGCTTCCACGACGGCGGCCAGGCCCAGCCGCCCATCGCGCTGGCCGAGGTCCAGGGCTACGCCCACCGGGCCGCCCTCGACGGGGCCGCGCTGCTGGACGCCTTCGGCCGCCCCGGCGCGGAGCGCTGGCGCGAGTACGCCGCGACGCTGAACGCCCGCTTCCGCGCCGCCTTCTGGGTGGACGGCGAGCACGGCCCCTTCCCTGCGCTGGCCCTCGACCGCGACAAGCGGCCGGTGGACGCCCTCACCAGCAACGTCGGCCACCTCCTCGGCACCGGCCTGCTGTCGCCGGAGGAGTCGGCCCGGGTCGCGGCGCTGCTGGCCGGGCCCGGCCTGTCCGGCGGCTTCGGGCTGCGCACGATGTCGGCGGCGGACGGCGGGTTCAGCCCGCTGTCGTACCACTGCGGCTCGATCTGGCCGCACGACACCGCGATCGTCCTGGCGGGCCTGGCCCGCGAGGGCTTCGCCGCCGAGGCCGCCGCGCTCGCCGAGGGCCTGCTGGCCGCCGCCGAGTCCTTCGGCTACCGCCTGCCCGAGCTGTACGGCGGCGACGTCCGCGACGGGTCCGGCGGCGCCGGCGGCCCGGTGCCCTACCCCGCCGCCTGCCGCCCCCAGGCGTGGGCGGCCGCCGCCGCGCTCACCGTCGTCCACGCCGCGCTCGGCCTCTACCCGGACGTGCCCGAGCGCCGCGTCCTGCTGCGGCCCCTGGCCGGGGCCCCGCTCGGCGCGCTGCGCGTCGGGGGGCTGCGGGTGGCCGGCCACGAGGTCGAGGCCGGCGTCGGCCACGACGGCCAGGTCACCGTCACCGGCCTGCCGGAGGATTTCCTCGTGCGGACCGCCGACCGGACGAGCGAGTCCTGAGCCACCGCCGGCACCACCGCCCACGTCACCGCCCACCCCACCGCCCACGCCACCGGCCTGAGGGCATGGGGCGGCGCACGCGGGAGCCGTGATCTCTCTGGGGGTTACCCCCCATCCCGGACGGGTGCCAAGGCGGTTCTGCGCCCGGTGCCCCCGCTCCTAGCGTTGCTCGCACCGACAAGGGAGCAGGAGGTGGTCGATCGTGAGCAGAGTGACCCGCCGCGGGTTCATGGGCGGCGCGGCGGCAGCCGGCGGGACGGCGGTGCTGGGCCTCGGCGCGCCGTCGAGGGCCGCCGAGGAGCTGGGGCCGGTCCGGGTCGCCCCGGGGGACCCGCGATACGAGGATCTGGCCGTGCGGCGGACGAACGAGCGGTTCACCCCCAGGCCGGAGTACTTCCACGTGGCCGGCTCGACCGAGCAGGTGGAGAGAGCCGTGCAGGAGGCCGTCAGGGCCGGCAAACGGGTCACGGTGCGCAGCGGCGGCCACTGCTACGAGAACTTCGTCGGCGACGGCGCGCAGGTCGTGATCGACCTGTGCGAGATGTCGCGGGTGTACTTCGACGACAGGCGGGGCGCGTTCGCGATCGAGGCGGGCGCGACACTGATGCAGGTGTACCGGACGCTGTACCTGGGCTGGGGCGTGACCGTTCCCGCGGGTCAGTGCGGCGGGGTGGCGGCCGGCGGCCACATCGCCGGCGGCGGCTACGGCCAGCACTCGCGCAGCCTGGGCTCGGTGGTCGACTACCTGCACGCGGTGGAGGTCGTGGTGGTGGACCGCTCCGGGCGGGCCAGGACGGTGGTCGCCACGAGGGACCCGTCCGACCCCCACCACGACCTGTGGTGGGCGCACACGGGCGGCGGAGGCGGGAACTTCGGGGTCGTGACGCGCTACTGGATGCGCGACCCGGAGGCGAAGGGCGACGACCCCCGTACGTTGCTGCCCAAGCCGCCACCGGCCCTGCTGGTCTGCCACCCGGCCTGGTCGTGGGGCGACATGACGAGGGAGTCGTTCACCGCCCTGCTGCGCAACCACGGCGAGTGGCACGAGCGCAACAGCCGGCCCGGCGTCCCGTACGCGGGGCTCTGGAGCGCGCTGATCGTGCAGAGCCGCGTCCAGGGGGCGGATCCGGGCGGCATGATCCTGCCGACCATGATGGACGCCTCGGTCCCGGACGCCGAGCGGCTGCTCACCGGGTACTTCGCGGCGCTGACGCGGGGGGTGGCGGCGCGGGCCCTCATCCCGCCGGTACGGCGGCTGCCGTGGTACCACGCGGTCAGGACGCAGGCGCTCGGCGCCGACCAGGAGTCCGGGAGGTTCAAGGCCAAGTCCGCGCAGGTGCGCCGGCGCTTCACCGACCGGCAGATCGGAGTGGCCTACGACCACCTGAGCGTGTCCGGGCCCGCCTCGTCGAGCGGGGTGATGCTGCTGGCGTCGTACGGCGGGCAGGTCAACACCGTGGCCTCCGGCGCGACCGCCGTGGCGGATCGTGACTCGGTGCTCAAGGCGCTGTTCGTGGGCACCTGGACCGAAGGGGAAGGAGCCGAGCGCGTCGCGTGGGTGCGGCGCTTCTACCAGGCGATGTACGCCGACACGGGCGGCGTGCCCGTCCCGGGCGGCGCCAACGGCGGCGCGTACGTCAACTATCCCGACGTCGATCTGGCCGACCCGGCGTGGAACACCTCCGGCGTGCCCTGGTCCACGCTCTACTACGGCGCCAACTACCCGCGGTTGCAGCGGGTGAAGGCCCGCTGGGATCCGCGTGGGGTCTTCCGGCACGCGCTGTCCGTGAGGCCGGCCCGCTGATCACGGCCCGGCGGGGCCCGGCGGCCCTGGCCGTGCGTGGTTGAGGAACGCCAGCACGGCCAGGACCCTGCGGTTGGTGTCGTCGGTGGCCTCCAGGCCGAGCTTGGCGAAGATGGCGGCGATGTGCTTGCCGATCGTGCCCTCGCTGACGTGGAGCGCGGCGGCGATGGCGGCGTTCGAGCGGCCCTGGGCCATGAGCTGGAGCACCTCGCGTTCGCGAGGGGTCAGCGACGCCACCGGGTGCAGCGGCGAGGTGCCGCCGAGCAGCTTCGCGATCACCTCGGGGTCCATCGCGGTGCCGCCGGCCGCGACGCGGCGCAGCGCGCCGACGAAGTGGCCGGTGTCGAACACCCGGTCCTTGAGCAGGTAGCCGACGCCTCCCGCGCCGTCGGCCAGCAGCTCGCGGGCGTAGATCTGCTCGACGTACTGCGACAGGACCAGCACGGGGAAACCCGGACGGCGCCTGCGGGCCTCGACGGCGGCGCGCACTCCCTCGTCGGTGTAGCCGGGCGGCAGGCGCACGTCCACGATCGCGGCCTGCACGCGGTGCCTGGCCAGGGCGTCGAGCAGCTCCTCGCCGGTGTCCACCGCGGCCACGACGTCGATGCCGTGACCTCTCAGGAGGTGGGTGAGCCCTTCCCTGAGGAGGTAGACGTCCTCGGCGAGGACAACCCGCATGGAACCTCCAAGGTCGCAACGGTCGGTCCGCCCGGCGGGCTGGACAGGGTCAGAGTTCCGTCGAATCCGCCGAGGCGGCGCCGGATGCCGTGCAGCCCGCCCCCGGGCCCGGCCCCGTTCCCGCCCCCGGGCCCGCCCCCGTGCCCGGCCACGGCGCCGCCCCGCCCGTCGTCGGCCACGGTGACCGTCAGCACGCCGTCCGCGTGGCGCAGCTCGACCAGGACCCTTGACGCGGCGGCGTGCTTGGCGGCGTTGGTCAGCAGCTCGGACACGGCGAAGTAGACCGCCGCCTCGATCGGCGCGGCCACCCGGCCCGGCAGGCGTACCCGTACCTCCGCCTCCAGCGGGGCGTCCATCGCCAGGGTACGAACGGCGTCGGCGAGCCCGCGGTCGGCGAGCACCGGCGGGCGGATGCCCCGGACGAGCTCGCGCAACTCGCCGAGCGCGGTCACCGACATGTCCTTGGCGCCGACGACCATCGCCTTGGCGGCCTCCGGGTCCCGGTCGATGAGCTCCTCCACCGCTCCGAGCGTCATCCCGACAGCCACCCACCGGGCCTGCGCGCCGTCGTGCAGGTCGCGCTCGATGCGGCGCAGCTCGGCGGCCTGGGCGTCCCGGATCCGGGCGCGGCTGCTGGTCAGCGTGTCCACCCGGCTCGTCAGCACCGCGGCCCTGGTCGGGCCGAGCAGCGCGCGGCTCAGCAGGGCGTGGCAGCGCAGCAGCGCCGGGGCGACCGCCATGCCGAGGGCCGCGGCGGCCAGCCCGGCCACCGGGGCGGGCACGTCCGGCAACGCCGGCACGGCGGCGCGCAGCAGGCGATCGGGCGACCACGCCGCCCCGGTGAGGAGACCCAGCGCCTCGGCCCACACCCACGACCAGCACAGCCCGGCCAGCCCGCCGGCGATCAGCACGGCCGGCCCCGCGAACAGCACGACCGCGACGGGCACCTCCAGGAACAGCCACGCCAGATCCCGCCACGACGCCCCGTCACGTGCCAGCCACTCGAACCGCCGCGCCCGTAGCGCGTCCGCCCGCGTCCGGTGGACGGTGCCGAACGGGCCCCACCCCAGCCGGTACGACCCGTCCGGACCGGGATCGGGCAGGGGCGGCTCGGGCCGGTACGGCTCGGCGATCCGCACGCCCGTCCACTCGCCGATCCGGGCCCGGCGCCAGGACACGAACCGGCGTGAGCCCAGCACCGTCTCGGGCCACAGCCGCACCGGCATCAGCCCCACCGCCACCAGTTGCGCCACGGCGAACACCATCGCCACCCCCGCCAGCACCACGCTCCCGCACAGCCGGGCCCCGGCGACGGCTCCCGACCTCGCGGCCCGCGCGAGGCGGCCTGGGGCGCGGCGCGCCGGCGGCGCGAGCAGCACCCGGGTCCAGCGGGCGTGCAGGCGCAGCAGCCGGGGGCCGAGCGCGAGGCCGAGCAGCGCCGCCGCGGCCCCTGCCGGTCGGCCGAGCGGCACCGCCACGAGCCCGACGCCGACCAGCGCCGGCGCGAGCCCCGCCAGCACGCCGCCGACCAGCGGGTTCAGCACCATCCACGCCAGGTCGCGCGCGGTCGCCGGATCGCCCGCGACCCACCGCAACCGCGCCAGGTAGGCGGGCAGGAACGCCGAGCGGAACAGCGCGTCGCCGTCGCGGTACCAGCCGTCGGGATCGCGTACGGGCGGCGGCGGAGCCGGACGGTACGGCGAGGCGATCTCCACGCCGCCCCACCGGGCGGCCAGCGACCGCGCCAGCGCCGGCAGCCGGCGGCCCTGCTCGACGAAGAACGCCGGGGACGGCAGCCCCGCGTGCGCCCCCACGAACATCACGACCAGGAGCGGCGGCCCCAGCAGCGCGACCCCGGCCAGCGCCAGACCGCGCAGCGGCGCGCTCACGTGATCGGCGAACCTGCTGCCTCGCGCCACCTCACGCCTCCACGAGCCGCGCGATCCCACCGCCCGGCTCCTCGATTCCGCGTCCGCACGATCAAAGCACGCCGGCGGGGGGCGACGGCATGGGTGCCAGCACCCAGACGCGGCGGAACGGCCGGGGCGCGCACGCGGCCGGAGGCGTACGGTGACGACCCGGCATCGACGTCGCCGCGCCAGGGGCACCGCCGCCGGCCCGGCCTAGGACTGATGCGCCCGGCCGCCCGCCCGCGCCCGCCGGGCCGCCGCGAACAGCAGCGGCTCGGCGCCGGGACGGGCCACCAGGTGCAGGCCGACCGGCAGTCCGTCCACCGTCCCCGCGGGGACGGTCAGCGCGGGGAGACCGAGCACGTTCCACGGGCTGGTCATGGCCAGCAACGCGGCCCGCACCTGGACAGGCCCGCCGCCGGCGCCGAGCTCGCGGGGGTCGAGCTCGCGGGCGCCGAGCGGCGGGGCGAGGATCGGCACGGTCGGCGTCGCCAGCACGTCGTGCTCCCCGAACAGCGCCTCGGCCCGCTCCGCCAGCGCCGGGCGCGCCTCCAGGGCCCGCACGTAACGCCAGCCGGGCAGCTCGGCGGCCAGGCGGAGCCGCTCCAGCAGCTCGGGGTCGAACAACTCGGGCGCGGCGGCCAGCCGGTCGGCGTGCACGGCCGCCGTCTCGCAGCTCTGGATCGCCAGGTACGTCTCCCGGAACGACGCCACGACCTCCTCCGGCATCCGCACCTCCGCCGTGACGTCCCCGGCGGCCGCGCGCGCCACCGCCGCCACCCGCGGATCGGTGGGGAACAGCCCGTCCGGCTCCAGCCACGCCACCCGCGCCCCCGCGCCACCCTCCGGCTCCCGGACGGGTGTGGCGGTCAGGCAGTGGTAGGCGAGGAGGCAGTCGTCCGGGGTGGCGGCCAGGACGCCGACGTGGTCGAGGGTGCGCGCGAGCGGGAAGACGCCGTCCGCGGGGATCGCGCCGTAGGCGGGCTTGAAGCCGGACACCCCGCACAACGCGGCCGGGATGCGGACGGAGCCGCCGGTGTCGGTGCCGAGCGCGAGGGGCACCAGACCCGCCGCGACGGCCGCGGCGCTGCCCGCGCTGGAGCCGCCCGTCATGCGGGAGGTGTCCCACGGGTTGCGGGCGGGCCCGCCGGCCGAGCGGTCGCCGGTCGGCCCGTACGCGAACTCGTGCGTCGTGGTGGTGCCCACGATGACCGCCCCCGCGCGGCGCAGCCGGGCCACGCACGCGGCGTCGTGCTCCGGCACGTGCCCGGCGAAGTGCCGCGACCCCATCGTCACCCGCAGCCCGGCGACCATGACGAGGTCCTTGACCGCGACCGGCACCCCGTGCAGCGGCCCCCGGTCGATCCCGGCCGCCAGCTCCTCGCCGGCCCGCCGGGCCGCCCGCGCCGCGCCGTCGGCGTCCACGGTGACGAAGGCGTTCAGCTCGGGGTCGCGCGCCGCGATCGCGTCGAGCGCCAGCGCGGCCAGCTCGGACGGGGTCGTGCGCCCGTCGCGCAGGTCGCGGGCGAGTCCGGGCAGGGTGCGACCGGTGAAAGGGCCGAGGGAGGGGATCGGCATGGGACCATTGTGGCCCCGGCGCAAGGCCGGGGCCGACGGGGACCGGCACTGGATCGGACGGGGCCGACGGGGACCGGCACTGGATCGGACGGGGCCGGGACCGGACGGTCAGGCCGGACAGGCCGGTCAGGCCGCGCCGAGCCGGTGGGCCAGGCGGTCCAGCGAGGTGTTGACGGCGATGAAGATCGCGGCGATGAGGATCGCGGCCGGGATGACGTTGGCGAAGTTCGCGGCGATGCCGTTCAGTCCCCGGTCCACCAGCTCGTCGTAGCCGACGATGAGCCCGAGCGCCGAGTCCTTCAGCAGCACGATGAACTGGCTGACCAGCGCGGGCAGCATCGCCCGCACCGCCTGCGGCAGCAGCACCAGCCGCATGACCTGGCCCTTGCGCATGCCGACCGCGTAGGCCGCCTCGCGCTGCCCCTTGGGCAGGCTCGCCACCCCGGCCCGGACGATCTCGGCGATCACCGACCCGTTGTAGAGCGTGAGCCCGAAGACCACCGCGGTGAACGCCGAGATGTTCGTCCCGATCAGCATGTACGAGCCGAAGAACGCGAAGAAGATCAGCAGCAGCAGCGGCACCGACCGGAAGAACTCCACCACCGCGCCCGCCGGCACCCGGATCCACCGGTGCTCCGACATCCGGGCCACCGCGAACACCAGCCCGAACGCCCCCGCCAGCAGCCCGCCGGCCACCGCCGCGCCGAGCGTCCCCGCCAGGCCGGGCAGGATGAAGGTGGCCCACACGTCGCCGCGCAGCAGCGGCAGCCACTTGTCGGCCGCCCACTGGTCCTTCTCGTCGAAGCGCGCGTACACCACGTAGGCGAGGGCGAGCAGCACGAGCGCGACGGCCGCGGCCAGCAGCCGGTTGCGGCGCGCCCCGCGCGGGCCCGGCACCTCGTAGAGGTTCGCATAGCTCATCTGGCCACCGCCATCCGCCGCGACAGCCAGCCGAACAGCAGGCCCATCGGCAGGCACAGCAGCACGAACCCGGCGGCGAAGCCGAGGAAGATCTCGATCACCTGGTCGCCGTACGTCTCGATCATCTCCCGCATCCGCACCGACGCCTCGCTCACGCCCACCACCAGCGCGATCGTGGTGTTCTTGGTCAGCGCGATGAGGATGCTGCCGAGCGGCGCCACCACCGCGCGGAACGCCTGCGGCAGCGTGATCAGCAGCAACGTCCGCACGAACCCGAGGCCCAGCGAGCGGGCCGCCTCGGCCTGCCCGACGGGCACGGTGTTGAGCCCGGAGCGCAGCGCCTCGCACACGAACGCCGAGGTGTAGGCGGTCAGCCCGATGCAGGCCAGCCAGAAGTTGTTGGTCGCGATGTCGTCCGACAGCTCCACGCCCAGGTTCGCGCCGACGCCGAGGCCGGTGAACAGCAGCACCAGCGTGAGCGGCGTGTTGCGGGCCACCGACACGTACGTGCCCGCGGCGGCCCGCAGCGAGGCCAGCGGCGCGACCCGCATGGCGGTCAGCAGCGTCCCCAGCACCAGGGAGCCGAGCGCGCTGACCGCCGTCAGCCTGATCGTCATCCAGAACGCGGCGAGGATCGTGTCGCGTTCGGTCAGCAGGGCCTCCATACGATCAGTACCGCTCCAGCGCCGGGGCCTGCGGCACGGTGAAGCCGGAGGAGCCGACGCTGGCCTGCAGCGCCTTGGCCCAGCTCCCGTCGGCGAACATCTTCTCCAGCGCGTCGTTGACCGCCTTGCGGCCGGCCGTGTCGTCCTTCTTCAGCCCGATGCCGTACTTCTCGGTGCTGAACGGCTTGCCGACGACCTTGAGCTTGCCGGCGTGCTGCGCGGCGTAGCCGGCCAGGATGACGTTGTCGGTGGTGAGGGCGTCGAGCTGGCCGCCGAGCACCCGGTCCACGCACGCCGAGTACGTGCGCTCCTCCTGGAGCTGCACCTCCTTGGCGTACTCCGTCTTGACCTTCTGGGCCGGGGTGGAGCCGGCGACCGAGCACAGCTTCTTGCCGTTGAGCGTCTCCGGCCCGGTCAGCGCCGTGTCGTCGGCCCGCACGAGGAGGTCCTGCCCGGCCACGAAGTACGGCCCGGCGAAGGACACCTTCTGCTTGCGGGCGTCGGTGATCGAGTACGTCGCCACCACCAGGTCCACCTGGCCCTGCTCCAGGAACGCCTCCCGGTTGGCCGAGACCGTCTCCTTGAACGTGATGCCGTCCGGCTCGACGCCGAGCTGCTTGGCCACGTACGTGGCGACCTCGATGTCGAAGCCGGTGAACGTGCCGTCCGGCGTGCGCAGCCCCAGTCCCGGCTGGTCCGCCTTCACGCCGATGACCAGCTTCTTGTCGTTCTTGGCCTTGTCCACGACCGAGGCGTCGCCCCCCTGCCCGCCGCCGCCGCAGGCGGTGGCCAGGACCAGAACGGCGAACACCGCGTACAGGGACCTTCCGAACATGACGTGCGCTCCTTAGTGGGTGAGGATCTTGGCGAGGAAGGACTGGGCGCGCTCGCTGCTCGGCGCGCCGAAGAAGCCGTCGGGGGTGGACTGCTCGACGATCTCGCCGTCGGCCATGAAGACCACCCGGTCGGCGGCCCGCCGGGCGAAGCCCATCTCGTGGGTGACGACGACCATGGTCATGCCGTCGCGGGCCAGCGAGGTCATGACCTCCAGGACCTCGTTGACCATCTCGGGGTCGAGCGCCGAGGTCGGCTCGTCGAACAGGATCACCTTCGGGTCCATGGCCAGGGCGCGGGCGATGGCCACCCGCTGCTGCTGGCCGCCGGAGAGCTGGGCGGGGAACTTGGCGGCCTGCCCGCCGATCCCCACCCGGTCGAGCAGCTCGCGGGCCTTGCGCGTGGCGGCGTCCTTCGGCCTCTTCAGCACGTGCACCTGGCCCAGGACGACGTTGTCCAGGACGGTCCTGTGCGCGAAGAGGTTGAACGACTGGAAGACCATGCCGACCTCGGCACGCAGCCGGGCCAGCGCCCTGCCCTCGGCCGGCAGCGGCGTGCCGTCCACGCTGATGGTGCCGGAGTCGATGGTCTCCAGCCGGTTGATCGCGCGGCACAGGGTCGACTTGCCCGCCCCGGACGGGCCGATGACCACCACGACCTCGCCGCGGCGGACGGTCAGGCTCACGTCCTTGAGCACGTGGTGGTCGCCGTAGCGCTTGTTGACCCGGTCCAGGACGATCAGGTCCTCCTGCGGCATGCGTCACGCTCCTTGTGTCGGTCCGCGATGGCGTAACCGTAGGAGCCGGGTGTGGCGCGGGAGGGGCTTGTGATCTTTCTGCTCAGGAATGCTCAGGAATGCTCGGGAATCGGGGCCGCTGGTCAGCGGGCGGCGGGCTTGGAGCTCTCGGACGTCGCCCCGGACACGCCGATGGTGTCCCGGTAGGCGCGGTCCCACTCGCCGCCGGCCAGCCAGCGGGCGATCAGCCCGTTGAGGTGGTCGCGGAAGGCGAGGTCGTCCTTGCGCACGCCCATCCCGTACGGCTCGCGCCCGAACGGCTTGCCCACCAGCCGCAGCGCGTCCGGATGCTGGGCCTGCAGGCCGAGCAGGATGGTGTCGTCGGTGCTGAGCGCGTCCACCCGGCCGGACAGCAGGGCGGGCACGCACACGCTGTAGCTGTCCACGATCTCCAGGCTGGCGCCGGAGACCTCGGTGCGCAGCCGGTCCACCGAGGTGGAGCCGATGGCCGTGCAGACGGTCTTGCCGTCGAGGTCGGACACGCCGTGGATGCGGGTGTCGGCGGTCCGGACGAGCAGGTCCTGCCCGGCGTAGTAGTACGGGTCGGTGAAGGTCACCAGGCGGGCGCGGGCCGGGGTGATCGAGTAGGTGGCGATGACCATGTCCACGATCCGCTGGGAGATGAAGTTCTCCCGCTCGCGCGAGACGGTCTCGACGAAGCGGATGTTGCGCTCGCTGCCGGTGAGGTCCCTGGCCACCAGGCGGGCGATCTCGGCGTCGAAGCCGGTGATGCGCCCGGTGGCCGGGTCCTTGTAGCCGAACATCGGCTGGTCGAACTTGATGCCCACCACCAGGACGCCGCGGTCCCTGATACGGGCCATGGTCGAGCCCTCGGGGAAGCGGTCGTCCTCGCCGCAGCCCGCGGGCAGCAGGCACAGCAGCACGGCGAGCACCACCCGGACGCCCGCGGCCGTCCCGAGCCGGCGGGTCACCGGGCGCGGTACCGGTGCTGGGGGCGGCCGGTGGGCCCGTACCTGGGCCGGGTCTCCACCAGCCCCCGGTCGGCCAGGTGCTCCAGGTAGCGGCGGGCGGTGGCGCGGCTGACGCCGATGGCGGCGGCCAGCTCGTGCGCCGAGACGTCCTCCTCGACGGCGCTCAGCGCGTCCAGCACCGCCTGCTCGGTGGCCGCGGAGATGCTCTTCGGGCGGAACGGCTGGTCGGTGTGCAGGGAGCGGAAGATGCGGTCGATCTCCTGCTGCTCGGCGAAGCGGCCGCTGGCCTCCAGTTGCGCGGAGGTGGCCGCGTACCGCAGCAGCGTCTGCTCCAGCGTCCCCGCGCGGGTGGGCTTGACCAGGTAGTACAGCGCGCCGCGCTGGATGGCGGCGCGTACCGTCGCCGACTCCTTGCGGCCGGAGATCACGATCACGTCGGCGGGCGGCTGGTCCGGACGGCGCAGCCGGTGCGCGACCTCCAGCCCCGGCAGGTCGGGCAGGTGCAGGTCGAGCAGGATGAGCCGCGGCGCGAACCGGGCGGCGGCGGCCAGCGCGGCGTGCCCGCTGTGGGCGATGCCCACCACCCTGAACCCGAGCACCCGGTTGACCTGCGCCTGCAACGCGGCCGTGACGACCGGGTCGTCGTCCACGATGAGTACGGTGATGTCCCTGGGCTGAGGCACCGCACCCTCCTCGCTCCATCTGACAGAGGTTCAGTGCAGCTTAGGTGGCTTTTGCGAAATAAGATCGACTTTAGCGCATTCTGCTCACGTCGATCCCCCCGCGCACCCGTGATCCCTCCTAGTCTTGACCCGGGCGAGGGGAGGAGGCGGACGCCGGTGAGATGGCTGCTCGCGGTGACGGCCCTGTGGACACTGCTCGGCCTGCTGCCGCTGGCGCTGCTGACCTCCTCCAGCATCAGCCTGTCCGAGCAGGCGGTCAGCAGCGAGGTCAGCGACCGGGTCAGGACCACCGCCTCGGTCAGCCGGGTCGTCGTCGAGCAGCAGATGGGCTCGCTGCGGCAGCTCGTCACCGCCTTCGCCGAGCAGCCCCGGGTGCGCGGGGCCGTCGAGGACGCCGCCTCCGAGAGCCGCACCTCCGCCACCCTGCGCGGCTACCTGGGCGAGCTCAAGCGCATGCGCGACGACGGCGTCAGCGGCCTCATCCTCACCTCGCCCGACGGCGCGATGCTGGGCGCCGAGCCGCCCAGCGCGCTGCCCCAGGACATCGGCAACACCGACTGGTACCGCGCGGTGCGCGACCGCAGGCAGACGCACGTCTCGCAGGCGTACACGCCGACCATGCGGGACGTCTCCCGCGCCGTCGCCGTGGCCGCCCCCATCCCCAGCGCCGACGGCAGGCGCATGCTCGGCATCCTCACCGTCGTCTACAGCCTCGACGCCATCCGGCGCTTCGCCGAGGAGGCCGCCGAGGCCCAGGACATCCGGCTGCTCATCACCGACCGGGCCGGCGTGCTCGTCGCCGACCCCGGCAGGAAGCTCTACGCCCTCACCTCCCTGCGCGAGGACCCGCGCGTGGACGCGGCGCTGGCCGGCCGCACCTGGAACGGCAGCTTCCCCGGCATCGACGGCACCGTCCTGTCGGCCTCCGAGCCCATCCCCAGCATCGGCTGGACGGTGACCGCCGAGGTCTCGGCGGACGAGGCGCTGGCCTCCGCCCAGCAGCTGCGCGCCAACGTCGCCACCGTCGCCGCCCTGCTCGCCCTGCTCATCCTCATCGGCCTCGGCATCCAGATCCACACCACCCGGGGCCGCCGCCGCGCCCAGGCCACGCTCGCCCGCTACGCCGCCGAGCTGGCCGCCGCCCGGGACGAGGCGGTCAGCGCCTCCAGTGCCAAGTCGGAGTTCCTGGCCAAGATCAGCCACGAGATCCGCACCCCCATCAACGGCGTGCTCGGCATGAACTCCCTGCTCATGAGCACCCGCCTGGACGACGAGCAGCGCCACTACGCCACCACCGCCCAGGAGTCGGCGCAGAACGTGCTGCGCCTGCTCGACGACTTCCTCGACCTGTCCAGGATCGAGGCCGGGCACCTCCAGGTCGAGGAGACGCCGTTCGACCTGCCGCGACTGTGCGACGAGGTCGTGGCGCCGCTCGCCCCGCTCGCCTACGAGCAGGGCCTGTGGCTGACGCTCCGGCTCGACGAGCACGTGCCCCGGCAGGTGGCCGGCGACCCGGCGCGGCTGCGGCAGATCCTGGCCAACCTGGTCGGCAACGCGCTGAAGTTCACCGTCCAGGGCGGCGTCGACCTGCACGTCACGCTGGAGGAGGGCGAGCCGGGCGAGCCGCGGGTGACGCTGCGCTTCGCCGTCTCCGACACCGGCGTCGGCGTCCCGCCCGACGACCGCGAGCGGGTCTTCGGCGTCTTCCGCCAGGTCGACTCGCCGATCACCCGCCGCACCGGCGGCAGTGGCCTGGGCCTGGCCATCGCCCGGCAGCTCACCGAGCTGATGGGCGGGGAGATCGGGCTCGACAGCGTGGAGGGCGTGGGCAGCCGGTTCTGGGTGCGGCTGCCGATGAACGTGCTGACCTGGTCCGAGCCGGACGCCGGGGCGCTGGAGGGGCTGCGGGCGCTGGTCGCCGACGCGCGCCCCGAGGACCGGGCGCTGGCCGGGCGCCACCTGTCCGGGGCGGGGCTCGCCGTGGAGGAGGTCAGGGACGCCCGCTCGGCGCTGGTCCTGCTGCGTACCGCGGCGGCCGCCGGGAGCCCGTACGAGCTGGCGGTGGTCGCCCTCGACCTGGGCGCCGAGGGCGGCGGCGAGAGCGGGTCGCTGGCCCACGCCATCCTCAGCGACCCGCTGCTCCAGGGCACCAGCGTCGTCGTGGTCGTCACGCCGGGCCGGGCGCGCTTCGCCTGGCCGGCCGCCGGCGAGCGGGCCGTGCAGTCGATCACCCGCCCGCTCAGCCGCCGCCGCCTGCTGGCCGCCGTCGAGAACGCCCTCGGCGTCGCCGAGGGCTGCCCCGGCGAGCCGCGCGAGCTCGTCCAGGACCTCGCCGGGCAGAGCGGGGGCGTGCGCGTCCTGGTCGCCGAGGACGACGAGGTCAGCCGCCAGGTGGCGATGCTGGTGCTGCGGCGGGCCGGCCACGAGGTGGACACCGTGGACGACGGCGCGCAGGCGGTGCGGGCCGTGCTGTCCGGCGGCTACGACCTGGTCTTCATGGACTGCCAGCTCCCCGTGCTCGACGGGCTGGCCGCCACCGCCGAGATCCGGCGGCGTGAGGAGCTGCGCACCCCCATCATCGCGATGACCGCCGCGGCCATGCCGGAGGACCGGGTCCGGTGCCTGGAGGCCGGCATGGACGACCACCTCACCAAGCCGGTGGACTGGCCGCGCGTGCTGGCCAGGATCCCGGAGTGGGCCTCCTACGGCGACCTGCCGCCCGAGCTGGCCGGGCTGTCGCCGGAGGCGGTCGCGGACGTGGCGCAGGCGTACCTGGCGACGGCGCGGCGCACGTTCGAGGAGCTGCGGGCCGTCGCGGCGGCCGGGGACCTCGCCCAGGTGGCGGCGCTGGCCCACCGGCTCAAGGGGAGTTGCGCGACCGTGGGGGCGGCGCGGGAGGCCGAGCTGTGCCGGCGGGTCGAGGACCTGGCGCGGGTGGGCTCGGTCGAGCGCGAGGCCGTCGAGGAGCTGGACGGGCTGCTCCGGCACGCGCCCCAGTGGATGAACGGCTGGAGCACGAGGAGCGGCGGGCCGGCGGGTCAGCCGCAGGAGCAGTCGCAGGTGCAGCAGTCGCAGCAGCTCCCGCCCCGGAAGTAGCAGCGCTCGTCGCACCCGTGCCCGGCCCTCTTGCTCCACCGCGGGCGCCACACGCCGCAGGTGAGGAAGGTCGCGATCCCGGCCGCGGACTTCCTGATCCAGCCCGGCCGCTGGTAGGAGGCGGCCGGGGCGCCGAACGCGCGGGTGACGGCCCGCCGCACCTCGGTGCCGAGCAGCGCGTCCACCAGGTGCCGGTCCTCGAACTCGGCCTCCTCCAGCGCGAGGGCCAGCCCGTGTGCGGCGTCCTCGCACAGCCGCCGCGCCTCCCGCGGCGAGGTCGCGGTGGCGGTCAGCGGGTTGAACGCGCCGCGCGCCTCGTCCCCGGCGCGGTCCTCGACCGCGTCCAGCAGGTGCGCGAGCCGGCCGAAGAAGCGGCCCGCCTCGGCCAGCGGCGCGGCGTTCCCCGGCCGCCCGGCCAGCACCGCCGTGTGCGCGAACGCCGCCGCCACGGCGTCCTCCGTCGGCGCGGTCAGGGCGAGCAGGCCCGTCGCCGGCCCTGCGGACCGTTCCACGTCGAGCTGGCGGTCCACCGTGGCGGCCAGCGCGGCGGCGTCGAAGCCGACCCCGGCCGCCATCCTGGCCCCGCCCCGCTGCCAGCGGGCCGCCAGCCGCCGCCGCGCCGCGACCGTCCCGAACGCGGCCTCGCCGTCGGCCACGTGGTCGCGCAGCTTCCCGGCCGCCAGCACCAGCGAGACCGCCGCCGCCAGCCGGGCCCCGTCCGCCCGCGCGTCCAGCACCTCGGCCGGGCGGAAGCCGCGCAACGCGCACGGCCCCGCCGTCCGGCGCGGCGCGGCCGACGGGAGCTGGGCCTCGGCGAGCACGGAGACGACCAGCGTGTCGTAGTTGGTGGCCAGCCGCGCGCCGTGGCCCTGCCCGTCGCGCAGCGTCAGGCACAACCCGCACAGGTGCGCCCGCCACGCCCGCATGAGCGACGGGCAGCCGTGCGCGGCGCACGGGCGGAGGATTCCGAACACGAGGACCTCATTGGGGGAAGAAGAATCCGGCTGGCGGGCATCGTAGAGCCCTCCGCCGCGCCCCGCCGCACCGGGTCCGGCGCCCTGGGGGTTTTCCGCCATCGAGGTCGGCGGTCCGCCCCCATGTCCGCCGCCCGCCCGGCCCCCTAGCGTGGGACGGCGTGATCAGCTTGAAAGGTTTGAGCAAGCGGTACGGTGACCGCCTGGCGCTCGACGACCTGACGCTCGACGTGCGCCCCGGCGCGGTGACGGGGTTCCTCGGGCCGAACGGCGCCGGCAAGTCCACCACGATGCGCCTGGTGCTGGGCCTGGACCGGCCCACGGCGGGGGCGGCCCTCATCGGCGGCGTCCCGTACCACCGGATCAGGAACCCGCTGCGCACGGTCGGCGCGCTGCTGGACGCGCGGGCGCTGCACCCGGGCCGCACCGGCCACGCCCACCTGGTGGCGCTGGCCCGCAGCAACGGCATCCCCCGCGGACGGGTGGAGGAGGTGCTGGAGTCCGTCGGCATGGCGGGCGCGGCACGCAGGCGGGCCGGGGCGCTGTCGCTGGGCATGAGCCAGCGGCTCGGCATCGCGGCGGCGCTGCTGGGCGATCCCGGGGTGCTGCTGTTCGACGAGCCGGTCAACGGGCTCGACCCGGACGGCGTGCGCTGGGTGCGCGGGCTGATGCGGTCGCTGGCCGCCGAGGGCCGGACCGTGCTCGTCTCCAGCCACCTGATGAGCGAGATGCAGCTCACCGCCGACCACCTGGTGGTGATCGGGCAGGGCCGGCTCATCGCCGACGCGCCGCTGGCGGAGGTCATCGCGGGCAGCTCGCTGACGGCGGTGGTCGTCCGCACCCCGCACGCCAGGGAGCTGGCCGCCCGGCTGCGCGCCGACGGGGTCGAGGTGACCAGGTCGGGCGAGAACGAGCTGGTCGCCACCGGCACGACCGCCGAGCGGGTGGGCGACCTGGCCCACGAGGCGGGCGTCAGGCTGCACGGGCTGCGGACGCGGGAGGCGTCCCTGGAGCAGGCCTACCACGAGCTGACCGAGCAAAGCGTCGAGTACGGGGCGGGAAGGGCATGAGCGTGCGGATCCTGTGGCAGGCCACGGCGGCCGAGTGGGGCAAGCTCTGGTCGGTGCGGTCCACGTGGTGGTGCCTGGCGGGGGCGTTCGCGCTCATGGTGCTCGCCGCCGTGACGCTCGGCGGCGCGTCGGTCACCGACGCCCTGCGCGCCGCCGAGGACGGCGGCCCGCCCGCCGCGCCGGTCGTGGCCAGCGAGGCGGCGGTCTCGGCGACGATATTCGCGCAGTTCGCCCTGGTGGCGCTGGCGATGCTGACGATCACCGCCGAGTACGCCTCCGGCTCCGTCCGCGTCACCCTCCAGGCCGTCCCGGTGCGCGGCGTCATGCTGGCGGCCAAGGCGCTGGTGCTGGCGCCCGTGATGGCGGTGGCGGGCGTGCTGTCCGGCGCGGTGGCGACGGCGGCGGTCCACGCGCTGCTGTCGATCGACGTGTTCGGCGGCCTGTCCGTCCTGCCGCCCGGCGAGGTGGCGCGGGACCTGCTCGGCGTCGGGGTCTTCTTCGCGCTGGTGTCGGTGCTGACCCTGGGCGCGGGCGCCGCCCTGCGCAGCGCGGCCGGGACGCTGACCGTCGTGTTCCTGCTGCTCCTGGGCCTGCCGCTGATGCTGCTGATGACCGGCAGCCCGGTGGCGGTGGCGGCGTCGCTGCGGATGCCGCTGTTCGCGGGGCTGGCGTTCATGGGCAGCACGGACAACCTGACCGGCGGGCCGCTGCCGTACTCGGCGGGGGAGGGCCTGGCCTGGCTGGTGGCCTGGACGGCGGCGGCGCTCGCGGCCGGCCACGCGGTCCTGCGCCGCCGCGACGCCTAGACTGCGCCCGTGTCAGTCGCAGCCGAACACCACCGCGCCGGGCCGGGCCCCCGGGTCGCGCGGGCGCTGACGGGGGTGCTCACCGGGGCGGTGCTCGGCGCCGCCGAGCTGGCCGCTCTCTGCCTGGCGTGGCCCGCCTCCCTCGTGCCCCCGTCCCTCGTCCCCGCGGCCCGGCCCGCCGCCGGGCGGCTCGTCGGCCGGCTGACCCGGCTGGAGCGGGCCAGGCTCGCCCGCTGGTACGGCCACGAGAGCGCGGGGGAGGGCGGCGGGCCCGGCTTCCTCGCCGCGCGGGCCGCGCTGGGCCTGCTCGCCGGGTACCTCTGCGCCTCGGCCCTGTTCCTGACCGTCCTGCTGCTGCTCGGCGGGTTGTGGGACCTCGCGTGGGGCGGCTCGGAGCCGGTGCCGGTCACCCTGCCCGGCGTGCGGATCGTCACCAGCAGCGGCGTGCTCGGACTGACCGGCGGCCTGGCCATGCTGAGCGTGACCGTGGCGCTGATCCTGGCCGCCGCCGCGCTCGAACGCCGCCTGGCCGCGCGCTTCCTCGGCCCCGGCCCCGAGGAGCGCCTGCGCCTGCGCATCGCCGAGCTGACCGCGACCCGCTCCGGCATCGTCAGGGCCGTGGACGACGAGCGCCGCCGCATCGAGCGCGACCTGCACGACGGCGTCCAGCAGCGCGGCGTCGCCCTGGCCATGCTGCTCGGCCGCGCCCGCCACCTCGCGGCGAGCGCGGAGCAGGACGCCCGCCACCGCGTCAGCGGGCTGGTCGACCAGGCGTACGCCGAGTCGCGCCAGCTCCTCGACGAGCTGCGCAGCGTGGCCTGGCGGGTCTACCCGACCGCCCTGGACGAGCTGGGCCTGCGCGCCGCGCTCGACGGGGCCGCCGAGCGGTCCGGCGTGCCGGTCACCGTCCACTACGGCCTGGCCGGGCGGCCGGCGTCCGAGATCGAGACCGCGCTGTACTTCGTGGCCCGCGAGGCGATCACCAACGCGGTCAAGCACGCCGGCGCCCGTGACATCCTGGTCGTGCTGAGCGAGGACGAGCGGACGGTGAGCGTGGCCATCTCGGACGACGGCAGGGGCGGGGCCGACCCGGCGGGCGGCGGCCTGTCCGGCCTGGCCCGGCGGGTGCTGGCGCTGGACGGCGCCTTCGCCGTGCACAGCCCGCCCGGCGGCCCCACGAGGATCACCGCCACCCTGCCGAAGGCGCCGCCGTGCGGGTGATCCTCGCCGACGACTCCGTGCTGCTGCGCGAGGGGCTGACGCGGCTGCTGGAGGAGGCCGGGCACGAGGTGGCCGCCGCGGTCGCCGACGCGCCCGCCCTGCTCGACGCGGTCGAGCGGCACCGTCCCGACGTGGCGGTGATCGACGTGCGGATGCCGCCCACCCACCGCGACGAGGGGCTGCGGGCGGCGCTGGAGATCCGCGAGCGCCGCCCTGAGGTGGGCGTGCTGGTCCTGTCCCAGTACGTCGAGCAGCACTCCGCCGCCAGGCTCCTGGCCGGCTCCACCGAGGGGCTGGGCTACCTGCTGAAGGACCGCATCTCGGAGGTGGCCGAGTTCCTGGGCTCGCTGGAGCGGGTGCACGCGGGCGGCACGGCGCTCGACCCGGAGGTCGTCCGGCAGCTCATGGCCCGCACCACCCGCGCCGACCCGCTGGCCCGGCTCAGCCCGCGCGAGGCGGAGGTGCTGCGCCACCTCGCCCAGGGCCTGACCAACGCCGCCGTCGCCGAGCGCCTGCACGTCTCGCTCAGCACCGTCGAGAAGCACGTCAACGCCGTCATGGACAAGCTCGACCTGCCCCGCGACCCGGGCTACAGCCGCCGGGTGCTGGCGATCCTGCGCTACCTCGGCGGCTGAGCCTCACTCCGGCAGGAAGGAGGGGGAGTCGAACGTGCCCTTCCCCCACAGCCTGTCCAGGGTGGCCCGCAGCGACGCGGCGTCGTTGAGGTGCGGGAACCTCTCGCCCTCCGGCACGTCCACCTCCAGGAACCGGCACAGCGGCTCCCACCCCTCCCGGACGTCGAACACCAGCAGCCGCTCCGGCGGCAGGCCCTCGCGCACCTGCGCCACGTGCCGCTCGAACGCCGCCACGGCCGCCTCCTCGTCCGGCAGCCCCTCACGGAAGACCCGGGCGCTGCCGAACACGGCCGCGGTGATGTGGTCGAGCACCGGCCGCAGCCGCAGCATCCCGTGCAGCATGACGGCCTCCTCCGGCGGCTCCTCCGCCGACATCCGGGCCGGGCCGCCGGCGATGAGCGTCTGCATGCTGATGTACCAGTCGCGCGGGTCCCGCACGGTGAGGACGACCTTCGCCTCCGGGTACGCCCGCGCCTGCTCCCGCCACCAGAAGGAGGCGGGCCAGTCCTGGGTGGAGCGGAAACCCTCGAACACGTGCTCCCAGTCCGCGTCGCCGCCGCCCGCCAGGGGCAGCCAGCGGTCCACGCGGGCCGGGTTCGTCATGATGTCCACCATGTGGTGGCAGGGCCCGAAGCCGAGCCGCTCCAGGGCCGCCTTCATCGAGCTGGTGCCGGTGCGCGGAAACCCCGCGCCTATCACCGTCAGCACGTCACGCCTCCAGGGGGCGAAGATGTCGAGTCCGGCTGGTCGCCGTCCGTCTTTCCTGTGACGAGAGCTGTTCCTTCCGATCTTCGCCGAGACCGGCCGCTTCGCCAAGCCTCTCCGCTCTGCTCGGGTGGACGGCGGCTCAACGGGTCCTCAACATCCTCCTCCGCACACTGGTCCCTGTCCCGCCCGAGCGGGGAGGGGCGTCGAGGGGGTCACGATGGTCGAGGGGGTCACGATGAACGACACCGTGGGGATCGGACCGGCGGAGGCCGGGGCGGCCGCGGCCGGGCTCGCGGAGGAGCTGCGGGCATGCCTGGACCGGTGGTCGGCGCGCACCGGCATCCGCGCCGAGACGTGGGCCCTGCCGGCGGGCGAGGTGCCGCCGCGGGTCGCGCGGGCGGTGCTGACCGCGCTGCGCGAGGCGCTGGAGAACGTCGAGCGGCACAGCGGCGCCGCCACCGTGTCGGTCGCCGTGACCGCCGGCGACGGCGGCCTGCGCATGACCGTCAGCGACGACGGGCGCGGCCTGCCGTCCGGCTCCCGGTCCGGGTCCGGGTCCGATGGCTTCGCGGGCGGGCGGGGGACGGCCGCCATGCGGGCGGCGTTCGCCGAGACCGGCGGCACGCTCACGGTGCACGGGGTGCCCGACCAGGGCACGACCGTCACCGGCGTGGTGCGCTGGAGCGGCCCGCGCCGCCGGTCCGGCCGCCGGTCCGGCCGTCGGTTCGGCCGTCGGTCCGGCCGCTCGTGAGGACGGCGAGCGCGGCCAGCAGGAGCCAGGCCGTGGTCAGGGCGATCAGCCAGGGCCAGCCCGCGTGGCCGTACACGACGGCGCCCGCCGTGCCGCCCGCGCCGCTGCCCAGGTAGTAGCAGAGGGTGTAGAGGCCCGCGGCCCGGCCCCGGGTGCGGGGGGTGGCCTGCGCGGTGACCCAGGCGTTGGCGACGGCGTGCGCGGCGAAGAACCCGGCGGTCAGCACGGCGAACCCCGCCGCGACCACCGGCAGCGCCGGGTGCAGGGTCAGCGCGGAGCCGGCGACGGTGACCAGCAGCGCCGCCACCACGGCCGCCGTCCGCCCGAACCGCTCCGCCAGCCGCCCGGCCGCCGCCGACGACGCCGTCCCGGTGGCGTAGGACAGGAAGACGAGGGACGCGGCCGCCGGGGCCAGCGACAGCGGCGGCGCCGCCAGGCGGAACCCGGCCGCGTTGTACAGGGCCACGAACGCCCCCATGGCCAGCGCCCCCACGGCACACGGCACCCACACCCCGCCGCCGAGCCGCCCCCGGCCCGGGACCGCGGCCGGTCCAGCCGCGGCCCCGCCGCCGTGCCCGTCCTCGGGCGCGTCCTGGGTTCCGTCCTTCGGCAGCGTGCGGGCCGCGAACAGGGCGCACGCCAGCGCGACGGCGGCCACCACGGCCAGGGAGCCGTGCCAGCCCAGCGGTCCGGCGGCGAAGCCGGTGCCGAGGCGGCCGAGCATGCCGCCCACCGAGTTCCCGGCGATCATCGCGCCCACGGCCGCGGCCAGCCGCTTCGTCCCCAGCTCGTCCGCCAGGTACGCCGCCGCCACCCCCGCGAACCCGGCGATCGCCACCCCCTGCACGGCCCGCATGGCGAGCAGCACCGGGAAGGCCGGCGCGAGCGGCAGCAGCAGCCCGATGACCGCCGACACCAGCACCGACCACACGATCACCCGCCGCCGCCCGACCCGCTCGGCCAGCGCCGCGACCGGCAGCACGCCCACCGCGAGCGCCCCGGTGGCCACGCCGACGGCCAGCGACGCGCTACCGGGGTCCAGCCGGTACGCCTCGGCGAGCTGCGGGAGCACGGGCTGCGGCGCGTACAACAACGCGAAGGACGACAGCCCGCCCGCCGCGACGGCCGCGCTGACCCGCCGCGCACCGCCGCGCGCCACGACGCCGGGAGGAGCCTGCTGAGCTTGGAGAACCACGCCCTCAACGCTAAGCAAAGCTAATAAATGCGTCCAATACCGCTGTCTGCCATGATTCATACGGTGACGTATGAATCGCCCGAGCTGGACGACGACCGGCTGGCCGCCCGCCTCGCGCCCGCCCTCGCCCTGCTGGCCGCCGTCGGCGAGACCGGCCACGTGACGCGCGCCGCCGAGCTGCTGGGCGTCCCGCAGCCCACCGCCAGCCGCCGCCTGGCCGCGCTGTCGGAGCTGGTGGGCGCGCCGCTGGCGGTGCCGTCCGGCCGGGGCATCCGGCTGACCAGGGCGGGCCGCACGCTGGCCGCCGCCTCGGGACGCGCGCTGGCGGCCGTCGCCGCGGCCGCCCGCGAGGTGCGCGAGGAGATCGACCCGGCCAGCGGCCGCGTCGTCCTCGGCTTCCTGCACCTGCTCGGCCGCACGCTCGTCCCGTCGCTGATCCGCTCCTTCCGCGAGCGCAACCCGGGCGTGCGCTTCAGCCTGGCGCAGGGCTCGCGCCAGGACATGCTGCGCTCCCTGCGGGAGGGCGGGATCGACCTGGTCTTCGTCGCCCCCATGCCGCTCGGCGACCCGGACCTCGACAGCAGGCCGCTCGCCGACCAGGAGCTGGTGCTGTCCGTGCCGCCCGGCCACCGGCTGGCCGGGCGGGCGCGGGTGCGGGCGGCGGAGCTGGAGGGGGAGGAGCTGGTGACGCTGGAGCACGGGTACGGGCTGCGGCAGATCACCGACGACCTGTGCGCGGCGGCCGGGTTCGAGCCGCGCATCGCCTTCGAGGGGCAGGAGTCGGAGACCGTACGCGGGCTGGTGGCGGCGGGCCTGGGCGTGGCCATCCTGCCCCGCACCGACCCCGGCCCGGCCCCGTCCGGTGCCGGTGTCGTGGACATCCCCCTGTCGCCGCCGCTGTTCCGGACGATCGGGATGAGCTGGCCGGCCGGCGGGCGGCTGACCCCGGCCGCCCGCGCCTTCCGCGACCACGCCTGCACGGCCGCCGTGAGCCTCGGCCCCGGCTTCCGCCCGCCCGCCGGCGGTCCCGGCCACCTGGCGAGCACGTCAGACTGGGCCCATGACGCATGACGCCTCCACGACGCGCGCCCCCCTGACACCCGGCCCGGTGAAGCCCGCCCCCTCGACGTCCGCCCCCATGACACCTGACCCTGCGGCGGCCGTCCCTGTGGCGTCTGTCCCTGTGGCGTCCGTCCCTGCGGCGGCCACCCCCGTGGCGGCCGGTCCGGTGGTGGCCGATGGGGACGCGGGGATGCCGGGGTCGCTGGCGCGGGTGCTCGCCGAGGTGGCCGCCGAGCGGGTCGCGCAGGACGTGCGGTTCGGCGTCCAGGAGCTGCCCGACGGCACCGGCGGCGAGGACGCGGCGGCCCGGGCCGGCGCCGCGCGGGACGAGACCGACGCGGCGGACCGCGCCGGCGCGCTGACCTGGCGGCACATCCTGGCCGAGGAGGTGCTGGAGGCGTTCGCCGAGACCGGCGGCGAGCACCTGCGCACCGAGCTGGTCCAGGTCGCGGCGGTGGCCGTGAAGTGGATCCAGGCCCTCGACCGCCGCCCGGGGGCCGAGCCGGTCAGGACGACCCGCGCAGCTCCCGCTTGAGCACCTTGCCCGAGGCGTTCTTGGGCAGCGCGGCCACGAACGTCACCCGCTTGGGCGTCTTGAACGGCGCCAGCCGCGCCCGCAGGAACCCGATCAGCTCCTCCTCGGTCAGCGCGGCCCCCTCGCGCAGCACCACGGCGGCCGTCACCGCCTCGATCCACCGCTCGTCCGGCACCCCGAACACGGCCGCCTCGGCCACCGCCGGATGCTGGTAGATCGCCTCCTCCACCTCCCGGCTGGCCACGTTCTCGCCACCGGTCTTGATCATGTCCTTCTTGCGGTCCACCACCGACAGGTAGCCGTCGGCGTCCATGACGCCCAGGTCGCCGCTGTGGAACCAGCCGCCGCGGAACGCCTCGGCGGTCTTGTCCGGGTCGTTCCAGTAGCCGAGCATGGCGTGCGGGCTGCGGTGCACGATCTCGCCGACCACGCCGGGCGGCACCGGCCGGTCCTGGTCGTCGACGATGCGGGTCTCGACGTTGAGCGCGGGCCGGCCGGCCGAGCCGAGCCGGGTGAGCTGCTCGTCCGGTCCGAGGATCGTGGCGACCGGCGCCATCTCGGTCTGGCCGTAGAAGTTGAACAGCCGCACCTCGGGCAGCCGCGCCGCGATCTCCTTCAGCACCTCCACCGGCATGATCGAGGCGCCGTAGTAGCCCTTGCGCAGCGACGACAGGTCGCGCCGGTCGAAGTCGGGGTGGCGCAGCAGGCCGATCCAGACCGTCGGCGGGCAGAACAGCTTGGTGGCCCGCTCGGCCTCGACGGCGGCCAGGATCGCGCCCGGGTCGGCGCCGGGCAGCACGATGTTGGTGGCGCCCAGGTAGACGCCGGGCGTCAGGAAGCAGTGGAGCTGGGCGCAGTGGTAGAGCGGCAGCGCGTGCACCTCGACGTCGTCGTGGGTCATCTGGCCGTCGATCACGCACGTCACGTACTGGGCGATGAGGCTGCGGCTGGACAGCGTCGCGCCCTTGGGCCGCGACTCGGTGCCGCTGGTGTACATGAGCTGGATCGGGTCGTCGTCGGCGATCTCGGCGCGCGGCTCGGCGTCGTCGCCGTGCGCGGCCCACTCCACGAAGGGCTCCCATCCCTCGTACGCGCCGATCACCCCGCGCACCCGTACCCGGCCGGTCGCAGCCGCCGCGGCCACCGGCGCCAGCGCCTCCTCCACCAGCAGGCCGGTCGCGCCGGAGTGCTCCAGGATGTAGCCGACCTCGCCGGCCCCCAGCATGAAGTTGATCGGTACGGAGATCGCCCCCAGCCGGGCCAGGGCGAAGAACGCCACCACGAACGCGTCGTTGTTGTGGCTGAGGACGGCGAAGCGGTCGCCCTTGCCCACGCCGCGCGCCGCCAGGGCGTTGGCCACCCGGTTCACCGTACGGTCGAGGTCGGCGTAGCTCAGCCGCAGGTCGCCGTGGACGAGCGCGGTCTTGGCGGGGTAACGGGCGGCCGAGCGCCGCAGCAGGTCACCGATCGCATGCTGACGAGTGGTCAAGGGGCACCCCTCACTGCACAGAATGACGTTCGGTGATCCTAACCCGCCAGACCCGCCCTCCGCTGCCCTCGCGCGGCCTGCCGCTCAGCTCGTGCCGCGCAGCACCGTGAACGGTGCCAGCTCGCCCAGCCCCCGCACCGACAGCCGGTTGACCTCCCGCAGCAGGAAGGCCCGGTCGTCCTCCAGCTCCCCGGCCAGCTCGGGATCGGCGAGGATCGTTCCAGGCAGCGACAGCGCGGTCAGCCGGCTGGCCAGGTTGACCGTCGTGCCGAACACGTCGCCCATCCGCCAGATCACCGGCCCCGAGGCCAGCCCCACCCGCAGCTCGGGCATCCCCTTCGCCCGCGGCGTCTCCACCAGCCGCAACGCGATCTCGGCCGCCACGTGCGCCTTGTCGGCCACGAACAGCACCGAGTCGCCCAGCGTCTTGATCACCCGCCCGCCGGTGGAGGTGACGATGTCGGCCGAGCGGCCCTCGAACCTGTCGATCAGCCGGGCCAGCTCGCTGCCGGTGATCTGCCGGCTCAGCCGGGTGAACGCCACCAGGTCGGCGAAGCCCACCGACAGCCGCACCGCGCTCATGTCCTGCTCGGCGATGCGCCCGGCGGCCGCGGCGAGCTGTCGCCGCCAGGCGTAGACCAGCAGCCGCGCCAGGTCCGGCACCACCTTCTCGGCCCGCCGCCGCCAGGCCCGCGGCCGGTCGGCGAGCGGCACCCCGGCCTGGTCCAGCGCCTCCACGCCCAGCTCGGCCTGCGACTCGGCCAGCCGCGAGGTGGCCTGGCCCAGGGCGCGGGCCATCAGCAGCACGTGCTCCTCGTCGTAGACGCCGGAGCTGACCATGCCGATCATCGTCCGCAGCGCCTCGACGTCGGAGTCGGTGAACTCGACGGCGTCGTCGGCCACGTTCGCGAAGCCGAGGGCACGCCAGAAGCGCCGCGCGCGATAGACCGGGACCCCCGCCATCTCGGCGACCTGGTGGCTGGTGTATCGGCGCGGCTCGCGCAGAAACGCTTCCGTCAGCCCGTCCCCATCCACGCGCGTCACGGGGGAAACATAACACTATGTGGGGCAAATCACTCCAGAAGTTTCCGGAGGAGACCCGTCCACCGGCATGTCCACCGGCATGTCCACCGGCATGTCCCGCACGGGGTGGAGCGCCCGCTCCCGGCGATCGGCGGTGTGCGTAGGCTTGCTGCTCCGATCAGTACACTAGCCAGGAGGCTGGAGGACATGAGGCGCATCGGGATCTGGGTCGCCGCGGGCGCTCTCCTGCTGGGCGCGGCCGCCTGCGGCGGCGGCCCGGAAGGCGGGCCGGGCGGCACGGGGAGCACGGGAGGCGCGGCCAGGGCCGGGGCGTTGTCGGTCGGCGCCGTCGCCGAGCCGGCCAACCTCGACTTCACCTCCACCGAGGGCGCCGCCATTCCGCAGGCGCTGCTCGTCAACGTCTACGAGGGCCTGGTCAAGCTCGACCAGGACGGCCAGATCGTCCCGCTGCTGGCGGAGAAGTGGGACGTATCCGCCGACCGCAGGACCTACACCTTCACCCTGCGCAAGGGCGTGACGTTCAGCAGCGGCGCCCCGTTCACGGCCGACGACGTGGTCTTCTCCCTCGACCGGGTCAGGACCGACTGGAAGCTCAAGATCAAGAGCCAGCTCGACGTCGTGGACAAGGTCGAGAAGAAGGACGACGCCACCGCCGTCGTCACGCTCAAGCGCCCCAGCAACGGCTTCCTGTACGCGATGGCCACCAGGCTCGGCGCGATGTTCAGCCGCACCGGCGTCGCCGACCTGCCCAACAAGCCCGTCGGCACCGGCCCGTACGTGCTCGGCGCGTGGCGGCGCGGCGACTCGCTCCGGCTCGACGCCAACCCCTCCTACTGGGGGACGAAACCGGCGCTGTCCTCGATCACGCTCAAGTACTTCAAGGACGCCACGGCGATGAACAACGCGCTGCTGACCGGCGGCATCGACGTCATCTCCAGCGTCCAGGCGCCCGAGTCGCTGCGGCAGTTCGCCGACCCCGGCCGCTTCCAGGTCATCGAGGGCACCACCAACGGCGAGGTCGTGCTGTCGATGAACAACGCCCGCCCGCCCTTCGACGACAAGAGGGTCCGCCAGGCCGTCCGGCACGCCATCGACCACAAGGCGCTGCTGGAGACCGCCTGGGCCGGGCGCGGCCAGCTCATCGGCTCGATGGTGCCGCCCACCGACCCCTGGTACGAGGACCGCACCGGCGACTACCCCTACGACCCGGCCAAGGCCAAGGAGCTGCTCGGCGGCAGGACCTACACCGTCAAGATGCGCATCCCCAACCTGCCGTACGCGGTGGCGAGCGCCCAGGTCGTCAAGTCGCAGCTCGCGCAGGTGGGCATCACGGCCGACATCGAGCCGCTGGAGTTCCCCGCCCGCTGGCTGGACCAGGTGTTCACCAAGGGCGACTACGACCTGTCCATCATCAACCACGTCGAGCCCCGCGACATGGGCATCTTCGCCGACAAGTCGTACTACTTCCATTACGACAACCCGGAGTTCGGCAAGCTCCTCGCCGCCGCCGACGAGGGCACCGAGCAGCAGCAGACCGACGCCCTCAAACGGGCCGCCAAGCTGCTGTCCGACGACGCCGCCGCCGACTGGCTGTTCCTGTTCCCCAACCTGATCGTGGCGAAGAAGGGCGTCACCGGCCTGCCGAAGAACGGCATCGCGGAGTCCTTCGACTTCACCGCGCTCGCCAAGCAGTGACCCCGGCATGACGCTCTACCTGGTCAAGCGCCTGGCGGTGCTGGTGGCGAGCACCGCCGTGGCCGGGGTCGTGGTCTTCGCGTTCATGGCGCTGCTGCCCGGCGACCCGGCCGAGATCGCCCTCGGCGTCAACGCCACCCCGGAGGCCGTCGCCCGGCTGCGCGAGCAGTTCGGCACCGACCGGCCGCCGCTCGCGCAGTTCCTCGACTGGTTCGGCGGGCTGGCCCGCGGCGACTTCGGCACCTCCTACGTCACCAGCGCCCCCATCGGGCCGCAGATCTCCGACCGGCTCGGCGTCACCGCCGTGCTCGTGCTCGGCGGCATGGTCGTGGCGCTGCTCGTCGCGGTGCCGCTGGGCACGTTCGCCGCCGTCCACCACCGCGACCCGCTCGGTGCCGCCGTCAGCGCCGTCAGCCAGGCCGGCATCGCCGTCCCGGCGTTCCTGGCCGGCATCCTGCTGGTGTTCGTCTTCGCGGTGCGGGCCCAGGTGCTGCCCTCCGGCGGGTACGTGCCGCTCGCCGACGACCCGGGGGAGTGGCTGCGGAGCCTGCTGCTGCCCTGGCTGTCGCTCGGACTGGTCCAGGGCGCGGTGCTGACCCGCTACGTGCGCAGCGCCGTCCTCGACGTCATGCGCGAGGACTACCTGCGCACCGCCCGCGCCAAGGGCCGCGGCAGCACCGGCGCGCTGTGGCGGCACGGCCTGCGCAACGCCGCCGTCCCGGTCGTCACCGTGCTCGGGCTCCAGCTCGCCACGCTGCTGGTCGGGGCGGTCGTGGTCGAGCGGGTGTTCGTCATCCCCGGCCTCGGCGACCTGCTGCTCAACGGGGTGGCCGGACGGGACCTGCTGCTCGTGCAGGGCGTGGTGATGGTGCTGGTGACGGCCGTCCTGCTGATCAACTTCCTGGTGGACGTCGCCTACCACCTGCTCGACCCCCGCCTGCGGGGGCCGCGATGAGGGGGCGGCTCAACGCCGGGCTGGTCGCCGGCGGGGTGCTCGTCGGGCTGGTGGTGCTGGCCGCGCTGGTGTCGTTCGTGTGGACGCCGCACGACCCCACGCTCGTGGACGCCGCCCGCAAGCTGCGCGAGCCCGGCGGCGGCTACCTCCTCGGCGCCGACAAGTTCGGCCGCGACACGCTCAGCCAGCTCATGGTCGGCGCCCGCACCACCCTCTACGTCGGCATCGTGGCGGTCGGCATCGCCGCCCTGCTCGGCACCCCGCTCGGCGTGCTGGCCGGGATGACCCGGCAGGGCTGGCTGGCGGAGCTGGTCATGCGGGTCAACGACCTCGTCTTCGCCTTCCCCGCGCTGCTGCTGGCCGTCATGCTCGGCGCGGTCTACGGGGCCGGCACGCTCACCGCGATGATCGCGATCGGGGTGGCCACCGTGCCCGCCTTCGCCCGGGTGGCGCGCGCCGCCACGCTCCAGGTCATGGTCACCGACTACGTCCTGGCCGCCCGCGCGGCCGGCCGCCGGGGCGGTGCCATCGCGCTGCGGCACGTGTTGCCCAACATCGGCTCGGTGCTCATCGTCCAGGCGTCGGTGTCGTTCGCCATCGCCATCCTGGCCGAGGCGGCCCTGTCGTTCCTCGGCTTCGGCACCCGCCCGCCGACCCCCTCGTGGGGGCGGATGTTGCAGGAGTCGCAGGAGCTGCTGTTCTCCACCCCGCGCCTGGCGTTGTGGCCCGGCCTGGCCATCGCGCTGGCCGTGCTCGGCTTCAACCTGCTCGGCGACGGGCTGCGCGACTTCCTCGACCCCAAGCTCAGGAGGATCGGTGCTGAAGGTTGACGGGCTCAGCGTGCGGGCGGGCTCCGTCGAGCTGGTGCGCGAGGTGTCCTTCGCCGTCGGGCCCGGCGAGCGGGTCGGGCTCATCGGCGAGTCCGGCTCCGGCAAGTCGCTGACCGCGCTGTCGCTCATGGGCCTGCTGCCCGAGGGCGTCACCGCCGCCGGGCGCGCCACGCTCGGCGACCGCGACCTGGTGGGCGTGCCGGAAGGGCGGCTCAAGCGGCTGCGCGGCCGGGAGCTGTCGATGGTCTTCCAGGAGCCCATGACCGCGCTCAACCCGCTCATGCGGGTCGGCACCCAGGTCGCCGAGGCCATGACCCTGCACGGCCGGGGCCGCCGCGAGGCCCGCGCCCGCGCCGTCGAGCTGCTGGAACGGGTCCGGCTGCCCGAGCCCAGGCAGCTCGCCCGCGCCTTCCCCCACCAGCTCTCCGGCGGGCAGCGCCAGCGCGTCATGCTCGCCATCGCGCTGGCCAACGAGCCCGGCCTGCTCATCTGCGACGAGCCCACCACCGCGCTCGACGTCACCGTGCAGAAGCAGATGCTCGGCCTGATCGCCGAGGTCGCGCCCGCGCTGCTGTTCATCACCCATGACCTCGCCGTGGTCGCCTCCGTCTGCGAGCGGGTCCTGGTCATGTACGGCGGCCGGATCGTCGAGTCCGGCGCCGTCCGCGAGGTGTTCACCCGCCCCCGCCACCGCTACACCGAGGGCCTGCTGGCCGCCTCCCGCCTCACCCCGCGCGGCACCCGCCTGCCCACCATCCGGGGCGGCGTCCCGGCCGCCGGGCACTTCCCGGACGGCTGCGTGTTCCGCAACCGCTGCCCGCACGCCGACGACCGGTGCGAGAGCGCCCCGGAGCTGACAGGAGACGGCCATGCCCACGCGTGCTGGCACCCCGCTGATTGAGGTCCGCGACCTCGGCCGCGTCTACCGCCGTCCCCGCACCTCCCTGCTGCGGCCGGGCGCGGCCGTCCACGCGCTGCGCGGGGTCTCGCTCACCGTCCACCAGGGCGAGCGGTACGGCATCGTCGGCGAGTCCGGCTCCGGCAAGTCCACGCTGCTGCGCCTGCTGTGCGCCCTCGACCGGCCCACGACCGGCACCGTCACCTTCGACGGGCGGCCCGTCACCGGCCGCCCCGAGCGGGAGCTGCGCTTCCTGCGCGAGAACCTGCAGGTCGTCTTCCAGGACCCGATGAGCTCCCTCGACCCGCGCATGCGGGTGCGCGACCTGGTCGCCGAGCCGCTCGTCGCCCTCGGCCTGCCGGTCGGCGGGCGGGTCGCCGAGCTGCTGGACGCGGTCGGCCTGCCCGCCGGCGCCGCCGGCCGCTACTCGCACCAGTTCTCCGGCGGGCAGCGCCAGCGCATCGCCATCGCCCGCGCCCTCGCCCCCCGCCCGAAGGTGCTGGTCGCCGACGAGCCCGTCAGCGCCCTGGACGTCTCCGTGCGCGGGCAGATACTCAACCTGCTGGCCGATCTCGCCGACGAGCTCGGGCTGACGCTGGTGTTCGTCTCGCACGACCTGTCCGTCGTCCGGCACGTGTGCGAGACGGTCGCGGTCATGCACCAGGGCGAGATCGTCGAGACCGGGCCGGTGGACGACGTGTGGGCCGCGCCCGCGCACCCCTACACGCGGGCGCTGCTGGAGGCCGTACCGACGCTGGAGGGACTGCTGTGATCGACGTGGACGCCGACGGAGTGGTGGAGTTCACCCGGGAGCTGGTGCGCGTCCCCAGCACCAACGACCCCGGGCGGCGCGAGCGGGCCGCCGCCGAGCTGGTGGCGGCCAGGATGCGCGCGTGGGGCTGGGAGCCCGCCTGGTACGAGGTCGAGCCCGACCGGCCGAACGTGGTCGCCGTCGTGGAGGGCGGGGGCGGGGACGGGCCGACCCTGATGTTCGAGGGCCACACGGACGTCGTCACCGAGGGCGACCTGTCGGAGTGGAGCGTGGACCCGTTCGGCGGCGAGATCCGCGACGGCAGGTTATGGGGGCGGGGCAGCGCCGACATGAAGTCCGGCCTGGCCGCCACCCTGTACGCCACCCGCGCCCTCCAGCTCGCCGGGCCGTTCCCCGGCCGGATCAAGGTGTGCGCGCTGGCCGACGAGGAAGGGCTGATGATCGGCGCCCACCACTTCGTCGCCGAGGGGCTGGCCGCCGACGTGGACGGCGCCATCGTGGCCGAGCCCGAGGCCGGCGAGATCTGCGCCGTCGCCAAGGGCGCGCTGCGGCTGCGCGTGGACCTGACCGGCAGGATGGCCCACGGCGCGATGCCCGGGCACGGCCGCAACCCCGTCGCGGCCGTCGGCCCGCTGCTCGTCGGGCTCCGGGAACTCCAGGACGAGCTGCAACGGCGCCACCCCGCCCACGAGCACCTGGGCGAGGTGTACGTCACGCCGACCGTGCTGCGGGCCGGCGCGCCCGAGCAGGTCAACGTCATCCCGGCCACCGCCTCCGTCTTCGTGGACGTGCGCACGCTGCCCGGCGTCGAGCACAAGGACCTCACCGGCCGGGTGGCCGCGCTCGCCGCCCGCGACGGGATCACCGCCGAGGTGTCGGTACTGGTGGACCGGCCGCCCGTGGACGTGCCGCCGTCCGAGCCGGTGGTGGCCGCGCTGGCCGCCGCCCACCGGGCGGTCACCGGGGAGGAGCCGGTGTACGGCGGGGTGCCGGGCTCGACCGACGGCACCGTGCTCACGCACTGGGGCGGGGTCCCGTCGGTGGTGTACGGGCCGGGCGGCAAGTGGATCGCGCACCAGGCGGACGAGTACGTCGAGATCGAGGAGATCGTGCGCTGCACCCGCGTCTTCGCCGAGGCGGCGCGGCGCTTCCTGACGGGCGACTACTGACGCCGCGGCGCGCGCGGGCGGCAGGCTCAGGCCGGCGGGCTCGGGCTGCCGGGCTCGGGCTGCCGGGCTCGGGCTGCCGGGCTGCCGGGCTCAGGCCGGCGGGTCGAAGCGTCCGTCCACGGCGGTCCAGCCGCCGTCCACGTACAGCACCGAGCCCGTGACGAAGCTCGCCGCCTCGCCCGCCAGGTAGACCACCGCGCCCGCTGTCTCCCGCGCCGCCGCCCACCGGCCGAGCGCGCTCTTGGCGGCGTAGGCGGCGTACCAGCCGGGATGCTCCTTGATCTGCCGGGTCAGCGGGGTCTCGACGACGCCGGGGGCGACGGCGTTGACGCGCACGCCGTACGGGCCGAACTCGGCGGCGGCCGTGCGCAGGAGCTGCACCAGCCCGGCCTTCGTCGCCGCGTACGCGCTCTGCCCCGGCTCGGTCACCGACGCCCGGATCGACGCGAACCCGATGATCGACCCGCGCCGCCGCTCCACCATGCCCGCGCCGAACGCCCGCACCACGTCGAACGCCGCCCGCAGGTTGAGCCCCACCACCTGGTCGAACTCCTCGCCGGTGTAGTCGAGCAGCCGCTTGCGCACGTTCGTGGCGGGCGTGAACACCAGCACGTCGGCCGGCTCCCGCTCGGCGGCGGCGCGCACCGCCCCGGCGTCGAGCACGTCCAGCAGCCGCGCGGTGCCCCCGCACGCGGCGGCGGTCTCCTCGGCGGCGGGCAGGTTCCGGTCCGCGCACGCGACGGACGCGCCGTGCGCGGCCAGGGCCAGCGCCGCCTCCCTGCCGATGCCGCTCCCGGCCCCGATCACCACGGCGTGCCGGCCGTCCAGGCGGAACAGCGCGTCATATCCCATGACCGCACCCTACGATCGCCCCGACCAGGGCACCAGGCGGTGATCCGCGGAACTGTCGGTGGCCGCTGACAGGATGCCGCCATGCAGAACAGCGCCACGCCTGACAGCGCCACGCCTGACAGCGCCACGCCTGACAGCGCCGCCCCTGAGAACGACACTCCTGACAGCGTCACGCGCGCCGTCGCCGCCTATTGGGACGCCGCCGCCGACACCTTCGACGAGGAGGCCGACCACGGGTTGCGCGACCCGCGGGTGCGCGCCGCCTGGGCCGGTCGCCTGGCCGCCTGGCTGCCGTCCGGCGAGGGGCGGCTGGAGGTGCTGGACCTGGGGTGCGGCACAGGATCGCTGGCGTTGCTGCTGGCCGGTGACGGGCACGACGTGACGGGGGTGGACCTGGCGCCGCGGATGGTGGCGCGGGCCCGCGAGAAGCTGGCGGGCACGGACGCCCGCTTCCTGGTGGACGATGCCTCCAGGCCGCCGGTGGGGGATCGGCGCTTCGACGTGGTCCTGGCCCGCCACCTCCTGTGGGCCCTCCCCGAGCCGGAGGCGGCGCTGGCCCGCTGGTGCGCGCTGCTGCGGCCGGGCGGCCGGCTCGTCCTCGTCGAGGGCCGCTGGAGCGGCACGCCTGCGCGCGAGGGCCTGCCGTGGGACGGCGGAGTGCGCGCGGACGACCTGGTCGCGGCGTTGCGGGGGCTCGCCGTCGCGTTCGCGGAGCTGCGCGTGGACCCCCTCCCCGACCCGGCGCTGTGGGGCAGGGAGATCGACGACGAGCGCTACGCCGTGGTGGCGGCCCTGCCACGCTGACGGCACGGGACGACGCAGGACGGCACGGGACGGCGCAGGACGGCACGGGGTGACACGGGGTGACACCGTGAGGAACGGCGTGGAACGCCCGTCCCTGTGGAAGGTTCAGCAGGCAGAACGGGGCTCACCGTGCAATCTCCGCTCGTACCGGCCGTCCGTCCCGGCATCCGCGCCCGCTCGAAAGCGCTGGTCGTGGCCGCCCTGGCGGCGCTCCCCCTCCTTGCCCCGGCCGCCCGCGCCTCCCGGACGATCACCGTCCAGGACGTCCGCTGACCCCGGCGGCGGGGCGGAGCGCGGGTGCCAGTCGGCGCGGTTCAGCTCGTACTCCACCTCGCCCTGCTCCCACCCCTCCAGCGGCTCCGGCCAGTACGGGAAGAACGTCCGGGCGTACCGGAGCCCGCACTTCTCCATGACCCGCCGCGACCCCAGGTTGACCGCCATCGTCTGGGCGAACACCCGCCGCGCCCCCAGCTCGCCGAAGGCCAGGTCGATCAGCGCCAGCGAGCCCTCGGTCGCGTACCCGCGCCCCCAGGCCGCCCGGTGCAGCCGGTAGCCCAGCTCGGGCTCGTCCGCCGGGCCGCCCTGGGGCGGCCGCAGGTGGAACCAGCCGATGAAGTCCCCGGAGGACTTCTCGATCGCGGCGTAGAAGCCGGACCGGATGAACCACGGCAGGGTCTCCTCGACGATCGTGGCGAGGGGGACCGGCTTGCCGCCGTTGAGGTAGCGCATGACCTCGGGGTCGTTGTGCAGGGCGAACAGGTGGCCGGCGTCGGACTCGGCGAAGCGGCGCAGGATCAGCCGACGGGTTTCGAGCAGGATATCCATCCGGCACACGGTAACCACCGGCCTGCCCGCCTCTCGATGGATTTTCGCCGGGCGGCCCGCGCCGCGAACGTGGCTTCCCCGGGCGGCCCCGCTGGTGCAGTGTGGGAGGAGAGAGACACCCGCACTCGTCCGAGCCCATCCGGGAGGAGCCGCTCATGCAGGCGAACGTCGGTGACATCTTGCTCGTGCACGGCAACGTCGTCGGCCAGGCCGACCGCAAGGCCGTGATCGTGGAGGTCCGGGGAGCGGACGGAGCGCCGCCCTACGTCGTCCGCTTCGACGACGGGCACACGCAGTTCGTCTACCCGGGCCCTGACGCGGTGGTCCTGCCCGGCGAGCCGTCAGCTTGATCCGGCCCGCTTGATCCGGCCCGTTCGATCCGGTCCGGCGGTAGCCGGCGAGTGGTTACTGGACGGGCTGCTGGGCGAGGGAGCGCAGCGCCTGCGCGGCGCTGTGCCCCGATCCGGCCGCGACCTGGCCGCCGTCCGCGTCGCGGGCGATCGCGACGACCAGCCCGCCCACCGGGTCGCGGGCCAGCGTGATCGTGTGGCCTCCGGCCAGCAGCGCGTCGGCGTCCGGCAGGCGCGGCGAGGCGGGCGGCTCCAGCAGCAGGCGGGCCGCGATCAGCGCGGCGACCGGGGTGCGGTGGCGGGCGAGCAGCACGGGCTCGTCGTCGTACGGGCCGGCCACCTGGCGGACGAGGTCGCCGAGCTTGGCGCGGGCGGTGGACAGCGGCACCATCGGCAGGCCGGTCAGCACCCCGGCCACCCGGGACAGCGGCACCAGCGCCGCCCACTCCCAGCGCTCCCGGGTGATCAGGCTGACGTGGCCGTTCCTGGCGGCGTCCACGAGGGAGCCCCAGCGGGCGCGCGCGTCCTCGACGGCGACCGGCGTGCCGAGCCGTGCCACGAGTTCCTCGTACGAGGGCCGCTCCAGGTTGATCATCCACAAATCGTAAGGCCCCTTACGGAACTCCGGCAACCGGTCGGGCCGCCTGTTGACGATGACCGGTCGCGCTCCTTAAACTCATCATTCAGTGAATTAATGGTGAGGAGCGTCCCCATGCGCAGGACTCCCGCGGCACTCGTCAGCTCGCTCTTCTTCGCTGCCGCGCCCGGCACCGTAGCCGTCCTCGTCCCGTACTGGATCACCGGATGGCGGCTGCGCGACCCCTTCCCGCCGGCCGCCATGCTGCCGCTGCGGGTGGCCGGGGTGGTCCTGGTGGCCGCGGGGCTGGCGGTGCTGGTCAGCGCGTTCGTCAGGTTCGTGGTCGAGGGGCTGGGGACGCCGATGCCCACCGCGCCGCCCGAGCGGCTGGTCGTCGGCGGGCTCTACCGGTACGTCCGCAACCCCATGTACGTGGCCATCTTCGCGGCGGTGGCCGGGCAGGCCATGATCTTCGGGAGCCCCTGGCTGCTGCTCTACCTCGCGGTGATCGCCGTGCCCGTGTTCGGGTTCGTGCACTGGTACGAGGAGCCGCGGCTGCGCAGGCAGTTCGGGGCGGCGTACGAGGACTACCTGGCGCACGTGCCCGGCTGGTGGCCGCGGCCGCGCCCGTACCGGGTCTCGTGAGCCGGGGCGGCGGCCGGAGGGCGGGCGGGGCCGGGCGGGCGGGCGGGTCAGGCGATCGGCGGGCCGAGGCGGAGGCGGAGGCGGTCGCCGTGGCGGGCGGCCTCGCTGACGGTCCACAGCCGCTCCTTCACGACCGTCCCCTCGGCCGTCATGTAGCCGCCGACGCGCAGCACCGGCCGCCCGGCCTCGTCGCGCAGGAGCTGGGCCCGGGACTCGGTGTCGTCGCCGAAGGCGATGAGGAAGTCGTCGGTGCCGGCGGGGGCGTCCAGGATCAGGTCGGGCTCCAGGCGGGAGTGCTGAACCTGGATGATGTACTCGCTGACGTGTTCGCTCACGCGATCACTCCTACCCAGCCCGACCAGGACAAGGCGTGGCGGGTGCGGGGAAGTCGCGCTGGTGGGATAGCGCTTTCCGGCGCTATGAGGTGAAATATCATCATCGTTCCACCAGCTATGGGAGCATTCGTGCCACTGTTCGACCTGCCGCTCGAGGCCCTGCGCGCCTACCTCCCCGACCGCGACGAGCCGGCCGACTTCGACGACTTCTGGTCCCGCACCCTGGCCGAGGCCCGGCAGCACGACCTGGCCGCCACGTACACGCCGTACGACCTGCCGCTGACCACCGTCGAGGTGTACGAGGCGTCGTTCGCGGGCTGGGGCGGCCACCGCGTCAACGGCTGGTTCATCCTGCCGCGCGGCGCCGAGGGGCCGGTGCCCTGCGTCATGCACTACATCGGCTACAGCGGCGGGCGCGGCTTCCCCAAGGACCACCTGCTGTGGCCCTCGGCCGGGTACGCGGTGTTCGTCATGGAGACCCGCGGCCACGGCGGCGCCAACGTCGGCAGCCCCGGCACCACCCCCGACCCGCACGGCAGCGCCAACCCGCAGGCGCCCGGCATGATGACCCGCGGCATCCTCGACCCCGAGGACTACTACTACCGGCGCGTCTTCACCGACGCCGTGCGCGCCGTGGACGCCGCGCTGGAGCACCCGGCGGTGGACGGCGGCCGGATCGTGGTCTCCGGCGGCAGCCAGGGCGGCGCCATCGCGCAGGCCACGGCCGTGCTGCACCCGGCGGTCAGGGCCGCGCTGGTGGACGTGCCGTTCCTGACCCACTTCCGGCGGGCGGTGGAGATCACCGGGCGGGACCCGTACCAGGAGCTGGTCCGCTTCATGGCCACCCGCAGGGACAGCGCCGAGCAGGTCTTCCGCACCCTGGCCTACTTCGACGGCATGAACTTCGCCGCCCGGGGCCGGGTGCCCGCCCTGTACTCGGTGGCGCTGATGGACGACGTCTGCCCGCCGTCCACGGTGTTCGCCGCCTACAACCACTGGCAGGGGCCGAAGGAGATCACCGTCTGGCCCTGGAACAACCACGAGGGCGGCGGCGGGTACCAGAGCGAGGAGCAGGTGCGCTACCTGCACAAGCTGCTCGCCGAGGGCTGAGGCCCGGGAAGGGAGAGGGCCCCGCCGGGTCCGGCCCGGCGGGGCGGGTGCGTCAGGTCGGCTGCTCGGTGACCACGAACGACACGCCGCCCTGGTCGTCGGCGCCGGCGTCGAGGGACTTGTCGTCCAGCACGGTCGCGGCCACCGGGTCCAGGTAGACCCGCGCGCCCTCCGACTCCACGATCGCGTCCGCCGGTTCCGGCGCGATGGCCAGGGACAGGGTGAGCGCGTTCGGGCTCTCGCCCTCCGACGAGATGCGGATCCCGCTCTGGGCGGGCTCCGGCGCGGTCGAGGTCAGGTCGCGGATGGCCTGTGCCGCGTTGGCTGTCAGGGTGAGCACTACGGCTCCTCCTCACGGTCGACGTTCAGGAGTTGGCCACCCTTCCCCCTCAGATCGCGCTCAACCCTTCCGCCCCCGGATTCCCGTGGAGGGCGGACAATGAGGGCATGGATCTCACGGCGCGCAGGAAGGCCCTGGTGGCGCGGTTGCGGGAGCGCCAGGAGGTGAGCGAGCCGGTCGCCGCCGCGCTGCTGGCCGTGCCGCGCCACCTGTTCGTGCCGGGCGTCGATCCCCAGGACGCCTACCGCGACGAGCCCATCGTCACCAAGCTCGACGACGGCGGCCTGCCGATCAGCTCCTCGTCCCAGCCCGCCATCATGGCGACCATGCTCGACCAGCTCGACGTCCGGCCCGGGCACCGGGTGCTGGAGATCGGCGCGGGCACCGGCTACAACGCCGCCCTGCTGGCCCGCCTGGCCGGGCCCGCCGGGCGCGTGGTGAGCATGGACATCGACGAGGACCTGGTCGCCCACGCCCGCGAGCACCTGGCGGCCGCCGGCGTGACGGGGGTGGAGGTGGTGCGCGGCGACGGGAGCGAGGGGCACCCGCCGGGGGCGCCGTACGACCGGCTCGTGGCCACCGTCGGCGTGTGGGACCTCGCGCCCGCCTGGCTGCGGCAGCTCCGGCCGGACGGGCGGCTGGTCGTCCCGCTCGACCTGCGCGGCGTGCAGGTGGCGGTGGCGATGGAGCGCGAGGGCGAGTGCTGGGTGAGCCGGTCGGTGGCGCCGTGCGGGTTCATGCGGATGCGCGGGCCGGCCGCCGGGCCCGAGGTCGTCACCGTGCTGCGCGAGGACCCCGCCACGCTGCTGGGGCTGCCGGGGCCGCGCCCGCTCGGGGACGTCGCCGCCGCGCTCGCCGCCACGCCCGTCGAGGTCGCCACCGGGGTCACCCTCGGGCTCGCCCCCGGAGCATCCGGAGCCGCCGGAACCCCCGGAGCCCCCGGAGCCGCCGTGACCGGCCCGGCGACGCCGGTGCTCGGCACGGGCATCGGGCTGTGGCTGGCGCTGCACGAGCCGCGCTGGTGCGTCCTGAGCGGGGGGAGCGCCGGCTGGACCGCCGGCACCGCCGGCATCGTGGACGGCGACGCCATCGCGATACTCGCCGCGAGCGGCGCCCTGGACGACGGCGGGTACGGCGCGGGCGGCGTCTCGGGTGGCGGTGAGCGTGGCGCGGATGGCGTCTCGGGTGGCGGTGAGCGTGGCGCGGGCGGCGTCTCGGGTGGCGGTGAGCGTGGCGCGGGCGGTGGGCTGGTCGCTCGCGGGTACGGCGCGGGTGGCGGCCGGCTCGCCGCCGAGCTGGCCGGGCACGTCGCCGCCTGGGACGCGGCGGGCCGCCCCCACGCCGGCCGCCTGCGGATCACGGCCCACCCCGGCTCCGGCGCGCCCGCCGGGGCGCCCGCCGGGGGAGCGGTCATCCGCAAGCGCCACACCACCCTGACGCTCACCTTCGACTAGCTCGCGCGCGCGCCCGGCCCCCGGCAGGCGGGAGGGACGCGCCGAGCTGCCGGAATGCGGGGAAGCGCCCCCGGCGACGGTTACGCTGCGTAGTGGATCACTGCCGTCCTGGTAAGAGGAATGCCCATGCGTACTCGCCTGACCCTCCTGCTGGCCGCCGCCGCGCTGGCGGGCTGCGGAACCGCACCGACCAACACCGCGGCCGTGACGCCGCCGTCCGGAGCCCAGCCCTCCGAGCAGGACAGGACGTGGATGCGTACCATCCACGAGGGCAACCTGGCCGAGATCCAGTCCGGCCGCCTCGCCCAGGGCAAGGGCTCCGCCAAGGCGGTGAAGTCGGTCGGCAAGATGATGCTCGACGACCACACCGCGCTCGACCGCAAGGTCACCCAGGCCGCCACGCAGCTCGGCATCGACCTGCCCGGCTCGCCCAACGCCGAGCAGCGGGAGCTGGGCCAGAAGCTGCGCGAGGTCACCGGCGCCGACTTCGACCAGGACTTCCTGGCCGGCATGACGAAGTCGCACAACGCCGCGCTGGAGGCGACCCGGCAGGAGATCGCCAAGGGCACCTCCCCGCAGGTGGTGGCGCTGGCCAAGGAGGCCGAGCCGAAGCTCAAGGAGCACCTGGCCGCGCTGAGGAAGGCGCACGGCGGCTGATCCGGGCCCGCCCGCGGCGAGCGGGTGCCTTGACGGCGAAATGGGGTATTTGTCCATTTTGATGCCAGGCAGCCGCACCGGAGGAAGCCGTGACCACGCACACCGAGATCCGCACCCTGCTCGAATGCCACGTCGTCGGCTCCGACGGCGAGCCGCTCGGCAGGGTCGGACAGGTCTATCTCAACGACCGCACCGGCCGGCCGGAGTGGGTGACCGTCCGCTCGGGGCTCCTCGGCCTGCGCCAGACCTTCGTGCCGCTCGCCGGCAGCCGCCGCACCGCGGACGAGATCGCCGTGCCCTTCGACGCCGAGCAGGTCCGGACGGCCCCGGACGTCGCCGTGGACGGCCTGCTGACCGCGCCGGACGAGGTCGCGCTCTGCCGCCACTACGGCCTGGGCCCGGCCGTCCCCGCGCCGCGCCGCGGCGACCACGACCGGCTCGGCGCGGGGGACTGACGGCCGCCCGCCCGCCGGCTGTCCGCCCGCCCCGGCCTCGGAGGATCGCCGGCGCCCCCGGGTCAGCGGCGGCAGCGGGGGTCAGCGGCTGTAGAGCTCGACCTCGTTCAGCATCGCGCACGTGCGGCCGATCTCCGGGTCGCACCCGTCGGTGGGCTCGACGACGATCTTGACGTGCCGGCCGGTCACCGCGACGGGCTCGTAACGCAGCGCGTAGTCCGTCCGGTCGGCGACGGTGAGCACCGGCTCGCCCCATGAGCGCCCGTCGCGCGAGACGTACACGCGGGCTCCGGCCGGATGCCCCGGGCGCAGGCTGAGCCCCACGAGCGTGAGCGGGTAGTTCCGGTCCAGGTGCAGCACGTACCGGCCGCGGCGGTCGGCGGCGACCGCGCTCGACCAGTAGCCGGTGCTGCCGTCCAGGGCGGCCGCCGGGCGGGTGCGCGGCCGGTGGCCGCCGGTCCAGCGCATGGTGGTGGAGACGGTGAGGGCGCCGCGCCGGCGCAGCGCGGCCAGGTCCAGGCGGCCGGGGGCGGGCGGGGCGAGGTCGAACAGGCGGCGCTTGACGGCGTACCAGCCGCCGTGCTCGAAGCGGCCGTGCGCCGGGCAGGCCGTCTCGTCGAGCAGCCCGTCCTGCCGCACCCCGGGCAGCTTGCAGTTGTCGAAGACCTGGATCAGCCGGTGCGGGCCGACCGCCGCCACGCCGGTGTAGCCGGACGAGCCGTGCGTGTCCCAGACCCCGTCCCGGTTGTGGTAGGTCACCTGCGGTTGCAGCCACTCGTACCCGAGGCCGCGGGGCGAGAAGGCCAGCCAGTCGTCCGGCCGCCCGGCGCTCAGCACGAGCGTGCCGTCCGGCATGAGCAGCAGCCGCGGCGCCACGCCGCGCACCACGCAGTCCATGCCGGTGAAGCGCAGCTCGCTCACCGGGGTCCAGGTCCGGCCGCCGTCGGCCGAGCGGGCCTGGCGCAGCGTGGAGAACCGGCCGCCGTCGCGCCGCACCACCGCCAGCAGGGTGCCGTCCATGACCTGCGCCAGCGCCGCCTCGTTGTAGGCGAACCCGGGCTCGGGGCGCGCGATCACGCCGCGCCTGGCGAAGGTGCGGCCGCCGTCCTCGCTGGCGTACACCTCGGCCTGGTCCGCCCGGGTGTCCTGGTAGCGGACGTAGACCGTGATGAGGATGGTGCCGTCGGCGAGCTGCACGGGCAGGCCGTGCGTGGCCCCGCCGGGCATCAGCTCGCCCGGCGTGGTCAGGGTCGCCTCCGCGCGCACCCAGTCCTCGGAGCGCGCGGTGTCGGAGGTGAGCACGCCCAGCCGCGCCGTGTGCGGCCCGGTCCTCCGCAGGTAGTACTCGGTGGCGAAGTAGCGGCCGTCGAGCAGCTCGACCGGCGACTCGCGCAGCGGGGTGGCCCCGGACGGGCCGAAGGTGGCGCCGCCGTCCAGCGACACGGCGGCCTCGTTGGTGAGGGTGACGATCTTGTCGACGTTCGTGGTGAACGTCGTGACCACCCGGCGGGCCGGGCGCCCGCGCCGGTCGGTGACGTCAAGGACGGACACGTTGGGGAAGCCCGCGAAGTCCAGCCGCTCGGAGCGCGTCGGCTCGCGCTCGACCGGCGGGGGATTGGGATGGATCCAGGCCAGTGAGGAAGCACTGGCGATCAGGTTAGGCGGGGACGGCCGGGCGTGATCCGGTAGCACGCAGTAGCCGCTCTCCTCCGGCACCGGAGCGGCCGCCGTGAGGGCCGGAGAGGCGGCGAGAACGGCCGCGACCACGGCTCTGGTCACCGTCACGGGCCCCCTCCTCCCTCTGCGGTCCACGCGTGCGCGGTCGTATGGACTCTAGATCAATCACGGCCCGTAATCCGGCATTCACCGGCGAAAAGTCGTCGGGACATCGTGCGTACCGGTTTCTCGGCGGGGCAAACATACGCGATCCGTAAAGTGACAGTTGACAGAAACAGTCCACATGCCCACGATCAGAGCGTCACTATTAAGTGTGAATTTACAGAGATCTGATTCGGCCCGCGGGTCAGGAGGTGGCCTCACATGAGCGTCGAGCCAAGGGCGGAAGTGGCCCCCCAACGCACGCCACCGCCCCTCTGGGACGGCACGGCGTCCATGGCACCCGAGACGGCGGCGCAGCGGCGCGTCGTCCACCGCATCTGCACCAGGGTCGCGCCCGAGGGCACGGAGATCGGCGTCGGCGAGCTGCCGCCCGGCGGCCTGCAGGTGTGGATCGACAGCCCCGCCCCGCCCGCCGAGCGGGAGGCGTGGGTGCTGCACCACCGCATGGCCCGCGAGGTGTCGCTGGCCGGCTGGCACTGCGAGGCCGACCGGGACCGGCTGCTGGTGCTCGGCTGGAGCGCCGCCTGCCTGCACAACCGGGTACGCCTGCTGCAGAGCGGCCTGCGCCGCCTGTCCGGCTTCGAGCAGACCGCCCAGCGCGCCGTCCAGCTCGAAGGGCAGGACCCCGGCAGCGGCCCCGCCGCCGGGATCGTCGCCGCGACCTGCGCCTCGATCGAGCGCCGGCTGCGCTGGCCGGAACGGCTGGCCGAGCTCGCCGGCTACGAGCGCAGCTCCGCCCTGCCCCACCTGCAACTCCTGCTGGCCCAGGTCATCGGCCTGGAGACCAAGGTCGCCGCCGCCTGCGCGGAGCATCTCGTCATGGCGCGCGTGCTCGCCCGCGCGGTGTGCGAGCACCACGCCCGCCACGGCGACCTGCGCCGCGCCCAGCGCGAGGTGCTGGCCGAGACCCGCCGGTGGGTGCACGCCAGCTCCATGATCCGCGGCTCGGCCGCCCGGCCCGGCCCCGCCGGCACCCGTCCCCACATGGGGCTGACCGAGCGCCGCATCGCCGCCAGCGTCATCAACCACGGCACCTCCAGCAATCACGGCGTCTCCGACCACGGCGCCGCGCGGGCGATCCCCGCGCCCGCCGCCGCCGCTCCCCGGGCCGGGCACGCCGGCCACGAGGAGGGCGCGCACTGACCCAGACGCCGCTCAACGGCGAGCGGCCGCCCCGGAAGAACCCGCCCCGCATCCGGTAGGAAAGGCCCCGTCATGCGAACCCCCCCGCACCTGCCCGGCCGCGCCCGGCACGAGTCCCGTGACAACGACGCCCCCCGCCCCCGGCGTCACCCCTACGCCCTGCGCGAGTTCCCCGCGCAGGCCCCGCCCCCCGCGCCCGACGGGTTCACCGAGCAGCGCCTGCTCGGCATCAGGGAGATGTCCCACCAGGCCATCGGCTCCATCGACGACCTGCTCCAGCACACCGCCTGAAAGGAACAGAGGACGACCATGCAGGAGCTAACGCGAGTGGAGCTGATGCCGCGTGACGTCGGAGGTCACCAGCCACGCTCCATAGCAGGAACCGAGTCCCCGCGCACCCTCGACCAGGTCCGGGCCCTCGTCCGCGCGGCCGCCGCCGACAGGTGCCGCCTGTACCCGATCAGCACCGGCCGGAACTGGGGCATGGGCTCGGCCATGCCGGTCACCGACGACAACGTCGTCGTGGACCTCAGCGGCATGGACCGCATCCGCGGCATCGACCTGGAGGCCGGCTTCGCGGTCATCGAGCCCGGCGTGACCCAGCGCCGGCTCGCCGAGGCGCTGCGCGGCAGCCCGTGGATGCTCAACGTCACCAACTCCTGTGCCGACACCTCCGTCGTCGGCAACGCCCTCGACCGGGGCGACGGCACCTTCCGCTCCCGCGTCCACGACGTGGCCGGGCTGGAGGCCGTGCTGGCCGACGGCAGCGTGGTCACCACCGGCGGGCTCGACCCGGCCGGGCGCTACCACGGCCGGGTCGCCGGGCCCGACCTGACGCCCGCGTTCGTCCAGCACAACCTGGGCATCGTCACCGCCATGGCGATCGCCCTGGTGCCCCGCCCGGAGGCCATCGGCATGGTCTACGGGCGCATGCCGCGCCACCAGGCCGCCGTCGCGCTCGACGCGGTGGCCTCCTTCGTGCGCCGCGGCAACCCCGCCGACGGCATGCTGCGGGTGCGCGAGCTGGCGCTCACCCCGTCCCACGGCGACTGGACGCTGCCCGCCGGCGTCGACCTGGACAGCTTCGCCGTCATGGGGCCGCTGCTCGGCAGCGCCGCCGCCGTCGAGCTGGCCGAGGAGCTGCTGCGCAAGGCGCTGTCGGAGGTCGAGGGCTCCGAGGAGCTGCGCGTGATGGACCCCGCCGAGGTCAAGCCCGGCGACCCGCTCCACCCGCGGGCCCTCATGTCCCAGGGCATCCCCACCTGCCTGGGCGTGCGCAGGGCGCTCGGCGTCACCTCCTGCGACCGGATCGACGACGGCGGGCTCGGCTTCCTGGCCCTGATGCCGCTGATGCCGACCGACGCCCGCAGGACCGCCCGCATCCTGGACGCCCTGCAGACCGCCGTGGACGCCCACACCACCGCCCTCATGGCCGAGTGGAACGTGGTCGGCCGGCACCAGGCCAACGGCGTCGTCCAGATCTTCTTCGACCGCCGCTCGGCGGACGGCCCCCACCGGGCCCACCAGCTCCGCAACGACGGCAACTGCCTGCTGCGCGGCCACGGCTGCGCCATCTACCGCTCCGACATCGACCACGCCGCGGCCGACGTCTGGTCCGAGACCAGCACCGCCAGCCTCGGCATGCTGCACCGGCTCAAGACGGCGCTCGACCCGGAGGGCCTGCTCTCGCCCGGCCGCTACGGCGCCTGACCACCGCAAGTGCCTGCTCCGCCACCGCACCGCCGGAGGGTGCGGCCGGTGAAGCCACTCATCGTTAACTGGAGGTGACCACGTGCGTTCGTCACCGGTACGAGGGACGGGCACAGCCGTCCTGGACCGCCGCCAGGGCGTCATGCTGCGGCTGGTCGGCGCGGGTGTCATGCTGACCGTGATGGCCGACACCACGGCCACCACCCTGGCCGTCGGGGTGCTGCGCTACACCCCGGCGGGCGCCGCCATGCCTCTCGGCGACCTCATCTGGTTGACCAGCGCGGCGTTCATCCCGATCGCGGCGCTGCTGGCCACCGCCGGCCGCTGGGCCGACCTGTTCGGCCGCCGCCGGGTGCTGGCCGTCGGGCTCGTGGTGTTCGTGCTGGGCGGGATCGCCACGGTGGCCGTGGACTCCTGGCCGATGGTCCTGGGGGCGCGGGCCGTGCAGGGCGCGGGCGCCGCGGCGATGATCCCGGCCAGCCTCGGGCTGCTGCTCGGCGAGCTGCCGGAGGGCGAGCGGCGCGGCGCCATCGCGCTGTGGAGCTCCGCCTCCGGGCTGGGCTGCCTGCTCATGCAGGCGGGCGGCGGCTGGCTGGCCGCCGCCGTCGGCTGGCGGGCGCTGTTCATCCCCGACGTCGTCATCGGCGTCGCGCTGCTGGTCGCCTGCGCCGCGCTGCCGCCGGGCCGGCGGGCCGCCGCCAGGGGCCTGCCGGACGTGTTCGGCGCGTGGCTGCTGGCCGCCGGCATCGCGGTCGTCGTCCTGGCCATCTCCAAGGCCATGGCCTGGGGCACGGACGTGGTCTGGCTGGGGCTGGCCGCCCTGCTGCTGATCGGCGGCGCGCTCGCCCAGGCCCGCCACCACCGGCTGCCCGCCATCGACCTCGCGCTGTGGCGCCGGCCCAGGTTCGTCTGGGGCTGGCTGGCCACCTGGGGGTTCGGTGCGCTGTCGTACGGGCTGCTGACCGTGCAGCCGCTCTACCTGCTCCACCTCGGCTACCCCATGCTGGAGGTGGCCATGTGGCTGACGCCCACGTCCGTGGCGGTCGTCGTGACGAGCTTCCTGGCCGGAAAGCTCGTCCAGCGCATCGGCGCCTACGGGCTGATCTACGCCGGGTCGCTGCTGTGCGGCGGCGCGTGCGTGCTGGTGCTGACGCAGGCGGGACCCACCGTGTGGGGCCTGGTCGCCAGCGTGGTCGTGGGCATGGGCGTGGGCGCGCTGGCGCCGGGCACCTCGGTGGCCACCACCCTGGCCGCCCGCCCCCACCAGTACGCCTCCGCCGTCGGCGCGGCCACCATGGCGCGGATGGTCGGCGGGGCCGTCGGGGTCGCCGTCGTGTCGGTCGTCATCGACCACCCGGCGCTGATCGGCGGGTTCGGCGGCCTGGCCGGCGCCATCGCGATGTGCGTGGCCATCTCGGTGCTCATCGGCGCCCTGGCCCTCACCAAGATCACCAGGCTGCGGCCCGACCCCGGCGACGTCATGGTCAAGGTGCCGCGCCGGGTCCTGCTGGAGCTGCGCATGACCCTCGCCACCGTGGCGGCGGAGGCCGACGCGCTGCTGCCCGCCGAGACCCGCACGCCCCCCGCGAGCGACCGGGTGTCCGCCCCCATGAACGTCGTCCCGCGGCCGCGGGCGGCAGAATCCGGCCCGCTCGCCGGTACCCGCGGGAATCCGAACTAGGACCAGAACCACCGAAAGGGCTCCACGTCATGGCAACCACATCGTGCGACGTAGCCATAGTCGGCGCCGGTCTCGGCGGCTGCTTCCTCGCCCTGCTGCTCGCCCGCCGCGGGCGCAGCGTCGTCGTCATCGAGCAGGGACCGTCGATCCCCGCCGCGGGCGCGGACTTCCTCAAGCCTCCGGGACTGCGGGTGCTGGCCCGGCACGGGCTGGCCGGCCTCGTCGCTCGCCATGGCCTCCGGCGCGACCTCATCCGTTACTACCACGACGGCGACCCGATCCAGGACTGCCGCTTCCCCGAGGGCGGCTTCCTCATCCGTCCCTACCGCGAGCTGGTCGAGCTCATCCACGCCCGCTGCGTGGCGGAGGGCGTGGAGTTCCGGTTCGGCACCGCGATCGGCGACATCGCCGTGAGCGGGGACGGGGGCGGGATCGAGGAGCTGGCGCTCGCCGACGGCACCCGGCTGCGGGCCGGCGCCGTGGTCGGCGCCGACGGCACCCGGTCCGCCGTGCGCGAGGCGCTCGGCATCGGGCAGCTCACCCTGCCGTACGAGCGGCTGGTCATGCGCGTGACGACCGTGCCGCTGGCCGCCAGCGTCGCCCGGCTCAACCGGCTCTACTTCAGCTCCGACGGCTGGCTCGCCTACTTCTACCCGCTCGGCCCCGAGCAGGCCCGGGTCTTCGTCGGCCTGCCCCCCGAGTGCGACGAGGAGGTCTTCCAGGACGGCATCCCCACCCTCGCCGACGAGCTGAAGAAGTTCGTCACCGAGAGCTCCGACGCCTTCGACAGCCTGCAGCCCGCCACCTGGCAGCGGATCAAGATCTCGGCGATGCGGGTGCCGGCGTACCACCGCGGCAATGCCGCGCTGCTGGGCTCGGCCGCGTTCGCCTGCCACCCCATGACCGGGATGGGCATGAGCTACACCCTGCGCGACGCGGAGATCCTGGCCGACGTCATCGGCGCGGCCGACGGCGACCGCGAGCTGCTGGACCGGCTCATGCACCTCCGCTACGAGCCGCGCAGGCACGCCCACCGCAGGCTCATCGACTACGGCGACGCGCTGGCCGCGACCTTCCACGACCGCGACGCCTACCTGGCCGCCTTCCGCGAGGACCTGCACACCCAGGGGGAGAGCACCGAGCCGGTGGTGGCGGCCCGCGTGCCCGCCCCGCCACCCCTGCAACCCGTCTGATCACCTTGTACGCCCGGCCCGAGCTCCGTCCGAGCCCGGTCCTGGCCCGCCGAGCCACGCCCCCGCCGTCCGCCATTCCCACCACCGGCGAGCTCGTCCAGCGCCACGCTGAGGGTGCCGGGCAGCCCGATCACCCAGGCGGCGGGGGCGTCGGCGGGCGGGCACGGCCGCGCGGGGCCCTGGTCAGGCCGTGATGACCAGCTCCATCCCATTGCGGTCCTCCCGTACCTGATGACCGGCGCGGACCAGGACCGCGCGCAGCGCGAGCCGGACCGCCGAGCGCACCGTGGCGTACTTCACCAGGTTGTCGGCCGAGGTGCCCCATGTGACGATCACTCCGCGTGTGGGGTCGTGCCAGACGCCGAGCCCGCCGTCGGCCGACAGCAGGGACGGCTCGACGGTGAACCCCGCCTCCGTCAGCTCCCGGCGGACCAGCCGTTCCAGGTCCCGGCCCGCGTTCGAGGCGTAGTCCATGCTCATCCGCTGCCCTCGTGGCCCGGGGGCGAACGCGGGGAAAGGCAGGTCTGGCGGGCGCGGATGGCGATTGTGGCCCCCGCGCCACGCATACGGCCCCGTTCACGGTCGCGCCTCCTCTCAGCGGCTGTCTCTCAGCGCCTGTCTCTCAGCGCCTGTCTCTCAGCGGCCGTCGAGCCGGAGGGCCGCCTCGCCGTAGACGTCCGGGCTGCGGTCCGCCTGCTCCACGAACTCCCGGGGGAAGCCGAGCCGGAACTCCACCGCCGACTCCAGCCGCCGCACCGCCTCCTCCGGCAGCGCCAGCCCGCACGCCCCCAGGTTCTCCGCGAGCTGGGCCACGCCGCTCACCCCGGCGATCGGATGCGTGCCCCGCGCCATCGCCCAGGCCAGCGCCACCTGGGACGCGGTGGCGCCCAGCTCGGCGGCCACCTCGCCCACCGCGCGCGACGCGGCCCGCTCGCGCTCGGTCAGGGCGGCGGGCGAGACCCGCGAGGCGGGCGCGGCCGGGTCGTCGTAGCGGCCGGACAGGATGCCGCGCTCCAGCGTCCCCCACGCCGCCACGCTCATCCCGTACGCCCGCGCCATCGGCAGCAGCTCCCGCTCCACGTCCCGGCGCAGCAGGCTGTAGGGCACCTGGATCCCGGCGAGCGGCGTCCACCCGCGCCACTCGGCCAGCGTGGCGGCCCGGCTCACCACCCACGCAGGGGCGTCGGAGATCCCCACGTAGAGGACCTTGCCGGCGCGGACCACGTCGTCCAGCGCCCGCATCGTCTCCTCGATCGGGGTGTGCCGGTCCCACACGTGCACCCACAGCAGGTCCACGTAGTCGGTACGCAGCCGCCGCAGGCTCTGCTCCAGCGAGGCCACCAGGTTCTTGCGGTGGTTGCCGGCCGCGTTGGGGTCGGTGCGGTCGCGGGTGCCGGTGTACTTGGTGGCCAGGACGAAGCGGTCGCGGCGGCCGGACAGCAGCTCGCCGACGACCTCCTCGCTCTCGCCGTACATGGAGGCGGTGTCCACGACGTTGCCGCCCGCGCCGGCGTAGGCGTCCACCACGCGCCGCACCTCGGGCGTGGCCGCGCGGAACGTCATCGCGCCCAGGAACAGCTGCGACACCCGCAGCCCGGTGCGGCCCAGCAGCCGGTAGCGCATGCCCCCGCTCATGTCCCCCGTCATGCCACGTACGGGGTGGTCAGGCGGGCGTCGCGCAGCACCCGGCTCCACCAGCCGAGCTGGTCCAGCAGCACCTTGGCCGCGCCTTCCGGCCCCTCGGGCTCCAGCAGCCGGCCCTCGGCGTCGAAGCGCAGCCAGTGCTGGTCGAAGGTGATGGTCTGGCGGATCGTCACCGCGTGCAGCTCGGCGAAGACCTGCCGCAGGTGCTCGGCCGCGCGCACGCCGCCGCCCATGCCGCCGTAGGAGACCAGTGCCACGGGCTTGGCCTGCCACTCGGTGACGTGCCAGTCGATGAGGTGCTTGAGCGAGGCCGGGTAGCTGTGGTTGTACTCCGGGGTCACCACGGCGAACGCGTCGGCCCCCGCCAGCCGCGCCGACAGCTCCCGCAGCTCCGGCGGCCGGGATCCGGTGTCGAGCAGCGCGGCGGGCGCGGCGGGCAGCGCGGCAGGGAGCGCGTGCCCGGCCGCGTCGAGCACGTCCACCTCGAAGAGGCCGTGCCGCCGGGCCTGCTCCTCGAACCAGCGGGTGATCGTCGGGCCGTGGCGGCCCTCGCGGACGCTGCCGGTGATCACGGCGAGTCTCATGGTCGTCATGGCCGCCAATCTGCCGGTGACGGTGGCGGCGAGGGAGACCGGGACGAGACTGGCCCTGACGGGGCCACGATGACGCGGGGGCCGCCGCCGTAGACTCACCGGCGTGAGCGACAACGAGCTGGGGGCCTACCTGCGGGCCCGCCGCGAGGCGGTCAGGCCGGCCGACGTGGGGCTGCCCGAGGGGTCCCGGCGGCGCACGCCGGGGCTGCGCAGGTCGGAGCTGGCCACGCTGGCGGGGGTCAGCGTCGAATACCTGACCAGGCTGGAGCAGGGCCGTGACCGCCACCCGTCCATCCAGGTGCTCGGCGCGCTGGGCGATGCCCTGCGCATGACGCCGGAGGAGCGCGTCCACCTGCGCAACCTGTCCAAGATCAGCAGTGGCGCCTTCGCGCTGTGCCCCGGCGCCGAGCAGTTCCCGGCCCGCACCGTGCGCGCCACCGTGCGGGCGGTGCTCGACCGGCTGGAGCCCACGCCCGCCGCCGTGCTCAACCGCCTCGGCGAGGTGGTCGCCGGCACCGCCGGCTTCGAGCGCCTGTACGGCCCGCTCGGGCTGCCGGCCGCCGGCGACCCGCCCAGCCTGCTCCGGTACGTCTTCACCGACCCGCGCGCCAGGGTCGCCCACCCCGACTGGGACCACGTGGCCGACGAGCTCGCCGCCGCGCTGCGCCTGGAGGTCACGGCGGGCGACCGGTTCGCCGGCGAGCTGGCCGCCGAGCTGGAGTTCGCGGCGGGGGAGGCGTTCGCCGAGCGCATGGCCAGGCCGCCCGCGCCGCCGCTCGTGGCGCCCGTCCTGCGGCTGGCGCACCCGGAGGCGGGGGAGCTGCGGCTGGCCCGCGAGGTGCTGGAGGTGGACGGCGGCGACCAGCGGCTGGTCGTCCACCTGCCCGCCGACGCCGCCACCGCGGCCGCCCTCGACCGCCTCACCGGCCGCCACCCCGGCGCCCTGCGCGCCGTCACCGCCTGACGCGGGCGGCCGGGAGGCATTGGAGCGGGCGGCCGGGGGTCCGGGGGTCCGGGCGTCCGGCGGGCCCGGTGCGGCTTCCGGCCGAAGGCGCGGGCGCCCGGCGGGCCTCGGTGCGGGCGGCCGGTGGTTCAGGGGCGGACGACCAGGCCCAGGGCGGTCGCGACGGTCATCGCCTGCGCCGGGTCGATGATCGCGCCCTTGAGCGTGACCTCGGCCGGGTCGAGCGTGCCGAGGTCGCTGCCGCGCAGGTCGCACTTGGTGAGGTCGGCCCCGCGCAGCCACGCCCCCGACAGGTCCGAGCGCCGCAGCGTCGCCCCCTCCAGCCGGGCGCCGCTGAGGTCGGCCTCGCGCAGCCGCACCCCGTCGATGGTGCTGCCACGCAGGTCGGCCTGGGCGAGCCGGGTGTAGGACCAGTCGCCGCCCTCGGCCTTGAGCAGCCCGTACGTGCACGACTCGAACCCGCTGCCGGTCATCTTGCAGCCCGTGAACGTCGCGTCGAAGAACGAGCAGCGCACGAACAGGCAGTTGAGGAAACGCGCGTCGGTGTGCTCGGAGACGTTGAAGCGCACATTGCCGAACGTGCACTCCTCGAACGTCGAGCCGTGGTCGATCAGCTCCGTCATGTCCACGTCCTGGAACAGGACGCGCCGGAACTCCGCTCCCGAGATCTCCAGCGCGTCCCACTCCTCGGCGCCGATCGTCCGCTCGACGGGGAACCCGGGTCTGCCGTTGGTCATGCGAACAAACTAGCGGATCAGGCCCGCTTCGCGATGGCCGTGATGAACGGCTGCACCAGCTTGGCCGCCAGCGGCCCGAAGGCCGCCAGGATGAGCACGTAGGCCGCCGCCAGCGCCCCCAGGTCGGGGTGCGCGCCCGCGCCGACCGCCAGCCCGGCGATGACGATGTTGAACTCGCCGCGCGGGATGAGCGCGATGCCGGCCCGCGCCTGGCCGGCCTTGCCGATGCCCGCCCGGCGGGCCGCGTAGATGCCGGTCAGGAGCTTGGTCACCATGCTGACCAGCGCCAGCAGCGCGGCCAGCCCCGCCACGGGCAGGATCTTCGCCGGGTCGGTCTGGAAGCCGAAGAAGACGAAGAACACCGCCGCGAACAGGTCCCGCAGCGGCGCCAGCAGCGCCTGCGCGTCCTCGGCCAGCTCGCCCGACAGGGCGATGCCGACCAGGAACGCGCCCACCGCCGCCGACACCTGGAGCTGCTGGGCCAGCCCGGCCACCAGCAGCGCCAGCCCGACCACCTTCAGCAGCAGCACCTCGGAGTTCGGGCTGGAGACGAACGCCTCGATGAAGCGCCCGAACTTCAGCGCCACCACCAGCACCACGCTGACCGTCGCCAGCGCGATGCCCACCGCGACGGCCCCCTTCATCAGGCTGAGCCCCGCCAGCATGGTGGTCAGCACCGGCAGGTAGATCGCCATCGTCAGGTCCTCGAAGACCAGCAGCGACAGCACGGTCGGGGTCTCCCGGTTGCCGATCCACCCCAGGTCGGACAGCACCTTGGCGGTGATGCCCGAGGAGGTGGCGTAGGTGACGCCGGCCATCGCGACGGCGGCGACCGGCCCCCAGCCGAGCAGCAGCGCGCAGATCGCGCCGGGCGCGGCGTTGAGCACCAGGTCCACGATGCCGGCGCGGGCGTTGCCGGTCAGGCTGGTCACCAGCTCGTCGGCGTTGTACTCCAGCCCCAGCGTGAGCAGCAGCAGCACCACGCCCAGCTCCGCGCCGACGGAGATGAACTCCTCGCTGGTCGCCAGCGGCAGCACGCCGCCCGTCCCGAACGCCAGGCCGGCGATCAGGTAGAGGGGGATGGGGGAGATGCCGCCGCGCAGCGCCAGCGCGCCGAGCACGCCGAGACCGAGGAGGACGGCGCCGAATTCCAGGAAGAGGATCGCGGTTTCGTGCAAACCCGCGCCCCTACCCTCGTGCCAGGATGTCGGCCACTTCGGCGGTGCTCTCCTCGCTGCCCACGACCACCACGACGTCGCCCGCGCCGAACACGAAGTCGGGGCCGGGACTGGCGAACACCCGGCCGCCGCGCACGACGGCCACGATCGAGGCGCTGGTACGAGTGCGTACTCGCGCCTCGCCCATCTGCCGGCCCGCGTACGGGGAGCCGTCCGGGATCGGGAGCTGCACGCTGACCAGGCCCTCGACCTGCTCGTGGAGCTGGTTGAGCCGCTGCACGATGCGCGGGGCGCCGAGCAGCTCGGCCAGGGCGTCGGCCTCCTCGTCGTTCAGCTTGACCGTCTGGCAGGCGCGGTCCGGGTCGTCCTTGTCGTAGATCACCAGGTCCCGGCGTCCGGTGCGGTGGGAGACGACGCCCACCCGCTGTCCCGCGCGGGTGGTGAAATCGTGCCGCAGTCCGATCCCGGGCAGTGCTGTTTGCTCGACCTCCACCTATCCCACCTGTCCGAATCCGTTTATTTCCGGACAACCCTACCAATGGGCCGATACGCGATGGTCACTGTGCGTTTCCGCCTGTCCGCCCGCGCGATCGCCGCTGGCAGGAGGCGCGGGGACGTGGAAGGCTGAAGGCGGGCGTCCGGCGCAGCGGGCGGGCGCCCGGCGCTGTGAGCACGTCAGCAGGTCAGCAGGTCAGCACGTCAGCACATCAGCAGGACGCACGAGAGCGGAGCCGAGGATCATCACGTCAATGCCGCCCACCCCGCCCATCCGGCTGGTGCTGGTCGAGGATCACGCCATGGTCGCCGAAGCCATCGGCCTGGCGCTCGGCCGCGCTCCCGGCATCGACGTGGTCGCCCACGCCGGCACGATCGCCGCCGCCCTCGCCGAGACGGCCCGGGTCCAGCCCGACGTGGTGGTGCTCGACCGCCTGCTGCCCGACGGCGACGGCATCACGGTCATCGGGCGGCTCACCGCCGCCGCGCCGGCGGCGCGGGTGCTGGTGCTGGCGGGCGAGGCCACCGCGTCCATGGCCGCCAGGGTGGTGCAGTCCGGCGGCGCGGGCCTGCTGGTGAAGTCGTCGCGGCTGGACGAGCTGGAGTCGGCGGTGCGGGAGGTGGCGGCCGGCGGGGTGGTGTTCCCGCAGAGCCTGCTGCCCGGCGTGTTCGACCGGCTGACCGGGCGGGCCGGACGGCTGGGAGCCCACCTCACGGCCCGCGAGCGGGAGACGCTGCTGCTCCTGGCCGAGGGCGCGGGCACGGACGAGATCGGCGAGCGGCTCGGCATCGCCAGGAACACCGCCCGCAACCACGTCCAGCACGTCCTGGAGAAGCTGGGCGCGCGCTCGAAGCTGGAGGCCGTCGCCGTCGCCCGCAGGGAAGGGCTGCTCGACTGATGCAGATGCACCAGAGCGCTTCCCGCAGACGCGTCAGAGCGGCTGGCGCAACTGCCTCTCGTGGGTGCAGCCGCGCTACCCGAGAGTAGATGGGTGAGCAGCGAGGAGGCGGGGGCGTACCAGGTCGACACTCATCTGCCGCAGGAGATGGACAGCATCACGGCCGCCCGCCGGATCGCCGAGGACGCACTCGCCGCCAGCGGTTACCGCGGCCGCGCGGAGGACGTGCTGCTGGTGGTCTCGGAGCTGGTGACGAACGCGCTCATCCACGGCGACGGCCCGCCCGCCCTGCGGATCAGCGCAGGCACCGACCGGTTCCGCGTCGAGGTCGGCGACGACGGCCCCGACCGTCCCGAGCTGCGCGCGCCCGGTCCGTCCAGCGGCTGGGGCCTGCACGTGATCCGGCTCCTGGCCGCGAACTGGGGGGTCACCGGCGCGGACGACGGGAGCGGGGAGAGCGGCAAGGGAGGTAAGGTCGTGTGGTGCGAGCTGGCGGCAGGGGTCGTCCCGCTCCAGGCGCGCCCCACCGGCGCCTGATCGTCCCGTCACCGGCCACGCGCGATCGGTCCCGGTTCCCCGACCGGCCGTGAAAGGCTGCGTTATGCCCGAGCGCGACCGTCCCCCGGAGGACATGCGGCTGCTCGTCCAGAGCATCCGCGACTGCGCCATCTTCACGCTCGACCCCCTCGGCAGGATCGCCAGCTGGAACGCCGGCGCCCAGCGCATCGAGGGGTACGCCGCCGAGGAGATCGTCGGCCGGCACTTCTCCGTGCTCTACCCGGCCGAGGACGTCGCGGCCGGCAAGCCGGCCGCGGAGCTGGCGGTCGCCGCCGCCGACGGCCAGTGGGAGGAGGAGGGCTGGCGGCTGCGCGAGGACGGCACCCGGTTCTGGGCCGGCGTCGTCATCACCGCCCTGCACGACGAGCGCGGCGGCCTGCGCGGCTTCGGCAACGTCATCCGCGACCTGACCGAGCGGCGCGGCATGGCCCGCGCCCTCGACGAGCGCGGCATGCTGCTGGCCCGCCTCATCGAGGCCCAGGAACGCGAGCGCCGCCGTATCGCCAACGACGTGCACGGCGACACCATCCAGTCGATGGTCGCGGTCGGCATGCTGCTGCGGCTGCTGGAGCCGCGGCTGCCGCGCGAGCACGCCGACGCGGTGCGCGGCATCGACGAGGCGGTGGACGCCGCCGTGCAACGCCTGCGCGAGCTGGCCTTCCGGCTGCGCCCGCCGGTGGACGGGCTGGTGGAGAGCCTGGTCACGTACATGGAGACGGCCATGCAGGGCACCGGCGTGACGTACGAGCTGGCGCACGACCTCGACGCCGAGCCGCCGGCCGAGGCGGCGATCACGGTCTTCCGCATCTGCCAGGAGGCGCTGACCAACGTCACCCGGCACGCCGGCGCCGCCTCCGTCACCGTGTCGCTGGCCTCGCGCGCCAAGGGCGTGCACGTGCGGGTGCACGACGACGGCGTCGGGCTGGCCCGGCGGGGCGGGCGGGGCCGGCGGGGCGGGCACTTCGGGCTGATCGAGATGCGCGAGCGGGCCGAGACGGCGGGCGGCTGGTGGGACATCCGGGGCGATCGCGGCACGGGCACGACGGTGGAGTTCTGGGTCCCCGCCGTGCCGCACCACCGCCCCTGACCGGCCGCCCCTGACCGGCCGCCCCTGACCGGCCGTCCCCGACCCGTCGCCCTCTCGGCCCTGCCGTCCCCTACGCGCCGTCCCCTACGCGCCGTCGCCGATCAGGGCGAGCGCCTGGCGGGCGATCTCCCACTCCTCGTCGGTCGGGACGACCAGCACCGGCACCTCCGCGCCCGCGGGGGAGACGGCCCGCTCGCCGCCGCCCGCCGCCTCGTTGAGCGCCGGGTCCACGACGATGCCGAGCCGTTCGAGCCCGGCCGTGGACTCCGCGCGGGTGGCGGCGTCGTGCTCGCCGACCCCGCCGGTGAAGACGATCGCGTCCACCCGGCCCAGCAGCGCGTAGTAGGCGCCGACGTACTTGCGGATGCGCCGGGTGTAGATCCGCAGGGCCAGCCGGGCCTCGTCGTCGTCGCGGGCGCGCACCTCCCGCATGTCGTTGGTGCCCGCCAGCGCCAGCAGGCCGCCGCGGTGGCTGAGCTCGTGCTCGACCCGCTGCGGGTCGGCGTCGGCCACCCGGGCGAGGTAGCCGGCCAGCGCCGGGTCCACGTCGCCGGAGCGGGTGCCCATGACCAGCCCCTCCAGCGGGGTCAGGCCCATCGAGGTGTCCACGCTGCGCCCGCCGGAGATCGCGGTGGCGCTGGCGCCGTTGCCCAGGTGCAGCACGATGAGGTTGAGCTCGGCCAGGTCGCGGCCGAGCAGCGCGGCGGCGCGGCGGGAGACGTAGGCGCAGGAGGTGCCGTGGAAGCCGAAACGGCGCACGCCCAGGTGCTCGCGCCACTCGCGCGGCACCGCGTACGTGTACGCCTCCGGCGGCAGCGCGAGCTGGAACGCCGTGTCGAACACCGCCACCTGCGGCACCCCGGGGAACGCCTCGCGCGCCACCCGGATGCCGGCCAGGTTGACCGGGTTGTGCAGGGGAGCGAGCGGGGCCAGCTCCTCGATGGTGGCGATCACCCCGTCGTCCACCAGCACCGGCCCGTCGAAGCGGGTGCCGCCGTGCACGACCCGGTGCCCCACCGCGACGGGGTCCAGCGCGGGGCCGGCCGCGGCGAACGCCTCCAGCATCGCCTCCAGCCCCTCGCCGTGGCCGGGGAAGGGCCGCTCCCGCACGTACGGCGGCCCGTCCCCGGCGCGGTGGGTGAGCCGTCCGGACTCCTCGCCGATGCGCTCGACCAGCCCTTTGGCCGGGCGCTCGTGGGTCCGGACGTCCACCAGTTCGTACTTGATCGAGGATGATCCCGTGTTCAGGACGAGAATGTGGCCGGCCATGTCCAGGAGCTTATTTCCGCCGGGTCCTCGCCGTGCTCGCGGGTGTACGCGCGGGCGTGCAGCCGCGCGTCGCTCATGCGCTGCCGCAGGTGGGCCGCCTTCGAGCCGAGCCCGGGGACGCGGTCCACGACGTCCATGACCAGGTGGAAGCGGTCGATGTCGTTGAGCATCGCCATGTCGAACGGCGTGGTGGTGGTGCCCTCCTCCTTGTAGCCGCGCACGTGGATGTTGGCGTGCCCGTGGCGGCGGTAGGTGAGCTGGTGGATCAGCGACGGGTAGCCGTGGAAGTTGAAGATGACCGGCCGGTCCACCGTGAACAGCGTGTTGAACTCCGCGTCCGGCATGCCGTGCGGGTGCTCGGTGGACGGCTGCAGTCGCATGAGGTCCACCACGTTGACCACGCGCACCTTCAGCTCGGGCAGCTGCTCGCGCAGGATGGCGGCGGCGGCCAGCGTCTCCAGGGTCGGCACGTCGCCGGCGCAGGCCAGCACCACGTCCGGCTCGCTGCCCTCGTCGCTGGAGGCCCAGGGCAGGATGCCGAGGCCGCGCGTGTTGTGCGCGATCGCCTCGTCCATGGTGAACAGGTCGAGCACCGGCTGCTTGCCGGCCACGATCACGTTGACGTAGTCGCGCGAGCGCAGGCAGTGGTCGGCCACCGAGAGCAGGGTGTTGGCGTCCGGCGGCAGGTAGACCCGCACGACGGAGGCCTTCTTGTTGACGACCACGTCGAGGAAGCCGGGGTCCTGGTGGCTGAAGCCGTTGTGGTCCTGCCGCCACACGTGCGACGACAGCAGGTACGTCAGCGACGCCACCGGCCGCCGCCACGAGATCTTCTGCGACGACTCCAGCCACTTGGCGTGCTGGTTGAACATCGAGTCGACGATGTGGATGAACGCCTCGTAGCAGTTGAACAGCCCGTGCCGGCCGGTCAGCAGGTAGCCCTCCAGCCAGCCCTGGCACAGGTGCTCCGACAGCACCTCCATCACCCGGCCGCCGGTGCCCAGGTTCTCGTCGGTGGGCAGCAGCTCGGCGTCCCAGGCGCGGTCGGTGGTCTCGAACACCGCCTGCAGCCGGTTGGAGGCGGTCTCGTCCGGGCCCATCAGCCGGAACGTGCTCGGGTTGGCGGCGATCACGTCGCGCAGCAGCCCGCCCAGCACGCGGGTCGGCTCGCTCTGCTGCTCGGCGGGGGCCTTGACCTCGACGGCGTGCCGGCGGAAGTCGGGCAGCCGCAGCGGCTCCAGCAGCTCGCCGCCGTTGGCGTGCGGGTTGGCGCTCATCCGCAGCGGGCCCTCGGGCACCGACTCGCGGATGAGCCCGACCGGCCGGCCGTCCGAGCCGAACAGCTCCTCGGGCCGGTAGGAGCGCATCCACTCCTCCAGCATGGCCAGGTGGGACGGGTTCTCCCGGACGGTGGCCAGCGGCACCTGGTGGGCACGCCAGGTGCCCTCGACCGGCTTGCCGTCCACCTCCTTCGGACCGGTCCAGCCCTTGGGCGTGCGCAGGACGATCATCGGCAGCCGGTCGGCGTCGCCGCTCTTGTAGGCGGCCATCTGCTCCCAGCACAGGTCCAGGGTGGCGGCCATCTCCTCGTGGTCGGGGCCGACGACGTGCGGGCGGTAGCCGTAGCCCTCCATGAGCTTGAGCAGCTCGCCCTCGGGGATGCGGGCCAGCACCGTCGGGTTGGCGATCTTGTATCCGTTGAGGTGCAGGATCGGCAGGACGATGCCGTCCCGGCCGCGGTCGAGGAACTTGTTGGAGTGCCAGCTCGCGGCGAGCGGGCCGGTCTCGGCCTCGCCGTCCCCGATGATGCAGGCCACCACGAGGTCCGGGTTGTCGAACGCCGCGCCGTAGGCGTGCGCGAGGGAGTAGCCCAGCTCGCCGCCCTCGTGGATCGAGCCGGGCGTCTCCGGCGCCGCGTGGCTCGGGATGCCGCCGGGGAAGGAGAACTGCCGGAACAGCGCCCGCATGCCCTGGACGTCCTGGGTGATGTCGGGATAGCGCTCCGTGTAGGTGCCCTCCAGCCAGGCGTGCGCCACCGTCGCCGGGCCGCCGTGCCCGGGGCCGGCGATGTAGATCATGTCCTGGTCCCGCTCCTTGATCACCCGGTTCAGGTGCGCGAAGCAGAAGTTCAGCCCCGGGGTGGTGCCCCAGTGGCCGAGCAGGCGGGGCTTGATGTGCTCCGGCCGCAGCGGCTCGGCCAGCAGCGGGTTGTCCAGCAGGTAGATCTGTCCGACAGACAGGTAGTTGGCGGCACGCCAGTACGCGTCTATGTGCTCCATGCCAGTGCCCCTTCCTCCACAGAACCCCCTGAACCCCCTGCGAGGGGACAGATATCCCGGCGATCCCGCGAATGCCACATGGCTCGCAAAGACACGGCTCCGCCGTGCGCGGAATCGGCCGCGGTGGGTACGGGGTTACGGAACGATGGACCCGAGGCTTGATCGGTTCGATCGGTTTGCACGGTTGGCGATGCGAGGAGGAGACACGTGAGCGGCGACATCACCCAGAGCCAGGAGTGGGCGGCGCTGGGCAAGCACCAGGAAGAGCTGGCCGGCCGGCACCTGCGCGAGCTGTTCGCGGAGGACCCCGGCCGGGCCGAGCGCATGACGGTGACCGCCGGCGACCTCTACCTCGACTACGCCAAGCACCGCGCCACCCAGGAGACCGTCGGCCTGCTGCTGGCCCTGGCCGAGCGGGCCGGTCTGCGCGAGCGCATCGAGGCGATGTTCGGCGGCGAGCACATCAACGTCAGCGAGGACCGCGCCGTCCTGCACGTGGCGCTGCGCATGCCGCGCGAGGCGGAGCTGACGGTCGACGGCCAGGACGTGCCGGCCGACGTGCACGCTGTGCTCGACAAGATGAGCGAGTTCGCCGGCCGGGTGCGCTCCAAGGAGTGGAAGGGCGCCACCGGCAGGCCCATCGAGACCGTGGTCAACATCGGCATCGGCGGCTCCGACCTCGGCCCCGCCATGGCCTACGAAGCGCTGCGCGACTACGCCGACGCCGGCATCTCCGCCCGCTTCGTCTCCAACATCGACCCGGCCGACATCGTGGGCAACCTGCGCGACCTCGACCCGGCCACCACCCTGTTCGTGGTCAGCTCCAAGACCTTCACCACCCTGGAGACGCTCACCAACGCCCGCGTCGCCCGCCGCTGGCTGGTCGAGGCGCTCGGCGACGAGGCCGTCTCCCGGCACTTCGTGGCCGTGTCCACCAACGCCGAGAAGGTCGCCGAGTTCGGCATCGACACCGCCAACATGTTCGGCTTCTGGGACTGGGTGGGCGGCCGCTACTCCTACGACGGCGCCATCGGGCTGTCGCTGATGATCGCCGTCGGGCCGGAGCGCTTCCGCGAGATGCTCGACGGGTTCCACACCATGGACGAGCACTTCCGCACCGCGCCGTTCGAGGCCAACATGCCGGTGATCATGGCCATGCTCGGCATCTGGTACACCGACTTCTTCGGCGCCGAGACGCGTGCCGTCCTGCCCTACAGCCAGCGGCTGCACCGCTTCCCCGCCTACCTGCAGCAGCTCACGATGGAGTCCAACGGCAAGTCGGTGCGCGCCGACGGCAGCCCGGTCACCGTTCCCACCGGCGAGATCTTCTGGGGCGAGCCGGGCACCAACGGCCAGCACGCCTTCTACCAGCTCCTCCACCAGGGCACTCGGCTGGTCCCCGCCGACTTCATCGGTTTCGCCGAGCCGTACGAAGACCGCGAGGGCATGCACGACCAGCTCACCGCCAACCTGCTGGCGCAGACGTCGGCGCTGGCGTTCGGCAAGACCGCCGAGGAGATCGCCGCCGAGGGCACCGCGCCCGGCATCGTCCCGCACAAGGTCATGCCCGGCAACCGGCCCACGTCCACCATCCTCGCGCCGAAGCTGACGCCGTCCACGCTGGGGCAGCTCGTCGCCCTCTACGAGCACATCGTGTTCGTCGAGGGCACGATCTGGGGCGTCGACTCCTTCGACCAGTGGGGCGTCGAGCTGGGCAAGAAGATGGCCCTCGACCTCGCCCCCGCCCTCACCTCGGACGAGCCGCCGGCGAGCTTCCCCGACCCCTCGACCGAGCGCCTGGTCCGCCGCTACCGCGAGCTGCGCGGCCGCCGCGCCTGACCCCGGAGCCTGACCCCGCACCTGGCCTCCCGTACCTGGCCTCCCGCACCCGACCCTGGCGTCCGGCCTCCGCTTCGAGTGGAGGCCGGGCCGCTCCTGGGCGAGGATGGGGCCATGGACATCATGGAGCTGGTCGAACGGTCGAAGGACTCGGCCACCGTCAAGCACGTCTTCGGCGAGCCGATTCACCACGGCGACGTCGTGGTCGTCCCCGTCGCGCGCATCGCCCAGGGCGGCGGCGCGGGTCAGGGGCAGGGCAGGAACGACAAGGAGGAGGGCGGCGGCAGCGGCCTCGGCTTCGGCTACGGGGCCACGCCCGCCGGGGTGTTCGTGATCAAGAACGGCGAGGTGAAGTGGCAGCCCGCCGTGGACGTCAACCGCATCGTCCTCGGCGGCCAGTTCGTCGCCGTCGTGCTGCTCCTGACGCTGCGCGCGATCTTCAAGAAGTGGCGCCCCAAGCGGCGCTGACCTCCACCTCCTGCCGCCCCGGGCGGGGCCCGTAAGGTGACGCCATGACCTCTCTGACGCAGATCATGACGTTCGGCGGTGTTGTCCTGCTCGGGGCCATGTCCCCAGGCCCCGACTTCGCGGTCGTCGTCCGCCGCTCGGCCCTCTCGGGCCGCCGGTACGGCATGGCGGCCGCGCTCGGCATCGCGGTGGGCGTGTCCGCCTGGGTGGTGGCCGCGGCCACCGGCGTGGCGGCGCTGCTGGCCGCCTCGGCGACGGCGTTCACCGTGGTGAAGGTGGCCGGCGCGGCCTACCTGCTCTACCTCGGGGCGAAGGCCTTGCGCGCGGCGCTGCGCGGCGGCGGCGAGCTGCGGCTGGACCTGCCCGGCCCCGCCCGGCGCGGCGCCTGGGCCGCCTTCCGCGAGGGCCTGCTCACCAACGCCCTCAACCCCAAGGCGGCGCTGTTCTTCGTGGCGCTGGTGCCGCAGTTCGCCGGCGCGGACGCGGCGCTGCCCGGGGCGCTCCTGCTGTCGCTGGTGGCGCTGGCCGGGACGGTCGCCTGGTTCCTGACGGTGGCCACGGTCGTCGGCACCCTGCGCAGGCTCTTCGCCCGCCCGGGCGTGCGCCGCGCGGTGGACGCCGTGACCGGCACCAGCCTGATCGCCCTCGGCCTCAGACTCGCCACCGCCTCCCGCCCGTAGCCCGGCGTCGGCCCGATCGGCTCCTCGATCCGGCCGGCCCGGAAGGCCCGCAGGTCGTCCTTGACCACGTCCCGCGCCATCAGGTGCCGGCGGCGCGAGGTGCGCACCAGCCGGCGCGTCCCGACTTCGCGCGTTGACGCCGCCGAGCCCCCGGTAGCGCAGCCGCACCCGGTGCCGATCCCGTGTCCCACGGCGGGCGGCCAGGCCGCCGACACCTTCCACCTGGTGATCCCGTCGCTGCCGGGGCACGGCTTCTCCGGCCCGCAGCCTGGCACCGGCTGGACGGACGGCCGTGGCGCCGGCGGCGCGCACCTGCCACGAGCGGTTCAACGACTTCACGATGGAGGCGCCGAAGGAGCGCGGACGGTGCCGACGCGGGGGCGGTGCCGACGCGGGGGCGGTGCCGACGCGGGGGCGGTGCCGACGCGGGGGCGGTGCCGATCGCGGGGACGGTGCCGATCGCGGGGGCGGTGCCGATCGCGGGGACGGTGCCGATCGCGGGGACGGCTTCGCTCCTAGGCCACGGTGACGCCGAGGAGGTGGCCCAGGCCGAAGGTCACGGTGGCCGCGCCGGCGCCGAGGGCGAGCTGGCGCAGGCCGCCGAGCCACCAGGGCCGCGCCGTCATGGCGGCCACCGCCGCGCCGAACCCGAACAGCCCCAGCACGCTCAGCACCACGGCGACCGCCAGCCCGCCGGCCCCGAAGAGGAACGGCGCCAGCGGCACCAGCGCGCCGGCGGCGAAGGCGAGGAACGACGAGGCCGCCGCCACGTACGGCGAGGGCAGGTCGTCCGGATCGACCCCCAGCTCCTCGCGCACGTGCACGCGCAACGCCTGCTCGGGGTCGGCCGACAGCCCCTCGGCCACCCGCCGCGCCAGCTCGGGGTCGAGGCCGCGCGACTCGTAGAGCGCGGCCAGCTCGGCCCGCTCGCCCTCGGGGTTGCGGGCCAGCTCGCGCCGCTCCACGGCGATCTCGGCGCGCATCAGCTCGGTCTGCGACTTCACGGAGGTGTACTCGCCGGCCGCCATCGAGAACGCCCCGGCGGCCAGCCCGGCGAACCCGGCCAGCACGGCGGCCTTCCCGCCGGTGCCCGCCGCGCCCACCACGCCGGCGATCAGCGCGAAGTTGGAGACCAGCCCGTCCATCGCCCCGAACACCGCCGGACGCAGCCAGCCGCCGGTCACGTCCCGGTGGGTGTGGTGCTGCTCGGGGGAGTACGGCTGGGCGAGCTCGATAGTCATGGAAATTCCTCCACTTACGGGTCTCTCGTCCAGAATGTATGGTTCTGCGAGAAGATCCGCAACGAAGGAAAGGCTTGCCTGACCTGCGGAAAGGCCGCTCCGCCAAGTGATCGTCACGTTCCGTGGCGGGGCGGGTGCGAGAAGATCCCCGCGGTGCGTGGCCGCGGGGATCTCGACCCGGAGGTCAGACGCGCGCCGGCGCCGACACCGGCACCCGGGACGCGGGTCCGGCGGTCGTGGGCTGGATCATCGCGGCGCAGTCGGCGATCGTCTCCTCCAGCAGCCGCCGCAGCAGCGCGTCGGGGTCGGCGACGCACGCCTGGACGATGCCGACCACCGCGAGCTGCACGGCGTTCGGCGCGGCGTATCGGCGGAAGCCCTTCTCGCTGATCTTCGCTGCCCGGCTGAAGCGCCTGGCCTGCTCGGCCGCGTGCGGCACCTCCTCCAGGGCGCGCCTGCTCTCCTCGCTCAGCCGGCCCGGCGGCGCTCCGTCCAGCCTGGCGAGCATCTCCTCGGCCGCCAGCACCGACACCGCCAGCGCGAGCTGGCGCTCGGCCGCGGCCACCGGCAGCGCCGTCGTGGCGCAGCGCAGCGCGATGCGCGCGTCCACGCGCAGGTCGTCGCCGGCCAGCCCGATGATCGACGGGACGAGCGGGACCAGTGCGGCCCGGGTCTCGTCACCGACGTTGTCGTTGACCAGGCGGGCCAGCGCGGCCAGCAGCGGGTGCGTGCAGGCCGGATGGTCGCTCCATCGTTCCCCGGCAAGGTAGGAGGCCAGTTCCATGAAACAGGCACCGCGCTTCGGGTTGCGGTGTCTGCCGCGGGACAGGACCGGCATGTGATCAAGGTGATTGTCCACGGGTGCTCCATGCTCCACGCGATCGCCGTCTATCCAGTCTGCGCCGTTGTTCCCGGCATTTCCAGCGATTTGTCTTGGACATAAACCTTTCGTCCGTCCTGCGCCCGCTGCCCGGAGCCGGGAGATCGAAACGTCACGTCGCGACGAACACCGCGACCGTCCGGCCCGGCACGGTGAGCGTGCCGCTCGCCCGGTCGGCCGCCGACGCCCGCACCACCGGGTCCGCCGAGGCGGCCAGCACCGGGTGCAGCGCCACCTCCCGCCCCGCCAGCGCCGGGATCCGCTGCGCGCGCTCCAGCGGGGTGGCGTTGAACACAACGGCGACCGAGCGCCAGCGCGGATCGAGGCCGGCCGTGTCCACGTGCATGGCGACCACGCCCTCGGCCGAGGCCGGGAACGTCAGCCGCCGCCGCACCTCCTCCCCGGAGCCCAGCGCGAACGCCGGCGTCGAGGAGCGGACGCGCAGCAGCTCCCCGAACCGCTCGCGGGCCGCGCCGATCGCCTCGCAGCCGGGCCGCAGCGCCGGATCGGCCAGCAGCGGCCGGGCGTACGGCCAGCGGGCCTCGTTGTCGGCCCGGGGCGGCAGGCCGCCGCCGAACCCGTTGCCCGCCGAGCAGTCCCACAGCAGCCGGTTGAACCAGTCGCCGGAGTCGTAGGAGTTACGGTCGAAGGACTTCGAGCGCAGCCGCTCGCTGCCCGCGTGCACGAACGCCACTCCCTGCGACAGCAGCACCACCGCCAGCGACAGCACCTGCATGCGTACGCGGTCGGCCATCGGGGTGCGCGGCGGCAGCTTGTACGCCAGCGCGTCGAACAACGTCTCGTTGTCGTGCGCGTCCACGTACAGGACGCACTCGCCCGGCTCGGCGGCGTACCCGGCGGGGGAGCCGTTGTGGCGGACCTCTGACGCCTTCCGGCCGGAGGGCAGCACGTAGTCGCGCAGGCTGCCCGTCAGGCCGATCCTGACAAGGTCGCTGTAGTGGGCCAGCCGGGCCCGCCGCTGCTCGGGACCGCCGTCGGCGGGGCCATCGTCGGCAGGGCCACCGTCGGCGGGGCCACCGTCGGCGGGATCGTCGCCTGCGGAATCACCGTCGTTGGGATCACCGCCGGGCGGGCCGGCCAGGCCGGAGCCGAAACCCCGCACGCGCGGGTCGGCGTCGAACGGGCCGCCGCCGCGCACCGCGTCCCGGGGCCCGTCGGCGAACGTCGCGATGCCGGTGCCCGCCAGGCCGGCCTGCGTGGCCTGCTCGAAACGGGCGCCGTCGGCGACCTCGCCGAAGTTCCAGCCCTCGCCGTACAGGATGATCGAGCGGCCGTCCACGCCGTCGTCCGCCACCGTGAGCGCGTCGAGCGCGCGGCGCACGGCCAGGATGTTCTCCTTGGGATGGTGGCCCATCAGGTCGAAGCGGAACCCGTCCACCTTGTACTGGCGGGCCCAGGTGACGACCGAGTCCACCACGAGCCGGCCCATCATCAGGTGCTCGGGGGCGGTGTTGGCGCAGCAGGTGGAGGTGGCCACGGAGCCGTCCTCCAGGAGGCGGTGGTAGTAGCCGGGGACGATCGGGTCCAGGACGTCCTCGGAGTGGGTGTGGTTGTAGACGACGTCCATGACCACGCGCAGCCCGGCCCGGTTGAGCGCGGCCACCATGCCGCGGAACTGCCGGATCCGGTCGTCGGGGTCGGTGGCGTACGAGCCTTCCGGCACCGTGTAGTGCAGCGGGTCGTAGCCCCAGTTGAAGGAGTCCGTGGCGGCGGTGCGGGCGACGATCTCCTGCTGGCGCTCGGAGTCGGGCGGCAGCGCGGCCAGGTCGTCGCCGGGCTCGGTGCGGTCGGCGCGGCGCTCGGGAACGGTGGCCAGGTCGAAGACCGGCAGCAGGTGCACGTGGGTGATGCCGTCGGCGGCCAGGGCGCGCAGCTCCCGCGTTCCGGCCGAGTCGAGCCCGAAGGCGGCGTACGTGCCGCGCAGCTCCTCGGGGACCGTGGTGTCGGAGGCGGAGAAGTCGCGCACGTGCAGCTCGTAGATCGCCGCCCGGTGCGGTGGCACGGGGGGCGGCTTGACCAGGCGGTCCCAGCCGGGGGGCTTGGTCGCGGCGGCGTCCAGGCGGACCAGGCGGCTGCGGACGCCGTCCGGGGCCGTGGCCAGGCTGTAGGGGTCGGTGACCTCGCTGGTGACCATCCGGCCCGCGGCGGGGGAGTAGACGGTGACGAGGAAGGTGTAGTCGCGGCCCATCCAGGACGGCGAGCCGTGGACGGACCACACGCCGGTGCTGTCGTCGCGCCGCATGGGGTACACGGTGCGGGCACCGCCGCGCCGCGCGGCCGGGCGAGCTGTGGGGGTGCCGGTGGGAGTGCTGGTGGGGGCGCTAGTGGCGGTGTCGAGGAGAGCGCCGGCCGGGTGGGCGCGGGCGTAGAGCGCGAGTTCCACCCGCCGCGCGGTCGGGGCCCACAGCGCCAGGCGGGGCCGCAGGCGGCCGGTGGGGCCGAGCGGGGCCGTGGCGGCCGCGGCGTACAGGTCGTCCAGGACGCCGGGGAGCTGCACGCCCGTGGCCGCGACCAGCGCGCCGGTGGCGTCCCGGGCCACGGCCACCACCTGGCCGCGCAGCGCCGTACGGGCGAGCGGGGCGTCGTGCGGGTGCACCTTCAGCACGGTGTACCCGGCCAGGTGCGGCCACCGGCGCCGCTGCTCGGCGGTCAGCTCACCGGGAACCAGGCGGATGACCCCGGCTCCCCCCTCACCACCGCCCCCGGCCGCTCCGTCCCCCTGGGTGCCGTCCTTGGGGGAGGGGGTGGTGTTTCCGGAGTGGCCGTCCTCGGGGGTGCCGTCCTTGGGGGAGGGGGTGGTGTTTCCGGGGTGGCCGTCCTCGGGGGTGCCGTCCTTGGGGGAGGGGGTGGTGTCCCCGGAGTGCCCGTCCTCAGGGGCGCTGCCCTTCGGGGAGGGGGCGGGGAGGGCTGCGTTCCTGGAGTTCCCGTCCTCGGAGGTGCCGGCCTCCTGGGAGAAGGGGGAACCGGAGGGGACGGGGGCGGGGGTGTTGTCCTTCAGGGTGAGGTCGTGGCCGGTGAAGGTGAGGGTGGCGTCCGGGGTGAAGGTCAGGGTGTGGTGCAGCGAGCGGGGGATCCGCCAGACGACCGTGTCGCGGTCGATCCAGTGCGCGCGGCACCGCCGCAGGTCGGCGTCCGGCGGCGCGGGGCGGGGCAGGACGGGGCCCGCCGCCCCCGCCACCCACCACACCTCGTGCCCGGACAGCGCGGTCTCCAGCGTCCGCTCCCCGCCCGGGCCGGGGTCGCCGTCCCTGCGCAGATCGTAGCCGAGGCTGCGCGCCCCCTCCGGCAGCGGCACCTCGAACACGGCCCCGAAGGCGTCCCGGCCCGCCGGCCGCACCCGGACGCCGTCCGCCAGGTGCAGCGCCAGGCCGTCGTAGTCGCCGTCCGGGCGGTGGTGGTGCAGGACGATCACGCCGTCGGCGGCGGCCCGGGTCGGGTGGACGGCGGCCGAGCCCGAGTTCACGTACGCCTCCGGCTGCGCCGCCGGGACGATCCGCTGGTCCGGCCCGGGGTCCTTGGCCGATCCCGCGTGCACGACGAAGCTCAGGACCCCGGCGGGGTCGCGCAGCGGCACCCGCCAGTACGCGCCGAAGGAGTCCACGCCGTCCGGCTCCCGCGGGCGTGCCCACTCCGTGACCGCCTCGGGGGCCACCGCGTCGCCCCACAGGTGCAGGCTCCACCCGCCGTACGCGCCGTCCGGCCGCCGGTAGCGGACGACCGCGTACCCGTCGGCCGCCGCCCGCGAGGGGAAGAAGCCGTCGCGGCCCTCGTCCAGCCAGATCTCGGGCGTGCGTGCCGGGTCCACCAGGCGGTCGCCGCCGTCGGTGGTCCCGCCGCGGTGCGGGAGCACGCCGACCTCGCGGGCGCCCGGTAGCAGCGGGATCCAGGCGAAGCGCCCGTAGGCGTCCTCGCCCGCGAGCGGCAGCGGCGCGTGCCACTCGGTCGGGTCCGCCACGTCGCCCCACACGTGCAGACCCCACCCGTCGGGGTCCGCGCGCCGGTCGTGCACCACCAGCAGGTCCTTCATCTCTGCCTGCTTACGCGATTTCCGCCCCGGGGGCCAGGTCTCCCACGCCTTCTGCAAGTCTTTCGGGAAATTTCTGAAATGAGGGGCCGAAGGAATGTAACAACTTGCAGAATCCTTACGCACCCCTCTACCCGACCGCGTCACGTCGGCGTAACCTCCGGCTTGCTCCACCTCATAAAGCGCTGTGAGGAGAAGGACATGCGACGACTCTTTCCTGCCGTCTTACCTGCCGCGACCGTCCTTGCGAGCCTGACGCTGGCGGTCGCCGCCTGCGGCGGAGGCGGAGGCGGGGGCGAGCCGGCCGCGCCCGCCGCATCGGTCTCCGACCCCACGAAGATCACCGGCGAGGTGACGTGGTGGGACACCACCCGGCCCGACAGCGAGGGCCCGACGTTCCAGGCCCTGATCAAGGAGTTCGAGGCCGCCTACCCCGGCATCAAGGTCACATATGTGAACGTGCCGTCGGACCAGGCGCAGAACCAGTTCCAGACCGCCGCCCAGGCCGGCAGCGGCGCGCCCGACGTGATCCGCTCGGAGGTGGCCTGGACCTCCCAGTTCGCCTCCCTGGGCTACCTGCAGCCGCTGGACGGCACCCGGGCGGTGGACCGGCCCGACGACTTCCTGCCCGGCCCGCTGAGCAGCACCAAGTACAACGGCAAGACCTACGCCGTGCCCCAGGTGACCGACACCCTCGCGCTCATCTACAACAAGCGGCTGCTGAAGGAGGCCGGCCACGAGGAGCCGCCGAAGACCGTGGCCGAGCTGAAGCAGACCGCGCTCGACGTCAAGGCCAAGACCGGCGCCGAGGGGCTGGCGCTCAACGTGGACTCCTACTTCCTGCTGCCGTTCATCTACGGCGAGGGCGGCGACCTGCTCGACGTCCAGAGCAAGAAGATCGTGATCGACTCCCCGGCCAACGTGAAGGCCATGCAGACCGTCTCCGACCTCATCAGCTCCGGCGCCGCGCCCAAGCCCGCGACCACGGAGAGCTACGCCAACGCCATGACCGCCCTCAAGGAGGGCAAGGCCGCGATGATCTACAACGGCCCCTGGGCGCTGTCGGAGATCTACCAGGGCAAGGAGTTCAAGGACAAGCAGAACCTGGGCATCGCGCCCGTCCCGGCCGGCTCGGTCAAGGCCGCCGCCCCCACGGGCGGCTGGAACCTGGCCATCTACGCCGGCTCGAAGAACATCCCGGCGGCCTACGAGTTCGTCCGCTTCATGACCACCCAGAAGGCCCAGGCGAAGATCGCCAAGGAGATCAGCCTGCTGCCGACCCGCACCTCGGCCTACGCCGACCCGGACGTGCAGGGCAACCGGGACGTCGCGGTGTTCAAGCCGATCATGGACACGGCGGTGCCGCGGCCGTGGATCCCGGAGGGCGGCCAGCTCTTCCAGCCGCTGCTGGAGGGCTACCAGGACCTCGTCGGCGGCAAGTCGGCCCCCGCGGACATGCTCAAGAAGGTCAGCGAGCAGTACCACGGGATCATGAAGGACTGGAGCTGACCGGTGACGGTCTCCACCAGGAGCGCGGCGGCCGCGGGCCAGGGAGCCGGCGGCTCCCGCGGGCCGGGCCGCCGCCGCGAGCGGCCAGGCCGGCTGCGCCGCTCGTTCGCCGCCCACTGGTACGCCTGGGCGATGGTCGCGCCGGTGCTGGTCGTGATGCTGGTGCTGATCGGCTGGCCGCTGGCGCGCGGGGTGTACCTGTCGCTGACCGACGCCAACGAGGCCAACATCGGCCGCACCATCGGCGTGAACGTCATCCCGTCCACCTACGAGTTCGTCGGCCTGGACAACTACCTGCGGATCCTGACCAGCGGCCTGTTCTGGGACAAGCTCACCTGGACGGTGATCTGGACGGTGGTCTGCGTGGCCGCCCACTACGGCATCGGCCTGGCCCTCGCCGTCATGCTCAACAGGAGGCTGCGCTTCCGCTCGGTCTACCGGGTGCTGCTGATCCTGCCGTGGGCGGTGCCGGCGTTCGTGGCCGCCTTCATCTGGCGCTACCTCTACAACAGCGACTACGGCGTGATCAACGGCATGCTCGAGCTGGCCGGGCTGGGCCCGGTCGGCTGGCTGGACGAGCCCGCGACCGCGCGGATCGCGGTCATCGCGGTGAACGTGTGGATCGGCGTGCCGTTCATGATGGTGGCCCTGCTGGGCGGCCTGCAGTCGATCCCGGCCGAGCTGTACGAGGCGGCCGAGGTGGACGGGGCCGGGCCCTGGCAGCGCTTCCGCGCGATCACCCTGCCGGGGCTGCGCCAGGTGTCGTCCACGGTGATCCTGCTGGGCACCATCTGGACGTTCAACATGTTCCCCATCATCTTCCTGGTCACCCGCGGCGGCCCGGGCAGCGAGACCGAGATCCTGGTCACCTACGCCTTCCGCGAGGCGTTCACCGGCGTGCGCGACTACTCCGGCTCGGCGGCCTGGGGTGTGATCATCCTGCTCATGCTGGTCGTGCTGGCCGTCGGCTACCGCAGGACCCTGCGTTCGCAAGGAGACCCCTGGTGAGCACGTACCGCCCGCGCGGCGAGCGCGGGCCCCTCGCCTCCTTCGGCCTGCACGCGGGCCTGCTGATCGCGGTGGCGATCAGCCTGTTCCCGGTGGTGTGGCTGGTGCTGACCTCGCTCAAGCCGCGCGACGGCTGGCTGTCGAGCGAGCTGCGCCTGTTCGACGGCTCCTCGCTGGACAACTACGCGCGGGTGCTGACCGCCACCGAGTTCCCGCGCTGGCTGCTCAACAGCGTGCTGACCGCCGGGCTCACCATGGTCGCCGGGGTGTTCCTGGCGGCCACCACCGGGTACGCGGTCAGCCGCTTCCGCTTCCCCGGCCACCGGGGCGTGATGTGGCTGCTGCTGGTCACGCAGATGTTCCCGGTGGCGATCCTCATCGTCCCGCTGTACAACCTGATGGCCGGGCTCGGGCTGCTCAACCAGATCCCGGGGCTGGTCATCGCGTACATGACGATCGCGGTGCCGTTCTGCGCCTGGATGATGAAGAGCTACTTCGACACCGTGCCGATCGAGATCGACCAGGCGGGGCTGGTGGACGGGCTGACCCCGTTCGGGGTGTTCCGGCGGGTGGTGCTGCCGCTGGCCCGGCCGGGCATCGCGGTGACCGCGTTCTACTGCTTCATGACCGCCTGGGGCGAGGTCGGCTACGCCACGGTGTTCATGTCGCAGGAGGACAAGCGCACGCTGGGCGTCGGCCTGCAGCAGTTCATCGGCCAGCACTGGTCGGACTGGGGGCTGATGACGGCCTCGGCGGTGCTCATCGCGATCCCGGCCGGGGCCGTGTTCCTGCTGGTCCAGCGGCATCTCGTCACCGGGCTCACAGCGGGGGCCACGAAGGCGTAGCCGGCGGTGCCCTGATCCGGAGATGCCCCGACATGCGGCAGAAATCTTCCACAAGAGATGATGTTGAGCGGTTTTCGGCCGTATTGGGGGATAAGTGATCACCGCTCTGGATCATCAATATCGCGGCGAGCATCCCGTCCGCACCCTCGCCTACCTCTTCCGCCAGGACCGCGGGCGGCTCGCCGTGGCCGTCCTCGCCTTCATGATCAAGCACAGCCCCACCTGGCTCCTGCCGCTCATCACCGCCAACGTCATCGACGTCGTGGTCGGCCACGGCCCGGTCGGGCAGCTCTGGCTCAACGCCGCCGTCCTGTTCACCCTGCTCCTGCTCAACCTCCCCTTCCACCTGCTGTACGTGCGCTGCCTGCACGGCGCCATCCGCCGCGTCGGCACCGGCCTGCGCTCGGCCCTGTGCCGCCGCATGCAGCAGTTGTCCATCGGCTACCACTCCCGGGTCAGCGCCGCCGTGCTCCAGACCAAGGTCATCCGCGACGTCGAGAGCGTCGAGCAGAGCACCCAGCAGGCGAGCGACATGGGCCTGAGCGCGCTGGCCCAGCTCGCCGGCGGCCTGGTGGTGATCGCCTTCCGGGTGCCGTGGGCGATCCCGGTGTTCCTGGTCGTCGTGCCGGCCGCCGCGCTGCTCGTCGTACGGCTGCGCCACCGCCTGCGCGAGGACAACGAGAGCTTCCGCCGCGAGGTCGAGCACCTGTCCAGCCGGGTCAGCGAGATGACCACGCTCATCCCCATCACCCGCGCCCACGGCCTGGAGCAGGACGCCCTGCACCGCGTGGACGGGACCCTCACCCGCGTGCTGCGCAAGGGCCTGCGCCTGGACCTGCTCAACGGCCGCTTCGGCGCGACGGCCTGGATCGTGCTCAACTCGCTCGGCGTGACCTTCCTGGCCGGCTCCGCGCTGGTCGCCTACTACCAGGTGCTGCCGATCACCGCGGGCGACGTGGTCATGCTGACGACGTTCTTCACCACCCTGACCTCCGCCGTGACCGCGCTGCTCGGCCTCACCCCCGTCATCAGCAAGGGGCTGGCGTCGGTGCGCTCCATCGGCGAGGTCCTGCAGGCGCCCGACCTGGAGCAGAACGCGGGCAAGGCCGAGGTGACCGCCGTGCGCGGCGAGGTCGACTTCCAGGACGTGACCTTCTCCTACGGGCCGGACGGCGCGGCGGTGCGCGACTTCAGCCTGAAGGTCCGGCCCGGCGAGACGATCGCGCTGGTCGGCGCCTCCGGCGCGGGCAAGTCCACGATCCTCAACCTCGTCATCGGCTTCCTGCGCCCCACCGCCGGCCGCATCCTGCTCGACGGCCGCGACATGGAGGAGCTGGACCTGCGCGGCTACCGCCGCTTCCTGTCGGTGGTGCCGCAGGAGTCGATCCTGTTCGAGGGCAGCATCCGGGAGAACGTCACCTACGGCATGAGCGAGGTCACCGACGAGCGGGTGCGGCAGGCGCTGCGCGACGCCAACGCCCTGGAGTTCGTCGACCGGCTGCCCGGCGGCCTCGACACGGTCGTGGGGGAGCGCGGCGCGCGGCTGTCCGGCGGCCAGCGCCAGCGCCTGGCGATCGCCCGCGCCCTCATCCGCGACCCGCGCGTGCTCGTCCTGGACGAGGCCACCTCCGCCCTGGACACCCGCTCGGAACGGCTCATCCAGCAGGCCCTGGCCCGCCTGGTGCGCGGCCGCACCGTCTTCGTCGTCGCCCACCGCCTGTCCACGATCAGGAACGCCGACCGCATCGTGGTCATGCACGAGGGCCGCATCGCCGAGGTCGGCACCCACGAGGAGCTGATGGAGCGCGAGGGCGCCTACGCGGCACTCGCCTGAGCCGGACGCAAGGCCGGGGCGGCGGGCGCGCACCTCGATTGCATAACGTCATGAAGAAGTCACTGTACGTAATAGTAGCAGTACAGGATGCTGACCTCATGGACGGCTTCCTTGACGAGACCTATGGCGGCCTGACCGAGCTACGCGTGCACGGTGTGTCCGGCACGCCTCCGCACTTCACCCTGAACCACCCCTGCCCGCGACGGGTCGCCGGCGACGACACGACCGGTTTCTACCGCCGCTGGTGGCCCGAGGGCCGGCCGGCCGGACGCGACGCGGACGTGCCGGGCGTGCGCCGCCGGGAGGCGTACGCGTGGGGCGGGCTCACCTCCGGCGCCCGGGCCCTCGCGCTGTGGCTGCCGCTGCTGCCGTTCACGCTGGTCAACCTGACCTACTACATGCTGCCCCGGCCGCCGCGCGGCCGGTGGCTGCGGCGCCTGGCCGAGGCCGCCCTGCGGCTGTTCGCGCTGCTGCTGACCGGCTCGCTGGTCGGCGCGGTCACCCGGGCCGGCGTCGACCTGCTCGGCTGGCAGTGCACCGCCCCCGGCCGGGCCTGCACCCTGGGCGGCGCGCCGGCCTGGGCGCGCTGGCTGGCCGGGACGTGGGGCGGCGAGCCGTCCCGCCGGCTGGCCGTCACCGCGCTCGCGCCGCTGCTGGTCGTCGGGCTGCTGGGATGGCTGGGACGGCGCACCTGGCGGCGCGACGAGCGCACCCCCGTCCCGCCCGAGGCCGGGCATTCCGGCGGCCCCTACGGCGGGCTGCCGCTGGCCCGGCCGCGGCTGTGGCGCGGCGGCGCGCCCGTGTGGCGGCTGCGCGTCGTGCACGTGTCCTTCGCGGCCGCCTCGATCGGGCTGGCGGTGGCCGGGCCGTTCACCGGCGCCCGGACCGGGCTCGTGCTGACCGTCGCCAACGCCGCCGTCCAGGTCGCCGCCGCCGTGCTCGTCCTGCTGCCGTGGATCGCCCGGCGGCTGGACCCGCACGCCGGGCCCGACTGCCCGGCGTGGCTCGCCTGGTCGTGCCGGCTCCTGTGGGTGGCGGCGATGCTGACGGTGGCCGCCACCGGCTGGGCCGCCCTGAGAGGGCTGGGGCCGGGCGCCCCTGGGCGGCAGCTTCCCGGCGTCGGCGCCGGGAACCTCCAATACCTGCTCACGAGCGGCGTCGGGCTGTTCCTCCTGCTCGCCATCGGCGTGCTCGCCGCGATGGACCGCCCGCGCGACCCGGCGTGGCGGCCGGCGCTGGGCGGGCTGGCCGGCTGGGCCGCGCTCATGATCGCCATGGGCACGGCGAACGTCCTCGCGCTCGGCCTGCTGTTCTGGACCGCCGGCTACCTCGGCGAGCCGGCCGCGCTCGCCGAGCCCGAGCCGTCGGCCGCCACGCTCTACCTCGGCGACGCCGTCTGGTGGACGGCCGTCCTGGTGCCCGTGACGGTGTTCGGCGCGCTCGGCGCGGCCGTCGTCCTCTGGTGCGTCCGCCGGGCCGAGGCCGCCCGGCTCGAACCCCGCCTGGCCCACTACTACGGCCGGCGCCACGCCCCGGAGGTCGCCCGCGCCTGGAGCCTGGCCGCGCTCACCGACCGCATCGGGCTCGTGATCGGCCTGCTCACCGGCGTCGGGGTGGCCGGGTTCGCGGCGGTGAGCGCGATCCGCCTGCTCGGGCTCTTCACCCCGGTCGGCGGGGTCACCGGGCTGCTCGCCGCGATCGGGAGCTGGGCGCTGGCCGTCGTCGGGGCCGCGCTGGTGCTGCTCGGGCGGCGCACGTACGGGGACTCCCGGCTGCGCAGGACGGTCGGCATCCTGTGGGACATCTCCACCTTCTGGCCGCGCGCCGTCCACCCCCTCGGCCCGCCCTGCTACGCCGAGCGGGTCGTCCCCGAGCTGGTCGCCCGGATCGGCCGGCTCGCCCGCACCGACCGGGACCAGGTGATCGTGTCGGGGCACAGCCAGGGCTGCGTCATCGCCGCCGCGCTGGTGCTGCAGCTCCGGCCGGAGCTGCGGCGGCGGGTCGCGCTGCTCACCCACGGCTCGCCGCTGCGCCGCCTGTACACGGCCTTCTTCCCCGCCTGGTTCGGCAGGGAAGGGCTGGCGGCCGTGCGGACCGCGGTTCCCTGGTACAACCTGTACCGGCTGAGCGACCCCATCGGCGGCCCGATCTTCCGCCGCGAGGACCCGTTCGCCGCCGGGGGCGCGCACAGGCCCGCCGGCGGCGATCCGCTGGACCGCTTCTGCTGGGACCCGCGCCGGCCCGCGCCGGGCGAGCCGCTGCCGGAGATCCGCTGGCACTCCGACTACTGGCTCGAACCCTCCTACGACGCCGCCTTCAACCGCCTGGTGCGGATCAAGATGGTGGTGTGAGCGCCCGCCGGACCGTCGAAGGCCCTGAAATTTTCTTTTAGTTCACCCCTCAGTCTTGAAAGTTATATCCGTGAGCGATTGAGTTCGGTCGTGCAGACCCTCCGAATGCTGGCCGCCGCCGCGCTCGCGTTAGCCCCTCTGGGCCTGACCGCCGCGCCCGCGCAGGCCGACCCGGCACCACCCGCAGAGGACGCGCTCCAGGCGTCGTCCTACCCGCCGCCGTCCACGCTGCTGGCCCCGGCCGCCGCCGCCGGGCGGCAGCGGCTGGAGACCGCCAAGCGCACCCGGCCGGTCGCGCCCGGGATCTCGCTGACCTCGTTCGACACCTACGACGCGCTCGGCTGGCTGCGCGCCGACGCCCTGACCGCCGAACTCGGCGGCTCCGGCGGCGCCCGGGCCGACTACGTCTACTCCGGCGAGGTGACGAAGACCGAGCCGCTGTCCGGCCCCGCCAACCGCTCGCGGGCCGTCGCCGCCGTCAACGGTGACTTCTTCGACATCAACAACTCCGGCGCCGCCCAGGGCATCGGCGTGCAGGACGGCGCGCTCGTCCAGTCGCCCGTCGCCGGGCACGAGAACGCGGTCGCGATCACCGGCGACGGCGTCGGCCGGGTGCTCAAGATGTACTTCGAGGGCAAGGCCACCCCCGCCGGCGGCACGCCGATCGCGCTCACCCAGTTCAACCAGATCGTGCAGCGCGACGGGGTCGGCCTGTTCACCCCGCTGTGGGGCTCCTACACCCGGGCCCGGGCCGTCGAGGGCGCCACGGCCGTCGCCGAGGCCGTCCTCGTGGACGGCGCCGTCACCGAGGTGCGCGCCGCCGCCGGCACCGGCCCCATCCCGGCCGGAACCACGATCCTGCTCGGCCGCGACGCCGGGGCCGCCGCCGTGGCCGCGCTCAAGCCCGGCGACCGCGTGGACGTCGCCTACCAGCCCAAGCCCTCCGACGGCGGCGCCGTCAAGGCCGCCGTGGGCGGCAACTGGGTGCTGCTCAAGGACGGCGTGGTGCAGAACTCCACCGACCCGGCCGCCCACCCGCGCACCGCGGTCGGCTTCTCCGCCGACGGCAGGAAGATGTACCTGCTGACCGTGGACGGCCGCCAGGCCGACAGCCGCGGCGTCACGCTCAACGAGCTGGCCGCCATGATGGCCGACCTCGGCGCCGCCAACGCGCTCAACCTCGACGGCGGCGGCTCCTCCACCCTGCTCGCCCGCGAGCCCGGCTCCGCCGAGGTGCAGGTCGAGAACAGTCCCTCCGACGGCGGCGAGCGGCACGTCCCCAACGGCCTGGCCCTGTACGCCCCCAAGGGCAGCGGCACGCTCAAGGGCTTCTGGCTGGAGACCGCGAGCGACCCGGCCAGGGCGCCCGGCGTCGGCCCCGTCGCCGGCGGCCGCCCCGACCGCGTCTTCCCCGGCCTCACCCGCAGGCTGACCGCCGCCGGCTACGACGAGACCTACGGCCCCGCCGCCGGCACGCCGTCCTGGCGCTCCAGCCCGGCCGTGCACGGCGTCGTCCGCGACGGCAGGTTCCACGCCCTCGTGCCCGGCCAGACCACCGTCACCGCCTCGCGCGGCGCCGCCAAGGGCAGCATCGAGCTGACCGTGCTCCAGCCGCTGCGGCGGCTCGGCACCACGGCCGACCGGCTCGGCATCCCCGGCGCGGACGGCACCGCCACCTTCGGCGTCGTCGGCTACGACCGCAACGGCAACTCCGCGCCCGTCGAGCCCGCCGACCTCACCCTCGACTACGACCGCGACCTGCTGGAGGTCACCTCGGCCGAGCACGGTTACTTCACCGTCAAGGCCAAGCGGGCCACCGGCTCGGGGCTCGTCACCGCCAAGGTCGGCACGATCAGCACCGCGGTGCCGGTGACCGTCGGGTTCGAGGAGAAACCGGTCGCCGACTTCGAGAACGCCGCCCAGTGGACGTTCGCCGCCGCCCGCGCCACCGGCTCCCTGTCGGCCGCCCCCGGCCAGAGCGGCGGCGGGCTCAAGCTGTCCTACGACTTCACCACCTCCACCGCCACCCGCGCCGCCTACGCCAGCCCGCCCCAGCAGATCGTGATCGACGGGCAGCCGCAGGCGTTCGGCCTGTGGATCAACTCCACCGGCAAGGGCGAGTGGCCGAGCCTGGAGTTCTACGACGCGCTCGGCCAGTCGCAGATCCTGCGCGGGCCGTACCTGACGTGGACCGGCTGGAAGTACGTCGAGTTCACCGTGCCCCCGGGCGTCAACTACCCGCTCAAGCTGCGGCGCTTCTACGTCGCCGAGACCAGGGCCGACGCCAGGTACACCAACGAGATCCTCGTCGACGGCCTGGCGGCCAAGGTACCGCCGTCGGTGTCCGCGCCCGCCGCGCCCAGGGTCGCCGACCCGGTGGTCAGGGCGTCGGTGGCGGAGATGCCCTGGCGCTTCGCGGTCATGTCGGACGCCCAGTTCGTGGCCCGCGACCCGGACAGTGACATCGTCGCCAACGCCCGCCGCACGCTGCGCGAGATCAAGGCGGCCCGCCCCGACTTCCTCGTCATCAACGGCGACCTGGTGGACGAGGCGTCGCCGGCGGACTTCGCGCTGGCCAAACGGGTGCTCGACGAGGAGCTGGGCGGTACGCTGCCCTACTTCTACGTGCCCGGCAACCACGAGGTGATGGGCGGCGACATCGCCAACTTCACCAGCGCCTTCGGCGACACCCACCGGACCTTCGACCACAAGGGCACCCGCTTCGTCACCCTGGACACCTCCAGGCTGACCCTGCGGGGCGGCGGCTACGACCAGGTCGCGATGCTCCGCTCCGAGCTGGACAAGGCGGCGAAGGACGGCTCCGTCGGCTCGGTCGCGGTGCTGTTCCACGTGCCGCCGCGCGACCCCACGCCCGGCAAGGGCAGCCAGCTCGGCGACCGCAAGGAGGCCGCGCTGGTCGAGGGCTGGCTGGCCGACTTCCAGCGCGAGACCGGAAAGGGCGCCGCCTACATCGGGGCGCACGTGGGCACCTTCCACGCCGAGCACGTGGACGCGGTGCCGTACTTCATCAACGGCAACTCCGGCAAGAACCCGGCCACCTCCGCCGACGACGGCGGGTTCACCGGCTGGTCCCTGTGGGGGGTGGACCCGGTCACCCGGGCCGAGGCCGAGCAGGTGCGGCGCAACTGGTTCGTCGACGCGCCGGCCTGGATCGGCACCCAGGTCCGGCCGCACGTGGACGAGCTCGCCCTCACCGCTCCCGCGTTCGTCGCGGTCGGCGCACCCGCCCGGGTGACGGCCGCGGTCAGGCAGGGCACGCGGACGGTGCCGGTCGCCTACCCGGTCTCGGCGTCCTGGTCCGGCTCGCCGAACCTGCACGTCGGGACGCGCGGCACCGCCAAGCCGTGGCACGTGGCCGTCCTCGACCCCGGCACCGGGACGCTGACCGCCCTGCGCGCGGGCCAGGTGACCGTCGCCGTCACGGTCAGCGGCGTCACCCGCCAGGCCACGGTCGCCCTCACCGCCAGGGCCGCCGCCTGAGCACCGGCCCGGCGGGGACCCCACGTCCCCGCCGGGCCCGGCGTGAGCCCGTCGGAGCCGGCGTCAGCCCGCGCCCAGGCAGAGGAAGGACAGCCCGGTGGCCGTCGCGACGGGATCCCCGCCGGCGGCCCGCCGGGCGTCGCGCAGCGCGGCCGGCAGGCTCGCCCCGGCCCGCAGCCCGCGGTGCAGGGCGAGCATCAGCGGCACGACCGCGGCGTCGTTGACCGGGACCACGCTCGCCACGATGCCGGTCGTGCCGAGCTGCATGAGGGAGACGGCCAGGCCCAGCAGCTCGTCACCGCCGGCCGCGCAGGTCCGGCCGGAGTCGCAGCTCGACAGCACCACCTGCCGGGGCGCCCGGCGCAGGCGTTCGAGGTCGTAGACGGTCAGCGGGCCGTCGTCCACGCGCAGCGAGGACAGCAGCGGGCTGTCGGCGCGGAAGACGCCGTGGGCGGCGATGTGCGCCAGCCGCGCCCCGTCCATCGCCGCCAGCACCCGCGCGACGGTCGCGGTCCCCCCACCGAGCACCACCGGCCCACCGCTTCCGCTCCCGCTTTCCGCGCCGCCTCCGCTCTCCGCGCCGCCTCCGCTTTCCGCGCCGCCTCCGCTTTCCGCGCCGTTCCCGCTTTCCGCGCCGTTCCCGCTCTTCCCGCCGCCTCCGCTCTCCGCGCCGAGTTCCGCGGCGAGCCGGGTCACCTCGGCGCCGCAGGAGGACAGGCCGGGGCCGCGGACGAGCGCCACGCCCGTCCCCTCGCCGGCCGCCCGGCGCGCCCGCAGCCAGAACGCCGCCGACGGCGCCACGCTCACCACCCGCTCCCGCAGGCACGGCAGCAGCGCCCAGGGCACGGCGTGCAGGCGGCCCGGCGGCACGATCACCACCTCGCGGTCGCCGAGCAGCGTGGCCGCCTTCCCGAGCAGCAGCCGCTCCAGCGTCCGGCCGGCGGCGTCGAGATGGCCGAGAAGCTGCGCGGGCGTCAGCGTCGAGCGCCCGTGCGCCAGCCTGGCCAGGGCGAAGCGCACGACGTCCACCTGCCGGTCCGCCTCCTCGACGCGGCCCGCCTCGATCCTGCGTACCGGGCCGGTGCCGCCGCACAGCAGGACGTGCAGCCGCCCGTCCACCTCGGCCGGCTCCACCAGGAGCCGCCCGCCCAGCTCCGCGCGCAGCTCCCGCAGGTCCAGGGAGGACGGCGCCGCCCGGTCGCCGCCGTGCGCGTGCCGCGTGCGCGCCCTGGCCGCCCGCTCCAGCCGTAGCTGCTCGCGCCGCAGCGCGGCGGCCGGCAGCCCCCGGGTCTGCGCCTCGGCCAGCCGGCTGGTCACCATCCGCATGGCGGCCAGGTCGGCCTGCAGGTCCTCGTCGTCGGGCGGGCGCACCGGCGGGACGGCCAGCGCGCCGGCCCGCCACCGCTCGCTCCAGGCCAGCAGCAGCCGCGGCCGGCCGGCCCGCAGCGCGTACCGCTGGGCCAGCCTGGCCAGGTCCGCGCCGTGCGCGGCGGCCCGCGCCCGCAGCTCCGACGAGCCCAGCGAGGCCCGGTGCTCGTCGATGAGGAGCAGCCCGCGCCGGCAGGCGCGCAGGAGCCGGCGCGGGTCGCCGGCCGCCTCGGCCCGCAGCGCCTCGGCCAGCCAGCCGGTGATGCGCGACAGCGCCGGGCCCCTGCGCCGCGCCTCGGCCGCCCCGCCGAGGTGCTCCTCCGCCTCCCCGGCCCGGCCCAGCGCCAGGGCGATCCGCCCGGCGACCAGCCGGCTCAGCGGCAGGGCGGGCGAGGACAGCGCGGCCAGCTCGCGCACGCACCCGGCGGCGTCCGCGAGCAGGGCCTCGCCCGGCGGGCCCGCGGCGAAGCGGGCCTGCGCCATCACCAGCCGGGCGTGCGCGCGCCACCAGGGCCGCCGCTGCCGCTCGAAGAGCCGGGCGGCGGCGCGGGCCCGGTCGAGGGCGACCTCGGGGGAGGAGGCGGCCAGCGCGCACTCGGCGGCGCGCAGAAGCAGCTCGGCCCGCTTCAGCGGGGAGCCCCGCACCAGCTCCAGCCGCTGGATGGCGGCGTCGGCCTCCTCCAGCGCCTCCTCGCTCAGCCCGCCCGCCAGCAGCGCCGCGCAGCGGTGCAGGCTCAGCGCCGGGTCCGTGGCGCCGAGCCCGGCGAACCGCTCGGCGGCGGCGTCGAAGCAGGACAGCGCCGCGGGCAGGTCGCCGATGCGCTGCGCGAGCACGCCGCGGTGCACGACGGCGTCCACGGACTCCAGCTCCTGCCCGGTGCGACGGAACAACTCCTCGGCCCTGCGCAGGTCGCCGGCCGCCGACCGGACGGAGCCGAGCGCGAGGGCGCAGAACGCCCGCTCGGTGCGCGCCCGCGCCTCCCACAGCAGGTCGCCCTCCAGCCGGAGCACGGTGATCGCGGCGTTCAGGTCGGCCAGCGCCGCGCGGTGCTCGCCCAGCGCGAGCAGCACGCCGCCGCGCCGCAGCAGGATCCGGCCGCGCAGCAGGCCCGCCGCGCTCCGGGCGGCGGCGTTGAGCGCACCGCGGCCGGCGGCCGTGCGCCCGGCGAAGACCAGCGCCACGCCGAGCGTGGCCAGCACGTCGGCCTCCCGCTCCGGCGAGCCCGCGGCCCGCGCCAGGTCCCTGGCCGCGCGCAGCTCCGCCACGGCCGCCGCGGCGTCGCCGAACTCGCGCAGCACGATGCCGGCGGCCTGCCGCGCGACCGACGCCTCCGCGGGCGGCAGGCCGTCGCTCAGCAGGTCGCGGGCCCGCCCCAGCGCCTCGTACGGGCGCGACAGCGCGAGGGAGAGCAGCCCGTCGGTCACGCTCCCGGTCCCCGCCGGCTCGGCAGCCATGCCCACGACTTTCGACGACCTCCGTACCGGGCGCAAGGCTCCGGCCGATGAAGGGACGTAGGGACGGACGAGGAAAGGGCGACTCATGGACGAGGTCTTCGCCGCTCAGTTCCAGCTCGTGCAACGGGCGTTCGCCGAGGACGGCATCCAGGTCGAGGCGGCACTGGCGCCCGGCGGCCGGGTGGACTACGTCTACCGGGCGGGCCGGCTGCTCACCAGGAACCGCGGCCGCAACATGGAGCAGATCTCCCGGCTGCTGCCCGGCGTCGTACGCGAGGACCGGCCCGCCCTCGGCGACCTGGCCGTGCTGTCGATCGAGCGCGTCGAGGGCGGCTCGCTCACCGTGCCGGAGGCGCTGGACCTGCTGGAGGAGCGCCTCGGCGACGACGACCCGGCCCGCCGGGGCGAGCCCCCGCTGGCCACCCCCGACCACATCGTGTCCATCGCCCGGCTGTGCCCGGCCACCGAGCCCGAGCGGCCCGGCACGGACCCGGCCGGGCCGTGGCCCGCCCCGCGGCCGCCCGCGGAGGGGGCGCACCCGGTCCTGCTCGGGGTGGCCGACACCGGCCTGCTGGAAGGCCCCCTGCCCGGCTGGCTCGACGGGGTGCGCGGCGACCCCGACGCGCTGGGACCGCTCCTGCCGGACGGCAAGCGCCACCGCATCCCGCCCTTCACCGGGCACGGGACGTTCGCCGCCGGGGTCGCGCGCTGCATGGCGCCCCAGGCCGAGGTGTACGTGGCCGACCACTTCAGCCGCTCCGGCGGCGAGATCGAGAGCGAGATCGTCGCCCGGCTGGACGCGCTGGCGCGGATGAGCCCGGCCCTGGTGAACCTGTCCGCGGGCCTGTACACGCGCGGCGACTCCACCTCGCTCGGCTTCGAGGCGTTCCACGACGCGCACCCCGGCCTCGTCATGGTCGCCGCCGCCGGCAACGACTCCACCGACCGCCCCTTCTACCCCGCCGCCTACCCGTGGACCGTCTCGGTCGGCGCGCTCGGGCCCGACGGCGCCCACCGGGCCTGGTTCAGCAACTACGGCGACTGGGTGAACGTGTACGCCCTGGGCGAGGGCATGGTCAACGCCTACGCCCACGGCCAGTACACCTACCAGGAGCCGCCGAAGGCGCCCGCCGTCCAGGACTTCACCGGCATGTGCAGGTGGGACGGCACCTCGTTCGCCGCCCCGCTGGTGGCCGGCCTGATCGCCGAGCACCTGGCCAGGCACGGGGGCAGCCCGCAGGACGCCAGGGACGCCGTGCTGGCCGGGGCGGTCCCGGTGGCGGGCGTGGGCCCGGTCCTCACCCCGTAGCGGGTATCAGCGGCGCGGCGGCCGGCTCCGGGGTGGGTGAGGGCGCGGGCGATCCCGGGCGCGCCCTCCGGGCCTCCGGCGGGAGCCGGCGGACCCGCTTCCCGCGCGGGTCCCCGCCGTAGGAGGATGGCGGGGCGCGGACGGGGGCGCGGGCGGGGCGCGCGCCGTCGGCGTGCCGGGCGATCGCGGAAGGAGGCGAGCGGCATGGACGTCTCGCCGTGGGCCGACGACGAGCGGCTGCTGGCCGCGCTGCGCGAGGCCGCGCGGGCCGCCTCGGCGGTGCCGGACGAGCTCGTCGAGGCGGGCAGGGCCGCCTTCGCCTGGCGCGAGACCGACGCCGAGCTGGCCGCGCTGGTCTACGACTCCGCCTACGAATCCGCCTACGAATCCGCTTACGATGCCGCCTACGACGCCGCGGGCGACGGCGGGCTCGTGGCGGTCACCCGGGGAGCGGCGCGCGTCCTGATCTTCGACGCGGGCGGCGAGCGCACGATCGAGGCCGAGGTCGCCCCCGACGCGCTGGTCGGGCAGCTGCTGCCGCCGGTCGCCGGCACGGTCGAGCGGCAGACGCCCGGCGGCGCGTCGGTCAGCGCGCCGATCGGCGCCGACGGCGGCTTCGCGCTGCGCCCCGCCCCGGCCGGCACCTTCCGGCTGCGCTGCACGTGCGGGGAGCTGGTCCTCACGACGGCCTGGGTCCCACCCGCTCATCCCGCGTGATGGTCCCGTCCCCGAGCTCAGCCCTGGCCGGTGAAGCCGCTCAGGTGCGGGCTGCTGCGGAGCCGGGCCAGGCAGCGGGCGCGCGTCGGGCCGATGCCGCCGATCGGCATCCCCAGCCGCTCGCTGATCTGCGGGTAGCTCAGCGGGCTGTCGCCGAGGAAGCACGCCAGCAGCCTGCGGCAGCGCTCGGGCAGGTGGGACAGGGCGGCCCGGAGCGCGAGGTCCCGCTCGGCGCGCTCCACCTCCTCCTCCACCGCGCGCGCCTCGTCCTTGAGATCGCCGTCCAGCACCTGCTCGGCGCTCTGCCTGCGGCGCGCCGAGCGGCTCTGGCGCAGGCACTCGCGCTGCGCGACCATCGCGATCCAGCCGGGCAGCGCCGCCGGGTCGCGCAGCTCGTCCAGGTGCTCGACCAGGCGCAGCCAGACGGTCTGCGCCGCGTCGAGGGCGTCGGCGCGGCTGAGCCGGTAGCGCAGGCAGATGGACCACAGCAGGGGCGAGTACCGTTCGACGATGGCGTCCCAGGCGGCCTGCTCACCCTTGCGCGCCTGGACGACCAGTGTCACGACGTGCGGATCGTCTCGCATGCCGCCTCCCGGGCGCCACGCCCCGTGGTGGCGGTCCGGTGACGGTCGCCTGACCTCCGGGGGCGTTACGGTTCATGGTAAGCGTGCCGCCCGCCGCAGGCACGGGTCACCGCGCACCGGGAGGAGCCGCCGATGTCCGCCGAAACCGGCCCCGTGCCCGACCCCGTGCCCGATCTCGTGCCCGGTCTGGTGCCCGGCGGGCTCGCCCGGGCCGTCGCGGAGCTGCCGCTCGTCGATCACCACGTGCACGGCGCCACCGCCCGCGACCTGCCGCGCCGCGCGTTCGAGCAGCTGATCACCGAGTCCGACCGGCCGGTGCCCGACTGGATGACGCAGTTCGACTCGCAGGCCGGTTACGCCATCCTGCGCCACTGCGCGCCCGTCCTCGGCCTCGGCCCGCACTGCGCGCCCGAGGAATACCTGGCCCGCCGCGCCCGGCTCGGCGCGGAGGAGGTCAACCGCCGCCTGCTCGGCGCCTCCGGGATCGGCCACTTCCTCGTCGAGACCGGTTACCGGGGCGATGAGGTGCTGGGCCCGTCCGGAATGGCGGAGGCGAGCGGCGTGCCCGCCGACGAGGTCGTCCGGCTGGAGGCGGTGGCCGAGCAGGTGGCCGCCGGGGGGTGCGAGGCGGCGGCGTTCGCGGGCCGGTTCGAGGAGGCGCTGTGGGAGCGCGCCCGAGGCGCGCGCGGCCTGAAGACGATCGCCGCCTACCGCTGCGGCCTCGGCTTCGACCCGGCCAGGCCCGCTCCCGGGGAGGTGGCCGAGGCGGCCGGGCGCTGGTTCGCCTCGGGCGGGCGGCTGAACGATCCCGTGCTGGCGCGGCACCTCATCTGGGCGGGGCTCGACCGGGGGCTGCCGCTGCAGTTCCACATCGGCTACGGCGACCCCGACGTCGATCTGCGCCGCGCCGACCCGCTGCTGCTGCGCGGGCTGATCGAGCTGGCCGAGCCGACCGGGGTGCCGTTGCTGCTGCTGCACTGCTACCCGTTCCAGCGGCACGCCGGGTTCCTGGCGCAGGCGTACCCGAACGTCTTCTTCGACGTGGGGCTCGGCGTCACCTTCACCGGGGCGCGGGCCGCCGCGCTGGTGGCCGAGAGCCTGGAGGTGGCGCCGTTCGCGAAGATCCTGTTCTCCACCGACGCCTGGGGGCCGGCCGAGCTGCACCACCTCGGCGCGGAGCTGTGGCGGCGGGCCGTGGCGCGGGTGCTGGGCGCCTTCGTGGCCGACGGGGAGTGGTCGCTGGAGCAGGCCGTGCGCGTGGCGACCATGATCGGCGCCGGGAACGCCCGCCGCGTCTACGGCCTGCCGCCCGCCTGAGACCAGCCCGCCCGAGACCAGCCCGCCCGAGACCAGCCCGCCCGGGACCCGCCCGCGCCGCGGACAGAGGACTCACGCCTGCCCAAAACGGTCGCGACGTTCTAGGCTCGACGACGATGGATCTCGCGACCTTCGCCTCCGGCGCCGGACTGCTCCCGCCCCGGGCGGCCCTCCGTTCCGACGCACCCGCCCTCGACCTCAACGGGACATGGCGCTTCCGCCTGTCACCGGCCGCCGCCGTTCCCGAGGACTTCGCCGACCCCGGCTACGACGACACCGGCTGGGACGAGCTGCCGGTGCCCTCCCACTGGAACCTGCGGGGCCACGGCGCCCCCGCCTACACCAACGTCTCCTACCCCTTCCCCCTCGACCCGCCGCACGTCCCCGACGAGAACCCGACCGGCGACCACCGCCGCGTCTTCGACCTGCCCGAGGGGTGGAGCGGCGGCCGGCTGCGGTTCGAGGGGGCCGACTCCCTCGCCCGGGTCTGGCTCAACGGGCACGAGCTGGGCTTCTGGACGGGCAGCCGGCTGCCCGCCGAGTTCGACGCCGGCCCGTGGCTGCGGCCCGGCCGCAACGTGCTGGCGGTGCGGGTGCACCAGTGGTCGGCCGCCAGCTACCTGGAGGACCAGGACATGTGGTGGCTGCCCGGCATCTTCCGGGACGTCACGCTCACCCGCTCGGCGGCCGACGTCTTCGTCCGCGCCACCCACGACGGCCGGCTGTGCTTCGACGGCCCCGGCGGCCTGCTCGACCTTCCCGAGCTGGGCGTCGCCGGGCTGGAGCCGGGCACCGAGATCCGGGTGGACGCCGAGCCGTGGACGGCCGAGACACCCCGCCTGTACGACGCCGTCGTCCGCTTCCCCGAGGAGACGGTACGGCTGCGCGTCGGCTTCCGCACCGTCTCCATCGAGGACGGCGTGCTGCTCGCCAACGGCCGCCCGCTGCTGCTCAAGGGCGTCAACCGGCACGAGTTCCACCCCGAGCGGGGGCGCGCGGTCACCTACGACACCATGCGCGAGGACGTGCTGCTGATGAAGCGGCACAACGTCAACGCCGTCCGGACCAGCCACTACCCGCCCCACCCCGCCTTCCTCGACCTGTGCGACGAGCTGGGCCTGTGGGTGATCGACGAGTGCGACCTGGAGACGCACGGCTTCGGCCAGGTCGGCTGGCGCGGCAACCCCACCGACGACCCCCGCTACGAGGACGCCCTGCTCGACCGCATGCGCCGCATGGTCGAGCGCGACAAGAACCACCCGAGCGTCATCATGTGGTCCCTCGGCAACGAGGCCGGCGTCGGCCGCAACCTGGCCGTCATGGCCGGCTGGGCCCGCGACCGGGATCCGTCCAGGCCCCTGCACTACGAGGGCGACCGCTCGTGCGCCCACACGGACGTGTACTCGCGCATGTACGCCTCCCACGCCGAGGTCGAGGCCATCGGCCGGCGCGCTGAGGACCCCCTGGACGACCCGGAGCTGGACGCGCGGCGGCGCGCGATGCCGTTCCTGCAGTGCGAGTACGCCCACGCGATGGGCAACGGGCCCGGCGGGCTCGCCGAGTACCAGGAGCTGTTCGAGCGGTATCCGCGGCTGGCGGGCGGGTTCGTCTGGGAGTGGATCGACCACGGGATCGCGCACCCGTCCTACGGGTACGCCTACGGCGGCGACTTCGGCGAGCCGCTGCACGACGCGAACTTCGTCATCGACGGGCTCGTCTTCCCCGACCGAGTGCCCTCGCCCGGGCTGCTCGACCTGAAGAAGGTGTTCGAGCCGGTCAGGTTCGCCTTCGGGGACGGCGTGGTGCGGATCACCAACGGGTACGGCTTCCGCGACCTGTCCCACCTGGGCTTCGTGGCCACCGTGGAGGTGGAGGGGGAGACGGTCGCCGAGCACCGGCTGGAGGTGCCGCCGGGCGGCGGCGAGCTCGAACTCCCCGACCTCCGGACGCCCCCGGCCCCGGCGGGGGCCGCCTCGGCCGGGGCCGCCGCCGGGGCTGCTGCCGCCGGGGCCGCCCCGGCGGGGGAGCGCTGGCTGACGGTGCGGGCCCTGCTCGCCGCCGACCAGCCGTGGGCGGCGGCGGGCCACGAGGTCGCCTGGGCGCAAACCCTCCTGCCCCCGGCCCCCGTCCTCGACACCCCGGCCCTTGACGCCCCGGCCCCGGAGACCTCCGCCACCGACGCCCCGGCGGCCAACCCCCCAGCCCTCGACGCCCCTGTCACCGACACCCCCGTCATCGACGGCGCCGACGCCACCGGTGCCGACCTCGCCGGGGCCGGGATCGGTGGGACGGGGGTCGGTGGGGCCGGGCGGACCGTCGTGCTCGGCGCCGGCGCGGACGGCCGGATCGAGGCCCCCGGCGGGTCGGCGTTCGACGCGCGGACCGGCCGTCTCGTCCGCCTGGCCGGCCTGGAGGTGGACGGCCCGCGCCTCGACCTGTGGCGCGCGCCCACCGACAACGACCGCTACGGCGGCCTCGAAGGCCGGTGGCGTGCCCTGGGCCTGCACCGCCTCACCCACCGCACGGACGCCGTCGAGCCGGACGGCGGCACGCTGACCGTCCGCACCCGCGTCGCTCCCGCCGCCACGGACCTCGGGATGCGGGCGACGTACCGGTGGACGGCCGCGCCGGACGGCGGCCTGCTCCTGCGCGTGGACATCGAGCCCGAGGGCGACTGGAGCGACCCCCTCCCGCGCCTCGGCCTGGCCATGACCCTCCCCGGCGCCGCCGTGGACCGGGTCACCTGGTTCGGGCGCGGCCCCGGCGAGGCGTACCCGGACACCGGCCTGGCCGCCCGCGTCGGCCGCTGGAGCGCCACAGTCGACGAGTTGCAGACCCCGTACGTGCACCCGCAGGAGAACGGGCACCGCGCCGACGTCCGCTGGGCCGACCTCGGCCCGTTCCGGATCACCGGCGACCCGGTCTTCGGGCTGACCGCCCGCCGCTGGGGCACCGAGGAGCTGGACGCCGCCCGCCACCGCCCCGACCTGGTGCCGGGGGACCGCGTCCACCTGTACCTGGACCTGGCCCACCAGGGCATCGGCACGGCCACCTGCGGCCCGGGCCCGCTGCCCCGGTACGACCTGCACGCCCGCCCCGCGACGCTCACCCTCCGCTTCACCCCGTCCTGAACGTTCACCCCGTCCTGAACGGCCCTCCAGCACGGGAACGGGCCGGGCCCCGCACAGCGGCGGGACCCGGCCCCGGACCCGGCCCAGGGCCCGGACGGGCCTCACACGGCGAGGACCGTGCCCGCGCCGACCGTCAGCCCGCCCTCGCGGATCGCGAACCCGAGCCCCGGCTCCAGCGCGACCGGCCGCCCCAGCGCGACCGCCGCCTCGACGGTGTCCCCGGGCCGGGCGGGCCCGTCCAGGAGCAGCTCGCCGGGCACGTCGGTGGTCCGCAGGTAGAACTGCGGCCGGTACCCGGACCCGACCGGCCGCCGCCGCCCGCCCTCCTCGGGCGTCAGGAGGTAGAGGCGGGCGGTGAACGACGCGTGCTCGCGCACGCTGCCCGGCTCGGCCAGCACCATGCCGCGCCGCACCTGCTCGCGGCGGACCCCGCGCAGCAGCACGGCCGCGTTGTCGCCGGCCTCGCCCCGCTCCATCGTCTTGCCGAACGTCTCCACGCCGGTCACGACGGCGCCGAACCCGCGGCCGAACCCGACCGCCTCGACCGCGTCGCCGACCCGTACCGAGCCGCGCTCGACGGCGCCGGTGACGACCGTGCCGCGGCCGGTGACCGTCAGCACGTTCTCGACCGGCATGAGGAACGGCGCGTCCACGTACCGCACCGGGACGGGGACGTGCTCGTCCACCGCCCGCAGCAGCGCCTCCACCGACGCCGTCCAGACCGGGTCGCCCTCCAGCGCCCGCAGCCCGGACACCCGGATCATGGGCACGTCCCGGTAGCCGTGCCCGGCCAGCAGCTCCCGCAGCTCCAGCTCGATCAGGTCGGCCAGCTCCGGGTCGGCGCCGTCGGCCTTGTTGACGGCCACGACCAGGTGCTCGACGCCGACCCGCCGGGCCAGCAGCACGTGCTCGCGGGTCTGCGGCATGATGCCCTCGTGCGCGGACACGACGAGGATCGCGCCGTCGAGCTGCGCCGCGCCCGTGATCATGTTCTTCACGTAGTCGGCGTGGCCCGGCATGTCCACGTGGGCGTAGTGGCGGGTGGCGGTCTCGTACTCGACGTGCGAGATGGTGATCGTGATGCCCCTGGAGGTCTCCTCCGGGGTGCGGTCGATCCGCTCGAACGGCGTGTACGTGGCCTGGCCGCGCTCGGCCAGCACCTTCGTGATGGCGGCGGTCAGCGTGGTCTTGCCGTGGTCGACGTGACCCATCGTGCCGATGTTGAGATGCGGCTTGTTCCGTACGTAGGCCTGCTTGGCCATGGTTCCTTCCTCGAACCCGGTGTCCGTGTGACCCGTCCTCAGGGGCTGACCACCTCTCCCCGCCGGGTCACCTCGGACTCACGGGAAGAGGTCAGCGCTCCAGGCCGCCGCGGGCACGCCCGGACGCGCCGGCCGGTGCGGCGGGCGTCATGGGACGGGCGTGCAGGAACATGAGGACCATGGTGCGATCATCGGCATCACCCCCGCAACCGGATATTCCGCCCCCGAACGGAAGGAGCCCCGCGTGGCTGAAGCGATGGAGCGGCGCCGGCTCGCCGAGCTGATCGCCGAGTACGAGGTGCCCGGCGCGGCGCTGGCGTACCTGCACCGGGGCGCGCCGGGCGAGCTGGCCGCCGGCACGCTCAACACCGCTACCGGCGTCGAGGCGACCCCGGACGCCCTCTACCAGATCGGCTCGATCACCAAGCTGTGGACCACCGCCCTCATCGTGCTCCAGGTCGAGCGCGGCCGGCTCACCCTGGACACGCCGGTCCGCGAGGTGCTGCCGGAGTTCCGGGTGGCCGACCCGGAGGTGAGCGCGGCGGTCACCGTCCGGCACCTGCTCACCCACACCAGCGGCATCGACGGCGACCTGTTCCTCGACACCGGCCGCGGCGACGACTGCGTGGAGAAGTACGTCGCCGCCTGCGCCGGCCTGGCCCAGAACCACCCGCTCGGCGCCACCCAGTCCTACTGCAACTCCGGGTTCGTGGTCGCCGGCCGGATGCTGGAGCGGCTGGCCGGCAAGCGGTGGGACGACGTGCTCAGGGAGGACGTCGTCGAACCGCTCGGCCTCACCCACACCTGGACGCTGCCCGAGGACGTGCTCCGCTTCCGCGCCGCGACGGGCCACCTGGCGGGCGGCGTGCCCGCCCCGCGATGGGGGCTCATGCGGGCGATGGGCCCGGCCGGGCTGATCTGCGCCCGCCCCGCCGACGTGGTGGCCTTCGCCCGCGCCCACCTGGAGGGCGGCCTGCTCGCCGACCCCGCCGCGCTGTGGGAGCCGCAGGTGGACATCCCGAACCCGCACACGCTGGGCCGCCAGTGGGGCCTCGGCTGGATCCTCGACGAGTGGGACGGCCACCGGGTGGTCTCGCACGGCGGCAACACGATCGGCCAGCACGCCATGTTGTGGGCCGTACCGGACACCGGCACCCTCGTGTGCGTCACCGCCAACGGCGGCCACGCGGGCGCCTTCACCCGGGCCGTGGCGGCGGAGCTGTTCGCCGAGCTCGACGGCATCACCGTGCCGCCCGCGCCGGCCCCGCCCGCCACCCCGCCCGACGTGGACGCCGCCCGCCACGCCGGCGTGTACGAGCGCGCCGGCGCCTGCCTGACGGTCACGGCCCGCCCGGGCGGCCTGCGCCTGCGCATGGAGACCACCGGCGAGCTGGCCGCCCTCCAGCAGCCCGAGGAGTTCGACCTGGTGCCGATGGACGAGGTGACGTTCGCCGGCCGCCCGGACGGCGCGCCCGGCTGGGTCACCGCCGTGTTCTACGAGCTGCCCGACGGCTCCCCGTACGTCCACCTGGGCGCCCGCGCCACCCCCAGGACCGGCTGAGCGGCCCGCCCGCCCCGCTCAGAGGGCGATCCACTCCGTGGCGGTGGTCACCTCGTCCAGCACCTCCGGGATCGGCTCGACGCCGAGGCCCGGGCCGGTGGGCACCCGCAGGTGGCCGTCGGCCAGCTCGAACGGCTCGGTCACGTCCGTCGCGTAGTAGCGCCGCGACCCGGAGGTGTCGCCCGGCAGCGTGAAGCCCGGCAGCGCGGCGAGCGCCACGTTCGCCGCGCGGCCGAGGCCGGTCTCCAGCATGCCGCCGCACCACACCGCCACCCCGTGCGCCCGGCACAGGTCGTGGACCCGCCGCGCCTCCAGGTAGCCGCCGAGCCGGCCCGGCTTGATGTTGACGATCGAGCAGGAGCCCAGCTCGATCGCGGCGGCGGCGTGCTCGGCCGACTCGATCGACTCGTCCAGGCAGATCGGCGTGCGCAGCCGCCGGGCCAGCCGGGCGTGCTGCACCAGGTCGTCGTTGGCCAGCGGCTGCTCGATGAGCAGCAGGTCGAAGGCGTCCAGGCGGGCCAGGCGGGGCGCGTCGGCCAGGGTGTAGGCGGCGTTGGCGTCGACCTGGAGCAGCAGGTCGTCGCCGAAGCGCTCGCGCACCGCCCGCACCGGCTCGACGTCCCAGCCGGGCTCGATCTTCAGCTTGATCCGGACGTACCCCTCGTCCAGGTAACCCTCGACGGCGTCGAGGAGCTGCGGGACCGAGTCCATGATGCCCACCGACACCCCGCACGGCACTCGGGAGCGGGAGGCGCCCAGGAACCGGGCGAACGACTCGCCCGACGCCCTGAGCTGCGCGTCCAGCACGGCGGTCTCCAGGGCCGCCTTGGCCATGCGGTGCCCCTTGACCGGCGCCAGGGCGCGGCCGACGGCGTGGGCGTCCAGGGCGGGCGGCAGGGCGGGCAGCAGGAAGCGGCGGATCACGTCGGCGGCGCCGTCCACGTACTCGGAGGAGTAGAGCGGCTCGGCCATCGCCACGCACTCGCCCCAGCCCTCGGCGTCGGGCGTCACGACCCGGACGAGCAGGACGTCCCGGGAGGTCTCGGTACCGAACGAGGTACGGAACGGCGCCACCAGCGGCATCGCGACGCGCCGCAGCTCGACTCCAGTGATCTTCACGTTCTCTCCACGATGGTTCGCTCCACGATGTAGGCGGACTTGCCGGAGAAGCCTGTCACGGCGCGGCCCTGCGCCATCAGCCCGCCGAGCACGTCCCGGACGGCGTGCCGCCACGCCCTGGCCGCGCCGGGATCGGTCCTGCGCAGCCGCCCGACGTCGGCCGGCACCGCCACCAGCACCGTGTCGGCGTCGGCCGGGCCGGGCACGGGCCGCCCGCCCACGTCCGCCAGCGCCACCACCGCCGCCACGTCCCCAGAGGGGGGTGGCGGGGGAGGGGGCGCGGTGAGCCGCCACTCGGTCAGCAGCCGGTCGGACTCGTCGCCCCGGTTGACGGCGTCCTCCATGACGCCGTAGAAGCACGGCAGATAGGCGACCGGCCGCGCCCCCAGCTTGGCCAGGTTGAAGTGGGCGTTGCGGCGGACGAGGGGGTCGTAGGTCCACGTGACGCGCTCCAGCCCGCGCTCCAGCGCCCACTGCCGCTGGTGCAGCTTGAGCGCGTACCCGGCGCCGGGCTCGGCCGCGCCGGTGACGTGCGAGTGCAGCGCGCCCCCGGCCGCCAGGAACCCGACCGAGGCGCCCACCAGCCGGTCGCCGTCGAACGCGCCGGCCGCGTACCCGCCGGCGTGCGTCAGCGCCCGCATCAGCTCCACGGTGACGGGCGGCGTGGCGGCCCCGAAGTGCCAGATGGCGTCGAACAGCGCGAAGGCCCGCTCGAACTCCGCGATCCCCCGCAGCTCCCTGACCTCGAACACCCCGCCGCCCTCCCGCGCCCGCGCCTCTCGGAGCGACGTTATGCCATGCCGCGCCCGGCCCCCTACCGTCCGGCCCCCTACTGCCCCGCCCTCTACCGCCCGCCCCCTACAGGACGCCGGCGCAGGTCGCGATCAGGACGCGGCACGGGGCCTCCTGGCTGAGGCAGACCGACTCCAGCGGCACCGTCACCTGCGGCGTGCGGTAGCGGCCGCCGGGGAAGCGGCAGGCCAGGCCCGCGCGGACCGCCGCGGCCGTCAGGTGGCCGTCGAGCGAGCTGCGCCCGTCGCGGCAGATCTCCGCCGCGCACGGCCCCGGCTGCGCGGCGAGCGCGAGCCCCGTCACCGCCGCCCCCGCCAGCGCGCCGAGGTCGCCGCCGGTCCAGCCGTAGTGCCACATGCCCGCCGCCATCACCGGTGCCGCAGGGCAGGAGCCGGGCTCGACGAGCACGATGTCCATGCCGCGCGAGAACTGCGCGGCGATCTCCTCCGCGCCTCGCGCCACCCGGGTGCCGGTGCGCAGCCCGGGGAACTCCGGCAGCCGGCCACCGGCCGAGAAGACGAGCTTGATGCCCGGCTCCGACAGGCCCGGGTCGCGGTCGCGCCATCCGCAGGCGACGAAGTCGGCGGAACCGGCGGACCCCCATGTGCCGATGCGCAGCATGATGGATGATTACCCTTCGCGGCCTGCGGTGACACGCCGTCACGCCTCACCTCAGGCTGCGGGCGTCCAGGCGGCGCAGCACCCGCGACACGACGGCGGGATCGACGTACGGGTCGCGGCGGGCGTCCAGCACCACCTGGCGGGCGGCCGACAACATCTCGCCCTGCACCCGCCGTACCAGCCGGACGCGCCGCGCCCGCGCCTCGTACGCCTCCTGCCGCTCCTCCTCGCCCGCCTCCGGGCTGATCCGCAGCCCGAACCCCAGCATGCGCCGGGTGAGCTGCTCGACCACGTCCTCGGGCAGATCCTCGGCCGCGTCGATCTCGCGCAGCCGCCGCTTGGCCGCCTTGGCGGCCGCGACGGCCAGGCGTTTCTCCAGCTCCCGCTCGGCCGCGGTGTCCGCCTTGACGCCGAGCCGGGTCACCAGCCACGGCAGCGTCAGCCCCTGCGCGACCAGCGTCACCAGGATCACGGCGAACGCGACGAAGACGATCGCCGACCGCTCCGGGAACGACGAGCCGTCGGCCAGCGTCAGCGGGATGGCCAGCGCGAGCGCCACCGACGCCACCCCGCGCATGCCCGCCCACCACATCACGACGGTCTCGCGCCAGGTCAGCGGGATCTCGCTGTCGTCGCACGCCTTGCCGCCCGCCTTCTTCGCCAGCCACGCCGCCGGCAGCAGCCACAGCAGCCGGACCAGCACCACGGCCGCCACCACGGCGGCGCTCCAGCCCAGCAGCGGCCCGAGCCGGCCGTGCATGGTGCCGATCACCACGTGCAGCTCCAGGCCGATCAGCCCGAACGCCACCCCGGTCACCAGCGTCTCGACGACCTGCCAGAACGTCCCGGCGGCGAACCTGCCGAGCACGTCGTCGGCGTCGGCCATCCGGTCGCCCAGGTAGAAGGAGCTGGTCAGCACGGCCAGCACGCCCGAGCCGTGCAGCTCGTCGGCCAGGGCGTAGCTGACGAACGGCACCAGCAGCGACAATCCCACCTGGAGGGTGGCGTCGCCGAGCAGGTCCATCAGCCGCCCGCTCAGCCAGCCCAGGCCGAGCCCCACCAGCACGGCCACCACGGCCGACAGCGCGAACTCCGCCAGCGCGCCCGGCCAGGAGAACACGCCGGTCACCGTGGCCATGATCGCCACGTGGTAGAGCACGATGGCCGTCACGTCGTTGAACAGCCCCTCGCCCTCCAGCAGCGCCACCATGCGCCGCGGCAGGCCGAGCCGCCCGGCCACCGCCGTGGCGGCGACCGGGTCGGGCGGTGCCACCAGCGCGCCCAGCGCCACGGCGGCGGCCAGCGGCAGCCCGGACACCAGCGCGTGCGCCACCGCGGCCACGGCCGCCGTCGTCACGAACACCAGCGCCACGGCCAGCAGGAAGATCGGCCGCCAGTTGGCCGCGAACTGCCGCCAGGACACGCGCCGCGCCGCGGCGTACAGCAGCGGCGGCAGCAGCAGGGGCAGGACGATGCCGGGCGGCACGTCCACGTTCGGCACGAAGGGCAGGACGGCCAACACGATGCCGAGCAGGGTCATCAGCACGGGCGAGGGCAGCCCGAGCCGCTCGCCGAGCGGCACGGTGATCAGCGCGCCCAGCAGCACCAGCACGAGCAGCACGAACTGGCCCACGTCACCCCCCGATGATCGGCCGCGATCCAGCGTATCGAGCCCGCCCGCCCGGCCCGGCGACGCCCCCGCCCCCCGTGCCCCCGCCTCCCACGCTCCCGGCCGCACAACCTCCGCCCGCACGGCCTCCGTCCGCGCGGGCGCCGTCCGCGCGGGCGCCGGCCGTCACCGGTCCAGGACGCGCAGCGGCGGCGGCCCCCCGCTCAGGACCAGCGGCTCGGACCCGGTGCAGACCACCACGTCCGCCACCCGCGCCCCGAACAGGTCCGGCACGTAGATGGCCGGCTCCAGGCAGAACGTCATGCCGGGCGCGAGCGGCGCCTCCTCGCCCAGCCACGGCCCCTCCTCGGGCCCCAGGCCGACGCCCCGCCCGGCGTGCCCGGCGGCGAAGCGGCCGTAGCCGCTGGCGTCGATGACCTCGCCGACCGCGCGGGCGACGGCGCGGGCGGGGGCGGGCGGCCGGGCCGCCGCCAGGGCCGCGCGGTGGGCGGACAGCACCACCGTGTACATGGCCTCGTAGTCCTCCGGCGGCTCGGCGACCGCGAACACCCGCCCCACCTCGGCGCAGTAGCCGTCCCAGCGCCCGCACAGCGACACCAGCAGCGCGTCCCCCGGGTTGATCACCCGGCCGCCGGGCCGGTGCCGCGGCCGGGCCGTGTGCTCGCCGGCCGCCACCCGCAGCGCCAGCACCTCCTCGCACCCCGACTCCAGCGCCAGCAGCCGCAGCCGCCGCGCCATCGCCTGCTCGGTCGCGCCGAACCAGGCCAGCTCGCCGGCCTGCCGCAGCACCTCCTCGGCCCGCAGCGCCGCCCGCTCGACGGCGGCCACCTCCTCCGGCTCCTTGCGCAGCCGCAGCGGCGCCAGCACCGCCGAGGCGGGCACCAGCTCGGCCCCGATCGTCATCGCGAACAGCTCGCGCACCCGCATCTCCGGGTCCACCGCGACGCGCCGCGCGCCCGCCGGGACCAGCGCGGCCGGGTCGCCGGTCTCGACGGCCGCGTCCGCGGTGACGACGAGGAAGCCGTCCCCGTCCCGGCCGCCGAGCAGCCGGTAGTCCGGCGAGGGCCGCAGCACCAGGGCGTCCACGCCGGCCGCCGTCATGGCGGCCCGCGCGGCGGCCAGCCGGGGCGCCCGCCCGGCCTCCGGCGGCGGCCTCACCTGGGCTCGTGCAGCCAGCAGGCGACCGGCCCGAACGCCGGGTCCTCCTCCCGGCACCGGTCCATCACCAGCGGGCAGCGCGGGTGGAAGCGGCAGCCGGCGGGCGGCTCGGCCGGGTCCGGCACGTCGCCGGGCAGCTCCGCGGGCAGCACGCCCGCGCCGTCCGGGTGGGGGATCGCCCGCAGCAGCGCCCGCGTGTACGGGTGCCGCGGCTCGGCCCACACCTCTTCCGTGCGGCCGACCTCGACGATCCTGCCCAGGTACATGACGGCCACCCGGTCGGCGATCAGCCGCACCACCGACAGGTCGTGGCTGATGAACAGCAGCCCGGCCCCCGACTCCACGGCCAGGTCCCGCATGAGCCGCGCCACCTGCGCCTGCGCGGAGGCGTCCAGCGCCGAGATCGGCTCGTCGCCGATCAGCAGCCGCGGCCGGGCGGCCAGGGCCCGCGCGATGGCCACGCGCTGCCGCTGCCCGCCGGAGAACTCGTGCGGGTGCCGCCCGGCGAAGTCACGCGGCAGGCCGACGCGCTCCAGCAGGTCGGCGGGGGAGGTGGTGGTGTCGCGCGCGGTACGCAGCCCGTCGGCGATCTGGTCGCCGATCCGGCGGCGCGGGTTCAGCGACGTGTACGGGTCCTGGAACACCATCTGGATGCCGGTCAGCCGCCTGCGCCGCAGGCCGAGCGGCGTGACCGACTCCCCCTCGAAGGTGACCGACCCGGCGGTGACCGGGTTGAGCCCGCACACCGCCCGGGCGAGCGTCGACTTGCCGCACCCGGACTCGCCCACCAGCCCGACGACCTCGCCGGGGCCGACCCGCAGGCTGGCGCCGGCCACCGCCCGCACCGGCGGCCGGCCGGGGGAGCGGTGCTCGACGACCAGGTCCTCCACGCTCAGCAGGGCCTCGGCCGGCAGGGGATCCGTCTCCAGGGCAGTCATCGCACCTCCGCGTCGGGCAGGGACTCCAGCAGGGATCGGGTGTAGGGGTGCTCCGGCTCGCGCAGCACCCGGCCGCGCGGCCCGGACTCCACGACCAGGCCGTCCTTCATCACGCTGACCTCGTCGGCGACCGCCGACATCACGCCGAGGTCGTGGGTGACCAGCAGCACCGCCAGGCCCAGCTCGTCGCACAGGCCGCGCAGCAGCCGCAGCACGCCGGCCTGCACGGTCACGTCGAGCGCGGTCGTGGGCTCGTCGGCGATGAGCACCTTGGGCGAGCAGGCCAGCGCGACGGCGATGGCGATGCGCTGCCGCATGCCGCCGGAGAACTGGTGGGGGTAGCGCTCGTACGCCTGCGCGGCGCCCGGGATGCGCACCTTGCCCAGCAGCTCCACGGCCCGCGCCCGCGCCTCGGCCCTGCCCAGCCGCAGGTGGTGGCGCATGTGCTCGGTGAGCTGCCGGCCGACGGTCAGCATGGGGTGCAGGCTGGTGGCCGGGTCCTGGAAGACCATGGCGACCTCGCCGCCGCGCACCTTGTTGAGCTCCTTGGGCGGCAGCGTCAGCAGGTCGCGCCCGCCGAGCCGGATCGTGCCCCGCGCCCGCGCGCCGTGCGGCAGCAGCCCCAGCACCGCCAGGCCGGTCATGGTCTTGCCGGACCCGCTCTCGCCGGCCAGGCCGTGCACCCTGCCGGGCTCCAGCCGCAGGTCCACGCCGCGCAGCACCTCCCGGCCGCCGATCGAGACCTCCAGCCCGGCGATGTCCAGTGCCGTCACAGCGCACGCTCCTTGATCGCGCGGGCGGTCCGCGGGTCGAGGGCGTCCCGCAGGGTGTCGCCGAGGAAGTTGAACGCCAGCACCACCGTGAGGATCGCCAGGCCGGGGAAGGTCGCCACCCACCAGCTGTCGAACACCTCGACGCCGGAGGCCACCATCGCCCCCCACTCCGGGGACGGCGGCTTGGCGCCCAGCCCGAGGAACGACAGGCCGGACAGCAGCAGCAGCGCGGTGCCGATGTCCAGGGTGGCCAGCACCAGCACCGGGCCGGTGATGTTGGGCAGCACGTCCACCCGCAGCGAGCGCCACACCGAGAAGCCCAGCAGCCGCCCGCTCAGCACGAACTCCCGCTCGCGCACCCCCAGCACCAGGCCGCGGGTGACGCGGGCGTAGGCGGGCCAGGCCACCACCAGCACCGCCAGCACGGCGTTGGCCAGGCTCGCGCCCAGCGCCGCGGCCACCACCATGGCCAGGATGACCGTCGGGAAGGCGAACACCAGGTCCGCCACCCGCATGATCGTCTCATCCACCCAGCGGCCGAAGTATCCGGCGCACGCGCCCAGCAGGCCGCCGATCACCACCGACAGCGCGACCAGCAGCAGCGTCAGCGGGATCGACACCCGCGCCCCGTACAGGACGCGGCTGAGGATGTCGCGGCCGAGCTGGTCGGTGCCGAACCAGTGCCCGGGGCCGGGCGGGGCCAGCCGCGGCAGGTCCTGGGCGAGCGGGTCGTGCGGCGCCAGCAGCGGCGCGGCCAGCACGACCACCAGCCAGAGCGCGGCCAGCACCGCGCCGCTGACGGCGAGCGGCTGCCGCCACGCCTCGGGGAGCCTCCGCAGGAGACCGCCTCTCATTGCAACCTCACTCGGGGGTCGATGACGCCGTACAGGACGTCCACGACCAGGTTGATGACCAGGTAGACGATGCCCACGACCAGGCCGACGCCCATGACGGCGGGCAGGTCGAGGGTGGTGGCGCTCTTGTACGCGTACTGCCCGATCCCGGGCCAGGCGAAGATCGCCTCCACCAGCACGGTGCCCGACAGCAGGCTGCCGAAGGCCAGGCCGGCCACGGTGATGACCGGCACCAGGGCCGAGCGCAGCACGTACCGGAACAGGATGACCCGGCCGGGCAGGCCCTTGGCGCGGGCCGCCCGCACGTAGTCCTGCCCCAGCACCTCCAGCACCGCCGAGCGGGTGAAGCGGGTCAGCAGGCCGATCGTGTAGAGCGCCAGCACCAGGGCGGGCGTGACCAGGTGCCCGGCGGCGGAGACGAAGATGTCCCACCGGCCCGCCAGCAGCGCGTCCACCGTCTGCAGCCCGGTCACCGGCGGGGCCGTGCCGAGCGCCACGTCCACCCGGCCGCTGCCCGGGGTGAGCTGCAGCCGGTAGAAGAACACGTAGAACGCCATCAGCGCCAGCCAGAACGTCGGCACCGAGATGCCGACGAGGCTGAGCAGCCGCAGCGCGTGGTCGGAGAGCCGGTCCCTGCGCAGCGCGGCGATCACGCCGAAGGCCACGCCCAGCACCAGCGACACCAGGATCGCCGCGCCGGCCAGCTCCAGCGTCGCCGGCACGAACTCGGCCAGGTCCTGGGCGACCGGCCGGTGGCTCTGCTGGCTGAGGCCCAGGTCGCCGTGGAGCAGCCCCTGCAGGTGCAGGAGGTACTGCTGCCACAGCGGCTTGTCCAGGCCGTGCTCGGCCCGCCACTGCGCCACGATGGCCGGGTCGCCCAGCGCCCGCTGCCCCAGGTTGGCCGCCACCGGGTCGCCGGGGACCAGGTTCGTCAGCACGAACGTGACGAGCGTGATCCCCCAGGCCATGAGCACGGCGAGCAGCACCCGCCGTACGAGGAAGCGGGCCAGCGGGGGCACCCGCCGGCCGGCTCCCTCGCGTCCCGCCTTCGGCTTCACTTACTTCACACCGAGGTCGGCGACGTCCACCGTCCACACCGGGTGGTACTCCAGCCCGGTCACGGAGGCGGCCGTCACGATGTTCTGGGACGGCTGGACCAGCGGGACGAACGGGCCGGAGGCGTTGAGCCTGGTCTGCACGTCGGCGTAGGCGGCCTTGCGGGCCTCGTCGCCGATCGCCGTGGCGGCCTTGTCACCGGCGGCCTCGATCTCCTTGGCCGCGCCCGCCTTCCAGCCGGCCCGCAGACCCACCGTCTTGCCGGGCAGGAAGGCCAGGTAGTCGCTCGGGTCCGGGTAGTCCGGGCCCCAGTACCACAGGCCCATCTCCTCCTTGCCGTTGCGGTAGTTGTCCAGCGCGGTCGTCACCGGCGCGGGCTGGAGGTCCACCGTGATGCCGACCTCCTTGAGGTTGGCCTGGATGCGCTCGGCCAGCGGCTGGAACGACAGGCCGTTCACGGTCAGCTCGCTCGGGTACTCCAGCTTGACCGTCGGGTTGGACAGGCCGCTGGCGGCCAGCGCCGCCTTGGCGCCCTCGACGTCGCGCTTGGCGGCCTGGTCGGCCGGCAGCGCGCCGAGCAGCTGCGACGGGATCACGCCCGGCGCCTGGGTGGAGCCCTCGCCGGCCAGCTCCAGCAGGCCCGCGTAGTCCACGCCCTTGCGCACGGCCTCGACGAACTTGGCGTTCGTCGTCGTCTTGCTCACCGCGGAGTCCTGGTTGGCCAGCAGGAAGATGACGTTGGCCGAGGCGGTCTTCTTGACCTGCAGCGTCGCGGGCATGCCGGTCACCTGGTCGCCGGACAGGTTGAGCGCCACCTGGCTGTCGCCGCGCTGGACGTTCAGCTTCTGCGTGGCCGCCTCGACGTTGCGCAGCACGACCCTGTCGTAGGTGGGCTTGGTCCCGTAGTACTTGGGGTTGGCCTTGAGCGTGACCTGGCTGCTGACGTTGAACGACTCGATCGTGTACGGGCCTGACCCGGCGGAGCTGGAGTTCAGCCACTGCTCGGCCTTGTCCTGCGGGTCGGCGGTCGCGCCGTGCTCCTTGGCGAGCTTGCTGTTGATGACGCCGAGCGCCGGGTTCGGCAGGATGTACGGCAGCGCCGGGTTGGGCGCCTTCGAGGTCAGGGTGATCGTGGTGTCGTCGGTCCTGGCCACCTCGACGCCGTCCAGCAGGAACGACGGGGTGCCCTTCATGTCGCGCACCCGGGTCAGCGAGAACACCACGTCGTCGGCGGTCACCGGCGAGCCGTCGGAGAAGGTCGCGCCCTTCTTGAGCTTCAGGGTCAGCGTCTTGCCGTCCTTGCTCAGCTCGTACGACTCGGCGAGGGCGGGCACCGGCTTGGTCACGTCGGAGCCGTCAAAGGTGAGCAGCGTCTCGTAGAGCGCCTTGCCGACGATGAGGCCGGTCGGCTCGTAGGTGCGGCCGGGGTCGGCCGTCTTCAGGTCGAAGGACGTGTCGATGACGAGCGTCTTCGCGCCGCCGCCACCGCCGCCCGCGGGGGCCTGCGACGACGTGCCGCCGCTGCCGCAGGCGGCGAGGGTGAGCGCACCGGCGAGCAGCACAGCCGCCGTCTGGGAGCGGGTCGCCATGGAGGTCCTCCAAGATCTGGACGTTCAGCAGAGAGATGCCGAGGATTGTGCGGCAGAACGTCCAGGTACTGTGCGCTCCGTAAGACGTATATAAAGGTCACTGAGGTAATGATGAGTGATATTTCCAGAAATGGTGTCGGCGGTGGCGGTCAGCCTGGACGGATCGGCATCGGTCTCGAACTGGACGAGACCCACCTGAAGATCCTTGAGGTCCTGCGCGAGAACGGCAGGATCTCGGTCGCCGCGCTCGCCGAGCGGGTCGGCATCTCCCGCGCCAACGCCTACACCCGCTTCGAGGCGCTGCGCGCGGACGGCGCCATCAAGCGCTTCACCGCCGAGATCGACCACGGGCGCGCCGGGCTCGGCATCACCGCCCTGATCTTCGTGACCGTGCGCCAGCAGATGTGGAAGCAGTTCCGGGCCGAGCTGGCCAGGATGCCCGAGGTCGAGTACTGCGCGATCACCACCGGCCAGCACGACGCCATGATCCAGGTACGGGTGGCCGACGTCGCGGCCGTGCACACCATGGTCACCGACCGGCTGGCCAACATCCCCGCCGTCAAGGCCACCGAGACCGTCTTCATCCTGGACGAGGTGCTGCGGCGGCCGTACGTGCTGCCCGGCGACGGCCGGCAGGCGTCCCGGCAGGCCCGCCGCCCGGCCCCGGAGGAGCGCGGCGAGGTGCCGCTCGGCAAGATGCGCTTCGTCGGCGCCGCCGAGGGCCGGGCGGCCCTGCGCAAGGACGACTGAGCGCGGCCCTAGTCCACGACCTCCCTGCACACGCTGACGTGCGGCGTGTCGTCGCCGTCGAAGCTGAACTCCTCCACCAGGCGCAGCAGCCCGTCCTCGCCGGTCTCCAGGCGGCTGCTGCTCCGGCCGGCCGCCGTGCCGCCGGCCTTCAGCGCGTGCACGTAGGAGATCTGGACCCGCTCGTCCTCGCGGGTGCCGACGAAGCGGCCCTGGGTCACCGTGTCGCCCGTGTAACTGCCCCACACCACCCCGTCGGACTCCCAGTACAGGAACTCCGTCGGGCTGTCGGGATCCACCACGCTCGCCGTCGAGCTCACCATCACGAATTTGCGGCCGTTGAGATTCACGGTGGTCATGGTGCACAACATCCCGCGAACACCACAGCGCCGCTGGACGAATGGTCAGCCCGCCCCGTCATGCCCGGAAATCCGTCCAGCGGCGGCCGCCGCGTACGGGCCGTCAGTGCATGAGCTTGGCCGTCAGCCCCACCCGCGAGCTCACCCCGAGCTTGGCGTAGGCGTTGCCCAGGTGGTACTCGATGGTCTTCACGCTCAGCACCAGCTCCCTGGCCACCTGCCGGTTCGTCATGCCGGTCGCCACCAGCCGCGCCACCGCCCGCTCCTGCGGCGTCAGCCGCAGCAGCGGCGCCGCGCCCGGCTCCGGCCGCGGCGCGCCGCACGCGCCCAGCTCCCGCTCGCACCGCTGCGCGTACGGGGCCGCGCCCAGCCGGGCGAACAGCGCCAGCGCGAGCTCCAGCTCGGCCTGCGCCTGCCTGCGCCGGCCCAGCCTGCGCAGCAGACGGCCGCGGGCCAGCCGCAGCCGCGCCTCCTCGAACGGCAGCCCCACCGCGGCGGCGTGCTCCAGGCCGTCCGCGTACGCCGCCTCCGCCCGCTCGTTCTCGTGCCGGGACGCGTGCAGGACGCCCCGGCAGCGGGCCGCCGCGGCCAGCGCCGAGCGCCGCCCGCGCGCCGCCGCCAGCCGCTCCGCGCGCGCCAGGTGCGCCTCGGCCCGCGCCGGCTCGCCCAGCGCCACCAGCGCCTCCACCAGCAGGTCCAGCCACTGGACGACGCCCGGCTCGTACACGACGTCGTGCACCCGCACCGCCAGCAGCGGCTCCAGCGCCTCCACCGTCCCCGCGTGGTCGCCCCGCGCCGCCGCCAGGTGCGCCGCCGCGGCGCAGGCGTGCGCGAGCGCCGCCACCGCGCCCGCCTCGTTGCCCGCCAGCGCCGCCTCCACGTGCGCCCGCGCCGCCGCCCAGTCGCCGCGCGCCGCCGGGACCAGCGCGGCCAGCCCGTGGCAGACCGGCGACAACCACCGCTGGTCGGCGTCGTCGGCCACCGAGGCGGCCGTCTCGGTGTGCAGGGACGCGTCGTCCCAGCGGCCCGCCCGGTACTCCGCCTGCCCCAGCATCGCCGTGGCCAGCATCCGGAACGGCACCGACCGCTCCCCGCACGCCGCCACCGTGCCCGCCAGGTCCGCCATCGCCCCCGGCAGGTCGTCGCCGACGGTGCGCAGCAGGCCGCGGCCGAGCAGCGCGTCCAGCTCGGCGATCGACGCCGATGCCGGGGCGGGCAGGTCCCGCGCCAGGTCCAGCGCCGCCTCCGCCGCGCCGGACACGGCCAGGCCGGTGAGCTGGGTGTAACGGTTGTAGTCGACGCTGGAGCGGTAGCCGGGCGAGCTCCTGGCCCGCTCCGCCCACCGGGCCGCCTGCCGGCCCTCCGCCCTGACCAGGCAGAGCATCGCGAGCTGCTGCGCCGCCCGCGCCGCCAGCCCCGACTCCGGCGGCCCGGCCCGCTCCCACGCCGCGATCAGGTGCGCGCGGGCCTCCTCGACCCGGCCGCGCACCATCGCCAGATGGCCGAGCGCGTAGCCGCGCACCGCCGGGTGCGCCCGCTCCGGCAGCGCCGCGGCCAGCGCCGCCGCCTCCTCCACCCGCCCGTCCAGCAGCAGCGCCTCCACCGCCTCCGCGGCCAGCGGAGCGGGATCGGCGGACAGCTCGGCCGCGGCCTTCAGCTGCCCCGCCGCGCTGCCGAACGCGCCCAGCCGCACCTGCGCCCGGCCCAGCTCCGCCAGCTCGGCCGCCAGCTCCGGGCTCGGGCCCGCCACCGCCTCGACCCGGTGCCGCAGCCGCGCCTGCCCGCTCTCGGCCACCAGCGCCGCGCGCGCGTGCAGCGCCGCCCGGCGCGCCGGGCCCAGGTCCTGGTAGACGGCCGCGCGGGTCAGCGGGTGCGCGAAGGCCGCCACAGGACCGCGCGCGGAGGACCGTTCCACCAGCACGCCCGCCCGCACGGCCTCCTCCAGCGCCTCCAGCGGCTCGCCGACGCCGGCCACGCGGGCGGCCAGGTGCAGCGGGCACGCCTGGCCCAGCACGCTGACCGCGCCGGCCAGCTCCCGCGCCGGCGGCGCGCACCCGGCCACCTTCGCCAGCACCAGCAGCGCGTACGAGCGGGGCGCCGGCAGCGGCCTGGCCACGTCGTCCAGCGCCTCCGGCGGCACCTCCTCCAGCAGCGCCCGCAGGTGCAGCGGCACGCCCTCGGTGTGCGCCACCAGCCGCGCGGCCGCCCGCCGCGACAGCCCGCGCCCTCCCGCTCCGGCGGCCAGGGACTCCACCTCGGGGACGCCCAGCCCCGGCAGCCGCAGCCGGCGGGTGCCGTCGGCGCCGATGAGCCGCAGCAGCCCCTCGGGGCCGGGCAGCGCGGCGGCCTCGCGCATCAGCAGCACCGCCAGCACCCGGTCGGCACGCAGCCGGCGCAGGCAGAACGTCAGCGCGCGCAGCGTCGGCCCGTCCGCCCAGTGCACGTCGTCCACGACCAGGCACAGCGGCGGCTCGCGCTGCTGCCGCTCGCTCACCACCTCCAGCAGCGCCGCGCCCACGGCCAGCGGGTCGGCCTCGCCGAGCGGGCCGAGCGCGGCCGGCGGCGCGGGCGGCTCGCCGCCGAACAGCCGGGTCAGCGTCCCGTACGGGAGCAGCGTCTCGCTCTCGTCGCCGTCGCTGAACAGCACGTTCCCGGTGCCGCAGCCGGCCAGGAACCGGTGGATCAGGGTCGTCTTGCCCATGCCCGCCGGGCCCTCGACCACCACGAGCCTGGGCAGCCCGGCCCGCGCCCGCGCGAACTCCTCGCCCAGGAGGCTCAGCTCGCGTTCGCGCCCGACGAAGCTCCCACCACGCTCAGCCACGACGGCCTCCGCACGCTCAGGACTCCAACGTGACGCGACCCCAGATCCGGCTCAAGTGACAGTTGTCTGTCCTCGTGTCCAGAGCCGGCGGCGAAACCAGGGGTTATCCCCAGGTGCGACCCCAAGGCGGTAGGGGGGCCGTCTCCATACGCTCACGGTGACGCTGGAGGCGTGATGCGCTTCGTCGTGGAGCTGGAGCACGGCCCGGACGGTGTCCACGGCCGGGTCACCCGGGAGGGCTCGGACCGCCCGGAGCCCTTCCACGGCTGGCTGGAGCTCCTGCGCCTGCTCGAACCCCCCGATGTCTGGGGAAATCCCTGGGACGACCCCTGACGCGCCGGGCCGGCACAGGGGCGATCATGTGAGGCGTCCCCCGTGGGAAGGGCGCAGACGGAGAACCCCCGGGTCGTTCGCGGAGGGACGGCCCGGATCTCTTCGGTGACGGGCGGACGTGCCGCGGGCCCTCGTGGCCGCATGCCACGGCAGTCGCCGGTCCGCCATGCCGGCGCCGGATCCCGCGGTGACCCGGGGCGGCTGAGCGTACCCATCCGCCGGCCGCCCCGGCTCCACCGCCGGTTCCGGCTCCACCGCCCGCCCCGGCTCCACCACCCCCCTCCTCGCCGCCCTGGTCCCGGCCTCGCCATTACCGCGGCTTTACCTTTCCGGGCCTCACGCCATCATTGCGCAGTGTGATAGTAATATGACACTGCGTATCCGAAGTGTTTCGGGAGATCATATGGTGGCGTACGCGCTCTCGATCCTCGCGGCGGGCGGTGTGGTGCTGCTCGCCGCCCTGCTGTTCCGGCTGGTCCGCCGGGCCGAGGACGACCGTGATCCCGGCGGCCCCAGCGCCGGCCACGCCGGAGCCATGCTGTCGGCCCTGTTCCTGCTGGTGTTCGCCATCGCGATCATCGTGCCGTGGACCACCGCCGACGCCGCCCGGCAGAACACCCACGTCGAGAGCCAGGCCGCGATCGACGCCTACTGGGCCGCCGAAGCCCTGCCCGCCGAGGACGCCCGCCAGGTCCGCTCCGCGCTGCGCGACTACGTCACCTTCGTCGTCCGCGACGAATGGCCCCTGATGGCCCAGGGCCGCATGGACCCTGTCGGCGCCGCCCGCATGGACACCCTGCGCAACCGCGTCGGCGACTTCAAGGTCAGCGGCACCGACCAGGAGGACGCCAAGTCCGGCCTGCTCGACCACCTGGCCTCCATCTCCGCCGCACGTGCCCAGCGCGCCGCCGACGCCGCCGCCACCCCGCCCGACGGCCTGCTGCTCCTGACCATCCTCACCGGCGTGATGGTCGTCGTCTTCCCCTTCCTCGCCGGCGCCCGGCCGCGTGGCCTCACCCTGATGCCGATGCTCGCCATGGCCGGCCTGCTCGGCTTCGGTGTCTACCTGACCTGGGACATCTCCCGCGCCTTCGACGGGCCCCTGGCCGTGGGGCCGGATGCGTTCCGGGGCGCGCTGCAGGAGTTCGCCCGGATCGGCGGGGGCATGTGAGCACCCCCGACGAAGGCCCCGCCCCCCGCGCGGAACGCCCGGCAGCGGAGGGCCCCGCCGGGGCAGGGCGAGTGACGGACGCGGGGCGCGCCGCGCGGGCGGGATACCGCGCCGCGTCACTGCTGCTGCTCGGCGGCACCCTACTCACCGTAGTGATCACCGGCCCCACAACCACGAGCCCTACGGCGGCCGGGCCTGCGGCGGCCGGGCCTGCGGCGGCCGGGCCTGCGGCGGCCGGGCCTGCGGCGGCCGGGCCTGCGGCGGCCGGGCCTGCGGTGACCGGCTCCTCAGCCGCTGGCTCTGCGGTGACCGGTCCCGCGGCCGGGCCTGCGGTCGCCGGCTCTGTGGTCGCCGGGTCCGCAGTGCCTGGCTCCGCGGCGGCCGGGTCCGCGGTCGCGGACCGGGAGCCGCGTTCGGGTGTGTCGTCCCGGGTGCCGGTGCGGCGGTCCGCGCCTTCCGGCGGCGAGGTCTCCGGAGGCGGCTCGGCCGCGGGAAGGGGCGTCCCCCTCGCCGTGGTCGTGCAGGGACGGAAGAACGGATCCGTCCCGGGCGCCGTCCGTGTGCGGGGTCGCACGTTCAGGCCCGTGTCGGTCCTGCGGGCGAAGGCCCCCGAGCGCCGGTCCATGCGGTCCGTGCGGGGCGTGCGGGCGGGTGGCCCCCCTCCCTGGCCGATTCCGGGCATACCGGTCGGGAAGGGTCCCAAACGCGGCTCCATCACAGACATATGGCCGAACAAGGCGCCCAAGGGCGGAGCCGTCCCGGGCGCGGGCGCGAGGAAAGTGCCCAAGGGCGGGGCCGTCCCCGGGGCCGGGGCCAGGAAGGTCCCCAGGGGCGGGGCCGTCCCCGGAGCCGGGGCGAGAAAGGTGTCGAAGGACGGGTCAGTACCGGGGGTGCGGGTGCGGCGGTTGCCGATCCCGCAGGTCTCGATCGCCGTGCGGCTGGGCGCGCGGCGGCCCGTGCCCCAGGTCACGGTGCCGGGGATGACGATCTATCCCGGTGCGGTGTGCGGTGTCCACGTCCAGGTGGGAGATTGCTCGCGCCCTCCCGCGCCCCCGCCCCCCACTCCCCGTCCGCCCGCGCCGCGCCCGGCCGTCCCGACTCACGCGGCGGTCCCCGTGCCGGTCCCGGCCCCCGCCCCGCCTCCGGCGCCGTCTCCGGCCCCGACTCCCGCTCCCACCCCGCGGCCCAGCCCGCCGGCCCGCGTCCAGCAGGTGGCCGCGCCGCCGGCCCACCACAGGAACCCCCTGGGCTCCGTCCTGGTCATGGTCGTCCTGGTGAGCACGATCGCCTCGACCACCGCCGTCGCCTTCAGCACCCGCCGCTGACCCCCTCGGCGGGCGGCCGGCGCTTCCTATAGGCAGATGGTCGTTATATATTGATCACATGAGGAAGATGCAGGAGCCGACCTTCCTGATCCTGACCGCGCTGGCCGCCGGTCCACAACACGGGTACGGCGTCATCACCGACGTGGAACGCATCTCGGACGGCCAGGTGCGCCTGCGCGCCGGCACCTTGTACGCCGCTTTCGACCGGCTCCAGGAAGAGGGCCTGATCACCGAGGACCGGGAGGAGATCGTCGACGGCCGCGTCCGCCGCTACTACCGGCTGACCGGCGCCGGCGCGGCCCGGCTGGCGGCGGAGGCCGAGCGGATGCGCAGGCACGCCAGGGCGGCCACCGCGCGCCTGCGCGTGATGGGCGCGGGAGGCACGGCGTGAGCCGGCGGTACGGCGCGAGCCGGCTCGAAACCCGCTACCGGCGCTGAGCCGGCTCGAAACCCGCTACTGGCGGCTGCTGGCCTGCTACCCCCGCGACCACCGGGCGCGGCACGAAGCGGAGATGCCGGGGAGTGCTCCTGGCGGGGGCGCGGCCCGGACAGGTCCGCCCCGGCCTGGCCGACGTGGCCGACCTGCTGGGGCGCGGCGCGGACGCACGCGCGGCGGGCCGGCGGGCGGCGCTGCTGCTGTTCCCGCCCGCGGCGGCCCTGGGTGACCTGGGGGATCTGCCCTGGGTGCCCACCTCCACGGCCCTCGCCCAGGGCAGGTGCGCGGTCCTGGCCTTCGCCGTCGCGGCCCCCCTGACCCGGCGCCGGTGCGCGGCCCTCCCCGAACCCGAAGCCCGCCCCGCTCATTGAGGCAGAGTGGTGCGACGGTCCCTGGGGCCGGGGAGAGGGATCGGTGCGCGGGGGTTCGCGGGGGAGTGGCAGACTGGCCGGTGGCGGTGATCGTCGAGGGCGGGAGGCGCGAGTGGAGGAGCCGCTCGGGGAGCGGGTCAACCAGGTCGTACGGATCGGCGCCACCGTGCGCCGGCTCACCGGCCCCTGGACGCCCGCCGTGCACGCCCTCCTCGCCCACCTGGCGGACCGCGGCTTCACCGGCGCACCGCGGGCCCACGGCATCGACACCGAGGGGCGGGAGGTGCTCGACCACCTGCCCGGGGAGGTGCCCGACTACCCGCTGCCCGGATGGGCACGCGCGGACGGCGTCCTGGAGGACGTGGCGCGGCTGCTGCGCGCGTTCCACGACGCCACCGCCGGCTTCCTGGAGCGGCCGGGGCGCGGAGGGGGGCCGGACGGGGCGCGGGGCTCCGGCCTGACGTGGTACTTCCCGCCGAGGGCCCCGGCGGAGGTGGTCTGCCACGGTGACGTGGCCCCGTACAACTGCGTGTTCCGCGACGGCCGCCCGGTGGCGTTCATCGACTTCGACACCGCCCACCCCGGCCCGCGCGTCTGGGACGTCGCCTACGCGGCCTACCGTTTCGTCCCGCTCTCCGACCCCCGGCAGCTGGCCGGCGAGCCGGTGGGCGGCCAGGCCCGCAGGCTGCGGCTGTTCGCCGACGCCTACGGGCTCGACCCGGCCGGCCGCGAGGCCCTGATCGACACCGCGCTGGCCCGGCTCGACCACCTGGTACGCCACATGCGCGAGCAGGCCGCCGCCGGTCACCCGGGCTTCACCCGCCACCTCGAACGCGGCGACGACCGCTTCTACCTGGCCGACGCCGACTACCTCACCCGGCACCGGGAGACCTTCGGCGACGCCCTCCGCCCGCCCGCCTGACCCGCGCCACGCAGCCACGCGACGGCACCCGGACCGGCCGGCCCATCCGGGCGCCCTCCGGGGTCGTTCGCGATGGTTACTCGGAAGAAGGGTCTCGACACCGGGAGTGACATCACGTTACCGTCCTGGCATCAGGTGCATATCCGGTCAGGAGGTCTTCCTATGGGCGTTCCCGGCTACACCGAGATCCGGGAACTCGGCCGCGGCGGGACGGGTCGCGTGATGCTCGCCGTGCGCGACTCCGACGGCCTGGAAGTGGCGATCAAGTATCTGGCCAGGTCGCTGCGGGACGACCCCGAGTTCGCCGGGCGGTTCCGGGACGAGGCCGACCTCCTCGCGGAGATCGACAGCCCGCACGTCGCCCGCCTGATCGACTACACCGAACTGCCCGGCGACGCGGTCATCGTGATGGAGCTGGTGAACGGCGTCCCGCTGCGGCGGTTGCTGGAGCGCGAGGGCCGTACCGGTGCCGAGGTCGCGCTCGTGGTGCTCAAAGGCGCCCTGCTCGGCCTCGCCGAGGCTCACCGGCACGGTGTGGCGCACCGCGACCTCAAGCCGGAGAACGTGCTCGTCACCCAGGACGGCGACAGCAAGCTGGTCGACTTCGGCGTCGTGGCCCGCCCGGGGGAGGAGGGCGGGCACGCCGGCACGCCGGCGTACACGGCGCCTGAGCAGCGGGACGGCGTCCCGGCCGGGCCCGCCACCGACGTGTACGCCGCCACGGCGGTGTTCTTCGAGTGCCTGACCGGCCACCGCCCCTTTCCCGGGGACGACGCCACCGCCCCCGCCCTCCAGCACCGGCGGGCCGCGCCCGCCCTGGAGGAGGTCGAGGAGGCGCTGCGCCCGCTCGTCGCGCGCGGCCTGGCCGAGGACCCCGCCGACCGGCCCGCCTCCGCCGAGGAGCTGCTGGCCGAGCTGGAGGACGTCGCGCCGGTCGCGTACGGGGACGACTGGGAGGAGCGCGGGCGCGCCGGGCTCGGCCTGCTCCTCGTGCCGCTGGTCGCGCTGCTGCCCCGCTCCCGGCCGGCCGCCGGCTCGGCCGCCGCCGCCTGCCTGGCCGCCGGCACGCTCACCCCCGCGCGCCGGTTCGTCGTGACCGGCGGGCTGGTGCTGGCCACGACGGCGGCGGTGGCGTCGGCGTTCGTGTTGTTACGCGAGTCGTCCGCCACCGACAGCGGCCTCGCCCTCCCCCCGGTCACCGCCGTCCCCGCTCTGACCTCGCCCCCCGGCTCGCCCGCCACCGACCCCGGCGCCATCCTGCCCGGCACGGCCCCGTCCGGCACGGCCCCGTCCGGCACGGCCCCGTCCGGCACGGCTCCGTCCGGCGCCCTGCCCGGTACGGCCCTGCCTGGTACGGCTCCGTCCGGCGCCCTGCCCGGTACGGCCCTGCCTGGTACGGCTCCGTCCGGCGCCCTGCCCGGTACGGCCCTGCCCGGCACGGCTCCGTC
>NZ_JBFAHK010000007.1:151251-469166 GCF_040802095.1 Nonomuraea sp. NPDC050783
CCGGCGCCCTGCCCGGTACGGCCCTGCCCGGCACGGCTCCGCCTGGCGCCACCGCTCAGCCCACCCCCGGCGGCCCGGTCGCCACGCCGCCGGCCGCCGCCCTGCCCGGTACGCGGGGCATCCGTCCGGCGGTTCCGCCGACCGGCTCGCCCGGCGGTGACCTTCCGCGTCCCGCCCGTCCTCCGGTGACCCGCGGGCCCGCCACCCCCACCGCCGCGCCGCCGCGCTCCCAAGAGCCGCGCCCGTCCTCCCACGCCACCTCTGCGCCCCCGGCCGCCAGGACCGCCGTGCGTGCCACCGCCACCACCGAGCCCGCCGGCCCGCCTCCGGCCACGACCAAGGCCCCGGGCGCCACGAAGGCCCCGGCCACCAGGGAGGTCCCGGCCACGAAAGCCCCGGCCACGAAAGTCCCGGCCACGAAAGCCCCAGTCACGACGAAAGCCCCAGTCACGACGAAAGCCCCGGCCGCCACGAAGTCCCCCGCCATTGGCGAGCCGTCCGGCCGCCGGCCAGGGCCGTTGTTGTCGGTCTCGGTGCGGGTCTCGGTCGGCGTGCCGCTGCTCGACGGCGGCGTCAAGCAGCTGGAGGCGGACATCGGCGTCGGCCTGGGCTCCAGCCTCCTCGGCCTGGTCGCGGTGCCCGGCTCGGTGCTGGCCGGGCGGCAGATCGTGGTCCGCAGGACCCGCCGTCCCGGCGAAAAGGGCACCCCATAATCGTCATAAGGCGCATACCGCCGCACATGATCCTCTACTATCGGGCGTCGGACGGAGGGCCCCGGCCCTCGCGGCTTCGCGGACAAGGAGAAGTGTGGCGGCTGCGTCCCCCGCTCGGCGCCCACGCGCCGGACGGCCGCACCCGGCCGCCGCCCCCACCGTGGCCCCCACCGTGGCTCCCACCGTGGCCCCCGCCGCAGTCCTGGTCACCGTCCTGGTCACCGTCCTGGTCGCGGCCCTGGCCGCAGGGCTCCCGGTCGCCGCGGGCCCGGCGCACGCCGACCCCAAGCCCACCGCCGAGCGGCTCAAGCGGGAGCTGGCCACCCTCCAGAAGGACACCGACCGGCTCATCACCGACTACTACGACAGCCGCATCGCCCACCAGAGGGCCGACAAGGCCGCCAGGGCCGCCCGTGCGAAGCTCGCCGCCGCCCAGCAGGTCTACGACCTGCGCTCCACCGAGCTACGCGCCCTGGCCGTCGCCCACTACACCGGCGCCCGGCCGGACCAGGCCACCCTGCTCGCCTCCGGCGCGGATCCCGGGGCGCTGCTCAACCGGCTGGCTCTCGTCCAGCACCTGGTCACCCTCCAGGACGCCAGGCTGCGCGGGTTCGCCCGGGTCAGGGACGAGCGCGCGCGGGCCCAGGAGGAGACCGCGGCCCGCGCCGAGGAGCTGGAGCGCGCGCTCGGCGAGCTGGAGGAGCGCAAGGAGAAGGCCGAGAAGCAGATCGAACGCGTCAAGGACAAGATCGACCAGCTCTACCGGGCGCCCGGGATGCGGCCCGACGGCACGTTCGTCCCGCAGCTCCCGCAGGGGCCGGACAACATCACGCCGCGCATGGCGCTGGTCAAGCAGCTCATCGCCGAACGCTTCGAGGTGCCGTTCGGGATCGGCTGCTACCGCGCCATCCAGGACGGCGGCGAGCACCCGCTCGGCCGGGCCTGCGACTTCATGCTGAGCCGCGGCGGCGCGCTGCCGTCGGCGGCCGAGCGCGCCCGCGGCGACCGGATCGCCGCCTGGGCCATCAAGAACGCCCGGCGCCTCGGCATCATGTACATCATCTACCGCCAGCGCATCTGGCACGCCCGCACGGGCACGTGGCGGGCCATGTCGGACCGCGGCGGCACCACCGCCAACCACTACGACCACCCGCACATCTCCGTCTACTGAGGGGGCCGCCCGCGGACCCGCCCGCGCGGCTTGAGCCGGACGGCGGGCAGGGCGGGCGCGGGCAGCGGGTCGCCGTCGAACCCCTCGACGGTGCCGAACCCCTCGCCCTGCGCCCACTCCTTGCGGAAGGCGGCGATCTCCTCGTGCGAGCGTCCCACGAAGTTCCACCACATGACGATCTCCTCGCCGAACGGCGCGCCGCCGATGAGCAGCACCCGCCCACGCCCGGACAGCCGCACCCCGGACCGGCCCGGCGGCAGGTAGGCCAGCGGCCCCCGTTCCAGCCCGCCGACCTGCCCGTCGAGCAGCAGCAGCCCGTGCTCGAACCCGGGGTCGAGGGGCACCTCGCCCGCTCCGTCCACCGCGATCTCCGCGCCCGTGAGCGGGGTGCGGGCGGTGGCGGGGGAGAGCACCCCGCCGAGCGACCCCATGATCACCGTGGCGGTGTATCCCGGGCCCTCCAGCACCGGCAGCGCCGCGTGGTGCTCGAAGGCGGGCGCGTCGTGCCGGTGCTCGGCGGGCAGCGCCACCCAGAGCTGCACCCCGTGCAGCACCTCCTCGGCCGACTCCTCCGAGTGGGAGATGCCGCGGCCGGCGGTCATGAGATTGAGCTGCCCAGGGCGTACCTGCTGCCGGCTGCCCAGGCTGTCGCGGTGCAGCACCTCGCCGGCGAGCAGCCAGGTCACGGTCTGCAGGCCGGTGTGGGGGTGCGGGGGCACGCGCATGGCGGTCAGCTCGGGGCCGTAGGCGTCCAGGAAGCACCAGGCGCCGATGAGGCGCCGGTGGGCGCCAGGGAGGGTGCGGCTGACCGCCATCGCGCGCGGCCCGCCCAGCGGCACCGCGCGCCCCGGCAGCAGCTCGTCGCCGGGGCCGGGCTCGGCGCCGCAGCGGATCTCCTCCGGCTCACGCTCCAGGTTGCTCACCCTGGCACTGTACGCCCGCCCGTACCCTCGCGGTTCAGCCCAGCGTCTCCCACCAGCCGTCCACCGCCGGGGCGGCCGCGGCGTCCACGACCTCGCCGGGGCGCGGCACCACGATGGAGACCTCGCGGGCCTTGGCCTCGCGCCACAGCCGGTCCACCGGCTCCGCCCACGGGTGCAGCGCCAGCGTGAACGTCGCCCAGTGCACCGGCAGCAGCAGCTCGCCGCCCAGGTCGAGGTGGGCGCGGACGGCCTCCTCCGGGTTCATGTGCACGTCCGGCCAGGAGGGGCTGTAGGCGCCGATCGGCATGAGCGTCAGGTCGAACGGCCCGTGTGCCGACCCGATGCCCCGGTAGCCCTCGAAGTAGCCCGAGTCGCCCGCGTAGAAGACCCGCTTGGCCGCCCCCGCGACCACCCAGGAGCCCCACAGCGTGTCGTTGCGGCGCAGGGTCCGCCCGGAGAAGTGCCGGGCCGCCGTGGCGACGAAGCGCAGCCCCGCGACCTCGGTCTCCTCCTCCCAGTCCAGCTCGACGATCCGGTACGCGGGCACGCCCCACCGCTCCAGGTGCGCCCCGATGCCGAGCGGCACCAGGAAGGGGGCCTTCTGCGTCCGGGTCAGCGAGCGCACCGTCGCCATGTCGAGGTGGTCGTAGTGGTCGTGGGAGATCGCGATGGCGTCCACCTGCGGCAGCCCGGCGAGCGCGACCGGCAGCGGGTGGTGCCGCTTGGGGCCGACGAGCTGGGAGGGCGAGACGCGCTCGCTCCACACCGGGTCGAACAACACCCGCCTGCCCTCGATCTCCACCAGCGTCGAGGCGTGGCCGTACCAGACGGCGCGCAGGCCGTCGGCGGGGGCGGGGCCGGCCGGCGGCACGCGCAGCGGCACGGGGCCGGCCGGGCGGCGCTGCTCCTTGTTCTTGGCCAGCTCGCCGAGCAGGTTGACCGGCGGCGTGTTCATCAGGTCGGTCGGCTCGGGCATCGGGTTGTAGAAGGACCCGTCCTTGAACTGCTTCGATCCGAGGATGCGTGCCGCCCGCTCCGGGCCCGAGCCCAGCGGCCGCACGCCCAGCTCGGCCGGCACGTCGCGCAGCACCCAGCCCGCCGCCGCCAGGGCGGCGCCGCCCGTCAGGATCCGCCGTGCCGTCCGCATTCCTGCCATCGCCCACTCTCCCCTGGAGTTTCCGAGCAATCCACGTCACTCAATTCCCGTAACCGGGACCGGAGTCCCGGTGTTCCACCTCCGTACGATATATCGCGACAGTTTCGGCCGTGACGACCGGCCCCAGGGGAAGGCGCGCGCCGCCGCCGTCGTCGTAGAAGTAGACCTCGGCCGAGCCGACGGTCTGCGGCGAGGGCCAGGTCAGCTCGGCCCACTGCGCGCCGGTCCGGGGCCAGGTGCCCCAGCGGGGGTTGGCGGGGTCGCCGGGGTGCTGGGCCGGTCGTGGTCGCGGAGCCGCACGGTGAAGGTGGAGGTACCGGGCGCGGCCGGGGTGCCGGTGATCGCGCCGGTGAAGCGGTCCAGGGCGAGCCCGGCCGGCAGCGAGCCGCCGGTGACCGTGTCGTAGCGGTAGTCGAAGGTGATCGGGAGCGTGGGCTCCAGCGCGGTCTTCTCGTCCTGCTGCACGTGGATGGGCATGGACTGCTGGGACGTGGTCCCGCCCGCGTCCCGGACCGACAGCCGCAGCGTGTACTGCTCGTCGGGGCCCGGCCGCGCTTCCACCGTGGTCAGCGGCGAGCGGCACCCCGCCGCGGCGAGGGCGAGCGCGCAGCCCCGCGGCGCGCTCGCGGGCCGCCTGGAAACCCTCCGGGCCGGTGATGTGCCCGATCCGGGCGCGGCCGGTCGCCGGCAGGTGGCGGGTGGCCAGGACGCCGCCGCCCCGGTCGTCGAAGATGATCGAGTGGTCCGACTCGTCGGTGGAGCGCGTCATCGCGTACACCACCGGGACCGGCAGGTCCGGCCCGATGCTGGGGCGCGGCTCGGTGCGGCGGCCGGTGACGATGAGGCCCTCCACCCGGCGGGCCGGCAGCCGCTCCAGGTAGTGGCGCTCCCTGATGGGGTCGTCGCGGGTCTCGTCCCGCATCCGGCCCCGGCCGTTGAGCGCCTTGGAGGCGGTGCCGACCGACACGGCGACCGCCGCCGCGACGTCCCTGATCGTGGCCGGGCGGGCGGCCTGCCCGGAGGGCTGGCCAATCGTCGGTCCTTCGCGTGCTCGTGGCCCTACGGAGGTGCGTGCCACTCTACGCGGCGCCCTCACGGCCTCCTGTCCGCGGGCCGCGGCGTGCCGGGCGTGCGGCCGGGGAAGGGCCACGGGTTCGGCCGGCAGCGGCCCAGCGACTTCGACTGCTGCGCCATGACCGGGGCCGGTCGTCCGGGGCCGGGGCAGGAGAGGTGGCCGTGGCCGAGGGCGTGGCCCACCTCGTGGCTGATGAGGTAGCCGCGGTAGGCGGTCAGGTCGCCGCCGTACTGGGGGACGCCCACCGCCCAGCGCAGGGCGTTGATGATCGAGCGGGTGCCGTTCCAGCAGGACAGCTCGCCGCCGGTGCGCAGCGGGCGGCACTGGCGGATCGTCGTGCCCGGGCTGGTCAGAGCGACGCGGACCCGCACCGGGCCGTGGTCCACCCGCTGGAAGCGGGCCCAGCCGCGGGCGTCGTTGAGGATGCGGTGCACCTGGGCGGCGAACTCGCGGGGCGCGAACGGCAGCCCTCGCTCCACCTCCACCAGGTAGCGCACGGGGCTGCCGGGGCCGGGCCGCGCGGGTGCGGTGCCGGGGACGACGGCGTACCTGCCGGAGGCCGCGAACGGCACCTGGACCACGGGCGGGGGCCGTTCGGCCGGTCCCGGCCCCGGCGGCGGCGCGGGCGCGACGGATCTCCGGGACGGGCCGGGCGGTCCCGGGACGGACCGCACGGCGGGCTCCGCGCCGCAGCCGGCGGCGAGCAGGAGCACGAACAGCAGGAACGGTACAGCGCGCGGCAATCCGGCCTCCCCACGACAAGAACGACGGTGGGGAGGAAACCGATCATACGCTGGGCAAACCGAACGTCCGCGGGCAGGGGGACGTCAGGAACGGGCCGGGGCGTAGGGCGCGAGATCGATGGGCGGGCTCTCGCCGAGCGCCAGCGCCGCGGCCACCTGGCCCGCGAACGGCCCGGCCGTCAGCCCGTACGCGCTGAGGCCCGTCGCCACCACCACGCGGGAGGTCAGCGGGCCGATCAGCGGCCGGCCCGGGGCGTTCACCGGCCGCAGGCCCACCCGGGTCTCCGTCACCGTCGCCGCCGCCAGCCCCGGCGCGATCCGCAGCCCCGCGCTGAGCACCTCCTCCAGCCCGCCCAGGGTCACCCTCGGCGCGAACCCGACGTCCTCCACCGTCGCCCCGATCACCACCCGCGAGCCGGGGAAACCCAGCAGGTACGGCGCGGCGCTGGGCAGCACGATCGGCCACCACGCGGTGTCCACGCCCTCCAGGGTGGCGTGCAGGATCTGGCCCCGCCTGGGGAACACCGGCAACTCGGCGCCGAGCGGCCGGCACACCTCCCCGGTCCACGCCCCGGCCGCCACGATCACCACATCGGCCGCCACGGGAACCCCGTCACCGTCGCTGGCCGCCACGGGAACCCCATCACCGTCGCTGGCCGCCACGGCAAACCCGTCGCCGTCCCCCGCTGCCACTGGGGCTCCGTCGCCGGGCACCCGAGCCGTGCCCGCGCTCGCGTTCGCGCCCGCGCTCGTGCCCGCGTTCGTGCCCGCGCTCGTGCCCGTGGGCGGTGGCGCGGGCGTCCCGGCGGCGGGGGCGAACGGCGTGGCCTGCCGCCACGACCCAGCGCCCCCGCTCCCGGCCTCGGCCCCGCTCCCGGGCTCGGCCCCGCTTCCGGCCTCGGCCCCGCTTCCGGCCGCTGGGGCGCGGCCGGTCTTCGCTCCGCTCTCGGCTCGCGTGCCGGGGGAGACCGGGTGCGGCGGCCGGTGGCCCGCCTCGTTCGGTCGCGGGGCGGTCGAGGGGTGGACGAGGACCTGGCCGTCCGGGGTGAGGGTGGCGGTGCCGGGGTGGATCCGGGCGCCCCGAGCGACGGCGGCCTGGAGCAGGGCGTCGCGGACCGAGCGGCCGTCCACGCGGGCGGCCCCCGGCACGAGCAGCGCGCTCAGGCTGTCCGACAGCGGCGGGAACAGCTCGGACGGAGCCGCCACGTCCGTGACCTCGCCCATCTCCGGCGCCTGCGCGTACCGGCGGCGCAGCAGAGAGCGCACCGGCTCCAGCTCCGCCGGGTCCTCGGCCACCAGCAGCGCGCCGACCTTGGCGTACCCGATGTCCTCGCCCAGCGCCTCCACGAGGTCCGGGTAGCGGCGCGCGCCCTCGCGGGTGAGCCGGTACCAGTCGTCGTCCTCGGGATGGTCCACCCACGGGCAGACGATGCCCGCGCCCGCCTGCGTCGCCTCGCCCGGATACCCGCCGTCCACGACGGTCACGGACACGCCCCGGCCCGCCAGGTGGTAGGCCGCGCTGGCCCCGACGATGCCGCCCCCGATCACCACAACACGCATACGCCAATGATCGCAGCCCCCTGACCAGCGCCGATGGCCGGGTCAGCGGACACCGTGGCGGTGGCGGGCGGGTCAGTGGCGGCGGGCCGCGTCCCAGCCGTACGCGTGCGTCAGGTGGGCCGCCACCCGGGCGAAGCGGTCGGCGTCGAGGACGGCGCCCTCGCGCCGCAGGTCGTCCTCGCCGAGGACGAAGACCCGGTCGAGCCGGAGATAGGAGGCCCGGCCGTCGCTGCCCCACGCGCCGATCGGCAGCCACTCGGGGCCGCCGTCGCCCTTGCTGGAGAGCATCATGCCCAGCAGGCGGCGGCCGGTGCGGCCGACCACCAGCAGCGGCCGGTCCTTGCCGCGGGACGGGTCCTCCTCGTACGGCACCCACGCCCAGACGATCTCGCCCGGGTCGGCCAGCCCGTCGAGGTCGGGGGAGTAGGCCAGCGTCACCGGCCCGTCGAGGGAGTGGATCTCGCGTACCGCACCCCGGGCGGGCCGGGGGTCCTCACCTAGATCGCGCATTGGGGGAGCTTATGGCCGGTGGCGGGCGGAAGGCGACTTGATCATTCCCTTCCGGGCGGGGCGAGCAGGCGGCGCAGGGCGGCCGGGGTGTGGCCGGCGTGCCGGCGGATCGTGCGCGTCATGTGGGCCTGGTCGCTGAAGCCCAGCTCGGCGGCGAGCTCGGCCAGGCTCGTCGCCCCGCCCTCCAGGCGGTCGAGCGCCCGCCCGACGCGGACCCGGTTGCGGTAGTGGGTCAGCGAGACGCCGAGCTCCTGGGTGAAGGCCCTGCTCAGCCGGTAGGGGGAGACCTTCAGCAGCGCCGCCAGCGACAGCAGGCCGCCGGCCGCGGGATGGCCGGCGGCGATGGCCTCCCGCGCGGCACCCACGACGGCCCCTGCCCCCGCCCCCGCTCCGGCCCCAGCTCGCGCGGCGGTGGCCGGAGTGGCGCCGGTGACCTGGGACAGGGCGGCCGCGACGAGGGGAAGCAGGGACTCGGTCAGCGCGAACGCCGGATCGCCGGACCGGGCGGCCGCCAGGACGCGGCGGTGCGCCAGGTCGAGGCGGGCGTCCACGTAGAGGGTGGAGCGGGCGGGGCGGGTGTCGTCGCCCGCGAGCGTGCGCCACAGGCCGGGCGACAGGGCCAGCGACGTGCACAGGTCGCCGCCGCCCGCCGGGTGGGCGAAGCGCTCCTCCTCGCCCGGCAGCGCCAGGTAGGCCGTCGCCGGATCGACCACGGCCGCACGCCCGCCCGCCCGGCGGCGGAACGTGCCGCGGCGCGCCAGCACCACCCGGTGCCGGTCGCTCAGCTCGGCGGCCGACCAGCCCCGGTGGTCGTCGACGCAGGTGACGGCGTCAAGGTCGAACCCGGGCCCGGTGGCGACACGGACGGACGAACGCACGCCCAGCACTTTACGCGGCCCCTCCGACAAAAGGCCGCGCCCGGACGCCGCGCCCGGACGCCGTGCCCGAACTCCGTGCCCGGACGCCGTGCCCGAACTCCGTGCCCGGACGCCGCCGCCGCGCCCGAACTCCGCCGCCGCGCCCGGCACGGGCCGTCCCCTGCTCTAGAATCTGATTCTGTGCCGTTGACGACAGCGTTCTTCACCCGCAAGCAGGGCGAGCTGGTCCCCGCGCCGCACGCCCGCGGTCCCTGGTCCCCCGACATGCTCCACGGCCGCCTCCTCGGCGGGCTGGCCGCCCGCGCCCTGGAGGAGCGCCACGCCGAGCCGGGCCTGCACTTCGCCCGGCTGACGGTCGACCTGTTCCGCAACAGCCCGCTGCTGCCGGTCACCGTCGAGACGTCCCTGGTCAGGGACGGGCGCAGGATCCGCGTCGCCGACGCCGTGATCTCCACCGACCAGGGCGTCATCGGCCGGGCCAGCGCCGTGCTGCTGCGCCAGGGCGAGCAGCCCGGCGGCGAGCAGAGCATCGTCACGCCCGCCTGGGACGAGCGCCCGCCCGAGGGCCCGCCGGTCACCTCCGAGGGCTGGCAGCCGCCGTTCGACCTGTGGCGGATCACCGAATGGGGCGGCCCCGGCGCCGGCCGGGTGTGGCTGCGCGAGACGTTCCCGCTAGTGGACGACGAGCCGGTGACGCCGTTCGTGCGCGCCGCGCTGGCCGCCGACTTCGCCAGCCCGATCAGCAACGTCGGCACGAACGGCCTCGGCTTCATCAACGCCGACTACACGCTCACCCTGGCCCGCCTGCCCGAGGGCGAGCTGGTCGGCGTCGAGGCCACCGGCCACCTCAGCGCGGCCGGCGTCGCGACCGGGCAGGTCACCCTGCACGACACGGCGGGGCCGTTCGGCTTCTGCGCGGTGACGGCGGTGGCCAACCCGGTCGCTCTCATCAGCCGGTGACCGGCGGTCAGGCCGGCCGCTCGGTACGGTCGCCGGACCAGTCGACGTGGAAGGCGCCCTCGCGGTCCACCCGGCGGTAGGTGTGCGCGCCGAAGTAGTCGCGCAGCCCCTGCACCAGCGCGGCCGGCAGCCGGTCGCGGCGCAGCCCGTCGTAGTAGGCCAGCGCCGAGGAGAAGCCGGGCGTCGGCACGCCGATCCGCACGGCCGTGGTCACCACGCGCCGCCACGCCTCCTGGCCCGCCGCCAGCGCCGCCGCGAACGTCGGGTCGGCCAGCAGCGTCGGCAGGTGCGGGTCGGCGTCGTAGGCGGCCCGGATCCGGTCCAGGAACTTGGCCCGGATGATGCAGCCGCCCCGCCAGATGGTGGCCATCGCGCCCAGGTCGAGGTCCCAGCCGTACTCCCGGGACGCGGCCGCCATCTGGTCGAAGCCCTGCGCGTACGCCACGATCTTGGACGCGTACAGCGCCTGCCGCACGTCCTCGACCAGCTCGCGCCCGTCCACCCCGGACAGCTTCGGGCCGGCGAGCGAGGCCGCGGCGGCCCGCTGCTCCGGATGGCCGGACAGCGCCCGCGCGAACGTCGCCTCGGCGATGCCCGTCACCGGCACGCCCAGGTCGAGCGCGCTCTGCACGGTCCAGCGGCCGGTGCCCTTCTGCTCGGCCTGGTCCACCACCACGTCCACGAACGGCCGGCCGGTCGCGGCGTCCACTTGCTCCAGCACCTCGGCGGTGATCTCGATCAGGTACGAGTCCAGCTCGCCCCGGTTCCACTCCCGGAACACCTCCGCCAGCTCGGCCGGCGTCGTGCCCAGGGCCTGCCGCAGCAGGTCGTAGGACTCGGCGATGAGCTGCATGTCGGAGTACTCGATGCCGTTGTGCACCATCTTGACGAAGTGGCCCGCGCCGTCCGGCCCGACGTGCACGCAGCACGGCACGCCGTCCACCTTCGCCGAGATGTCCTGCAGGATCGGCCCGAGCGCCTCCCACGACTCCGCCGAGCCGCCGGGCATGATGCTCGGCCCGTTGAGCGCGCCCTCCTCGCCGCCGGAGATCCCGGTGCCGACGAAGTGCAGGCCGCGCTCGCGCAGCGCGGCCTCGCGCCGCCGGGTGTCGGCGAAGTGCGCGTTGCCGCCGTCCACGATCATGTCGCCGGGCTCCATCAGCTCGGCGAGCTGGTCGATGACCGCGTCGGTGCCGGCGCCGGCCTTGACCATGATGATGGCCCGGCGTGGCCGCTTGAGCGAGGCCACGAAGCCGGCGAGGTCCTCCGACGGCACGAACGTGCCCTCGCCGCCGAACTCCTCGACCAGCGCCTGCGTGCGGCCGTGCGAGCGGTTGTGCACGGCCACGGCGTAGCCGTGCCTGGCGAGGTTGCGCGCCAGGTTGCGCCCCATGGTGGCCAGGCCGGTGACGCCGATGTCTGCCAAGTCCATTTCAAGCTCCTCTACGGGGAATACGCATGATCCAGCCCGGGAGTTCGGCACGGTATTCCGGATCCGGGCTCAATCGTCGAGCCGCACGCCGAGTTCGTCGAGCCGGCTCAGCATGTCGGCCGGGTCGGCGTACACCCGGAACGCGCCTGTCCGCTCCAGCTCGTCCCTTCCGTACCCACCCGACAGCAGCCCGATGCCGAGCGCGCCGGCCCGGCGGGCCGCGAGCAGGTCCCAGACGCTGTCGCCCACCACCATGGCATGGACCGGCTCCACCCGGACCAGAGCCGCACCGGCGAGGAACAGGTCGGGGTCCGGCTTGGCCCGCCGCACCAGGTCGCGGGTGACCATCGGGGTGTCCTCGGGCAGGCCCAGCAGGGCGAGGGACAGGCGGGCGGTGCGGGCGTAGCCGCTGGTGCAGATGGCCCACGGCACGCCGCGCGAGGTCAGCTCGGCCAGCAGCTCGGGCGCGCCGGGCAGCGGCCGCACCGAGTCGGCCTGCCGCTCGTACGCCTCCATGTGGGCCACCTGCAACCGGTCGATCTGCTCGCGCGACAGCTTGAGCCCGGTCTCGCGCAGCAGCGCGTGGACGAACAGCCCGCCGCTCATGCCGATGCGCCGGTGGATCCGCCACACCGACAGGTCGATCCCCATGCTCGACAACGCCTGCCGCCAGGCGATCACGTGCTGGTAGACGCTGTCGATCAGGGTGCCGTCGAGGTCGAACAGAAACGCCGGGGTCGGGGCGTGCGGAAACTGCGTCATGCCTCCATGACACCATGAGTCCCATGCGGATCATCATCGCGGGCGGTCATGGGAAGATAGCGCTGCGGCTGGCGGCGCGCCTCAGGGAGGGCGCGGTCGGCCTGGTGCGCAACCCCGCGCACGTCGCCGACGTCGAGGCCACCGGGGCACAGGCCGTGGTGTGCGACCTGGAGCGGGCGAGCGCCGAGGAGGTCACCGCCATCGTGCGCGGCGCCGACGCCGTCGTGTTCGCGGCCGGCGCCGGGCCCGGCAGCGGCGCGGCCCGCAAGGACACCGTCGACCGGGCCGCGTCCGTGCTCGTGGCCGACGCCGCCGAGCGCGCCGGCGTGGGGCGCTTCATCCAGATCTCCTCGATGGGCGCGGGCCGGCCCGCCGCCGGCGGCGACGAGGTGTGGGCCGCCTACATCAGGGCCAAGACCGAGGCCGAGGACGACCTGCGCCGCCGCGACCTGGCCTGGACGATCCTGCGCCCCGGCCGCCTCACCGACGAGCCCGGCACCGGCCTGGTCAGGCTCGCCCCCGAGGTGCCGCCGGGGGAGGTGCCGCGCGACGACGTGGCCGCCGTGATCATGGCGCTGCTGGAGCACCCCGGCACCGCCCGGCAGACCCTTGAGCTGGTCTCCGGCGACACGCCCATCATCGACCTCATCGCGACGGAGTAAGCCCCGGACGGCGGCGTGAGGCCGAGTGAGCCCCGAGACAGCGGCGTGAGGCCGAGCACCCGGGCGTACCGGTCCCGGGGCCGGCCGCTCCGCCGGGACGTCAGGCGAGCGCGGCGCGCGCCCGCTCGCGGCACTCCTCCAGCGTCAGCCCCGCCAGGGCCTCGCGCACCAGGGGGACGCAGGACGAGGCCATGGACAGGCTCGTCACGCCCAGGCCCGCCAGCAGCGGCGCGACGGCCGGGTCGCCCGCCGCCTCGCCGCACACCCCCACCGGCTTGCCCGCCTCCCGGCCCGCGGCGGCGCACCACTCCACCAGCCGCAGCAGGGCGGGCTGGCGCGGATCGAGCAGGTCGGCCAGGGCGGAGTGCTGGCGGTCGGCGGCGAAGGTGTACTGGGCCAGGTCGTTGGTGCCGAGGCTGAGGAAGTCCACCTCGCGCAGCAGCTCGGCGGCCCGCAGCGCGGCGGCGGGGACCTCGACCATCACGCCCGCCCGCGCGATGCCCGCGGCCCGGGCGCGGCGGGCGAAACCGGCCGCCTCCGCCACCGTCGTCACCATCGGCGCCATGACCCGCACGTCCGCCCCGGTCGCGCGGGCCGCCGCGGCGATCGCGGCGAGCTGGGCGTCCAGGACGCCGGGCAGCAGGCGGTCCACGCGCAGGCCGCGCACGCCCAGCGCCGGGTTCGGCTCCTCCGGCAGGCCCAGGAAGGGGAGGGGCTTGTCGCTGCCGGCGTCCAGCGTGCGGACGATCACCGGGCCGCCGGCGGCCGCGAACACCTCGGCGTAGGCCGCCTCCTGCTCCTCCGGCGACGGCGGCTGCCTGCGGCCCAGGAACAGGAACTCCGTGCGGAACAGGCCCACGCCCTCCGCGCCCGGGCGCAGGTCGGCGGCCGAGCCGACGTTGAGCAGCAGCGCCACCGGGTGGCCGTCGGCGGTCCTGCCGGGGCCGGTGGCGGCGGCCAGCCTGGCCCGCTCGGCGCGGTCGCGCTCCATGACCTCGGCCGCCCGCTCGGGGGTGAGGCCGACGGCGACCTCGCCGGTGACGCCGTCCACGCCGACGAGCGTGCCGTCCGGGACGTCCGCGATGGCGGGGCAGGCGACCACGGCGGGCAGGCCGCGGGCGCGGGCCAGGATCGCGGTGTGGCTGGTGGGGCCGCCCCGCTCGGTGACCAGCGCCAGCACGTCCGGGCCCAGGCCGGCGGTGTCGGCGGGGGAGAGGTCCGCGGCGGCCAGCACGTACGGGTGGCCGGGGTCGGGCAGGCCCGGCACGGGCAGGCCGAGGGCTGCGGCCACCGCCCGGTGCTTGAGGTCGTCGAGGTCGGCGGCGCGCTCGGCCAGGTAGCCGCCCAGGGCGGCCAGGGTGTCGCGGTGACCGGTGAAGGCGGCCTCCAGGGCGTGGGCCGCGTCCGCGCCGCCCCTGGCACGGCTCTCGGCCTCCTCGCGCAGCAGCGGGTCGTCGGCAATCATCGCCAGGGCCTCAAGGATCTCCGCCGCCTCGTCCCCCGCCGCGGCTCCGTCCCTCGCCGCGGCTCCGGCCGGCACGTCCCCGGTCGGTCCGGCTCCGGGCAGGGGGCCTTTCCCCGGTGCGGACGCTTCCCTCGCCGTCGCGGCTGCGGCTGCCGTACGGGCGGCGGCGGCGCGCCGGTTGAGGTCGGCGGCCACCGCCTCCAGGGCCCTGGCGACCGTCGCCGCCTCGGCCTCGGGATCCGTCACCGGGCGCGGCGCGGGCAGCCGCGGCGGCCCGGCCATCCGCACCAGCGGCCCCGCCGCCCGCCCCTGGCTGACCCCGACCCCGGCAATCCGCCCCCGCGCCCCCTCCCAGCCACCCGCCCGGTCGCCTGGCTGGTTGCCGGTGGAAGGGGACGGGTCAGGCATCCAGGGCCTCCTCCGTGTCCAGGTCGCGGGAGAGCAGGGCCGCCAGCGCGTCCAGGGCCTCCTCGGCCCCCGGGCCGTCCGCCTCCAGGGTCACCTCCGTGCCCCGCACGGCCCCCAGGGACAACACCCCCAGCATGCTCCGGGCGGGCACGGCCTTGTCGCCGAGCCGCACCGTCACCGGCACCCCCAGCCGCGCCGCCTCCTGCACGAACAGTTTGGCGGGACGGGCGTGCAGACCGCTGGCCGAGGCCACGGCCACCGTTCGCTGTGCCATGACGAAAGCCTCCAGATGTCAGGGTTCGATGGTGACCTTGATGGCCGCGCCCCGGCTGACGAGGTCGATCCCGTCGAGCACGCGCGGCAGCGGCAGCCGGTGGGTGATGAGGTCGGCCACCGGCACCGCGCCCTCCGACACCAGCCGCAGCGCGGCGGCGTTGTGGGCGGGGCTGGAGCCGTTCGCGCCGACGATGGTCAGTTCGCGGTAGTGCACCAGGTTGGCGTCCAGCGCGATGACCGGGTCGTCCTTCGGCAGCCCGCCGAAGAAGCTGATCCGCCCCTGCCGGGCCGCCATGCGCACCGCCTGCTCCTGGGCCGCGCCCGACGCGGCGGCGGTGACGACCACGTCCGCGCCCCGGCCGCCGGTCAGCTTGAGCACCTGCGCGACCGGGTCGGAGTCGATCGCGGCGTCCGGCCGTACCAGCTCGGCGGCCATCGCCAGCCGCTCGGCGTTGACGTCCACGAGGAACACCCGGGCCGCGCCGCGTGCCCGCGCCAGCCGTACGTGCAGGCAGCCGATCGGGCCCGCGCCCATGACCACCACGTCGTCGCCGGGGCCGACCCGCGCCAGCTCCTGGCCGTTGAGCACGCACGCCAGCGGCTCGGCGACCGACGCCTCGGCGAAGCCGACGTTCTCCGGGATGGCGTTGACGCCGTTGACGGCCAGCACCTTCGCCGGGACGATCAGGTACTCGGCGAAACCGCCGTCGTAGTGGTAGCCCATCGACTCCTGGTTGGGGCAGACCGTCAGGCGGCCCCGCAGGCACTCGGCGCACGACCCGCACGGGATCGCCGCGATGACCTGCACCCGGGCGCCGCTGTCGACGACCTCCCCGGCGATCTCGTGGCCCATCACCCGGGGCGGCACGATGTGGTGGTGCCCGAACTTGTAGATCTTGGCGTCGGTGCCGCAGGTCGAGCAGTTGCGCACCCGGATCTTCAGCTCGCCGGGCCCGGCGACCGGCTCGGGCGCTTCCTCGATCCTGATGTCGCCGGGGGCGTGGAATCTCGCGACCTTCACGACGTCAGCTCCTTCATCACCTGCGCCACCTCCGTGGCCTCGCGCAGTGTCCGGGCGCGTTCCGGATCGAGCAGGATCTCGGCCAGCGCCGCCAGCAGGGGAACGTGCCCGCCGTCGCGGGCGGCTATGCCGACGCACACCGTGACCCGCTCGCCGTCCCAGTCCACTCCGTCCGGGAAGCGCACGAAGCACAGCGCGTCGCGCAGGATGTCGTCCTTGGAGGCGTTCGTCCCGTGGGGGATGGCGACCCCCTCGCCGACGTAGGTGGAGAGGGAGCGCTCGCGTTCGAGCATCGCCTCCCCGTACGCCGGCGTGACCGCCCCCACCTCCAGCAGTGCCCGGCCGCAGCGGCGCACGGCCGACTCGCGGTCGGGGGCGCTCTCGTGCAGCAGCACCGCGCGGGGGTCGAGCAGGTCCTCACGCATCGACGACGCCGCCGCTCTTGATCGCGTTCACCAGCCGGGCCACGGCCGGGTCGCCGAGGAAGATCTGGAACGGCACCAGCGCCTTCCCCGGCGCGGCGGCCCGGGCGCGGGCGGCCAGGCCCGCGTGGCAGAGCACCACGTCGGCGTCGTCCGGGATGGAGTCGACCGGGGTGTGCTCCACGGTCACGCCGCTGTCCTTGAGCTGCTTGCGGAGCTGGGAGGCGAGCATCACGCTGCTGCCCATCCCGGCGTCGCAGGCGACGATGATCTTGTGGATGTCCTTGCTGTCGATGCCGGCCATGGCTCAGGCCTCCTTGGTGGTGACGGGTTCGGGGGCAACGGTCCCGGCGTCGCCGCCGGAGGTCTCCTCGTCCTCCTTCTTCTCGCCCCTGCCGAAGCCCAGCAGGACGGCGGCGACGGCGAACGACACGGCGGCGGCGACGAGGATGCCCAGGCTGGAGGCGAGCCAGCCGCCCCGGGGCGTGACGGCGAGGTAGGCGAAGATGCTGCCCGGCGACGGGGTGGCGACCAGGCCCGCCCCGGTGACCATGAACGTGAACACCCCGGCCGCGCCGCCCAGGATGACGGCCGCGATGAGGCGCGGCTTCATGAGCACGTACGGGAAGTAGATCTCGTGGATGCCGCCGAAGAAGTGGATGATCATCGCGGCGGGCGTGCTCGGCCGCAGCGCGCGCGGCCCGAACAGCAGGTACGCCAGCAGCAGCCCCAGCCCGGGACCGGGGTTGGACTCCAGCATGAACAGGATCGACTTGCCGGTCTGGGCCGCCTCGGCCACGCCCAGCGGGCTGAGCACGCCGTGGTTGATGGCGTTGTTGAGGAACAGCACCTTGGCCGGCTCGATGAGCAGCGAGGCGACCGGCAGCAGGTTGTTGGTGATCAGCCACTCGACGGCGTTGCCGGCGGCCGTGGTGATCGCCTGCACGACGGGCCCGATGGCGAGGAAGCCGACCACGGCCATCGCGGCGCCCACGATGCCGGCGGAGAAGTTGTCCACCAGCATCTCGAACCCGGCCCGGGTCCGCTCCTGCGTGAACTTGTCCACATATTTCAGGATCAGGGCGGTGAGCGGGCCGATGATCATCGCGCCGAGGAACATCGGCGCGTCCGTGCCCACCACGACGCCCATCACCGCCACCGCGCCGACGACCGCCCCGCGCTGCCCGTGCACCATCCGCCCGCCCGTGTAGGCGATGAGGACCGGCAGCAGGGTCGAGATGATCGGGCCGACCATCTTGCCCAGGCTCTCGTTGGGCAGCCAGCCGGTCGGGATGAACAACGCGGTGATCAGGCCCCAGGCGATGAACGCCCCGATGTTGGGCATGATCATTCCGGCCAGGTAGCCGCCGACGCGCTGGATCGTGGCCTTGACGCCGGTGCCGGTGACCGGAGGTGTGTAGGTGTCGGCCATGGGCTTGCTCCTTCGGGGGGTTGAGCAGTGGTTCAGCCGTGCTGAGTCAGAGGAGCGGGTGCTGGGGTGATCGGGGAGGCGATCGGGGGAGCGGGGAAGGGCACGGCGAGCGGCCGGTCGGGGTCGGGCGGGCCGACCACCACGGGCGCCGGGTCGATGTCGGAGGGGCCCGGCATGCGGCTGCCGGGCAGCAGGACGGCGGCGGCGCCCCAGGCCAGCGCGCCCGCCAGCGCCTCGGGGCCCCGCCCGCCGGCGGCGAGGAAACCGGCCAGCATGGCGTCGCCCGCGCCGACCGCGCTGCGCGGCCCGGCGACGGGCGCCCGGCCGTGCCAGACGCCGCACTCCTCGACCAGCACGGCGCCGTCGGCGCCCAGGCTGGCCAGCACCGTGCGCGCGCCGGCCGCCCGCAGCGCGCCCGCGGCCGCCACGACGTCGCCGAGGCGGGCCAGGGGACGGCCGGTGGCCTGGCCCAGCTCCTCCAGGTTGGGCTTGACCAGGGCGGGCGCCGCGCCCAGCGCGCACGACAGCGCCGGGCCGCTGGTGTCGACCGCGACCCGGATGCCCGCCTCGGCGAACCGGTGGCACAGCCGGGCGTAGACGTCGGCGGGCACCTCGGGCGGCAGGCTGCCGGAGGCGACCACCCAGTCCGGCTGGGCGGCGGCGAGGACGGCGTCGGCGATCGTGTCCAGCTCGGCGGGCGACAGCGCGGTGCCCGGCTCGTTGATCTTGGTGATGGTGCCGTCCGGCTCGGCCAGCGTGACGTTCGACCGGGTCCGTCCCGCCACCGGCACGGTCACCATGTCCAGGCCCTCGGCGGCCAGCAGGCGTACGAGCTGGCGGCCCTCGTCCCCGCCGAACGGCACCACCGCCCGCGAGGCCACGCCGTTGGCCAGCAGCGCGCGCGAGACGTTCACGCCCTTGCCGCCGGGATCGAGGCGGGCGGCGGCGGCCCGGATCACCGCGCCCCGGTCCAGCGAGGCGATCTCGATCGTGCGGTCCAGGCTCGGGTTGAGCGTCAGCGTCAGGATCACGCCCGGATCACCTCCGGCCCGGCCGCGGCCACGTCGGCGGCCAGCGCGGGGTCCAGCCCGGCGTCGCTGACCACCACGTCGATCTCGCCCAGTTCGGCGAACGTGGCCAGGTAGGTGTTGGAGAACTTCGTGTGGTCGGCCAGCAGCACGCTGCGCTGCGCCGCCCGCACCATGGCCCGCTTGATCGCCGCCTCGGCCGGGTCGGGCGTGGTCAGGCCGCGCTCCAGCGAGCAGCCGTTGGTGCCCATGAACGCCACGTCCACGTTGAGGTGCTCCAGCGGGCGCAGCGCCCAGTCGTCCACCGTCGCCAGGGTCTTGCCGCGCAGCCGCCCGCCCAGCACGATCACGTGCAGGTTGGCCCGCGCGGCCAGGGCCGTGGCCAGCGGCGGCGAGTTGACCACGACGGTCAGCTCACGGTCGGCGGGCAGCACCTGCACCAGGCGGCCCGTGGTGGTGCCGGCGTCGATGATGACCGAGCCGTCCTCGGGCAGCTCGGCCAGCGCCGCCTTGGCGATGCGCTCCTTCTCGGCCGTCATCACCTCGTCGCGGGCGGCCAGCGCGGGCTCGAAGCCGAGCCGCTCGACGGGGATCGCACCCCCGTGCACCCGGCGCAGCACGCCCGCCCGCTCCAGCGCCGTCAGGTCGCGGCGGATCGTCTCGGTGGTCACGTCGAGCTCGGCGGCCAGCGTCACCACGTCGACGCGACCCGCGGTGCGCGCCCTGCGCAGGATCTCCTGCTGCCGCTCCTCGGCGTACATGATGTTGGTTCACCGCCGTTTCGATGTGGTTTCCCCTGTGTTTATACCCGCTTGCGTTGGCGGGTCAAGAGTGCGCCACGGGAATCTGGTAGTTATAGGCGGATGCGCATCAAGCCCTTCGCGGCCGTGGCGGTGGCCGTCCCGCTCCTCGCCGCCCCCCTCGCCGTGCTCGCCCCGCCCGCCCTCGCCACGGCGGGGCCGCCCCGGGTGCCGGCCGGCACCACGGCCGCCTGGGTGGTCTTCGACCGGCAGGCGGGCAGGTTCGTCGCGGCGCGCAACGCCCACCGCAAGTACCGCTCGGCGTCAGTGGTGAAGATCCTCATCGCCATCGACTACCTGGAGCGGCGCGCGAGCGTGCCCCGGGAGGACGCCGCCCTGCTGAAGGTCATGCTGCGGGCCAGCGACGACGACGCGGCCTCGGCGTTCTGGGACCGGGGCGGCAAGGGGCGGATCATCGTGCGGATGGCGCGCAAGCTCGGCCTGTCCGACACCGCGCCGCCGCCCGCGTCCCAGCCCGGCTTCTGGGGCTACACCTCGCTCAGCGCGTACGACATCGTCCGCACCTACCGCTACCTGCTCGACACCGCCGACGCCCGGGTCCGCGACACCATCCTCGGCCACCTGCGCCAGGCCGCCCCCTGCGGCACCGACGGCTTCGACCAGACCTTCGGCATCCCCGACGCCGTGCCGCGGCCGTACGCCGTCAAGCAGGGCTGGTCCGGGTTCGGCGCCACGCCGCCCACCCGGTGCAGGGACGCCAAGGCCCTCGGCGCCCCCGTATCCTGGATCGCCCAGCGCTCCACCGGCTCCGGCGTCCCCGACTACGGCCGCCCCGTGCTGCACACCACCGGCCTGGTCGGCAAGGGGGAGCGGTACGTCATGGCGGTGCTGACCGCGCACCCGGCCGGCGGCACGTGGAGCGCCTCCGTCAAGCGCATCACCGCCATCGCCAGGGGCCTCTACCGCGACGTGACCTCCTGAGCCGCCGCGCGGAAAACCGCTCGCCCGGCCCGGCGGCGGACCGATAGGGATGGAGGATGGCGAAGCGAACGAACGCACTCGACCGCGTCCTGCGCGGCGCGGGCGGCCCCGGCGTCCTCGACGTCCTGGCCGAGCGGCTGTCCGGATCCGATCTCACCACGTTGCTGCTGGAGGTCATGCGGCGGCGGGCCGGCTCGCTCACGCCCGCCGACGTGCTGCGCCGTTACGGGCACGACCGCTTCGCCGCCCCGGCCGCGATCCCCTTCCGCGACCTGCGGCGGGCCGAGGACGCCGCGCTGTCGGCGCTGCCGGCCGCCTTCGAGCCGGTCGTGCTCTCGCCGGTGGCGCCGCTCGGCACCTGCTCCGTGCCGGCCACCGTGGACCAGAACAAGGTCGTCTCCACCATCAGGAACGGCGAGGTCGCCGCCGACCCCACCAACGCCCTCGCCCTGGAGGCGGCGCTGCGCCGCCGCGCCGCGGGCGGTGCGGAGCCGGTGCGGCTGGCGGCCGTGCAGCGCGTCGTGCGGGCCCAGCACGTCGAGGGCGCCGCGCGCTTCGCCCACTTCACCCTGTTCGCGCTGGTGACCGCCGGTCGCGACACCGGCGACCTGGCCTTCGAGCGGCAGCACGCGGCCGAGCACCTGGCCGTCCTGGCCGACGCGGTGCGCGCGTGCGGGGCGGGGGAGCCCGAGATGCGGGTCACGGTCCTCGACGAGCGGTACGAGCGCGTGGCGGCCGGCCTCGGCGGCACCCCGGACCCGGGGCGGAGGAGCGGGCGGGGGTACTACACCGGGCTGTGCTTCAAGGTGTACGCGGGCGGGGCGGAGGTGGGTGACGGCGGGTTCACCGACTGGACGGCCCGCCTGCTCGGCAACCACAAGGAACGCCTGCTCGTCAGCGCCCTGGGGCTCGACCGCCTCGCCATGACCACCTGACCCCGCGGGCCGCACGGGTGGTGACGGCGGGGACGGGGCTGCGGGACGGTGGCAGCGGGGTAGGGCTACGGGGCTGGCCGGGCGATGGACAGGCGCTCCTGCTCGGCGCGGACCTTCTTCGGCACGCACATCCGCCACGCCTCCAGCACCAGCTCGCGCATCTCCGGCACGTCGAGCGCGTCCGTGCGCGCCACCACCCAGTTGAAGCGCAGGTCGGACTCGCGCGGTAACTGGAACTTGGTCGGCTCCGACGCCACCAGGGCTTCGCGTTCCTCCTTCGGGAACCCGAAGCCCATCAGCGTCTCGTCGCGGGAGAACGCCACGTAGACGATCCTGCCCACCCGGAACTTGACGCGGTCGCGGATCAGGTGCTCCGACGAGCGCGGAAGGGTCGCGGCGAAGCGCCGCACGTCCTCGACTGTGACCACGGAGGTCACGTTAGCGGCCGCGCCCGACAGTTCCGGGTCCGACAGTTCCGGGCGGTCGGCGGCCCCGCGTCGGGCGGCCCTGCGTCGGGCGGCCCCGCGTCAGCGGTTGCCCTCGGCGGCCGAGATGTCGGCCAGCGCCGAGTCGGAGTCGCGCTCCATCGCCAGGTCGCCGATGCTGACGATGCCGACCGCCCGGCCGTCCTCGACGACCGGCAGGCGGCGCACGGCGTGCGCGCGCATGAGCTGCACGGCCTGCTCGATGCTGGTGTCCGGGCCGACGGCCTCGACGTCGGCGCTGCACGCCTCGCGGACCGGCGTCCGCGGGTCCTTGTCGTCGGCCACCACCCGCACCGCGATGTCACGGTCGGTGACGATGCCGAGCACGCGCCCGTTGTCGTTGACGATCACGGCGCCCGCGTCGTTGTCGCGCATCAGCGCCGCCGCGACGGACACCGGCTGCTCGGCCTCGATCGCCGCCGGGTCCCTCGTCATCACCTCTGCCACGGTCCTCGCCATGGGAGATCCTCCTGTCGGTCGGATGTCGTCAGGCGACCCCTACCCGGCCGGCTGGAGGACTCACCCGGCGGGCGGCCCGCTCGCCTACAGGGCCTTGGCCGCCAGGCGGATCTCGTCGAGCAGGATCTCCAGATCACGCTCCGTGGTGTCGGGGTGCAGGAAGCAGGCGCGCAACGCGTCCCGGCCGCCGAGCCGGGTGCCGGTCAGGAACGCGTTCCCGCGCGCCTGCACCGCGGCCGGGATGGCCCGGTTGAGCGCGTCCAGCCCGCCGGCGCGCGGGGTGTGCCGGAAGGCGGTGATCGAGGTGGTCACCGGGGCCAGCAGCTCGAAGTCGCCGGCCTGCTCGACCATGGCGGCCAGCGTCCTGGCCAGGCCCGTCGTGTGCTCGACCAGCCGCACCACGCCGGACCGGCCCAGGGACGACAGGGTGGCCCACGTCTTCAACGCCCGGAACGGGCGGGTCTGCTCCGGCCCGTACTCGGCGAACCAGCCCAGCTCGCCCGCGTTGTCGTCCACCAGGTACGACGGCACCAGGCTGAACGCGGCCCGCGCCGCCGCCGGATCGCGCAGCAGCGCGCACCCGCAGCCGACCGGCACGCCGAGCCACTTGTGCGGGTCGAGGGCGAGCGAGTCGGCCCGCTCCAGCCCCGCGTAGTGCGGCGCCGCGCCCCCGGCGAGCACGCCGAGCGCGCCGTAGGCGCCGTCCACGTGGAACCACAGCCCGTACTCGGCCGCCACGTCCGCGATCGCGTCGAGGGGGTCCACCGCGCCGGAGTTGACGGTGCCGGCGCTGCCCGCCACGCAGAACGGCCGCCGCCCGGCCGCCAGGTCCTCGGCCACCATCGCGCGCAGCGCGGCCACGTCCATCCGGTACGCGGAGTCCACCGGCACGGCCCGCACGTTCCGCGCGCCGAGCCCGAGGAGCTGGGCCGCCTTGTGCAGGCAGCTGTGCCCCTCCTCGGTGAGGTACAGGACGAACGGCGGCCGCCCGGCCAGCCCCTCCTCGCGGGCGTCCCACCCGTCGGCGAGCGCGGCCCGCTGCCGGGCACTGGCCAGGCAGACGATCGTGGCCATGGACGCCCCGCTGGTCAGCAGCCCGCCGCCGGGCGGGTGCGGGAAGCCCACCAGCTCCGCCAGCCAGCGCACCACCGCCCGCTCCAGGTGCGGCCCGGCGTGGTCGCCGCCCGCGCAGCTCGGGTCGAGCGCGGCGGCCAGCGGCTCGACGAGCACGCCCGCCGGGTTGGGCGGGGAGTTGACCCAGCCGAAGAAGCGCGGGTGGCCGTTGCCCATCGGGTGCGGCAGCACGTGCGCGCGGACGTCGGCGAGCAGGTCGGCGAGGGGCCGGCCGTCCTCGGGCAGCTCCTGGCCGCTCAGCCAGGCGCGCTCCGCGTCGGGGACCGGCTGCCAGACCGGGCCGGCGGGGACCTCCGCGAGGTGGCCGGCCACGAGGGCGGCGGCCTGCTCACCGGCGGCGCGCAGGTCAGTCATCGAGCTGTTCCTTCCGTGGTGGTTCGTGGTGCCCGGGGGCGCCGAGCTGCATCGCGAGGTAGTAGACGCAGTCGGCGTCGCCGTCGTTGGCGAAGGCGTGGCGGCAGTCGCCCGGGTAGTATGCCGAGTCGCCGGCCTCCAGCGCGTACGGCCGCCCGTCGATCGTCAGCCGCAGCGTGCCGCGCTCGACCGCGAGGTACTCCCGCGACCCCGGCGCGTGCGGCGCGAACTCGCCCGCGTCCACGCCCGGCCCGATGGTCGTGCGCATGAACTCGAACTCCACGTCCCCGAGCACCGGCGACAACACCCGCCGCTCCCAGCCCGAGGGGTCGCGCAGCACCCGCTGCTCGGCGTGGCGCAGCACCCGCATCGCGCCGTGCGCCGGCTCGTCCAGCAGCCGGGCGATGGACGTGCCGAGCGCCGTGGCCAGCCGGTCGAGCACCAGCACGGTCGGTGTCCTGGCGCCGCGCTCGACGTCGGAGACCATGCTGCGGCTGATGCCGCTCAGCTCGGCCAGCCGCTCGATGGACAACCCGCGTGCCCGGCGCTCGCCGCGGACCCGCCGCCCCAGCTCGGCCATGGACAGCCCGCTGGACAGCACCCCTTCGCCCGTCATTCCTCCACTATAGCGGCTATTTGTCCGCTATCGCGGATCGTGTCTCCTGGCAGGCGGCAGACACCTGCTCGCGGCGCTCGGTCGGCAGGCGGGGCCTCTCCCCGCGGTTTCCTTCCGAACGCCTCTGTGCCGCGTCAAGTGTAGGCTCACCAGACTCATGTCTCACTATTCAAGACATTTTCTCTTGAATGGTGAGACTCGCGCTAGGGTTGCGGCATCCGAGGCGAACGAAGGAGTTGACGATGGACGGTTCGGCGAACGCCGTATACACCCACGGGCACCACGAGTCGGTGCTGCGCTCGCACCGCTGGCGTACCGCGGAGAACTCGGCGGGCTACCTGCTGCCGCACCTCAAGCCGCACATGAAGGTCCTGGACGTGGGCAGCGGGCCCGGCACGATCACCGCCGACCTGGCCGGCCTGGTGGGGCACGTGACGGCGTCGGAGGTCACCGCGGACGCGCTGGAGCTGGCCAGGGCAGAGATCGCCGCCCGCGGCGCGGCCAACGTGGACTTCGCCGTCGCCGACGTGCACGACCTGCCGTTCGAGGACGACACGTTCTGCGTGGTCCACGCCCACCAGGTGCTGCAGCACGTCGGCGACCCCGTACGGGCGCTGCGCGAGATGCGCCGGGTGACCAAGCCCACCGGTTACGTCGCCGTCCGCGACAGCGACTACGCCGCCTTCACCTGGTGGCCGCTGCTGCCCGAGCTGGACGAGTGGCTGGACCTCTACCAGCGCGTCGCGCGGGGCAACGGCGGCGAGCCGGACGCCGGGCGGCGGCTGCTGTCGTGGGCCCGCGCCGCGGGCTTCGAGGACGTCACCGCCACCTCCTCCACCTGGTGCTTCGCCACGCCCGAGGACCGCGCCTGGTGGGGCGGCATGTGGGCCGAGCGCGTCCTGAGCTCCGCGATGGCCGGGCAGGCGCTGGCCACCGGCGCGGCCACGGAGGCCGACCTGCGGCGCATCTCGGACGGCTGGCGGAAGTGGGCGGCGGCCGGGGACGGCTGGCTGTCCGTCCTGCACGGCGAGATCGTCTGCCGCGCGTAGCGGCCCTCGGCGCGCGGGGCCTTGGGGGCGGTCAGAGGCCGAGGGTGCGGGCGCGCTGCCAGCGCGGGTCGCGGTAGAGCACCATGTCGCTGCCGAGCATCTCGTCCGGCGCCGACAACATGGCGATCTCGCCCGCCGCCTGGAGCTGCAGCAGCAGGTCGCGCACCCGCGGCCCCACCGGCAGCCGCCCCGCGGGCAGGCCGAGCCCGGCCCGCACCGTGTCGGCGATCTCCGACAGGTGGAACGGCCCGTCGAAGCGCGCCACGATGCCGCGTACCACGCTCATCGTGATCAGGTTCTCGGCCTCGGCGTAGGCGAGCTGCCAGGTGATCTGCTCCTTGCGCCGCCCGCTGCCCGCGCAGGCCGGACAGCCGCGCGCCAGGCCCGGCGCGATCTCCTCCTCGGCCGAGCCGAGGCAGACCGAGCACAGGTTGTTCTCGGCGGCGTGCAGCTCGGCCGTCATGCGGCCACCGAGGATGACGCCGCACTCGCAGGCGAACGCCTCACCGAGGATGCTGTTCTGCTGGGAGATCGTATGCTTCGTCACCGAGCCGACTCTACCGCGATCAGCGGCCTCCCGATCACGCCCCGATCACGCCCCGATCATGCCTGGATCATGCCCGGAAGTCCGACAGGCCGCGCAGCCGGCGCAGCGCCTTCCTGGCCGCCGCCACGATCCGCTCGTCCGGATGGTGGTCGATGAAGACCCGCAGCACCCGCCCGGTCCACGGATGGTCCCCGAACGCCAGGAGCGCGATCGTCCCGGCCTGCTCCTCGGAGTTCATCCCCATCGCGATGGACTTGATCACCTCGCCCGGCGCATCCCCGAACTCCAGCAGCGCCGCCGCCATGTCCACCAGCACCCACGCGATCTCCTCCGGCACCGGCTGGCGCTGCGGGTTCGCCGTCCTGGCCGCGATCACCGCGCCCAGCTTCGGCTCCTCCAGCAGCCGCAGCAGCGCGTGCCGCCCCTCGTCGCCGAAGGCGGACGACAGCAGCTCCACGCCCACCGCCCGGCTCAGCGGGCTCACCGTGCCCAGCGCCGCGGCCAGCTCGGCGATCGCCTCCTCGCGGTCGCGGCCCCGCAGCCACCCCGCCAGCTCCTCGTCGCGCTCGGCCTCGGGGTAGGAGCGCAGGCCGTGCAGCAGCGCCGCCGCGTCGGCGTCCGCGAGCGACCCCATGACGGGGATCTCCTGGCCGGTGGTGTCGGCGATGATCAGCCGCGCCGCCCACAGGCCGAGCCAGCTCAGCGTGTACGGCTCCGCCGTCCGGACCAGCCCGAGCTCCGCCAGCACCGGCGGCACCTCGCCCTTGACCGCCTCCCGCGACAGGAACAGCCGGATGAGCTCCACCAGCAGCCCCTCGTCGGCGGCCAGCCGCTCCCGGCAGTGGTCCGCCCAGGCGGCCAGCACCTCGGCGTCGTCGCCCTCCGGTCTCAGCTCCTCCGCCAGCGGGGCGGCGCGCACGGCCGCGGCCAGCGTGGCCTCGCCGGGCAGCCGGATGGGCGGCTGCAGGGGCAGCGTCTCGTCATCCGGGGAGCCACCCGGGGAGCCGTCGGGGGAGCTGTCGTGGGAACTGTCGGGGGAGCCGGCGTGGGAGCTGTCGTGGGAACTCTCGTGGGAACTCACTGGGCCATCCTTCCGCGTTCTGTGCGTTAGGGTGACCCGCTGACGCCGAAAAGTCGGAAGAAGGGAGGCGCTGTTATGTTCGGCACCGTTCCGGGCGCTCATGGCGCCCACTTCCCCTTCTCGGAGGAATCGTGCATTTCCGTCCTGCGGTCGACGGCGATCTGGACCGCTTGCTGGGCTGCGTCGTCGACGAGTCCGTGAGCTGGGCGCATCCCGAGCGCCTGCTGTCGTTCCTGGAGAGCGGCAACTACCGTTACGACCACATCTGGCTGGCCCTCGACGAGGATTCCGGCGAGGTCCTCGCCCGCGCCGTCTGGTGGGGCTTCCCCGGCGGCGAGCCGTACGCGCTCGACTGCGTCTACGTCCACCCCTCGGTCCCCGACCGCGTCGCGACGGCGGCCGAGCTGCTGGAGCGCGCGCACGCCGCGTTCGGGGCGCGGCCGGCGTACCACGTGTTCCTGACCGGCGACTGGCGCGAGGACCCCAAGGCCCTCGCCGGGCTCGCCTGGCGCAGGGAGGCCGTCGCCAGGGCCGGGCTCACCGACGAGCTGGAGCGCCTGCGCTTCGCCTGGACCTCGGACGAGGCCGTGCCCGAGCCGTCCGGGCGGCTCGTCCTGCGCGGCGATGACGACGACGAGGTCTTCGCCGAGGCGTTCCGCCGGGTGGCCGAGGGGACGCTCGACCACGCCACCCGGCTCGCCCTGCGCGCCACGGACCCCCTGGCCCAGGCGCGCCAGGACGTCGCCGAGTACCGGCAGATGCCGGGCGACCGGTCGTGGTGGCGGCTGGCGTACTCGGCCGCCGACGGGTCCCTGGTGGGCGTCGCGCTGCCGTCGGCCAACAACGCCGGCCCCGTCGTCGGCTACCTCGGCGTCGTGCCCGAGCACCGCGGCAACGGCTACGTGGACGACCTGCTCGCCGAGATCACCCGCTTCCACGCCGAGCGGGGCGTCCAGCGCGTCGTCGCCGACACCGACCGCGGCAACATCCCGATGGCCAGGGCGTTCGAGCGGGCCGGTTACCGCGTCTTCGCCGTCCGGCTCGTCCTGTCGGCCGCTCCGGACGCCTGAGCCCGGGCGCCCCGGGATGCGCGCGGGCCGCCGTACCCGGCATTGTTGACCGCATGACTGTTGATCACATGACCTGGGACAGGGAGAAGCTCGACCTCGACGCCTACCTGGCCCGGATCGGGTACGACGGCCCCCGCGTCCCGACGGCCGCCACGCTGCGCGCCGTGCACCGGGCGCACGTCCAGGCGATCCCCTTCGAGAACCTGGACGTGCTCCTCGGCCGGGACATCGCCCTCGACCTCGGCAGCCTGCAGGACAAGCTGGTGACCGGCGGGCGGGGCGGCTACTGCCACGAGCACAACCTGCTGTTCGCCGCCGCCCTGGAACGCCTCGGCTTCCCGGTGACCCGCCACCTGGCCCGCATCCGGTTCGGCCGCCGCCACCTGCCACGCACCCACGCCACGCTCACCGTGGCCGCGGACGGCCGCACCTGGCTGGCCGACGTGGGGTTCGGCGGCGACGGGCTGGTGGAGCCGATGCCGCTGGAGGACGGCGCCACGCTGGAGGCTGGGCCCTGGAAGTGGCGGCTCGGCCGCGACGACGACCACTGGGTGCTGCACACCCCGGACGCCGAGCTGTACGCCTTCCGGCCCGGGGAGCCGCACCTGCCGAGCGACTTCGAGGTGGCCAACTTCTACGTCTCCCGGTTCCCGCACTCGCCGTTCCGCCACCACCTGCTCGTCCAGCGCACCACCCCGCACGCGCGGCTGCGCATCGAGGACCACCTGCCGCTGACCGGCGCGGAGGAGCTGCGGGCCACCCTGCGCGACACCTTCGGCATCGAGTTCGGCCCGGACGACGCCGCGGCCCTGCTGCCGCGGACCGCGGGCTGAGCCCCGCCCGAAGGGCTCAGCGACCGGCTCAGCGACCGGCCAGGCGGGCGCCCAGCACCAGGTCGTGCAGCGCGTCCGCCGCCAGCCCCGGCACCGGCGGAGCGGGGGCGTGCTCGGCCTCCCGCTTCGCCGCCACCAGCTCCGGCAGGTACGCCGGCCCGTACCCGTACAGCCGCGTCAGATCGGCCTCCAGCTCCCCGGTACGCATGAGGTGGAGGCCGGCGGCACGCCGGGCCCGGCGGCGGCCGGCTCCGCCACCAGGGCGGCCCGCCAGGCGTCCACCTCCGGCCACGGCAGCTCGCCCCTCCTGACCGCCAGCAGCCGCTCCCGGTGCGGCCCACCTGGACCAGCGGCTCGCCGTGCCGCGCAGCTCCCGCAGCCGCAGTCCGGCCGGGGTGGCCACCTCCACCAGCGGCGACCACAGGCACTCCAGCACGGTGGGGTCGGCCTCCAGCGCCAGCCGGCAGAACCGCTCCACCTCCCACGAGAACTGCTCGGGCAGCGGCCCGTCGCGGTGCGTGGGCGGCTTGTCCAGCCGCCAGAAGGCCGCCGTCGGCGCGGCGAACACGCCCCGCCGGTCGGTGTCGGAGGCGCCGGTGTCCAGCCCGTACGCCCGCGACCCCATCACCACGGAAAGGATCAGATCATCGTCCACCGAACATCTTGCGCCATCCGGCCGGCGCTGGTCTGATCGACAAGTGGGCGCTTACGAAGAGGCTTACCGGCGCAGCATCCGGCATCCCGAGGAGTTCTGGGCCGAGGCGGCCCGCGGCGTCGAGTGGGACGTGGCCCCGGCCACGATCCTCGGCGGCGACGGCCGCTGGTTCCCCGACGGGCGGCTCAACACCTGCCACAACGCGCTCGACCGGCACGTGGCGGCCGGTCGCGGCGGGCAGCCGGCGCTGATCCACGACAGCCCGGTCACCGGCACCGTGCGCGTCCACACCTACGCCGAGCTGCTCGACGAGGTCGCGCGGGCCGCGGGCATGCTGCGCGGGCTCGGCGTGTCCGCCGGCGACACCGTGGTCATCTACATGCCGATGGTGCCCGAGGCCGTGATCGCGATGCTGGCCTGCGCGCGCATCGGGGCGGTGCACTCGGTGGTGTTCGGCGGGTTCGCCGCCCGGGAGCTGGCGGTGCGCGTCGATCACGCCCGGCCCAAGGTGGTGCTGTCCGCCTCGTGCGGCATCGAGCCGAGCCGGGTGGTGGCGTACAAGCCGCTGCTGGACGCCGCGCTGGAGCAGGCCGCCCACCGGCCCGACCGGTGCGTGATCGTGCAGCGCCCGCAGGCGCCGGCCGCGCTGACCGAGGGCCGCGACCTCGACTGGGCCGAGGCCGTGCGCGCCGCCGAGCCGGCCCCCTGCGTGAGCGTGGCCGCCACCGACCCGCTCTACGTCCTCTACACCTCCGGCACCACCGGCTCGCCCAAGGGCGTGCTGCGCGACAACGGCGGCCACGCCGTCGCGCTGCACTGGAGCATGGCCAACGTCTACGGCGCCGCGCCCGGCGAGGTCTTCTGGGCGGCCTCCGACGTGGGCTGGGTGGTCGGCCACTCCTACATCGTCTACGCCCCGTTGCTGGCCGGCTGCACCACCGTCCTGTACGAGGGCAAGCCGGTCGGCACCCCCGACCCCGGCGCGTACTGGCGGGTGGTGGCCACGCACGGCGTGCGCACGCTGTTCACCGCGCCGACCGCGATCCGCGCCATCAAGAAGGAGGACCCCTCCGGAAGTTTCGCCAGGAAGTGGGACCTGTCCGGGCTGCGGCACCTCTTCCTCGCCGGCGAGCGCCTCGACCCCGACACCTACCACTGGGCCCACGACCTGCTCGGCATCCCGGTCATCGACCACTGGTGGCAGACCGAGACCGGCTGGCCCGTCGCCGCCAACTGCGTCGGCATCGAGACCCTGCCGATCAGGCCCGGCAGCCCGACCAAGCCCGTCCCCGGCTGGGACGTGCACGTCCTGGACGCCGCCGGCGACGACTGCCCGCCCGGTGTCGAGGGCGCGGTCACCGTCAAGCTGCCGCTGCCGCCCGGCGCCCTGCCCGCCCTCTACCGCGACGAGGCCCGCTTCCGCGCCTCCTACCTGGACCGCTACCCCGGCCACTACCTGACCGGCGACGGCGGCCACCTCGACGCCGACGGCTACCTCTACGTCATGGGCCGCATCGACGACGTCATCAACGTCGCCGGGCACCGGCTGTCCACCGGTTCGATGGAGGAGGTCGTCGCCGCCCACCCCGACGTCGCCGAGTGCGCGGTGATCGGCGTGGCCGACGAGGTCAAGGGCCAGGTGCCGGTCGGTTTCGTGGTGCTGAAGGCCGGGTCCGAGCGCGACCCGGAGGAGCTGGAGCGCGAGCTGGTCGCCCTGGTGCGCGAGCGCATCGGCCCGGTCGCCGCCTTCCGCCGGGCCGTCGTCGTCGGCCGCCTGCCCAAGACCCGCTCCGGCAAGATCCTGCGCGGCACGATGCGCGACATCGCCGACGGCCGCTCCTACACCGCCCCGTCCACGATCGAGGACCCCGCCGCCCTGCCGGAGATCGCCGAGGCGGTGAAGGCCCGAGCCGTGCGGCCCCCGGGCGTGAAGGAAGGGTGACCGGCGGGTGACGTCCCGCCGGGACGCCTGCGCGCCCGCGGCGCGCCGCGCATGATGGGACATCCAGCCCCGGGAGAAGGCCCCATGATCGAGACTCCGAGCTACGCCGACGCCCTGAGGATCCTCGGCTGCAAGGACGGCCGGCTGGCCAAGGTGATCGGGTTCGCCTCGGCGGCCGAGCGTACGGGCTGGGCGCTGGCCGGCGCCGGGCAGCTCGTGACGGGCGTGGCAGACATGCGCGCCTCCGTGGTCCGCTACGGCGAGGACGTCCTCGGCCGCCTGCCCGAGCTGCGCGGCGGGGTGAACCGGCACACCCGCACCCAGCGCCTGGCCGCCGCGCACGCCGTCATCGTGGTCACGGCGTTCTTCAGGGCCCTCGGCGAGGCCGCGCTGCCGTTCACGCTGGAGCAGCTCGACCGCACCGACCAGATCTCCCGCGGCGTGCCCACGCCGGAGCGCTTCGCCCGGCTGATGGCCGCCCTGCTGCTGGAACGCCTGCCCACGCCCGAGCCGCACCTGCCCTACGCCGAGACCCGCAAGGCCGTGGAACGTGCCTATCTGCGCATGGCGGAGGCCGTGGCCGGTTACGCCGCCGGCCTGCCGGTCTGGGACGAGCTGAGCCACGACGACCAGCTCCTGCTGCCCCGGCTGCTCGCCGAGGGCCCGCCCGCCCACGCCCTGCGCGTCTACGACGAGGACTACCGGTCGCTGTCGCTGGACAGCCACGAGTTCGGCGTGCGCAGCCTGGTCACCGAGCGCCCCCAGCCGTCCACCGCCCTGTCCCGGGTGGCGTGGCTGCTGGCCGAGCTGGCCCCGCCCCGCGTCGGCGACCGCCCCCTGGTCCACCTGGCCAGGATGGCGGCCAACCTCCTGGACCAGCCGCTGCTGCTGGCCGGCAAGCTGCCCGAGGACGTCTACCTGCCGCTGCTCGGCGAGGGCTACCTGACCCCGCGCTGCCGGGTGGCCGAGCTGACCCGCGACGCCTCGCCCGCGCTCGACGGCTGGTGGGAGGACCAGCGGCTGCTGCCCGACACCGAGGCGTTCCTGGTCGGGCACCTCACCTCGCTGCGCGCCACCCAGGCGCCCCTGCTGGTGCTCGGCGACCCCGGCCTGGGCAAGACCAAGCTGACCGAGGTGCTGGCCGCCCGCCTGGCCCGCTCGGAGTTCCTGCCGATCCGGGTGGACCTCCAGGGGGTCGCGCCGCGGGCGGGCGTCACCGAGCAGATCGAGCAGGCCCTCGCCGCCGTCCTGGAGGAGGAGGTCCCGTACGCCGACCTGGTGGCGGCCGCCGGCGGCGCGCTGCCGGTGATCCTCCTGGACGGCCTCGACGAGCTGCTGCTGGGCGGCGCCGGCCGCTACGACTACCTGGCCAGGGTCCAGGAGTTCCAGCAGCACGAGGCCGGGCTCGGCCGGCCGGTCGCGGTCATCGTCACCGGGCGCACGGTGGTCGCCGAGCGGGTGCGCTTCCCCGAGGGGCTGCTGGCGCTGCGGCTGCTGCCGTTCGAGGACGACCAGGTCCGCCAGTGGCTGGACGTCTGGGACCAGGCCAACCGCGCCCTGCTGGCCCGCCGCGACCTCAAGCCGCTGCCCGCCGAGGCCGCGCTGGCCCACGGCGAGATGGCCCGCCTGCCGCTGCTGCTGCTCCTGCTCGCCCTCTACGACGCCGGCGGCAACGCCCTGCAACATCCCGACACCCATCCCGCCGCGCGGCCGCTCAAGCGTTCGCGCCTGTACGAGGTGCTGCTGCGCGACTACACCGAGCGCGAGACCGGCGGCGCCCGGCGGGTGCTCATCGACCAGGAGCTGGTGCTGCTCGGCGCGGCGGCGCTGTCCATGCTGGCCCGCGGCCGCCAGGTCATCACCGACGAGGCGCTCGAACGCGACCTGCCCGCCCTGTGCCACGGCGGCGAGGACGAGCCGGAGGACGGCCCGGCGGACTGGACGGGGGACGAGAGGAGGCCGGGCCCGGCGGGCGGGACGGCGGGCGGAAGGGCGGGCGGGAGGGCCGGGGCCGGGTGGGCGCGCAAGGCCACCGAGCGCTTCTTCTTCGTCCGCCGCGGCGGGCACGCCTTCCTGCACGCCACCTTCGGCGAGTTCCTGGTCGCCTGGCTGGCCGTCTACGCCCTGCGCGACCTGGACCGCAGGCGCGCCCAGGCCGGCGACGAGCCCCTGGCGCTGGTGCAGAGCGTCGATGACGACCTGCTCTACGCCGTCACCTCCCACTCCTGCCTGGCCGAGCGCGGCCCGATCGCCGCGTTCGTCGCCGAGCTGCTGGACGACGTGCCGGCCGCGGTGCGGGCCCGCTGCGTCGAGCAGCTGTCCGGGCTGCTGCGCCGCTCCCTGCACGAGCGCGGCCGCCGCCACTTCACCGGCTTCCGCCCGGTGCGGCACACGCTGGCCCGGCGGCTGGCGGCGTATTCGGCGAACCTCGCGTTGCTCATCGTCGCGGCGGCCGACGAGCCGGTCCGGGTCTCCGCCCTGCTGCCCGGCCCCGACTCGCTGGAGCGGTGGTCCTCCTTCACCCACCTGTGGAAGGGGCAGCTCGGGGAGGAGGGCTGGACGGGGCTGGTGACCGCGCTGTCCGCGCGCCGGGTGATCGAGGACGGCGTGGAGGACGTCGTGCTCGGCGCCGACGACCCCACCGGCATGGGCGACGCGGTCGTCGCCGTCGCCACCGGCCAGGGCCCCCGCCACCGCCGCCTGCTCGACCTGCTGCTGCGCGCGCTGGGGGAGGGCCGGGCCCTGCCGTTCCGTGACCGGGCCGCCATCCTGGAGGAGCTGGTGCGCACGGCCGCGGTCCGCTCGCCGGCCATGTACCAGGCGCTCGGCGCGCTGTGGGCGGAGGGCGGCGCCGATCACGCGCGGCTGCGGCCCCTCCTGCGGGCCATGCTGGCCGATCCGCGTGACCGCATGGCCACCTGGGAGCTGCTGGTCAAGGCGGGCATCCCCGAGACGGCGTTGTGGGAGATCCAGCAGAGCGGCGACTGAAGGGCGTCCGTCCCGGCCGGGACGTGCTTCGGTGCTGGTCAGGGCGCCGGGCCGGCCGGCGGGCGCGATCTAGAGGGAAATTCGAGGCTGACACGCAAGCGGATCGTTACGTAATATCCACATATCACGAGCGTTGGGGGCGCCAAGGTGCCAGGGCAGAGCGTGGGTGTGGTCGTCGATCCGGCGGTTCCGGCGGAAGTCGCCGGGCTGTTACGCGCCAACGCCTCGCTGCTGTCCAGGATGCGCGCCGGATGGGCGCCGCACGCCCTCGCCGGCCGGGCCCCCGCGCACCGCTCGCGCCGCGGGCCCTCCAGCGCCCTGCTGCTGGCCGCCACGCCGGTGGTGATCGCGCTCATGGCCGTGCTGCTGGACTCGCCGCTCGCGCCGGCCGGGTTCGTGCTGCTCGGCACGTACGTCTTCATCGTCCTGGTCAAGGTCGCCTCGATGAGCGAGCCCCCCGAGGACGAGCGCCCGCACGAGCGCCACGTCTACGAGCAGGCCCGCTGGTACGACGGCCGCTACCTGCTCGGCGAGGACTTCGACCAGGAGGCCAGGCTGGTGCTGGGCCGCGCGCAGCGCGCGATCGGCTCGGTGCTGCGTTCCCACGTCAACGCCGAGGGCCTGCTCGACGGCGCGAGCAACGCCGTCACCCTGCCCGCCCAGGAGTGGGAGATCGCCCGCCTGCTGGCCAAGCTCTCCACCCTGCGCCGCGAGCACCGCGAGCTGCTGGGACGCGGCCTCGCGCCCGAGGTCGCCCCCGTGGTCGAGCCGCTGGAGCGGGCGCTGTCGGCCAGCGAGGCGGCGGTGGTCGCCCGCGTCGAGGCCCTGGAACGTTACGCCTCCCGCGTCAAGGAGGCCGAGCGCGCCTACCACGCGCACGCCCAGATCGAGGAGCTGCGGGAACGGCTGCCGCGTTACGAGGAGCTGCTGGCCGAGTCGGGAGCCGACCGGATGGCGGTGCCCGAGATCGAGAAGCTGGCCGAGGACGCCGACACGCTGGAGCGCTCGCTGCGGCGCAGCGTGGAGTCCGCCCATGAGGCTTTCAAGTATCTGGAGGGCTGACGTGCGGACCGTACGGATTTTTCGGCAAAGCACGGCATAACTTCGCTTAGGATCCGATTTCGTGGCGGATGTGGTGGTAGACCCCGGAGTACCGCCGGATGACGCGCAGGCGTTACGGAACGACGGCCGGCGAGTGCTCCTGAAGATGCGTCAGGGATGGGCTCCGCAGCCGCGCCGGGGGCTGTCGGCCGCGCACCGGCGAATGGCGGGCGCCTTCGCCACGGTGGCCTTCCTCGGGCTGCTGCTCGGCCTCGGCGCCGGCGGCGGGCTCGGCCTGCTCATGCTCGTGCTGTTCGGCATCCCGCTGGTGATCGTGCTGTTCGTCCGCGACGACCTGCCGATCGAGGAGGCCGAGGACGAGGCCGATCGGGTGATCCACGAGCGGCTGCGCTGGTACGAGGGCCGCTACGTGCTCCTCGACGACCTCGACGAGTCCTCCAGGCGGCTGCTCGCCCGCGCCCAGCGGGCCATCGCCACCGTCACCGGCTCCCGCGTCAACGCCGAGGGCCTGCTGGACGACGCCCGCAACGCCGTCACCCTGCCCGCCCAGGAGTGGGAGATCGCCCGCCTGCTGGCCAAGCTGTCAGCCCTGCGCGCCAAGCACAGGGAGACCGTCTCGCGGGGCCTCACGCCCGAGGTGGAGGCCGTCGCCGGGCCGCTGGCGCGGGCCCTGGACAGCAGCGAGGAGGCGGTGCTCGCGCGGGTGGAGGCCCTGGAGCGTTACGCGGCCAACGTCACCGAGGCCGAGCGTGCCTACCGCGCCCACCAGCAGGTCGAGGAACTGCGCGGGCGGCTGCACCAGTACGAGGAGCTGGTGGCCGAGACCGGCGCGGACGGCTTCGCCGTTCCCGAGCTGGACCGGCTGGCCGCGGACGCCGACCGCCTGCGGCAGGCGCTCGGGCGGAGCGTGAGCTCCGCCCGCGAGGCGTTCCGCCACCTGGACCAGGACGGGCACGCGGACCCCGGCCTCCGCCTGGACCCGGACCACCTGGACCAGGACCGCCGCCTGGACCCGGACGGACACCCGGGCCGTCACCTGGGTCCGGGCGCCCCGCCGAAGGAGGTCCCCGGCACCCCGGAGGATTCCCCGGACGGCCCCTGACCCCCGCCCGCCTGAGCCTCGCCCGCCGGACCCCCGCCCGCCGGACCCCCGCCCGCCGGACCCTGGCCGGTCGCGGCGCCGCCGGTGTGGGCCACCTCCAGCAGCAGGTCGCACAGCGCGTCCGCGGCGTCCACCCGGCCCAGCCCGGCCGCCGCCTGCCCCATCGACGCCCGCAGCGCCGGATCGGCCAGCAGCGGCATCAGCTCGGCCAGCAGTTGCTCGGCCGTCGGGCCCGGCTCCAGCAGCGCCCGCGCCGCCCCCGCCGAGGCCAGGTAGCCGGCGTTCTTGCGCTGCTCGTCGCCGCCGGTCGGGATGAGCGGGATCAGCACGGCGGGCTTGCCGATCGCGGTCAGCTCCGACACCGTCCCGGCGCCGCTGCGCGCGATCACCACGTCGGCCGCGGCGAACAGGTCGGCCAGCTCCGCCCCCACGTACGGCACCGGGTGGTAGCGCTCGGCCAGCTCCGGCGGCACCGGCACGGCCCGCATCTGCTCGATCCAGCTCGGCCCGCACTGGTGCACGACCTGCGCGTGCGGCAGCAGTCGCGGCAGGATCTCGGCGATCAGCGTGTTGATCTGCTTGCTGCCCTGCGCGCCGCCCGTCACGTAGATCAGCGGCACCTCGAACGTCAGCCCGAACATGTCGTAGGCCGCCGCCCGGTTGCCCGACAGCAGCTCCGGCCGCACCGGGTTGCCGGTCACGACGGCCTTCGCGCGGGCCGAGGCGGGCAGGTGCTCCAGCGACGACTCGTGCGACAGGGCGATCCTGGTGGCCAGGCGCGACAGGATCCGGTTGGCCAGCCCGACCACGGTCGTCTGCTCGTGCATGACCAGCGGCCGCCGGATCAGCTTGGCCGCCACGCCGATCGGCACCGCCACGTAACCCCCGGTCGACAGCACCACGTCGGGCAGGTAGCGCGCCGCGTGCCCGATCGCCTGGAGCACCCCCACCGGGATGCGGAACACGTCCGCGATGTTGGTGCCCAGCTCCCGGAGATCGGGGCGGCGGCGCAGCTTGCCCGTGGTGATCGCCTTGAACGGGATGCCGTGCTCGGCCGTGATCCTGGCCTCCAAGCCGCTGGCGGTGCCCACCCAGAGCACGTCGTGCGGCACCCGGCGGCGCTGGAGGGCCGACAGGGTCGTCAGGGCCGGGTAGGTGTGACCACCGGTGCCGCCGCCGGTGATCAACAGTCGCAGGGTTCGTGACATGCGATCAGAGTATGGCCGCACAACGGAAACCCGTGTGCCCGGTCGAGGAGTCGGGAGTGTTGGAGGTGCGCGCGGCGACCCGGTAGCGGTTGCAGTAGGAGTCGTGGCACAGGTACGACCCGCCGCGCATCACCTTGGCCGTGCCCTCGGCCGGCCCGGCCGGGTTCTCGGCGTACGGCGGCCAGCCGGTGGCCCACCAGTCGGCCGTCCACTCCCACACGTTGCCGGAGACGTTGTACAGCCCGTAGCCGTTGGGCTGGAACGACTTGACCGGCATCGTCCCCTTGCTCGGCGCCGTGGGGAAGTGGCCCTGCCAGATGTTGCACCGCTGCCGCCCGTTCGGCGCCAGCTCGTCGCCCCACGGGTAACGCCGGCGCTCCAGCCCGCCGCGGGCGGCCATCTCCCACTCCGCCTCGGTGGGCAGCCGCTTGCCGGCCCACGTCGCGTAGGCGTGCGCGTCGTTCCACGAGACGTGCACGACCGGGTGGTTCTGCCGGTGGCCGATCGACGAGCCCGGCCCCTCGGGGGCGCGCCAGGACGCCCCCTCGACGCCCGCCCACCAGGGCGCGCCGGGCACGGTGGCGTCCATGACCCCGGCCGCGGCGAACTGGCGGAAGACGAACGACCAGCCGATCCGCTCGGCCTCGGTGACGTACCCGGTGTCCTTGACGAACGTGGCGAACTGCGCGTTCGTCACGCACGCCGGATCGATGAGGAACGGGTCCAGCCGCACCTCGCGGACCGGGCCCTCGCCGTCCTCCGGCCGGCCGTCCGGGTCGTCGCCGCCCATGAGGAACGTGCCGCCCGGGACGCGTACCATGCCGCGCGGCGCCGGCCGCCGCGCCGCCGATCCCGCCGCCGGCCCCGCCTGCCCGGCGGCGGGCGCGGCGGGCGCGGCGAGCACGGCGGGCTGCGGGTGCGATCCCGTGGCGCCGTCCCTGCTCGGACCACAGCAAGCGCTCAAAGCCCCCCCAAACGTGTCATGCCACCAAGGAAGGGTAGTCCCTGGAACATGCCCACGATCACGCGGCTGCCGTTGATCACCCCCGCGCAGTCGCTCGCGCTGGCCGCCACGCTGGTGCTGCCGACCGTGGCGCAGGGCCCGGTCATCCGCCGCCCGGGAGCGGTGCGCCTGGCCGGGATGGCCGACGCCGACGCCCGAGCGGTGCGGCTGCTCGGGCGGCTGCGTGCGCGGTACGGGGACGGCCCGCTGCTGGCCCGCCTGCCCGGCCGGGGCCTGGCCGTGCTGCCGCTCGCCGCCGCGGACGTGCGGCGGGTGCTGGAGGACCGGGCCTTCACCCCGGCCAACGCCGAGAAGCGCGGCGCGCTCGCGCACTTCCAGCCCGACGGCGTGCTCATCACCCGCGAGCCCGGGCTGCGCGAGCGGCGGCGGGAGCTGAACGAGCGGGTGCTGTGCCCGGGCGCGGGCGCGTTCGACCACGTGGCGGAGGAGGAGAGCGCCCTGCTGCCCCGCGCGGGCACGCTCACCTGGCCCCAGTGGCACGCCGCGCACGGGCGGATCGCCCGCCGCGTGGTGCTCGGCGACGCCGCCCGCGACGACGTGCGGCTCACCGCCCTGCTCGACCGGCTGCGCCGCGACGCCAACTGGTCCTCGCTGCGCGGCCACCGCACCGACGTCCGCGACGCCTTCCGCCGCCGCCTGGCCGCGCACCTGGAACGTGCCGAGCCGGGCAGCCTGGCCGCCAGGCTCGCCGCGGCGCGCGCCACGCCGGAGGTGCACGCCGAGGGGCAGGTGCCGCACTGGCTGTTCGCCTTCGACGCGGCCGGGATCGCCGGCTACCGGGCGTTGGCCCTGCTCGCCTCCTTCCACGGCGACGGCCTTCCCCGGGACGGCGGGTTCCCGCGGGCGAGCGTCCTGGAGTCGCTGCGGCTGTGGCCCACCACGCCCGCCATCCTGCGCGACGTCGCCGGCCCCAACCCGTGGGACCTGCCCGAGGGCACGCTGGTGGTGATCTACGCCCCGTACGTCAACCGCGCCGAGCCCGGCGACGCCTACCGCCCGGAGCTGTGGCTCGGCGGCGGTGACGCCTGGGCCGGGGTGCCCTTCAGCGCCGGGTTCGCCGCCTGCCCGGCGCGCGAGCTGGTGCTGTCCACGACCTCCGCCCTGCTGCGGGCGTTCCTGCGCGAGCGCTCAGCCGTCCCCTCCCTCACCTTGGAGGACCCCCTGCCTGCCACCTTCGACCACATTCGTCTGCGTTTCGCCGTGAAACCTGTGGAGCGGTAGCGTCTGCTCCATGCGACTCGGCGTGCTGGACATCGGTTCGAACACCGTTCACCTCCTGGTCGTGGACGCCCACCGCGGCGCCCGGCCCATCCCCGCGTACTCGCACAAGGAGGGGCTGCGCCTGACGGAGTACCTCGGCGAGGACAACCGGCTCGCCGAGAGGGGCATCGAGCGGCTGTGCGCCTTCGTCAAGGAGGCCGTCCAGCTCGCCGAGGACAAGGGCGTGGAGAACCTGCTGGCCTTCGCCACCTCCGCCGTGCGCGAGGCGGCCAACGGCGAAGAGGTGCTGAGCCGCGTCGAGGACGGCTGCGGCGTGCACATCGAGGTGCTGTCCGGCCGCGACGAGGCCCGGCTGACCTTCCTCGCCGTGCGCCGCTGGTTCGGCTGGTCGTCGGGGCGGTTGCTGGCCTTCGACATCGGCGGCGGCTCGCTGGAGATCGCGGCCGGCGTGGACGAGGAGCCCGACGTGGCCGTCTCGCTGCCGCTGGGCGCCGGGCGGCTGACCCGCGGCTGGTTCACCGCCGACCCGCCCTCCGCCGAGGAGGTGCGCGCGCTGCGCCGGCACGTGCGCACCGAGATCGCCCGCACCGTCGGCTCGGTCGCCCGCTACGGCGAGCCCGACCGCGCCGTGGCCACCTCCAAGACCTTCAAGCAGCTCGCCAGGATCGCCGGGGCCGCGCCCTCCAGCGACGGCCTGTACGTGCCGCGCTGGCTCTCCCGCCAGGACATGGCCCACTGGGCGGTCAAGCTCACCACGATGAGGTCGGCCGAGCGGGCGCAGCTCTCGGGCGTCTCGGAGGGACGGGCGGCGCAGCTCGCCGCCGGGGCGCTGGTCGCGGACGCGGCCATGGACCTGTTCGAGGTGGACCGGCTGGAGGTGTGCCCGTGGGCGCTGCGCGAGGGTGTCATCCTGCGCCGGCTCGACCTGCTGCCCGGCCGCCTTGACCAGTCAGGACTCATCATCGAATGACGGGTGCCCTCGGGTAAGAGCGAACTATCCCCAGAAATCGGCATAAATAGCTGGTGGGCGGGCACTTCTCGGCAAATGTTGGACGTGCTCGGCGTTATCGGGTCCCTGGTGGTCGTGCTCGTGCTCTTCGTCGTCGCGGTCGCCGCCATCGCCGTGATCGCCCTGGTCGCGCTCGTGGCCATGGCCGGATCGATGGTCGACTGGCGGCGCCGGTGGCGGCGGCTGACCCGCCGGGACGGACGGCTGACGGTCAGGCTCAGCGGGGACGGCGTGCCCGAACGGCGGCGCGGCGAGCTGACCGGCGGCACCCCGCGGCTACGGCGCCACTTCCGCCTGGGCGCCCCCGACCCGCACGGCTCCCGGCCCCCCGACCCACACGGCGACCCGCACGGCTCCCGGCCCCCCGTCCGCTCCCTCTCCCGCGAGCACCGCTCCCTGGAACCCCGCTGACCCGCCCCTCGGGCCCCGCGCGGGCAGGGGAAAAGGCAGGGGAAGGACGAGTGGAGGAGAGCGCCAGGCGAGGAGCGGGGGGCGGGGAAGCCAGTGGGGTGAAGGGGCCCCGGTGGGGTGAAGGGGTCAGCGGGGAGCGTGGGAGGGGGAGCGGCCGTCGCTGGCCATGAGGTGCGGCCCCGCCGCGCCCGGCATGAACCGCAGCCGCTTCTCCAGGCACACCACCGCGCCGTTCTCCTTCTTGTTGGTGAAGCGGATGTCGTCGGCGAGCGCGCGCATGATCTGCAGCCCCCGCCCGTGCTCGGCGCCCGGCTCGGGCTCCTTCAGCTCGGCCGGGTCGAAGCCGTCGCCGGTGTCGACGACGCGGATGTAGCACCGGTCGTCGTGGACGGTGGCGCTGACGGTGTACTCGTCACTGGGCTCTGCGTGCCGGATGACATTGGAGCAAGCCTCGGTGAGCATGAGCTCGATGTCGTCGCGGATCTGGTGCTCGACGCCGAGCGAGCGCAGCGTGCCGTCCAGCATCTGCCGGATCAGCGGGACGCTCGCGGCATCCCGGGGCAGCCGGAGCGCTATCGAGGCCTCCACCGGTTCTCCTTCCTCGCGGATGTGTGGGTGCCCTCCTGCCCGAGATCGCCCGGCCCAATCGTGCGGGATCGCGGAGCGGGTCAGGCTTCCAGCAGCCGCCTGGCCACCTCCATGGACGCCTTGGCGATCTCGTCCTCGGTGAGGTCGTCCTGCGGCCGCATCCACTTGCCCGCGTGCAACGCGAACAGCGCCAGCGAGCGGCTGATCCGCTCCACCGGGTCCGCGCCGGGCTCGCTCAGCTCCGCGGTCAGGGCCAGCATCGCCTCGCGCATCTTGATGAGCTTGGGGTGGGCGCGCAGCGCCGTCTGGTTGCGCTCCAGGAAACGGGTGATCTCCAGGTGGCGGGGCCTGGCCAGGTTCTCGGCGTAGCGTTCCAGGAGCTCCAGGCGGGTCTCGGGGGTCTTCGGACGCGAACGGACCCACTCCACCAGCTCCTCGGTCTCGGCCACGAGCAGGTCGACCAGGCTCGCCACGATGTCGTCCTTGGTCTTGAAGTGGTAGTAAAGGGCCGCTTTGGTCACGCCGAGCTCCTCGGCGATCTCCCGCAACGAGGTCGCCTCGTACCCCTGCTCGGTGAAGAGCCGCAGCGCTACCTCCTGAATCCGGGTCCGCGTGTCTTCCCGCACTTTGCACCTATTTCAACTTGACGGCCGGTAAGTAAGTATCTACCTTATTCTATGCTTGCCGGGCGGCAAGTAAGCAAGATCAACAAGGGGGGAACATGGGGGAGCCCGTGACGCAGAGCGGGGGACGGCGCCGCGAGGTCATGGTGGTCCTGCCGGGGCTCATGCTGGCCATGGTCCTGGCGATGCTGGACAACATGATCGTCGGCACCGCGATGCCCCGCATCGTGGGCGAGTTAGGCGGGCTGACGCACCTGTCCTGGGTGGTCACGGCGTACGTGCTGGGCACCACCGTCTCGACCCCGATCTGGGGCAAGATCGGCGACCTGTACGGCCGCAAGACCATCTTCCTGATCTCGATCGTCATCTTCATGATCGGCTCCGCGCTGTGCGGCATGGCCGGCTCGGACCTGCTCGGCGGCCCCGGCGGCGGCATGGCCGAGCTGATCGCCTTCCGCGCGGTCCAGGGCCTCGGCGCCGGCGGCCTCATGGTGAACGTCATGGCCATCATCGGCGACCTGGTGCCGCCCCGCGAGCGCGGCCAGTACCAGGGCATCATGGCCGGGGTCATGTCGCTGGCGATGATCGCCGGCCCGCTGGTCGGCGGCTTCATCACCGACCACCTCGACTGGCGCTGGGCCTTCTACGTCAACCTCCCGGTCGGCGCGGTCGCGCTGCTGCTCATCGCGGCCCGGCTGCACCTGCCGAGCGTCCACCAGCGGGTGCGCATCGACTGGGCGGGCGCGATCCTGCTGTCCGTCAGCATCACCGCGATGGTGCTCATCACCACCTGGGGCGGCAACCAGTACGCCTGGGGCTCCTGGCAGATCCTCGCCCTGGCCGCGGTCGCCGTGCTCACGCTCGTGCTGTTCGTGCTGGTCGAGCGCCGCGCCGCCGAGCCGATCATGCCGCTGCAGCTCTTCCGCATCCGTAACTTCACGCTGATCTCGGCCATCGGTTTCCTGCTCGGCTTCGCCATGTTCGGCGCGATCAACTTCCTGCCGCTGTTCCAGCAGACCGTGCAGGGCGCCAGCGCCACCAACTCGGGGCTGCTCCTGCTGCCGATGATGGCCGCGGCCATGGTCGTGTCGCTGTTCGTCGGGCGGGCCATCACCGCCACCGGCAGATACAAGATCTACCCGGTCATCGGCGGCGTCGGCATGGCCGCGGGCATGTGGCTGCTGTCCACGATGGACGTGAGCACGCCGTCCTGGCAGACCGGCGTCTACATCGCGGTGCTCGGCCTCGGCATGGGCTTCCTCATGCAGACCACCCTGCTCATCGCGCAGAACAGCGTCGAGCAGCGCGACCTCGGCGTCTCCAGCAGCGCGACCACGTTCTTCCGCTCGATCGGCGGCTCGTTCGGGGTGTCGGTCTTCGGCGCGGTCTTCAACAGCCACTTCACCTCCGAGCTGACCGGCAGGTTCGGCCCGCAGGCGGCCGGGCGCATGGCGGGGGCCGGCGGCCGGATGGACCCGGCGGCGCTGGCCCAGCTCCCCGCGCAGCAGCGCACCGGGCTGCTGGAGGCGCTGGCCACCTCCATCTCGGGCGTCTTCTGGTGGGCCATCGCGTTCGCGATCGTGGTGCCGGTGCTGGCGGCGTTCATCAAGGAGATCCCGCTGCGCGGCGGCGCGCCGGTGGAGTCGGGGCAGGCCGAGCAGGTCAACCCGGTGGCAGGATGAAGATCCGGTCGACCGCGGTCATCGCCAGCAGCCCGCGCAGGTAGGGCGTCAGCGCCACCAGGTGCACCACGGCCTGGGCGGCCGCGGCCCGCTGCTGCAGGCGCACCAGCGCGGCCAGGCCCGAGGAGTCGATGAAGGTCAGCGCCGACAGATCGACGTCGATGCGGCGGTAGCCCTCCGCGAACGCCAGGGCCGTGAGCTGGGGCACCGAGGCGTGGTCGAGGTCGCCGCTGAGCGCGAGGGCGACGGTCGTCGCGTCCGGCGCGGCGACCTCGATGCGCAGCGGGATGCCCTGGAGCACGCCCACAGCCTAGCCCGCGCGGCGGAAAACGAGAGGTACTCGCTGGGTGCTTTGTGGACAATTGCCCACATGCATACCTTCCGACGGCCACGACTGGACGACGCGGCCGCCATGTACGACCTCATCTCGGCCTACGAGAGCGCGGTGCTCGGCGCGCCGGACATGACCCTTCAGGACGTCGAGGACGAGCTCGTCGAGCCCGCCTTCGACCGGGACAGGGACGGCTGGCTCGCCGAGGAGCCCGGCGGCCGCCTGCTCGCCTCGGCGTGGGCCTGCGCCAACGGCGACAGCGACCTGGTGGACGCCGACGTCATCGTCCGCCCCGGCGCGCCGGAGCTGTCCGCGCCGCTGTGGGAGAAGGTGCTCGGCCGGGCCCGCGAGCTGGCCGCCGAGCGCGGCCACGACGGCGCCACCGTCCACGTCGGTACCTACCGCGCCGACCACGGCAAGCAGACCCTGCTCAAGGAGCGGGGCTTCGAGCCGGGCACCAGCTTCCACCGCATGCGGATCGACTTCTCGGGGCCGGTCGAGCCGCCGGCCGTGCCCGCCGGGCTCACCCTGCACACCGGCGAGAGCGAGGAGGTGCGGCGCGAGGCGCACCGCGTCCACCAGGAGGGCTTCGCCGAGCACTTCGGCTTCGTCCCCACCACCTACGAGCAGTGGTACGAGCGCCGCCAGGCCCAGAGCGCCACCGACTGGAGCCAGCTCACCGTGGCCAGGATCGACGGCCGCCCGGCCGGGCTGGTGATCGGCAGCGACCAGTTCCTGCCCGACCAGGGCTGCGGCTACGTCGCCACGCTCGCCGTGCTGCCGGAGTTCCGCGGGCGCGGGCTCGGCCGGTTCCTGCTGCGGCACGCCTTCGCCGCCGACGCCGCCCGCGGCCGCAAGGGCACGATCCTGCACGTCGACTCCAACAACACCACCCCGGCGCTCGGCCTGTACGAGTCGGCCGGCATGCGCCAGGTGCTGGCCTTCGACGTCTGGCGCCGCCGCGTCTGACCAGTGCCGCGTCTGACCGGTGCCGGGTCTGACCGCCGCCGCGTCCGGCCGATGCCGTGCCCGGCCGGTGCCGCGTCCGGCCCTTACGAGAAGCAGAGCCTGCCCGTGTACCAGGCGTACTTGATCTCGTAGCTGTGGCCGAGATGGGTCGTGCCGGGCGCGACGCACCAGTCGGAGCCCGGCATCCCGAGCCACCGTTCGACCCGGATCACCACGAGGCTGTTGCCACAGTGGTTGTAGTAGGACTCCCCGCCCTCTTCGTAGTAGCCGCAGGCGGACGCCCCCGCCCGGGCCGTGCTCCCGGCCGCCGCCCCCGCCGTGGTGCCGGCGTACGCCGGTGCCGTGGCCAGCGCCAGCGCGGCAAGCGTCCCGCCGATCGCCTTGAGCATCTGTGCCCGCATGTCGCCTCACCCTCCCCGTCCGGTGATCTCGATGTCTCGACGGTAGGGGGCCCCGCCGGCCATCCACCATGCGCAAACTGCCAATAAGTGCCGGATAACCGACAAATGTCCCGCCGGCAGGGGTGCGGGTCCAGGCGCTAGTCCGCCCGGACCCGGTGCCGGGACAGGTGCTCCAGCACCGCCTGGTTCGCCTCCCACCCGTCGGGGAACTTCACCGGCACGCCGAGCTGCACCGGCTCGGCCGACGGGTGGGCGTCCAGCAGCTCGGCGATCCCGGCCCTGGCCACCACCACGCAGGCGTGCCGGTGCCGGGAGGCCAGCACGCACAGCCGCCCCGACTCCAGGTGGAAGGCCGTCGCGTCGCGCCGCCCCGACAGCGGGTGCAGCACGATCGTCACGTCGTACTCGCGGCCCTGCAGGCGGTTGGCGGTGTCCACGGTGACCTCCGGCGGCAGGCCGGCCGCCCGGATCGCCGCCACCTGGTCGCGGTGCGCGGCCCCGACCGCGATCCGGTCGGCGGTGACCGGCCGCTCGCCCTGCTCCGAGCCCGCCACCGCGCCGCGCTGCAACAGCCGCGCGGCCAGCAGCGCCACCGCCCGCACCGCCTCGCCGTCGGTGCGCACCGTGTGCCGGTTGGGCAGCTCCAGCAGCGCCCAGCCGGAGCGGGCCGCCTCCTCCAGCGCCCGGTCGTGCGCGGTGCCCATGCCGCCGGTGGCCAGCTCCAGCCGCCGCTCACCCGGCCCGGTGCCCGAACGGAACCCGGTGAACGGGTAGAACGCCCGCGACACCACCGGCGCGGCCGTGGCCGGCAGCCGCCACGACACCGGCAGCCGGTGCACCGGCAGGTCGGGGTTGTGGCGCAGCAGCACCGACACCGCGCTCTGCAGCGGGTCCCACGACAGCCCCGACCAGCGGTCGCCGTCCACGATCGAGAACGGGTCGAGCTGCCCCGGGTCGCCCACGAACAGCGCCCGCTCGAACAGCCCCGCGATGCGCAGCAGCTTGTCCGAGCGCATCTGGTACGCCTCGTCCACGATCGCCCACGGCCACCGCCGCTCGCCGATCCACGCCCACTTGTCGGCGGTGGCGATGACGATGTCCGGGTCGCCGAGGTCCTGGACGCGGGTGCCGACCCGCACGCCGCCCAGCTCCAGCAGGCGCGGCGGGGGCGCGTACCCGCTCGCCGACAGCCGCCCCACCGTCAGGTGCGGATGCCTGTCGCTGATGCGCACCACCAGGTCGTCGACCTGCTCGTTGGTCTGCGCGACGATCATCAGCGGCTCGCCGGTGGCCGCGAGGTGCGCCGCGGCGCGCACTACCAGCGTGGACTTGCCCGCGCCCGGCGGGGAGTCCACCACCACGCCCCGGTGCCGGGGCAGGTCGGCCAGCACGGCCGCGATGACCTGCTCGGGGCTGCGGGTGGGACCGGTGGTCACGACCACTCCTCCTGGGCGTCCTCGTCGTCGGGCACGTATTCCTGGGGCGGGCCGCCGTGCGTCCACGGCGTGGCCTCGGCGTCGGGCAGGGCGGGCGAGCCCTGGAAGTCGCCGGTGAGCGAGGTGTAGCAGACCCGCTCGCCGACCTCCGGCACCGAGCCCGGCGCGGGAGTCTTCCCCCTCCCCATGCCCTTGGTGATCTTGATGGTGACCAGGCCCTCGTGTGCCTCCACCAGCTCCGCGCCCTGAGCGCGGCGCTGCGGGGTGCCGAGCGCCGTGCCGGGGGCGAGCAGCACCGGGTCGTCGGTCTTGAGCACCACCAGCGGGCGCAGCTTGCGCGAGCGGCCCTCGCCCTCGGCGTTGTCGGGAACGGTCTCGATCACCTCGCCGGCGAACGCCTCCCCGGTCAGCCGGTAGTCGGCCATCACCAGCGGGTCGTCGTAGGCGCGCTGCACCTCGTAGCCGGCCTGGGCGCGCTCCATACGGGCCAGCCGGGCCGCGGCGGCCACCGCGCCGTCCCTGCGGGGCTGCGGCGGCCCGCCCTCGGCGAGGCTGTCGGCCATCGCGCTGAACGAGCCGCGGTCCTGCTCCCACCGCTGCGCCACGCTCGCCCCCGGCTCCAGCCCCGCCAGCAGGTCGATCGCCCGCCACACCAGCCGCCAGGTCGGCTCCAGCTGGGTGCGCAGCGCCTCGGCCACGCGCTCGGCCGACCCGCTCTCGATCGCCGGGGCCAGCACCTCCGCGTCGAACCCCGGGTCCGTCGCCGGGCCGGCGGGCGGCCACACGAGCGGGTCCTCGGCCTCCTCGCTCGGCCCCTCGGTGATCCAGCCGACCAGGGCGGCCAGGTTGCCGTCCTCCAGCCCGCTCTGCCCGCTGGCCCAGTGCCGGCCCAGCTCCTCGGTCGCGGCCAGCATGAGCGAGGAGCCCGGGTAGGCGGCCCGCTCGGCGAAGTACGTCAGCCACCGGCCCAGCAGCGGCACCGACTCCGGCACCGGGTAGGGGCCGTCGGCGCGGCGGAAGCGGGTCGAGCGGCCGAGCAGCCGGGTGAAGGCCACGCCGCCGGTGTTGGGCACGACGAGCTGCGGCGCGTCCAGGACCCGCTCGTACGGGTCGCCGCCGCGCCGCTCGACCGTCTCGGTGTCGCGGGTGAAACCCTCGACGTACGGCAGCAGCACCCCGGCCAGCTCCGCCGCCCAGGCGAAGCGCAGGTCGCGGTTGCGCGGCTGGGGCACCACGAGCAGCCGCGGCCGGTCGCGGTCGTCGCCGAGCATGGCCGCCAGCGGCGCGGCGGCCTCGCCGGACAGCCGGAGCGGGATGAACACCATCGGCCGCGGCGACAGGTGGCAGTGCCGCACGGTCGCGATCGGCTGGGCGATGCCCTCGTCCAGGGCCCGCAGCCGGGCCAGCGAGGTCAGCAGGCTCACTTGTCACACACTCCCGAGGCACTCCCTGCGCAGGCGCTCGGCGGCGCGCAGCAGCCGGGCGATCTCCTCCTGGCCCTCGGCCGGCTCGCGGGTGCCGTCGGCCAGGCCCAGGGCCTCGGCCACCGACGCCACCCCGCCCAGCTCGTCGCGCACCTGCCGGCCCAGCAGGTCGGAGGCGCCCTCCTGGCGGGCCTCGTCGCGGCAGAAGAAGCACAGGTCGCAGGTGGACAGGCACTCGGGCGCGTAGCGGGCGGTGGTGCGCCGCAGCGCGTCGGCCAGCTCGGCGACCGGCCTGGTGGGGCGGCCGTCCTCGCCGGGGCGCAGGTCGAAGGTGAGGTCGTCGGGCAGGCCGTCCATCAGCCGGTCCAGCCGGGTCATCCGGGAGAGCTGGCGGCGCAGCACGGCGAGCTGCCTGCGCACGTCCACCAGGGTCGCGACCGGGCGGTTGGCGAAGTTCTCCGGGCAGACCAGCACCACCTCGTGGGAGACCCGCAGCGGGTCGTGGCCCAGCTCCTCCAGCAGCGTGCGCAGCGCCAGCACGTACACCGCCGCCTGCCGGGCCGCGCCGGCCACCGCCGCCGGGTCGGCCTGACCGTCGATCACCGCGAACGACTTGATCTCCACGATGTGGAAGCGGCCGCCGAGCTGGAAGGCCACCACGTCGGGCTCCAGGTAGGCGGTGTGGCCGGCGATGTCCAGGGCGAGCAGCGGGTGGTCGTAGAGCGTGCCGGCGTCGTGCTCGCCGCGCGCGGCCCGGTCGACCAGGGCGCGGGTGTGCGCGTGGCGCAGGTGCGCCCCCACCCTGGCGTCGGCGTCCTGCCCGACGTTCTGCACGTCGTGGTAGGCGACCTCGGAGACCGGCAGGCTCAGCAGCTCGCGCAGCAGCCGCAGCAGCTCCGCGCACCCGTCGGCCTTGACCAGCGCCTCGAACGCGTTGCCGCGGGTGATCGCGAACGGCGACTGCCCGAACGGCGCGGGGAAGCCGAGGTGCCGGGCGGCGGCGTCCTTGTCGAGGCCGGCGCCGTCCATGAGGGCGCGGCGGGTGCACCCGGGGTTGGCGGCCAGGGCCGCGATGGCGCGGGCGTCGTGGGGGCGTGGCGGCGTCGTGCCGCGCAGCGCGTCCAGCCGGTGCATGGGGTCGCCCTCGCGCTTCAAGCCGCTCACGTGGCGTACTCCTTCTTGATCATGCTCAGCGTAGCGGCGCCGAACAGGCGGGCGGCGTCGTCGAGCTGCCGCTCTGCGCGCCGGGCCAGCTCGGCACGGTCGCGCGTGTCGCGCTCGGCGTGCACGGCCAGCTCGGCGCGGGCGGCCCGGACGACCCGGGCGGGATCGGGCGGACCCAGGGCGGTGTCGGTGGCGCCGGGGATGTTCCTGGCCATGCGCAGCAGCAGCCGGACCGCCCGCGGGTCGGCCGGCTCACGGGCGCCCTGGTGCGAGGCGACCGCGATCGCGCAGGTCAGGAAGTCGACGCGGGGGCTGAGCGGCCCGACCACGCGCCGCTCCAGCGGCCAGGTGCTCAGCGTGAGCAGGCCGCGGGCGGGGGAGAGGCGGTCGGTCAGCGCCGCGCACAGGTAGTAGGGCCGCCCGAACGGCGCGGAGCGGAACGAGCGCTCCTCGTCCCTGCGCAGGCTGGTGAGCTGGGCGCTGCGGATGGTGCCGCCGAGGAACGCCTCGCTCACCGCCACCACCAGCCGCGGCTGGGCGGTCGCGCCGAGCAGCCGCAGCCCCTGGTGGACCTGCTCGCGGACGGTGACCAGCGGGAGCGCCTTCCGGGCGGCGGGCGCGTCGTCGGGCTGCTCGCCGCCGACCAGGGCGTCCCAGGACCGCTCGGCGGCGCGCAGCTCGGCCCGCAGCCGGCGGGCGGCGGCGCCGTCCCTGGCCCGCACGGCCCTGCGTACCCCGGCCCGCAGCTCGTCGATCCTCCGTTCGAGATCGTCCAGCCGGTCACTCATGGCGCGAGCGTACCAACAGTCCCAGCATTTTCCAGTAAATTCGCGGCGTTTCGTGAATCTACGTTGTAAGGGGGCGGGCCTCGGCCCACGTACGGTCCTCGGTCAGGAACCGCTCCAGCCGCAGCCCGACGGCGGCCAGCTCGGCCGCCAGCTCGTCGTCGGTCAGCCGCCGGGACGAGAACGACTGGGTCCACACCTTGGTCCCGCCGCTGTCGCCGCCGTAGGTGTAGCGCATGGTGGCCTCGAAGATCCCGGGGGAGACCTGCTCGACGGCCGCCATCGTGATCGTCACGTCGCCGTCGGCGCGTCCCGTGCCCACGTGCCAGCGGTCGTGCCCCTCGGCCGGCACCCACTGCAGCAGCACCGACCCGCCCGGCGCCACGTGCCGGGCGCACGTCTCCAGCAGCGCGCGCCGGACCCCGTCGTCCACGGTGTTGACGAACTGCGAGGCCAGGACGACGGTGTCGAAGCGCCGCTCCAGCCGCAGCTCCTCCACCCGCGCGAGCACGGTCTCGGCGCCGCGCACGCAGGCCAGCATCTCGGGGGACTCGTCCACGGCCACCACCCGGAAGCCGCGCTCGACCAGGGGATGCGTCACCCGGCCGACGCCCGATCCGAGCTCCAGCACCGTGCCGCCGGGCGGGGTGGCCCCGGCGATGACGTCGGGCTCGGCGCCGGCGCCGAGGTGGCGGTAGAACTCGACCGGGGATCCGTCGGGGGTGATGGGCCCTGGGCCCGTACCGGTGTTGTCCATCATGATCCGACGCTAACCGACCGAAGCCGACTCTGCCTCCCATAACGGTTCTGACCTGGGCGAACGCTCCTGTCCTGATGTGGCCGGACCCGAGTAGGGAAGCGGCGGGGCGGGGAGACTGGCCGGTGTGAGCCGTGGCATGTGGCATCTGCTGGGCGGCGCCGCCGGGCTGGCGGCCCTCGTCCCCGTGTACTACCTCACCGAGGCCGCCGCGCGGGCCCTGCGGGCGGGCACGGTCGCCGCCGGTCCCGCGCCCGCCGGGCTCGGCCTGCTCATGGCGGTGGCGGCGATCGTCACGCTCCTGGCCGCCTGGCCCGCGGCGGCACTGGCGTGCGGCCTGCCGCTGCTGGCCGCGGGCGTGCTGTTCGCGCTCGACGCCGCCGACGCGATCTCCGCCGCGGCCACCCTCCCGTACGCGGACGCCGGCGGCCTGCCCTGGTCGCGGCCGGACGCGGCGCCGTGGGCGGAGGCGGCCGAGCCGCCCGGCACGCTGGCCGGCCTGACCGGCCTGTACGCGCTGACCGGCATCGTCCTGGTGCTCTCGGCGCTGCTCCCGCACGGCCGGCGATCTATCCTGAGGCGGTGAACGGACGGGACCCGGCTCGGCGCAGGGCACTGCTCGACGCGGCCGACCGCGTCATCGCCGCCGAGGGCCCCGAGGTGTCGATGGCGGCCATCGCGGCCGCCGCCGGCGTCACCAAGCCCATCCTCTACCGCCACTTCGGCGACCGGAGCGGCCTGTACGAGGCGCTGGCCGACCGCCACGTGCGCACCGTGATCGCCCAGCTCCGCCCCCTGTTCGCCGAGGCGGGCACGGACCTGCGCGCCCGCGCGCGGGCCACCGTCACCGCCTACCTCGACCTTCTCTCGGCCAACGCCAACCTCTACCGCTTCCTGTTCCACCGGGCCGGCGCCGAGGACGTCCGCACCCGCTCCCACATGACCTCCCTGGTCCGCGGCCTCGGCGAGGAGCTGGGCGGCGTGCTGGCCGCCGAGCGGGCGGTGCCCGACCCGGTGCGGGCGCAGGTGCTGGGGCACGCGTTCGTCGGCATGGTGCAGGCCGCCGGCGACTGGTGGCTGGAGCACCCGGGTCTCGACCGCGACCAGGTCGTGGAGGGCCTGGTGGACGTGGTCGCCGCCGCCGTCGCCCCGCCGCGGCGCGGGCTCGCCCCCCGGGGCGCGGCGGCCTCCCGCGCCACCGGGCGTACGTGAGCGCGCCGCCCCCGCGACCGCGCCCTCGCCACGACCGCGCCGTCGCCACGGCGTCGCCGCCGGCCGCCCGGACGGGCTCAGGCGTGGCCCTGGAGCATCCGCAGCAGGTCCCACTCGCTCTCGCACACCCGGCGGCCGATCGCCGCCAGCTCCACCGAGCGGGCGCCGCCGCGCAGATGCCGCATGGCCTGCATGACGCAGATGACGCCCCACTTGAGCACGCCGAAGGTCTCCCACCAGCGCAGCGCGTCGCGGTCCACCTCGGCGCCGCTCGCCTCCTCGTACGCGGTGATCAGCTCGTCGTAGCCGCCGAACCCGCCGACCGGCAGCGGCGAGCCGAACCGCCACGCCTTCGCGCACAGCCACCCCAGGTCCTCCAGGGGGTCGCCGGCGTGCGCCAGCTCCCAGTCGAGCACGGCCCGGACGCCCTCGGGCCCGACGACGAGGTTGCCGTTGCGGAAGTCGCCGTGCACCACCGTGCGCCGCCCGCCCGGCGGCCGGGACGCGGCCAGCCGCCGCAGCGCCAGCTCGAACACCGGGTGCGGCTCGCCCAGCAGGTCGAGCACGTCGCGCCAGCGCCGCAGCGGGTCGTCCCCCGCCCGGGAGTCGTCCGGGAGGCAGGACAGCGGCATCCGGTGGACGGCGGCCAGCGCCCGCCCGCACTGCGCGGCCAGCCGGGGCCGGGCGGCGGCGTAGGCGTCGTCGCGCAGGATCCTGCGCGGAATGGTCTCCCCGGCGACCCGCTCCATGAGCACGTACGGCACCCCACCGGCAACCCCGCCCCCCAGCCCCACCGCCCCGCCCGCGACCGTGCCGTCCGCGAGGACGCGCGGTACCGGGACCCCCGCCCGCGCGGCCGCGCGCATGAGGCGTGCCTCGGCCGCCAGCGTGGTCCCGGCCTCGCCGGCGCCGCCGGGGGAGTCCAGCCGCAGCACCAGCTCGTGCCGCCGCCCGTCCGGCGCGACGACGTCCAGCGCCCACGTCTCCCGCGACGCCCCGCCGGGCAGCCGCGCCCGGGAGGCGATCGCCGCCCCCGGCCCGAACACCCCGTCCACGACCGCGTCCATGACCGCGTCCGCGACCCCGCCCGCCGTCCCGCCCACTGCCCCTCCCGCCACCGCGCCTACGACCCCGCCCGTGACCCCGTTCGCGGGCCTGTTCGCGGGCCGGTGGCGGTGGCCCGTGGCCCGTTCATCGGAGGCCGAACTCCCAGTTGCCGCCCGCCGCGTACGCGCCCAGGATCCGCCGGCCCACCGAGTCGATGTGCACCTCGTCCGGCCCGTCGTAGATGCGCCCGGCCCGCGCGTGCCGGTACATCCGGTCCAGCGGCGTGTCCGGCGTCAGCCCGGCGGCCCCGTGCACCTGGATGGCCCGGTCGATGACGTTGTGCAGGGTCCGCGCCCCGACGACCTTGATCGCCCCGATCTCCACCCGCGCGTCCGACCCCGCGTCGATCGCCTCGGCGGCGTGCAGGGTGAGCAGCCGGGCGGACTGGATCTCGGCGTAGGAGTCGAACACGTGCTGGCGCATGAGCTGCTTGTCCGCCAGCGGCTCGCCGAAGGCGGTGCGCTCGTGCAGCCGCCGGCACATCAGGTCGAAGGCACGCTGCGCCTGCCCGAGCCAGCGCATGCAATGGAAGATCCGCCCCGGCCCGAGCCGCCTCTGCGCGATCACGAACCCCTGCCCCCGCTCGCCCAGCAGGTTCGCGGCCGGCACGCGCACGTCGTCGTAGCGCACCTCGCAGTGCGCGCCGTCCAGCCCGAGCACGGGCGTCTCGCGCACGATCGTGTAGCCGGGCGTGTCGGTCGGCACCAGGATCATGGAGAAGGCCCGGTGCGGCGGCGCGTCGGGCTCGGTGCGGCACATCACGGTCGTGTACGCCGCCCGCGACGCCCCGGTGGTGAACCACTTGTGCCCGTCGATCACCCACTCGTCGCCGTCGAGCGTGGCCGAGGTGCGGATCTGCGTGGGGTCGGAGCTGGACACGCCCGGCTCGGTCATGGCGAAGCTGGGCCAGATGTCGCCGCGCACCAGCGGCTCCAGGTAGCGCTCGCGCTGCTCGGGCGAGGCGTGCTCGTGCAGCATCAGCGAGTCCTGCAGCGTGAAGGTGCCCAGCGCGAGCTGCCCGAACTCGCTGCGCCCCTGCACCTCGTTGACGTAGACGTAGTCGAGGAACGGCAGCCCGCCCCCGCCCAGCTCGCGCGGATGGCCGAGCGCCCACAGGCCCTGCTTCCTGGCCTCGGCGCGCAGCTCCTCCAGGGCGGCCGCGGCGGCGGGCCCGCCGCCGTGCAGCACCGGCTCGGCGGGCTCGACCCGCTCGGTCATGAACGCGTGGACGGCGTCGCGGATCGGCCGGACGCCGGCGGGCACGGCGAAGCTCATGCCAGGATCTCAACCGAGAATCGTTGCCCGGTCAACGGTCTCAGGGCAGCCAGCTCACCCGGCCGCGCAGGAACGCGTACCCGACGAAGGCCACCGCGTCGATGAGCGTGTGCGCCACGACCAGCGGCGCCGTCCGCCCCCACCGCTGGTAGGCGCGCCCGAACACCACGCCCATCACCACGTTCCCGACGAACCCCCCGAACCCCTGATACAGGTGGTACGACCCGCGCAGCAGCGCCGACACCACCACCGCCCGCCACGGCGTCCAGCCGGCCTGCCCCAGCCGGTGCAGCAGGTAACCGGCGACCAGCACCTCCTCCAGCACGCCGTTCTGCGCCGCCGCCAGCAGCAGCACCGGCACCTGCCACCACACCTGGGGCAGCGCGCCGGGCACGACGGTGAGGTTGACGCCGGAGGCCCACACCGCCAGGTAGAACGCCAGCCCGCTGCCGCCGATCACGGCCGCGAGCAGCACGCCGCGCGGCAGGTCCCGGCGCGGCTCGCGCAGGTCGGCGCCGATCGTGCGCAGCGACTCCCCGGAACGCACCAGCAGGTACGCCACCAGCCCGACCGGCGCGACCGCGATCGCGATCTGCGCGAGCTGGAGCGACAGGTCCAGCCACGGCCGCCCCGGCGCCATCGAGCCGACGAGCACGGCGTGCTGGCTCCTCAGCTCCTTCGGCGCGGTGAGCGCCCCGATCAGCCGGATGAACGCGATCAGGCCGCTCGCGCCGAGCGACACCGACATCACGACGAAGATCTCGGCCCGGATGAGGCGGGGCGCGAGCGCCGGGACGGGCGCGGGCGGCAACGGAGTGCTCATGAGCGCAGATTAGCCGCATCTCTCATCGGGCCCGGATAAAGGTCCCATCGGGCCCCGACAACGGACCCGGCCGCACCGGGGAAGGGTGTGCTAGAAGGGAGACCATGACGACGACCGGCCCGCACGACGTCCCGACGGCGGCGCAGCTCGTGGCCGCGGTGCGCGACTTCCTCGGCTCCGACGTGCTGCCGGCCGTCGAGGGCCGCACCCGCTTCCACACCCGGATCGCGATCAACGTGCTCGGCATGGTGGAGCGGGAGATCGAGCTGGGCCGGGCCCAGGCCGAGGAGCACGCCGCCCGGCTGGCCGCCCTGGGCGTGGCCGGCGACGCCGAGCTGGCCGCCGCCATCCGCGACGGCGGCCTGCCCGACGACCACGCGCTGGTGAGGGCCCTGGAGGGGGCGGTGCGGGCGAAGCTGGAGGTCGCCAACCCCGCCTACCTCCAGGAGGAGACCTGACCGGTCAGCGTGGACCGGTCAGCGTGGACCGATCAGTGCGAGCCGGTCAGGTCGAGGTCCTTGACCCGCGGGTCGCCCTCGTCCACGAAGTAGTGCTCGCGCCGGGTCGCGTCCGGCCCGTCGGCCACCTTGGCCGCCCGGAACGCCAGCGTGCCGAGCACCGCCACCACCAGGTTGACGATGAGCGCGAGGAATCCGGCGTAGAGCGTCATCTTGGTGTCGAACCCGAAGTTGGCCAGCGGGAACGCCGACCCGCCGAAGTGCGCCTTGCCGTTGGCCGGGTTGGGGATGAGGTAGAGCATCCACATGCCCGCCGCGAGGCCGGCCGCCCAGCCCGCGAGCAGCCCGCCCCGGTGGAACCAGCGGGTGTAGAGGCCGAGCGCCACGGCCGGCAGCGTCTGCAGGATGATCACGCCGCCGATGAGCTGCAGGTCGATCGAGAACTGCGGGTCGAGCAGCAGGATGCACAGCACCGCGCCCACCTTGACCACCAGCGACACGACCTTGGAGACCTTGGCCTCCTGGGCGTCGGTGGCGTCCTTGTTGAGGTACTCGCGGTAGATGTTGCGGGTGAACAGGTTGGCCGCCGCGATCGACATGATGGCGGCCGGGACGAGCGCGCCGATGCCGATGGCCGCGTAGGCCACGCCGGTGAACCAGTCGGGGAAGAGCTGGTCGAACAGGCGCGGCACGATCGTGTTGGTGTCGGGCCGGCCGTTGGCGCCGACCACCGGCTTGGTGCCGGCCGCGATGGCCATGTAGCCGAGCAGCGCGATCAGGCCGAGCACCAGGCTGTAGGCGGGCAGGGCCGACATGTTCCGCTTGATGACGTTGCGGTTCTTGGAGGCCAGCACGCCGGTGAGGCTGTGCGGGTAGAGGAACAGCGCCAGCGCCGAGCCGAAGGCCAGCGTCACGTACTGGAGCTGGTTGTTGGCGTTGAGCGTGATGCCGTCCCCCGGCGCGGGGGTGGCGTCGAACTTGGCCTTGGCCGCGTCGAAGATCGAGCCCCAGCCGCCCAGCTTGGCCGGGAGGTAGAGGACCGCGACCAGGATGACGATGTAGATGAGCGCGTCCTTGACGAAGGCGATCAGCGCGGGCGCGCGCAGCCCCGACTGGTAGGTGTAGGCCGCCAGGATCGCGAACGCGATGACGATCGGCAGGTGGCCGGTGATGCCCATCGACTTGAGCACGGCCTCGATGCCGACGAGCTGCAGCGCGATGTAGGGCATCGTCGCCACCAGCCCGGTGATCGCGATGGCCAGGGCCAGCGTCGGCGAGCCGAACCGGGCCCGGACGAAGTCGGCCGGCGTCACGAACCCGTGCACGTGCGAGACCGACCACATCCTGGTCAGCACCAGGAACACCAGCGGGTAGACCACCACGGTGTACGGCAGCGCGTAGAAGCCCAGCGCGCCCGCCCCGAACACCAGCGCGGGCACCGCGACGAAGGTGTAGGCGGTGTAGAGGTCGCCGCCCACCAGGAACCAGGTGATCCAGGAGCCGAAGTTGCGCCCGCCGAGGCCCCACTCGTGCAGGCTCTCGATGGTCTCCGGCCGCCGCCAGCGGGCCGCGACGAAGCCCATGACGCTCACGGCCAGGAACAGCACGACGAAGACGACCAGCTCGGTCACGTGCCCGCTCATCGGGTCATCCTGTAGACGAGCGTGGTGCACGAGACGCCGACGACGATGAAGGCGATCTGCAGCCAGTAGAACAGCGGGAAGCCGAGCAGGCGGGGCTCGTCGGCGTTGAAAAGGAACGTCAGCAGCGGCAGCACGATCGGCAGGACCAGCAGCCAGTTCCAGGGGCTGCGGTCGGTGCGTGGCTGTCCGGGTTCTCCGGTAGTCATCGACCCTCCTACGACGAAGATCAGCGGCCGGCGGTGACCGGCCCTGACAGGTGGCGTCAACGGAGGGACATTAGCTTTGCGGCGGTATTAAACCCAATGTCACGGACATTACGGTTTGGCCTAAATGTCGGGACGTGGTCTCACGCTATGAGACAAACGGCATGACACAGCAGGTCCCGGCCTCGCACTCTACTGACGGGACGGCCACCCGCCGGACGGCGATCGGTGAGCGGTCGGTCGGCCGCGCCGAACGGTCAGGTAACCGGCGAGGGCGCGAGGGCGCGCGCGTCAGACGGTCCTGTCGGCGGCCGTCCGCGGCTCGTGGCGCACGTCGCCGGGCCCGCCGATCGCCCGGGTCCAGGCCGCGAACTCGACGAGGACGCCGTCGGGGTCCCTGAAGTAGATCGAGCGGACGAACACGCCGTCGTGCATCCGGGGCGCCACGCCGAACTCGCTGTCGTCGTGGTTGAGCAGCACGCCCACGTCCACGCCCTTGGCGACGAGCCGGTCGCGGTACTCCTCGATACGCTCCGGCGGCACGTCGAAGGCGATGTGGTTCATCGAGCCGACGGCCGAGACCAGCTCGCCCCGGTCGGGCAGGTCGCGCGGCGCGGACACGCCGGGCACGCCGTCCGGCGCGTCGGGGAACCAGAAGAAGGCCAGCGCGTTGCCGCCGCCGCAGTCGAAGAAGAAGTGCTGCCCCCAGCCCATCGGCAGCTCGATGGTCTTGATCAGCGGCATGCCCAGCACGCCGGAGTAGAAGTCGACCGTCCGCTTCATGTCCGAGCAGACGAGCGCGATGTGGTTGACCCCGCGAAGCTCGAATTCGCTGTTCATGGTAACTCCGTGCTTATCACAGGGTCGCGCGATAAAACATGACACGAGGTGTCCTCTTTGGGCGGCACGCTCGCGGTCATGATTGCTTTGGTAGCGGGAGCCACCCGCGGGACAGGACGGGGCATCGCGGTCGCCCTGGGCGAGATCGGCGCGACCGTCTACTGCACGGGCCGCAGTACACGCGAGCGGCCCTCGGAGATCGGCCGCCCGGAGACCATCGAGGAGACCGCCGAGCGGGTGAGCGCCGCCGGCGGCACCGGCATCCCGGTCCAGGTGGACCACCTGGACCCGGAGCAGGTGGCGGCGCTGGCCGAGCGCGTGGAGCGCAAGCAGGGACGGCTCGACGTGCTGGTCAACGACGTGTGGGGCAGCGACCACCTGTGGGAGTGGGACACCCCGGTCTGGAAGCACGACATGGACAAGGGGCTGCGGCTGCTGCGGCTGGCGGTGGAGACCCACATCGTCACCAGCCGCTTCCTGCTGCCGCTGCTCATCCGCGGCGGCGACGGGCTGGTCGTCGAGGTCACCGACGGCACCTGGGAGTTCAACCAGACCCGCTACCGCGAGAACGTCTACTACGACCTGGCCAAGATGTCGGTGAACCGGCTGGCCTTCGCCTGGTCGAACGAGCTGCGCCCGCACGGCGGGACGGCGGTGGCCATCACGCCCGGCTTCCTGCGCTCGGAGGCCATGCTCGACGGCTTCGGCGTCACCGAGGAGAACTGGCGGGAGGCCAAGGCCGACCCCACCTGGCTGGTCTCCGAGACGCCGCTCTACGCCGGCCGCGCCGTCGCCGCCCTGGCCGCCGACCCCGACCGGCGCCGCTGGTCCGGGCGGTCGCTGACCAGCGGCGAGCTGGCCGAGGCGTACGGCTTCACCGACGCGGACGGCAGCCGCCCCCAGGTGTGGCGCTTCATCACCGAGGTACGCGAGCCGGGCGGTGACGCCGACCCGGCCGCCTACCGCTGACGGCCGCCTACCGCTGACGCCGCCGCCTGCCTTTGACGGCCGCCCACGCTGACGCCGCCGCCCGCCTTTGGACGGCCGCCGGCCCCGCCTACCCCTGGTAGAGCGCGGCCGTGCGGGCGGCGGCCTCGGCGACCATCGCGCGCAGCTCCGGCGGCTCCAGCACCTCCGCCTCCGGCCCGAACCCCAGCACCTGCGCGAAGGCCACCTCGATCGACTCCACCGCCAGCCGCACGGTCCCGTCGGGCCGCAACGAGGCCAGCGCGTCCGGCAGCGCCGCCGGGTCGGCGACGCGGCGCAACATCCGCCGCCCGCGCTCGCTGAGCCGCAGCGTGATCTCCTCGCGCAGCAGCGAGCGGGTGAACTCGGCCGACTGCCCGGCCCAGAAGCCCGCCAGGTCGAAGCCGGGGTCCCGGTCGAAGGTCTCGGGCAGCACGCCCACCTCGCCGAACCGGTCCACCCGGAAGATCAGGAACCGGGTGCCGAGCCGCGCGACCAGGTACCAGGCCCCCGCCTTGAGCACCAGCCCGTACGGCTCCAGCGTCCGCGGCCGGTCCTTGTAGAGCGCCCGCACCCGCCGGTCGTTCCACACCGCCCTGGCCAGCGAGGTGAGGGCGGCCGGCGGCGGCTGGTCGGCGGCGAACCAGCCGGGCGCGTCCAGGTGGAAGCGCTGCGCCGCGGTCGCCGGGGCGTCGCGCAGGCCGGGGGAGAGCGCGGCGGCCGCCTTCAGCCGGGCGGTGGCCGCCACGTCCTGCAGCCCCATCTCGCGCAGCGCGGCCGGCACGCCGGACAGGAACAGCGCCTCGGCCTCGGCGCGGTCCAGCCCGGTCAGCCGGGTGCGATAGCCCTCCAGCAGCCGGTAGCCGCCGCCCCGGCCGCGGTCGGCGTAGACCGGCACGCCGGCCGCGGCCAGCGCGAGCACGTCGCGGTGCACCGTGCGCTCGGAGACCTCCAGCTCCTTGGCCAGCTCGGCCGCCGTCATCCCGCCCCGGCCCTGCAGCAGCAGGACCAGCGACATCAGCCGCGCGGCGCGCACAGCGGCAGCACCACGGCGGACGGCAGCCCGGGGGAGTGGAAGACCTCGACGTCGGAGGCCACCAGGGGCCCGCCGCCGGCGAGGGGACGGCCGGTGCCCGGGTTGCGGGCGATCGTCGGGTAGGCCCCGGCGGCCACGTGGACCCGGATGCGGTGGCCGCGCCGGAACCGGTGCGCGATCGGCCACAGCTCCACCTCGGCCCGCCGCACGCCCTCGGGCCCGGAGGCGGCCGGGCGGCCCGCGCTCTCCGGGCCGAGGCGGCGCACGCCCTCGCACACGTTGAAGGAACGCCCGTCCGGCCACACGTCGCACACCCGCACCACGACGTCAATGTACGGGGTGCTGGGACGCACGAACACCTCCGCGCGCACCGGGCCGATCATCTCCACGTCCGCCGCCAGCGCGGGCGAGCTGTAGACCAGCACGTCGCGGCGCTGCTCCAGCCTGCGCTGGTCGCGCGGCCGGGAGTCGCCCAGCAGCACCGGCCCGCCGATGACCGGCGTCGGCCGGGCCGGGTCGTAGCGGAAGCGGTCGGGCGCGGACTCGCGGGGGCCGTCCACGCCGAGCCCGAAGCCGTGCTGCAGGTGCCAGCGCTGCTCGCGCGTGCCCGGCGGCGGCCAGTCGGGGTAGTCGCGCCACTCCCCGGCGCCGGTCACGTGCAGGCGCACCGGGTCAGGGCGCAGCCCCGACGGGTCGCCCATCAGGTGCGCGCGGAACCACGCCGACGCCTCGGCCATGGTGGGGCGGGCGTGCCTGGCGTCGATGTGGTACCAGGGGCCGATCGTCAGGTGCGGGCGGCGGCCCGCCCGGCGCAGCGCCGCGTAGTCCTTGAGCTGCCAGGGCAGGAACACGTCGTACCAGCCGCCCAGCATGGTGACGGCCGCGTCCACCTCGCCCACCTTCGGCGAGAAGTCCCGCTTGTCCCAGTAAGGGACGGCCGGGTCGGCGTGATGCGTCACCAGGTCCCGGAAGAACGGCAGCGGCCGGCCCGCCGACACCAGGTCCAGCTCGGCCACCGGCCGCCCGGACAGCACCGCCCGGCGGGTCAGGCGCGGCGCGGTCAGCACCGCGGCCCCGCCGAAGCGGCGCGACATGCCGTCGGTGAGCGTGGTCCAGCTCAGCGCCGACTCCAGCGCGAACGCGCCGCCCACGTAGGCGGCGTCGCGGAACTGGGAGGCGGTGATCTGGGTGGCCATCGCCTTCAGCTCCGGGCCGGCGTAGGGGGCGACGGCCCACTGCGTGTATCCCAGGTAGGAGGGGCCGAACATGGCGAACGAGCCGCCGTACCAGGGCTGCGCGCGCAGCCAGGCGACGGTGGCCAGGCCGTCCTCGTGCTCGTCGCCGAGCGGGTCCAGGGTGCCGCCGGAGCCGAAGCCGCCCCGGCAGCTCTGGATGACGACGTGGAAACCCTGCCGGGCGAAGCCGCGGCCGTACAGCAGCCCGAACAGGCCGCGCCGCCCGTAGGGGGAGCGGATGAGGACCGCGGGCGCCCGCCGCGCCCCCGCCGGGGCGTAGTGGTCGGCCAGCAGCGTCACGCCGTCGGGCATCGGCACCCGCAGGTCGCGCTGGAGACGGACGCGTGTCATGTACCAACCAGTAACATACGTCGGCCCGCCCGCGGTAGCCCCGGCCCCGCCCCCTCGGGGAGGCGGGGCCGGGACGGGCCGGCTACGGCGCCGTGCGGTCGGGCCGCTCGGAGACGCGGATCGCGTTCACGATCGGCGCGCCCTGCCGGGTGGCGAAGCGCACGTTGAGCTGGCCGTCGCTCACCCGCACCGTGTACTGCCTGGACACCGCCGTGTAGGTGCCCGCCTCCAGCGCCAGGTCCAGCGCCGGGATCGCGAGCTGCCCCTCGGCCAGCACGTCGAAGACGCGCTTGCCGATCTGCGTGCTCTTCACCTCGGCGAAGTCCAGCTCCACCGTGTACGTCCCGGCCGGCACGCCGTCGAAGCGGTACTCCAGCATGCCCTCGCGGGCGGTGCGGAACAGCGCCTGGTCGGTGGTCCCGGCGATGGTCCTGGACGTGCTCTGCGTACGGCTGGAGGTGGCCACGTACCCGTAGGAGCCCTGCGTGTACCTGCGGTCGGCCACCCAGGCGTCACCGGCGGCGTCGGTCACCGCCTTGGAGCCGCCCGCGTCGATCGCCACCTGGAGCTTGGGCACCACGACCGTCACCTTGATCTCGATCGTGGGCTGCCGCCCGCTGGCCGACTTCACCAGGATCCTCCCGGCGCGCAGCGCCCCCGGCGCGACCCCGTCGCTGGAGACCGTCACCGTGAGCGTCACCTGCTGCCCGGTGGCCAGCTCCCCGGCGGCCGGCGTCACCGTCGCCCAGGTCTCGCCGGTCACCGTGTACGGCGTGGGCGAGCCCAGGTTGGTGAGCGTCAGCGTCCGCGTGCGGGTGGCCCCGGCCGGCATGACCACGGTCAGCTCCGCCACCGACGCGCTCACCCGCCCGGTCACCAGCTTCGTGTCGATCCGGGTCACCGAGCCCGGGGCGATCGAGACGGCCCGGGTGAAGGTGCCGTAGTCGGCCTTGGACACCACCACGTCGTAGTCGCCGGCCAGCACCTGCCCGTAGAAGGAGCCGTCCGCGCCGGTGGTGAACGTCGCCACGTCGCCCACCTTCACCGTCGCGCCCGCGATCGGGTCGCCGTCGTTGGCGTCGGTGACCGTGCCGGTGACCAGGCCGTGCCGGCTCGCGGTGAACGTCACGCCCTGCCCGGAGGCCAGCGCTGCCTCCTCGTAGGAGTACAGCAGCGCGTCGGAGCCGTTGGCGTTCTCGATGCCGACCGTGGCGCTGGTGCCCTGGGCGCGCTCGCTGCCGAGGTCCTTGTAGCGGAAGGCGATCGAGCCGTCCTCGCCCAGCAGCGCCGCGAACGAGATGCGCTGGGTGTCGTCGGTGTAGAAGGTGACATCGCGCCACTCCACCACGAACGCCCGGTGCGGCGCGGTGCCGGTCACCGCCGTGTAGACCCCGGCCCGCGCGTCCACGATCAGGTCGTCCCAGTACGGGTAGACCGCGTTGTTCGGGGTGCCGGAGGTGGGCAGGCGGCCGTTGCCGGCGGTCACGATCCGGTCGGGGGCGAAGGTGAGGAAGCCGTTCGTGGCGATCCACGCCCGGCTCTGGCCCGCGCCGTAGAACGGCACCGGGAACGGCAGCGTCACCTGCACGGCCTCGTCGTCGCCGGTCAGCGCGAGCTTCTCGGTCCCGGCCTGGTACGGCTGCGCCCCGGCCCGGCAGGTGTAGCCGAACCCGTCGCCGCGCAGCGGCAGCTCGATGTCCTTGGTCACGTCCCCGGAGACGGTGACCGCCGCGCTCGCGGAGGTGGAGCAGCGGGAGGCCGGGGTGACGGTCAGCTCGTAGTCGCCCTCGGGCAGCGTCAGGCTGTAGCGGCCGGCCGCGTCGGTGACGGCGCTGACCGGCGTGCCGGCGGCGGCGACGGTCGCGCCCGCCTCGGGCGTGCCGGCCGTGCTGACCGTGCCGGAGACCGTGCCCGCGGCCTGCCGGGTCAGCGGCACGTCCGCGGTGGCGGCCTGCCCGGCGGTGATCGTCACCTGGGCGGTCGCGGTGTCGTAGCCGAACCTGGAGGCGGTGATCTCGTACTCGCCGGCCAGCAGGCGCGGGATCGTGTACGTGCCGTCCGCGCCGGTGGTCACCGTCCGCCGCAGCGGGCCCGCCACGGTCACCGTGGCCCCGGCCACCGGCGTGCCGCCGGAGGTGACGGTGCCGCTCAGGTCGCCGGTCCCGCCCGCGGGCGCGGCGCGCACGGCCGCGTAGGCGTCGAGGCGGCCCTCGCCCCACACGTTGTTGTCGGCCGCGGTGCCGCCGCAGCTCGTGTCGTTCACGTCGATGGCGGTGGAGTCCAGCAGCGGCCGGGTGTCGGCCACGTGGTTCTGCAGCGCGGGCGCCGCCGACCAGATCAGCGCCACCGTGGCCGCCACGTGCGGCGAGGCCATCGAGGTGCCGGTGTAGGTGTCGTAGGTGCCGCCCGGCGTGGAGGAGCGCACGTTGACGGCGGGGGCGGCGATGTTCGGCTTGATCTCGCCGTTCTCGCCCTCGCCCTTGCTGGAGCGGGCGTACAGGGCGTTGTTGACGTCGAAGCCGCCCGCGCTGTAGCTGGCGACGTACTGGCCGGGCGAGCCGGAGGTGTCGCAGGCCGGGCCCTCGTTGCCGTTGGCGAAGGCCGGGAAGATGCCGGCCGCCACCCACGCGTCCACGGTCTCCTTGTACCAGGGGTCGTACCCGTCGCCGCCCCAGGAGTTGTTGACGATGTCCGGGGCCAGGTCCGGGCGCGGGTTGCGGCCCGACAGGTCCGTCGGCTGCAGGATCCACTGCCCGGCCTTCAGCAGGGAGGCGTCGGTGCAGGTGTTGGACTCGCAGCCCTTGACGGCGATCCAGCGGGCGCCGGGGGCGACGCCGATGCCGTTCGCGCCGACCATGGTGCCCATCACGTGGGTGCCGTGGCCGTTGTTGTCGCACGGCGCCTGCGCCGGGCAGACCTGGGCCGGGTCGTACCAGTTGTAGTCGTGGCTGAGCGTGCCGTCGGCGCTCCTGCCCCGGTAGCTCGCGGCCAGCTCGGGATGGTCGAACTGGACGCCGGAGTCGATGGTGGCGACCACGATGCCCTCGCCCCGGTCGCCCGTCTCGCTCCACACGCGCGGCGCGCCGATCCGGTCGATGTTCCACTCGACCGCGTTGACCCGCGCCTCGGCCCGGCCCTCGACCGGCTTGGGCAGGCTGAGGGTGCGGACCGGGAGGATGCGCTCGACCTCGGGCAGCTTGGCGATCTCGGCGGCCAGCTTCTCGTCGGCGGTCACCCGTACGGCGTTGACGATCCAGAAGGAGGTGTAGTCGGCCGCGCGGGCGTCCAGCAGCTTGCGCAGCCCCTGCTGGGCGGCGTCGGCGCGGGCGGTCTTGGCCTCGACGACCAGCTCGGTCCTGGCCTGCTTGGTGGGGGCGCGGCGGGCGGCGCTCAGGTCGGCCGCGCCCTTCATCCGGACCCAGAAGGTGGCCTTGCCGTCCTGGTCCAGCTCGGCCTGGACGGAGGTGTCGATCTTCCCGGGATCGGGTGCGGCCTGGGCCACGGCCTGCGGGGACAACGCCACGGCCTGCGAGGATAACAGCGCGGCGACGACGGCCCCGATGAGGACCGCCCGCCGGCGGAGGGTGTTGGGCACGCGCTCTCCTTACGGCATCGGGCAGGGGGTGATCTTTCCGCCCTCTGTCGAGAAGAGTGAGGCGCGCTTGTCGGGAAAGCAAGCGTTGTCGTCAACCGTAACGTGACGGAGTGAAATGTAATCTGGTCAGCTGAAATATCAGCTGAAATGCCGCCAGCGTGGCCAGGTGGCCGACCAGGGCGTGCGCAGGTCCCGGCACAACCACACCCCGAGGCCCCGCTCCTCGTTGTTCACCCCCGCCCGGTTGCCGATCGTGGCCCGCTGCTCGCACCGCCCGAACTGGGCCCGGGCGCGCGGCCCCTGGTTGATCAGGATCGCCGTGGTGCCGGTATCGGGGGGCGGGCCGTACAGCCAGAGCTGGTTGTGGCCCGAGTACACGCGCGGCACCCCGGCCCTGACCAGGGCGCCGTGCTCGCCGTAGCTGCCGGTGAACACCACCGCCGTGGCCTGCTCGGCGGGCGGCAGCGAGCGCCTGACGCCCTCGACCGCCGCCACGAACTCCGGCCAGCCGACCGACTCGCGCGCCACCTCGTTGAGGTCCGGCACCGGCGTCGCGGCCAGGCTCGTCACCGGCACCAGCGGCAGCGCCAGCACCACCGAGACCAGCGCGCTCAGCGCCAGCCCGCCGGCCGCCAGCCGGATCCGCCTGGCCGCGGTCGCGACGGGGGCGGTCACCGCGACGCAGCCGGCCGCGAACAGCAGCAGGATCAGCCCGCCGGTGTAGTCGAAACGCCCGCCGCTGGCCAGCGTCAGCGCCGCCGCCACCGGATAGGCCACCGCCAGCGCCCGCACCCGCCGGTCGCGCCACAGCCGGACGAACCCGAACACCGCGATCACCGACACCGCCGGCCCGAACAGCGTGAGCTGCATCGGCACGAACATCATCCGCAGCTCCGCGCCCTTGTCCGCGCTGAGCGCCGCCGCCATCTTGAGCTGCGGCCAGTCGTTGGTCACCTGGTAGACCAGGTTGGGCAGGGCCAGCGCGAGCGCCAGCAGCGCCCCCGCCCACGGCCACGGCGTACGCAGCACCCGCCGCGGCCCGGCCGTCACCAGCCCGGCCGCCAGGCCCAGCACCAGCAGCGCGATGAGGTGCTTGTTGTAGGTGGCCAGCCCGATCACCGCCCCGGCCGCCAGCCACCAGCGCGGTTCCTGCTCGCGCAGCAACGCCTTCAGCAGGAACAACACGGCCGCCGCCCACAGCGGCAGGTCGAAGCTGAGCGTCAGCAGCGTGTGCCCGGCGATCAGCGTGTACGCCCCCGTCGCCGTGCCCGCCGCCGCCAGCGTCTGGGCCAGCCGGCCGCCGTCCAGCTCGCGGGCGATCAGCGCCACCAGCACGACCAGCACCGCCACCGCCAGAGCCGGGAACACCCGGATGCCGGTCACCGTGTCGCCGAACAGCCGGATGCTCGCCCCGGCCAGCAACGGGGTCAGCGGCGGCTGGTCGACGTATCCCCAGTCGGGGTGCGCCGCCAGCACCCGGAAGTACAGCTCGTCACGGTGGTAGCCGTACCAGGGGCTCAGGGCCAGCAGCGCCCCGGCCAGCAGGACCGCGATCACCGTGACCGACCGCCACGCCAAGGGCCGCTCCATGAACGCCCAAGCTAGATCCTCTGACCCACCTTTGTCACGGCGGCCGTCGCGGCGGAGGGGTTCCGGCCGGGTCATAACCCGCCAGCCGAAGCACCCCCATGAAGTACGCCTCGATCCTCGCGGCGCTCTCGTCGTCGGGATGCAGGCCCACGTGGTTGAGCACCGCGGCCGTCAGCATCTCCTGCAGCACGTCGAGGTCGGTGCCCGGCGGCAGCAGGCCGCTCGCGCGGGCGCGGGCCAGCGTCTCGCGCACCGCCGCCCGGCGGCGGCCGCCGTTGACCACGCGGTAGGTCTCGCCCAGCTCCGGGTAGTCGTCGCGGGCGGCGTACAGGCGGCGCAGCAGCCGCCGGTGGCGCGGCACCTCCAGGTAGGCCGCCCAGTCGCCGACCATGTGCTCCAGGTCGCGCCAGCCGGTGAAGGCCGGGTCGCCGTCGTGGTTGGCCCACTCCAGCGCCCGCACCAGCAGCTCGGTCTTGCCGGCGTAGCGGCGGTAGACCGTCGCCCGGGTCACCCCCGCCCGCCGCGCGACCTGCTCGATGCTGGTCTGCTCGGCGCCCACCTCGACCAGCAGGTCGATCGCGGCGGTCAGGATGGCGAGGTCGGCCTCCTGACTGCGCGGCCGGCCCGCCGGCCGCGGCGCTCTGGTCGTCATGCCTGCGGGGTCACCATCCTGTCGAAGAGCCGGTCAGGCAGGAGTCTATTGAGCCCGAGCAGCAGCCTGGCCAGGTGCCCGACCGGGTAGCGCGGCCGCGGGCGGCGGGCGGCGACGATCCGCGCCACCGCCCGGCCCACCACGGCCGGGTCCGAGCCGATCGGCCGCGCCCCGAACGCGCGCTCGGCCCGGGCCGCCATCGTCTCCGCCGCCGCCGCGTACGGCCCGCGCCCCGAGTACTCCAGGAGCTGGCGCGGCGTGTCGTCCTCGAAGCCCGTCCTGATGACGCCCGGCTGCACCACGACCACCCGCACCCCGAAGCGCCCGACCTCCTGCCGCAGCGTGTCGGAGTACGCCTCCAGCGCGTGCTTGGAGGCGTAGTACCAGGCGCCCAGCGGCAGCGCCAGCTCCCCGCCGATCGAGGAGACGTTGACGATCGTGCCCGAGCCGCGCTCGCGCATGCCCGGCAGCACGAGCTGCACCAGCCGCGCCGGGCCGAACACGTTGACCTCGAACACCTCCCTGGCCCGTGCCGGCGGCACCTCCTCGGCCGAGCCGTGCACGACCGTGCCCGCGTTGTTGACCAGCACGTCGATCCGGCCCTCGGCGGCGAGCACGGCGCCGGTGACCCGGGTCAGGTCGGCCTCGCTGCCGACGTCCATGGCCAGCGCGTGGCCGCCGGCCGCGCGGATCGCGCCCATCCGCTCGGGGCGGCGGGCCAGGCCGTAGACGGTGTGGCCGGCGCGCAGCAGCTCCAGCGCGATGGCGTGGCCGATGCCCGCCGACGCGCCGGTGACCAGGCAGACCTTCCTGCCGGTGGCGGGCTCAGCGCTCATCGGCGCGCTCCTCGACCCGCTCGGTCAGCAGCCGCATCCGCCGCGCCGTGAACTCGCCGGTCAGCAGGTGGCGGCAGCGGGTGTGCCCGGGCGGGCCGGCCAGGCGGGACAGGGGGCCGCGCTCGCGCAGCTCCCGGGGCGGGTCGAAGGGGGTGGGCCGCTCGACGGGCAGGGGCGCCGCCGTGGTCTCGGTCATCGTGACGTCTCCTCAGGGGATCGCTCGGAACCCTTCCGAATACCAATACAGTACAGCTCTGTATTGGAATATGCGCACGGCGGGTCGCGTTGCGCGATCTTGGATGGCCGGTTACCCTGGCGTCATGCGAAACAGCGCTCAGCTCCAGTGGTGGCGCCGCTCCTAGGCGGCGCGAGTTTCGCATTCCTCAACGGACGGCCGCCCCGGATGGCGGCCTTTCTCGTGTCCGCCCCCGGGGCTCGATCATGTGACGTGGTAAGGGGCAGCAAGTGGAGACGAGCGGATATACCACCGCCGGGGGGATCGGCGTCGAGCGCGAGGCGCGGCAGGCCGACGAGGCGGCGCTCGAAGAGATCGTGACCGCCCTGGGAGAGCGCCGCGGCGGCGCCTTCTCCTCGGGCATGGACTATCCGGGCCGCTACAGCCGATGGGCCTTCGGCTACGTCGACCCGTGCCTGGAGCTGGTCGCCAAGGGGCGCACCATCGCCGCCGTCGCGCTCAACGAGCGCGGCAGGGTCGTGCTGCCCGCCGTCGCCTCGTGCCTGCTGGCCGCGGGCAAGCCGGTCAGCGAGCCGACCCGCGACCGCGTCGAGGTGCACGTCCCCGAGTCCGAGGACCTGCTGCCGGAGGAGCTGCGCAGCCGCCGGCCCACCGTGTTCACCGCCATCCGCGAGGTCATCGCCGCCTTCCGCGGCGACGACCCCCACCTGGGCCTGTACGGCGCCTTCGGCTACGACCTGGCCTTCCAGTTCGAGCCCATCAGGCAGGAGCTCGTCCGCCCCGGCGACCAGCGCGACCTCGTCCTGCACCTGCCGGACCGGCTCGTCGTCGTCGACCGCCAGCGCGAGACCTGCGTCGAGTACCGCTACGAGTTCACCGTCGACGGCGTCACCACCCGCGGCCTGGAGCGCACCGGCTCGGCCACGCCCCTGAGCGAGCCCGGCGAGCTGCCGCCCGACCCGGAGAAGGGCGCGTACGCCAAGGTCGTGGCCGCCGCCAAGGAGAGGTTCAAGCGCGGCGACCTGTTCGAGGTGGTGCCCGGCCAGGTCTTCCACGCCGCCTGCACCGACCCGGCCGCCTTCTACCGGAGCCTGCGCCACAGCAACCCCGCCCCGTACGAGTTCATCATCAGCCTCGGCGAGGGCGAGCACCTGGTCGGCGCCTCGCCCGAGATGTACGTCCGGGTCAGCGGCGACCGCGTCGAGACCTGCCCCATCTCCGGCACCATCGCCCGCGGCAGCAACCCGGTCGAGGACGCCGAGGCCATCCGCACCCTCCTGTCCAGCGTCAAGGAGGAGTCGGAGCTGACCATGTGCACCGACGTCGACCGCAACGACAAGTCGCGCATCTGCGTCCCCGGCACGGTCAAGGTCATCGGCCGCCGCCAGATCGAGCTCTACTCCCGGCTGATCCACACCGTCGACCACATCGAGGGCCGCCTGCGCCCCGAGTTCGACGCGCTCGACGCCTTCCTCACCCACATGTGGGCCGTCACCGTCACCGGCGCGCCCAAGACCTGGGCCATGCAGTTCATCGAGGACCACGAGGCCACCACCCGCCGCTGGTACGGCGGCGCCATCGGCTTCGTCGGCTTCGACGGCTCCATGAACACCGGCCTCACCCTGCGCACCGCCCAGGTCAAGCACGGCGTGGCCACCGTCCGCGCCGGCGCCACGCTGCTGTTCGACAGCGACCCCGAGGCCGAGGAGCGCGAGACCGAGCTGAAGGCCAGCGCCCTGCTCGGCGCCCTGGCCGCGGTCAACCAGCCCGAGGCCGTGCCGCGGGCCGTGCCCAGGGAGCAGCCGGGCCAGGGCATGAAGGTGCTGCTCGTCGATCACGAGGACTCCTTCGTCAACACCCTGGCCGACTACTTCCGGCAGGAGGGCGCCGACGTCGTGACCCTGCGCCACGGCTTCCCCGCCCACATGATCGACGACATCGCGCCCGACCTCGTCGTGCTCTCGCCCGGCCCCGGCTGGCCCACCGACTTCGGCATGTCCGCCCTGCTCGACCAGATCTACGCCCGCGACCTGCCGGTCTTCGGCGTCTGCCTCGGCCTGCAGGCGATGGTCGAGCACGCCGGCGGCACCCTGGAGCTGCTCGGCTACCCCGAGCACGGCAAGCGCGGCCAGGTCGGCAGGCTCGGCGACAGCGCGCTGCTCGACGGCCTGCCCGAGCGGTTCACCGCCGCCCGCTACCACTCGCTGCACGCCAAGCAGCCGGGGGTGGTCGGCTTCACCGCCACCGCGCTCACGCCCGACGGCAACGTCATGGCCATCGAGGACACCGAGCGGCGCCGCTTCGCCGTCCAGTTCCACCCCGAGTCGATCCTCACCCAGGAGGGCGGCGCGGGCGCCCGGATCATCGCGAACGTGCTGCGCCTGTGCCGTAGGTAGTTCCTCACGTTCGCAAAACCCGGGGCGGGAGCGTGCGGGGCTCCCCTAGAGTCTCCCGCATGCTCCCCGTCGATCTGCCCGGCACGGTGCGTGACGCGCTGCTGGCCCCGCTCGTGGACCACCACTGCCACGGGGTGCGCCGGGACGACCTCACCCGGGCCCGGTTCGAGCTGCTGCTGAGTGAGGGCGGGGCGCCGGCGCCGCCCGGCACCACGCACTTCGACACCCCGTACGGGCTGGCGCTGCGGCGCTGGTGCGCGCCCCTGCTCGACCTGGAGCCGCACGCCCCGCCCGCCGTCTACCTGGCCCGCCGGGCCGACCTCGGGGCCGTGGAGGTCAACCGGCGGCTGCTGGCCGCGTCCGGGGTGGTGGCCTTCCTCGTCGACACCGGGCCCGAGGACCTCGACCTGCTGTCGGCCGCCGAGATGGGCCGCCACGGCGGCGCGGCGGCCGACGAGCTGGTCCGCGTCGAGCAGATCGAGCAGGACGTCGCCGAGACCGCCGCGCTCGCCGTCGACTACCTCGACACCCTCGCCGAGGAGCTGTCCGCCCGCGCCGCGCGCGCCGTCGGGCTGAAGACCGTCCTGGCCACCCGGTGCGGCCTCGACCTCGACCCGGCCCGGCCGACCCGTGGCGCGGTGATCGCCGCCGCCAACCGCCGCCTGGCGGCGCCCAAGGACCCGCTGACCGACCCGGTGCTGCTGCGCCACCTGCTGTGGAGCGCCGTGGACGTGGCCAGGGAACGCGGCCTGCCCCTCCAGTTCCACACCGGCCTGCCCACCTCCGCCGCCCCCGTCCCGCGTCCCGACCCCGCCCGCCCGCCCGCCGCCGGCGGGCCAGGAGAGGGCGGGCTGAGCCCGTCCGAGCTGCTTCTCAGCGGCCGCGGCGCCCCGCACGAGCCACCCGACCTGCACCGCACCGACCCGGCCCGGCTCAGCGGCCTCATCGCCGCCCTGCAACCGCTGGGCCTGCCGGTGATCCTGCTCGGCTGCTACCCGTTCCACCGCCAGGCCGCCTACCTGGCCGCCCTCCACCCGCACGTGTACGTGGACGTCGGCCTCGCGCTGCCGCACACCGCCGCCGCGGCGGCCCGCGTCATGGAGGAGCTGCTGGAGCTGGCCCCCTTCCACAAGCAGCTCTTCAGCTCCGGCTCCCGCGGCCTGGCCGAGAGCTGCCTGCTCGGCGCCCTGTACTACCGCCGCGCCCTGGGCACGGCCCTGGCCGCCCGCGTCCGGGACGGCGAGTGGAGCGCCGCCGACGCCGCCCGCGTCGCCCACATGATCGGCTCCGGCAACGCCCGCCGCGTCTACCGCCTCTGACCCGCCCCGATTTCCAACCGGCCGCTCCACCTGGTTGGATGCATGACTGCTGGCACCACCAACCCGAGCGAAGCGGGGGCTTCAGAAAAATGCGCAGTGTCGAACCCGAGGTCTTCATCGTCGCCCGTCCGGCGCTCGACTACGACGAGCTGGGCCGCTACCTCGCCGAGGTCGGCGGCGAGAGCTGGCTGGAGCGGCTCGACCGCGGCGACCTCGACGCCCAGAACCTCGCCGAGTTCGCCGGCCGGCTCTGCTACCGCTCCTTCGAGCCCGGCCTCAACCCCAACGTCGTGCGCATCCGGGAGAACCAGGACGACTACCTGCGCAACATCCTGGCCAGCGCGCACGGCTCGGTGCTGGAGCACGTCAGCTTCAGCTTCGTGCTGCACAACGTGAGCCGCGTGCTCACCCACGAGCTGGTCCGGCACCGCCCCGGGGTGGCGATCTCCCAGGAGTCGCTGCGCTTCGTCCGCCTCGACGAGCTGCCGTTCTGGTTCCCCGAGTGGGCGCGGGCCGACGAGGAGCTGATGAAGCGGGCCACGGCCGTGCTGGAGCAGCTGGAGCAGTTCCAGCTCTGGATGGCCGGCCACTTCGGGCTCGACGAGGAGGGCGTGCCGTTCTCGGAGAAGAAGCACCGCACCTCCTTCATGCGCAGGTTCGCCCCCGAGGGCCTGGCCACCGGGCTGGTGTGGACGGCGAACGTACGCACCCTGCGGCACACCATCGAGGCCCGCACCGCCGCCGGCGCGGAGGAGGAGATCCGCCTGCTGTTCCAGCGCATCGGCGAGCTCATGCGCCAGGAGGCGCCCGCCCTCTTCGGCGACTACGTCGTCGAGGACGGGGCCTGGATCCCCGGCTGGCGCAAGGTCTGACCCCGCCCCCGCGGGCTCGGGTGCCTTCGCCTACGCCAGGGCGGGCATCACGTAGACCTCGGCGCCCGGCGGCAGGGCGCAGTCGAGCCCGCCCAGCCCGCGGGCGTTCTCCCCGCAGACGAACATGCTGATGTGCCGGCGGATGCGGCCGTAGTCGTCACGCAGCCGCTCCTCCAGCAGCGGATGCGTACGGCGCAGCATGTCGAGGGCCGAGCCCAGGGTGGGCGGCGAGTCGCGGTCGGCGCCCACGGCGAAGACCTTGACCTCGGCCCGCCCGCTCACCCACCGCCGCAGCGTGGCGGGCAGCACGAAGACGACCATCGTCACGGATCCGGACACGGTCACACCACCGCCGCCCGCACGGTGAGGACGTCGGGCAGGTGGCGGGCCACCAGCTCCCAGCTCTCGCCGTCGTCGCGCGAGCAGTAGACCTCCCCGTCGCGGGTGCCGAAGAACAGGCCCGCCTCCGACATGCTCATCGCGTCGCGCAGCACGGTGGCGTGCACCGGCCCCTCCGGCAGGCCGCGGTCGAACGGCTGCCAGGTGGCGCCCGCGTCGTCGCTGCGGTAGACGCGGTAGCGGTGGCCGACCGGTGTGCGGTCCAGGTCGGCGTGGAGCGGCAGCACGTAGACCGTGCCCGGCCGGGTGGGGTGGGCCGCGATCGGGAAGCCGAAGTCGGACGGGAGCGGCGAGCCGATGTCGTGCCAGGTGCCGCCGAAGTCGTCGCTGCGGTAGACGCCGAAGTGGTGCTGGAGGTAGAGCCGGCCAGGGTCGGCCGGGTCGGGCGCGACCTTGTGCACGCACTGCCCGAACTCCGGGAACTGCCGCCCCTCGGGCAGGAACGGGGCCCGGATGTCGCGGTTGGCCGCCTCCCAGGACGAGCCGCCGTCGGCGGTGCGGTAGAATCCGCCCGTGGAGATCGCCACGCCCATGACGCGGGGGTCGGCGGGATGGCAGACGACGGTGTGCAGGCACAGCCCGCCGCCGCCCGGCACCCAGCTCGCCCGGTGCGGATGCTCCCACAGCCCCTCGACCAGCCGGTAGGTCACCCCGCCGTCCTCCGAGCGGAACAACGCGCCCGGCTCGACCCCCGCCCACACCACGCCGGGCTCGGAGGGGGAGGGCGCGAGCTGCCACACCCGGGCCAGCGTGGCCCCGGTGCCGGCGGGGAAGGCGATGGGCGGCCGCTCGGCCTCGCCCCACGTGCGGCCCAGGTCGTCGCTGTACATGACGGAGGGGCCGAAGTGGCCGTACTCGATGCCGGCCAGCAGCCGGGGGGTGGCGGCGCGCGTGTCGACGGCCACCGCGGAGACCCCGACCGTGGAGAAGCGGATCGGCTCGACCTCGAACGGCCCGCCGCCGCGCGAGCGGGCGAGGAACAGCCCCTTGCGGGTACCGATCGCGAGCATTGCGTCTGTCATCGATTCTCCTTCATCGTGAAAATCCTGCCGTCGAGAAGACGCTGATCGGGGACGAGGACGAAGATCATGGCGCGGTGAGAGGAACGGGCGCGCGCCGCCCGGCCGTCGGCCCGGTGATCGGCCCGGTGATCGGCCGGGTGATCGGCCGGGTGATCGGCTTGGTTGTTCGCTCGGTTGTTCGCTTGGCGACCCATCGTGCCACGTGGCGCCGACAAGTTCCGGGGACTGGGCCATTCGCCCCGGCACGTCCTGGAGCCCCGGGTGGCCGGGTTCCGCATTACCTGGCGGGTAATCGTGACGATTCCCCCGGACCGGTAGGTTGCCGGACATGGGAGCGGTTGCCATACGAGAAGAGACCTTTGGAGAGCTGCTGCGATCGTGGCGGCAGCGGCGGCGGGTGAGCCAGCTCGACCTGGGCATCGAGGCCGAGGTGTCGGCCCGCCACATCAGCTTTCTGGAGACCGGGCGGGCCCGGCCGAGCCGCGAGATGGTGATGAAGCTGGCCGAGGAGCTGGAGGTGCCGTTGAGGCAGCGCAACAGGCTGCTGGTGGCGGCCGGGTTCGCGCCGGTCTACCCCGAGCGCGAGGTGCGCGCGCCCGAGATGGAGGTCGTGCGCAAGGCGCTGGACCGGATCCTGGCCGGGCACGAGCCGTACCCGGCGGTGGTGGTGGACGCGGCGTGGAACCTGGTCGCGGCCAACCAGGCGGCCGGGATGTTCATGGAAGGGGTGCCGGCGGAGCTGCTGAAGGAGCCGGTCAACGTGATGCGGCTGTCGCTGCACCCGCAGGCGATGGGCGGGCGGCTGCTCAACCTGCCGGAGGTGCGGGCCCATCTGCTGCACCAGCTCCGCAGGCAGGTCGAGTCCTCGGCGGACGGGCGGCTGGCCGAGCTGTACGAGGAGCTGGCCTCCTACACCTATCCGGGGGTGGACCTGAACGTGGCGCACGTGCCGGGGCCGGCCGACATCCTGGTGCCGCTGCGGATCGCGGCCGGTGACCGGGTGCTGTCGATGTTCACGACGATCGCGACGTTCGGCACCCCGCTGGACGTGACCGTCGCGGAGCTGGCCATCGAGACGTTCTGGCCGAGCGACGAGGAGACCGCCGCGTCCTTCCGCACCTGACCCGCGCCTGACCCGGCCCGGACAGCCCGCCGGGCGGCCCGGCAGGCGGCTCGGCGGAGGGCTCGGCGGGTGGCTCGGCGGGCGGCCCGGCAGGCGGCTCGGAGGAGGGCTCGGCGGGTGGCTCGGCGGAGGGCTCGGCAGGCGGCTCAGCGGGCGGTGAGCGGGAGGCCGGAGAACGGCTCGCCGGCCGCGATGGGGATCTCCACCGACAGCGGGGCCGGGCCGCCGCCGGTGACCGGCAGGCCGCCCGCGACCGTGTACGCGCGCACGCCGGACACCCCGCCCGAGGGCGCGCCGCCCGCGACGAAGACGGGCAGGGCGTTGCCGCCGGGGACGATCGAGGTGGAGAGGTAGTCCCCGGCCATGCGGCCCTGCGCGGAGCCGGCCAGCCAGGCCGGGTCCATCGGCCCGTGCAGCTCCACCGGCGGCGACCAGGTGCGGCCGCCGTTGACGGAGGAGGTGTAGGCGACGGTCAGGCGGCAGGCGGAGGCGGCGCAGGCGGCGTCGGGATAGCGGTAGTAGGCCAGGGCCAGCCGGGCCGTGCCGCCGGAGCTGGACCGGTCGACGCCGAGCCCCGGGATGAAGTGGTCACCGGCGCCGGACGTCACGCGCAGGACGGGGCCCCACCGGCCGCCGTCCCGGGAGGCGGCCAGCACGATGTCGTTGCCGGCGCAGGCGAGCTGGAAGCGGCAGTCGTGCCAGGCGACGTACACGGTGCCCGTGGCGTCGGCCTCGGCCGACGGCAGCGGCAGGGCGCGCATGCCGCCCCCGACCGTGTGCCGCTGCACCCCGGAGACCAGCGTGTCGCCGCCCCAGGTGGCGCCGCCGTCGCGGGAGCGGAAGGCGCGGATCGAGCCGTCGCCGCCCAGGTAGGGGACGACCACGGACCCGTCGGGGCGGACCACCGGTTGCGCGCCGGTCCCGGCGGCCGGCGTACCGGTCGCCGCCCAGGTCAGCCCGCCGTCGGCGGAGCGGGCCATGAGGATCGTGTCACCCGCCGCGTGGTCGCCGAAGGCCACGTGGCAGCGGCCGTGGTGAGGGCTGGCGGGCGTGTTGTCGCAGGCGATCCAGGGCTTGTCCAGATCACGGTCACCACCCGGGCCGCCGGCGGTGGGACGGGTGGCGTCGGAGCTGCGGCCGTCAGAGCCGCCGGCGCCGGGACGGGTGGCGTCGGGGCCACCGGCAGCGGAATCGCCGGCGTCGGAATCGCCGGCGTCGGAATCGCCGGCGTCGGAATCGCCGGTGTCCGAATCGCCGGTGTCGGAATCGTCGGCGTCGGGGCGGGTGGCGTCCCGGTCGGGGGTGCCGGCGGCGGCGAGCCGAAGCGGGAGGCCCCAGGTGCGGCCGCCGTCGGTGGAACGGCTGACGAGCACCGCCGTCCCGGTGACGCCACGGATGCCGGGTTCGGGGTCGGTGAGCGCCAGAGAGGTGATCAGCCAGACGCCGTGGCGGGCGTCGTACGCCACCGACGGGTCGCTGACCCGCTGGTACGGCCCGCCCCCGGCCCGGGTGATCCCCGGCAGCGCGACGCTCTCCCAGGTGACGCCGCCGTCACCGGAGACGCTGACGGCCAGACCGGCGGACCCGCCGTCGAAGAAGCGGCCGGCCTGCCGCACGGCCACGACGGTGGCACCCCACTGGTAGGTGTCGGCACCGGCCTGGGCTCCAGCGACCTGGTAGGGGTCACGGCCGAGGTCGACCAGCGGAACGCCCGCCACGGCCACCGGGGCGCCCGCCGTAGCCACCGGAACATCCGCCGCCACCAGCGAGACAGCCCCCGCGACCGGCGGGACAGCCCCCGCGACCGGCGGGACAGTCCCCGCGACCGGCGGGACGCCCGCCACGGCCACCGGGGCGTCCGCCGAGGCGGGCGGCGGGGGCGGCAGGAGGAGTGACGCGCCGGTGAGGGCCGTCGCGGCCACGAGCGCGGCGGCTTTCCGGCGACCGGCGGGACCTGGCACGGGCGGCCTCCATGAGGGGTCTCACCCTCCACATGGCACCCGCCGGCCGCCCCTGTCAACCATCTGATCGCGCCGGTGCGGTGGTGGGTCAGGGCTCGCCGTGGGCGATGTCGCGGCGGATGCGGGCCAGGGGGACGCCGTCGGCCTGGAGGCGGCGTACGGTCTCGTTGACCATGCCGGGCGGGCCGCACACGTACACGTCGTGCTCGACCCAGGAGTGGAGGCGTCGCGCGACCTCGGGCAGTTCGCCGCTCATCCCGTCCCAGGACGGCTCGCCGGAGACCACGGGCAGCACCCGCAGCCACGGGAACGCGGCCGCCATCCGCAGCAGGTCGGGCAGGTCGTACAGCTCGGCGGCGGTGCGGGCCCCGTGCAGCAGGTGGATGTCGGGCCGCCGCCCGGAGGCGATGACGTGCTCGACGACCGCCTTCAGCGGCGCCAGGCCGGTGCCGCCCGCCACGCACAGGATGTCGCGCGTGCTGCGCTCGCACGGCGTCATGCCGCCCATGGCCGGCCCCAGCATGACCGTGTCGCCGACGCCGGTGTGCCGGGTCAGCGCCGTGGACACCCAGCCGCCGGGCACCGAGCGGACGTGCAGCCGGATCGTGTTGTCCGGGCGCGGCGCGTTGGCGATGGAGAACGTGCGCCAGACCCGCGGCCAGCGGGCGGTCTGCACGGTCACGTACTGCCCGGGCCGGTACGGCAGCCGCTGCGCCGGCCGCAGCGTGATGACCGCGATGTCGCGGTGGCGCAGCTCGTGGCCGACGACCTCGGCCGGCCACCAGGCGGGGGAGACCCCGGCGTCGGCCTCGGCCGCCTCGATCATGTGGTTGGCCGCGGCCGTGTAGGCCGACACCCAGGCCGCCTCGATCTCGTGGTCCCAGATGTCGGCGGCGAAGCGGCGGATCGTGGCCAGCAGGGCGTTGCCGACGGCGGTGTAGTGCTCGGCGAGCACCCCGTACTTGCGATGGTCCCGGCCGAGCTGCCCCAGGTAGGCGGACAGGCCGCCGGGGCTGTCGAGGCTCCAGACGATCCGGGTCAGCGCACCGAAGAGCCGGTCGCGCTGGACGTTCATGGCGGGCGGGAACATCGCGCGCAGATGCGGGTTCTCGGCGAACAGCCGGCCGTAGAAATAGGCGGTGGCCCGGTCTGCGTGCGGCTCGACAACGGAGAAACTCTCCTTGACCAGGCGCGGATTCAACGACATATGACGCAACCCCACTTTGCCGACCGGAAACGCGTTCCGGTCTCGTCGTTCCACCTCCCTGACGGCTCCGGGTCGTGAGCGGCGCGGCAGGCCCCGGCTTCCACGCGCGCTCGAAAAGGAGTCTTACACCCTGCCTGACATGGCACAACCGTTTCACTGCAATACGTGTGAATTTCTCCGTGCTTTTCGTTCTCTTTTCTCTTTCTCCGGGTGTCGTGAATAAAAGTCCTGTTCGCGTTCGGAACGCCGCCCCGGCCGCCCGCCCCCGGCGCCGGGTGGCGAAGTGGATGAAAGCCGGAAGTCCCGTACGCCATGATGGGCGTCAAGCACGTCGGCGCCGACGGGCGGCCGGCGGCACGACCCCCCACGCCCGGGAGAGCGCATGTCCCGACCGCTGATCGGCATCACCGCCTACTTCGAGGCCGCCCGCTGGGGCGACTGGGTCAGGGAGGCGGTCCTGTCGCCTCCCTCCTACGCCAAGGCGGTGCTACGGGCGGGCGGCGCCCCCGTGGTCCTGCCGCCCGTCAGCGGGCACGCCGTCGAGGACTACGTCCGCGGCCTGGACGGCCTGGTGCTGGCCGGCGGCGTCGAGCTGGGCGCCGGCACCTACAACGGCGAGCAGGACGCCCGCGTCCCCGCCCCGCAGGCGCACCGCGACCGCTTCGAGCTGGCCCTGGCCCGCGCCGCCGTCCGCGCCGACGTGCCGATCCTGGCCGTCGCCCGCGGCATGCACGTGCTCAACGTCGCGCAGGGCGGCACCCTGATCCCGTGGCTGCCCGACGCCCTCGGCAGCGACCGCCACGCCGGGACCGGCCCGCACGTCATCCAGGTCGGCGCCGCCAGCAGGCTCGGCAAGGCCGTCGGCGACCGCGTCGAGGTCGTGGCGCCGCACCACCAGTCCGTCCGCCGCCTGGGTGCCGGGCTGATGGCCGTGGCCTGGGCCGAGGACCAGATCGTCGAGGCCGTCGAGCTGCGGGGCCACCGCTTCGGCGTGGGCGTCCAGTGGCATCCCGAGCGCGGCGAGGACCACCGGCTCTTCGATGCGTTCATGGAGGCGGCCCGCTAGGCTGCGATCATGCCGCTGCACCCACAGGCGCGGACCTTCCTCGCCACCATCGGGTCTGACGAGGGCACCGATTACGACTCGCTCACGCTGGAGGACATCCGGCGCACGCGGGCGCTGCCCGATCAGGTGGCGCTCCACCGCGGCCCGCTGACCACGCTGCCCTTCGTCCGCGACGAGGTGGCCGAGGGCGTGCCGATCCGGATCTACCGCGCCGACCCGGGCGACGCGCTCCTGCCGGTCGTGGTCCACTTCCACGGCGGCGGCTTCGTCCACGGCAGCGTCAAGCGCTTCGACGCCACGGGCCGCTTCCTGGCCGCGCGCACCGGGGCGGTGGTGGTGTCGGCCGGCTACCGGCTCGCCCCCGAGCACCCGTTCCCGGCCGCCGCCGACGACGCCTGGACGGTCGTGCGCGACATCTTCGCCCGGCCCGCCTTCTACCAGAGCAACGGCACCGTGGCCGTCGCCGGTGAGGGCGCGGGCGGCAACCTCGCGGCCGTGGCCGCCTGGCAGGCGCGCGACGCCGGGCTGCGGCTGGCGCACCAGGCCCTGGTCTGCCCCGTGCTGGACGCCGCCATGGAGCTGCCCAGCCACCGCGAGTTCGCCAAGGGCTACGCGCTCCGCTCCGCCGAGCTGGCCTGGCTCCTGCGCTGCTACGCCGCCGGCGCCGATCCCGCCGACCCCCGCCTGTCGCCGCTGCGGCTGCCCGACGTCGCCGGCCTGCCGCCCGCCACCGTGGTGACCGCCGAGTACGACGTGCTGCGCGACGAGGGCGAGGCCTACGCCCGCCGGCTGGCCGCGGCCGGCGTCCCCGCCGAGTTCCGCCGCTGGGACGGCGCCGTGCACGGCTTCTTCGGCCTGCCCGGCCTGTTCGACCAGGCCGCCGAGGCCCGCGACTACCTGGCCACCCGCCTCAAGGAGGCCCTGTGACCCCGCCTCAAGGAGGCCCTGTGACCCCCGAGGGAGCACTGTGAAGCACGACGCCTATGCCGCGTACGAGAAGCTGCGCCTCGACAGCCCGGCCGATGGCGTGCTGCGCGTCACGATCAGCCAGCCCGCCCGGCTCAACGCCGTCGACGCCACCGCCCACCGCGAGCTGGCCGGCATCTGGCGCGACGCCGACCGCGACGACACCGTGCGGGCCGTGCTCGTCAGGGGCGAGGGCGAGGCGTTCTCCGCCGGCGGCGACCTGTCGATGATCGAGGAGATGATGGCCGACCACGCCACCCGGCTGCGCGTGTTCACCGAGGCCCGCGACATCGTCTACAACGTGCTCAACTGCTCCAAGCCGGTCGTCTCCGCCATCCAGGGCCCGGCCGTCGGCGCCGGGCTGGCGGTGGCGCTGCTCGCCGACGTCTCCGTGGCCGGCCGCACCGCCCGCATCATCGACGGCCACACCCGCCTCGGCGTCGCGGCCGGCGACCACGCCGCCATCGTCTGGCCGCTGCTGTGCGGCCTGGCCAAGGCCAAGTACCACCTGCTGCTGTGCGAGCCGGTCAGCGGCGAGGACGCCGAGCGCATGGGGCTGGTCAGCCTCTGCGTGGACGACGACCAGGTCCACGACAAGGCCCTGGAGCTGGCCGTCCGCCTGGCCACCGGCGCGCAGGAGGCCATCCGGCTGACCAAGTACGCGCTCAACAACTGGCTGCGCCTGGCCGGGCCGTCCTTCGACGCCTCGCTGGCCATGGAGTTCCTCGGCTTCACCGGACCCGACATCGCCGAGGGCGTGCGCGCCCTGCGCGAGAAGCGGCCTCCCGCATTCGGCTGAAATCAAGGCGTGTGCTTCCCTCAGCTTCGGGTAGGCGCAGGCCATATGACGGACCGTCCGGTGAGGTCGAGAACGCAGCCCCGGCGGACGGGCCGAGAAGGTGGCGGCTGCCGGTCGCGCGCGAGACAGCGAAGGAGGGGTTCGTGCACGCGCGGGCGGCCACCGGGGGGACCTGACCGGAGCCGCCGAGGCGATGACGCCCCGCGCATCCGTCCACTTGGGGGCCGGGACGGCGCCGCAGACCCTGTTGACGGGCCCGCCCGTCGTGGCCGCGCACGGGCCCGTGCGCGACCGGCGAGGCGACGGGCACGCAGGGCTGCCGGCCTCCGGGCATTGCGCGGGCGAGCACCTGGGGCGTGAGGTGGTTGAGCCAAAGCTTCCTCCGTCACGGGTGCGCCCCCGTACCCCTTGGCGCGTCCCCCGCCGTTCCGTCGATCACGCCCGAGGACGCCGAGCGTGGAAGACGAACGCCGGGGGAGCGTTGCGCCACACCGTCCGGCCGGGGACGACCTCCTCGAACCGCTCGGCCAGCAGCGCGCGGAAGCGCCGGGCCGAGCTGAGCGGGATGGCGTGGATGTAGGAGAACGTGGTGAACGCCGCGCCCTGGCCCATCACCGCAGTCACCGCCCCCAGCAGGTCCCGCTGCAGTTCCGAGGGGAACGCGGCCCAGGGCAGCCCGCTGATCACGACGTCCGCCTGCCGCAGCCCCCGCTCCCGCAACAGCTCGCCCAGCCGGGCCGCGTCCGCGTGCGCCACGTCCACCCGCGGGAAACGCTCGGCCAGCAGCAGCGCCATCGGCGCGTTCAGCTCCACCGCCAGGTGGTGGCCGCGCCCGGCCAGCCGCTGCTGGATCTCCGCCGTGAAGGGCCCCGTGCCCGGCCCCAGCTCGACCACGGTGGGCTCGCCGCGCTCCGGCACCGGCGCGCAGACGGCGGCGGCCAGCCGCCGCGAGCTGGGCGCGACCGCTCCGATCACGGCGGGGGAGCGCAGGAACTGGCCGAGGAAAAGTGCGCTGTCGTTGGACATGCGATGAACGTAGGGCCAAGATCCCTTCTGCCCGCTCCGCCCACCGGACGCATCTGCGGCCAGTCGGAGGAGGCGGCATCCTTCGACAGGAGGATCAGCCGCTCACGGCGGACGGATAGCGTGAGCGCATGCGTTGGCGCGGTGTGCCGCTGGATCTCCTGCTCGCGGTCTCGGGAGTGGCACTGGACCTGTTCACCACGGCCCACGCGGGTGACACGGCCTACCTGCCCGCCGAGGCGAACATCCCGCTGGGGCTGCTGGCCGGGCTGCCGATGGGGTTCGTACGCCGCTGGCCGGTGCCCGTCACCCTCTACCTGGCCGCCCTGCTGGCCGCCACCGACCAGCTCGGGTCGTTCACCTCCAACACCGCGCAGATCCTCGTCTGCGTCGCGGTCGGCGTGGCCGGGTTCCGCTCCGGGCTGCGCGGCACGGTGGTGGCCGTGGCGGCCACCATCACCGCCACGGCGTTCAACATCGCCGATCCCGGCATCGCGTTCACCGCCAACACCTGGATGTACTCCGTCCTGCTGCCCGTCTTCCCGGCCGCGCTCGGCGCCTACCTGCGCGGCTCCGCCGGGCCGCTGGAGGAGCGCGACGTCACCCCCGACGCGCTGCTGGCGGCCGGCGGGGTGGCGATGACCGTGCTCAGCACGTGGACCACCTGGCACTCCGGCAGCCAGCCCGTCTGGGTGGTGGGGCTGCTGGCCGTGGTGGGCGGCCTGTCGCTGGGCGTGGCCCGGCGGCTGCCCGGCCTGGTCCTCCTGGCCCAGGGCGTGCTGCTGCTGTGCGCCGACACCTACCTGAACGAGGCCGTCAACACCTGCGTGATCCTGACGCTCGTCGCGGTCTGCGTGTTCGCCATGCGGGTGGCCTCCTGGGCGTGGACGGTCGCCGCCTACTTCGCCGGCTGCCTGCTGACCTCGATCGCCGTCGTCGGCGAGGGCACCGGGATCACCCCCTTCCGCGTCGGCGTCCTCATGACGCTGGTCGCCACGCCCGTCGCGATCGGCCGCTACCTCGGCATGCGGCAGGCCGCCGCGGCCGCCGAGCGGCTGCGCGCCGAGGAGGCGGCCCGGGCCGCCGTCGCCCAGGTGCGGGCCGACCAGCTCGCCGAGCGCGAGCGCATCGCCCGCGACGTGCACGACATCGTCGCCCACCACGTCGGCGCGATGGTGCTGCGGGCCGGCGCCGCCCGCTACGCCGCGCCCGACGGCCCCGTCGCCGACGCGCTCAGCGACATCCGGGAGACCGGCCACCAGGTGCTCCAGGACCTGCGCGACCTGCTCGACCTGCTGCGCGAGCCGGAACGCGAGCCCCACCTGCTGGCCAACCCGGCCGACGTGGTCCGCGAGGCGGCCGAGCGCATGACCGCCGCCGGGCTCCTCGTGGACCTCGACCTCGACCCGGCCACCGACCAGGCGCCGCTCACCGCCCGGGCCTCCGCCGCCCGCATCGTCCAGGAAGGACTCACGAACGTGCTCAAACACGCCGGCCCCGGCACCCGGGTCAGCGTCACCGTGGCCCCCGCAGGGGAGGGGCTGTCGGTGGAGATCCGCAACGGCCGCCCGCCCGCCACCGCCGAACGCCCGCCCGCCGGCGGCCTGCCCTCCTCGGGACGCGGCCTGGCCGGCATGCGCGAGCGGGTGCGCGCCCTCGGCGGCACCCTCAGCGCCGGCCCCGACGGCGAGGGCGGCTGGCTGCTGGCGGCCAGCCTGCCGGCGAGGAGCGCCGCGTGATCCGGGTGCTGGTGGCCGACGACCAGGCGCTCGTCCGCGCGGGCGTGCGCATGCTGCTGCAGGCCACGGGGGACATGGAGGTCGTCGGCGAGGCCGAGGACGGCGGCGAGGCGGTGCGCCTGGCCGAGCGGCACCTGCCCGACGTGATCCTCATGGACCTGCGCATGCCCCGGGTGGACGGCCTGGAGGCGATCAGGCGCGTGCTGGCCGCCCGGCCGGGCGCCAGGATCGTCGTGCTGACCACGTTCGCCGAGGACGCGAACGTCTACGCCGCGCTGCGCGCCGGAGCGGTCGGGTTCCTGGTCAAGGACGACGAGCCGGAGCGCATGGTGGACGCCGTGCGCCGCGCCGCGGCCGGCGAGCAGTTGCTCGCGCCGTCGGTGCTGCGCCGCGTCGTGGAGCGCTTCCTGGCCGCCGAGGAGCAGGCCGCCACGCCGCCGCCCGCCGGGCTGACCGAGCGCGAGCTGGAGGTGCTCGCCCTGGTCGGCACCGGGCTGTCCAACGCCGAGATCGCCGAGGAGCTGCACGTCGGCGTCACCACCGTCAAGACCCACGTCGCCGCCGCGATGGACAAGCTGGGGCTGCGCAACCGCATCCAGGCGGCCGTGGTCGCCCACCGCGCCGGCCTCGTGGACGCCGCCTTCCGCCCCGTCCGCCGCGCCCCGTGACAGCCCGGCGGCCCGCCCGGGGGTCCGCCCGCGGGCCCGCCCGGGGGTCCGCCGCGGGAGGGACCGGCTCTCCTCCAGCAGGCTGACGACCGCGCGAGCGCCGCGCGGCCACGATGAGGTCCCGTACCGAACCTTCTGGAAAGGACCCCACGACATGGACAAGACCGCGGTCATGAGCCCGCCCGCGACCACCGGCCAGGTCCCGGCCGGCCTGCTGTACGCGCTGCGCGTGGCCGTCATCGCCCAGGCGGCCGCGCTGATGGTGGCCGCCTCGTTCGCCGGGCAGGCGGTGGAGTCGGAGGCGATGGCCGAGACCCACGTCATGGCCGGGATGGTCGTCCACCTCGTGGCGCTCGTGCAGATCGTGCTGGCCGTGCTGGTGTGGCGGCCGGGCCGCGGCGCCGGCTGGCCCGCCCTGGCCAGCCTGGTGCTGTTCGTCCTCGGCATGGCCCAGCACTTCACCTGGGCGGTCCTGGGCGCGCACCTGCCCAACGGGGTGCTGATGTCCGGGCTGACCGTGGCGCTGCTGATCTGGTCCTGGTCGCCGGCAGCCGCCCGGCGCCGCTAATGTCTTGGGTGTGTACGTCAAGATCTGCGGCCTGAGCGAGCCCGCCCACGTGGCGGCCGCCGTCGAGGCGGGCGCCGACGCCATCGGGTTCGTCATGACCCGCAGCCCCCGGCGCGTCGAGCCGGAGCGCGCCGCCGAGCTGGCCGCGCTGGTGCCCGGGCACGTCCTGACCGTGGGCGTCTTCCGCGGCGAGGACCCGCCGACGGTCCGCGCGGCGGCGCTGGCCTCCGGGGTGCGCGCGGTCCAGCTCCACGGCCGGCACCCGCACGCCGACTTCGTCGCGCTGAAGGACCTCGGCGTCACCCTGGTCAGGGCCGTGGACTCCGGGGCCGACCTGCGCTGCGGCGCCTACGACGAGGACCTGCTCCTGGTCGACGCCCCGCACGCCGGCTCCGGCCGGCCCTGGGACTGGGCGGCGGTGCGGGGCCGCCCGTCGGGCCGCTGGCTGCTGGCCGGCGGCCTCAGCCCCGACAACGTGGCCGAGGCCGTCGCGGCGGCCGCGCCCTGGGGCGTCGACGTCTCCAGCGGCGTCGAGACCGCGCCGGGCGTGAAGGACCCCGCCCTCATCGCGGCGTTCGTCAAGGCGGTGCGCGATGCGTCCTGACGGGCACCGGCACAAGCATCGGCGTGGCAGCCGGGCGGGGCGGCCCTGATGGACGACCTCGCCCACCTGGCGGCCGTCCGGCGCGAGAGCGACGCGGCCGACCTGGCCCGCGCGCTCGCCTTCGTCCGCGACTTCGCCCGCCGCAAGGCGCCGCGCGAGGTGGCGGTCCCGGGCGGGGTGGCCGTCCTCGACGAGCGCTACCCGGGCTCCTACGACGACAACAAGCTCCTCGTCTGGGAGGAGGCCGACCCGCGCGAGGTGCTGCGGGCCGCCGACGAGGCCCTGGCCGGCCGCGCCCACCGGTTGGTGGAGGTCCACGACGACCGCCTCGGCGAGGCGTTCGCGCCGGTCCTCGCGCGGGCCGGCTACACCCACGCGGTCAACCTGGTCATGGCCTTCCGCGGCGACGTCCCCGACGACCCGCCCCCGGCCGAGCGCCTGGGCCTGGCCGAGCTGCTGCCCGTCCTGCGCCGCGAGTGGCGGCAGAGCCTGCCCGAGGCCGGCGACGAGGTGGTCGAGGCGCTCGCCCGGCGCGCGGAGGCCCGCACGGCGGGAGCCGAGACGGTCGCCTTCCGCGGCGTGCGCGCCCCCGGCGGCGAGCTGGCCGCCCGGGCCGACCTCTACGTCCACGGCGGCGTCGCCCAGATCGAGGACGTCCACACCGCCCCCGCGCACCGCGGCCGGGGTCACGCGCGTGCCCTGATGGGCGCGCTGCTCGCCGAGGCGGCCGGCGCCGAGCTGGTCTTCCTGGTCGCCGACGCGGCCGACTGGCCGAAGGACTTCTACGCCCGCCTCGGCTTCGCCGGGCTCGGCCGCACCCATTCCTTCCTGCGCGCCTGACCTCTCAAGGTCCGGCCCGCTGCGGCCGAGTTCCACGCAGTAGGGTCTCCTGCGTGAGCGAAACTTCCGCCGAGGACCGGATCTGGACGGTTCCCAACCTGCTGAGCTTCCTGCGCCTTCTCGGCGTGCCGGTGTTCCTGTGGCTGGTTCTCGGGCCGAAGGCCGACGGGTGGGCCATCGGGGTGCTCGCCTTCGCCGGGTTCACCGACTGGCTGGACGGGAAGATCGCCCGGGCGTTCGACCAGACCAGCGCGCTCGGCCGGATCATCGACCCGGCGGCCGACAAGCTCTACGTCTTCGCCACGATCCTGGCGCTGCTGCTGCGCGAGGTCATCCCGTGGTGGCTGGTGGCGATCATCCTGGGACGGGAGCTGTTCGTCGCGTGTTTCATCCCCGTCCTCCGCAAGCACGGCTACCAGGCACTTCAGGTGCATTTCCTGGGCAAGGCCGCGATGTTCAACCTGATGTACGCCTTCCCGCTCCTCTTCCTTGCCTCCCACTCCGGGTGGTATGCCGATATAGCCCGAATCGTCGGCTGGGCCTTCGCCCTCTGGGGCACGGGCCTGTACTGGTGGGCCGGGGCGCTGTACGTGATCCAGGTGCGGCAGCTCGTGGCCTCGGCCAAGAAGGGGTGATCGGGTGAAGGCGGTCGTCATGGCGGGCGGGGAGGGCACTCGGCTGCGCCCCATGACCGCCAACCAGCCCAAGCCCCTCCTCCCCGTGGTCAACCGCCCGATCATGGAGCACGTCCTGCGGCTGCTCAAGCGGCACGGCATCACCGAGACGGTGGTCACCGTGCAGTTCCTGGCGGCGCTGGTGCGCAACTACTTCGGCGACGGCGACGAGCTGGGCATGCACCTGCAGTACGCCACCGAGGACGTGCCCCTCGGCACCGCCGGCAGCGTCAAGAACGCCGCCGACCGCCTGCGTGACGACCGGTTCCTGGTGATCTCCGGGGACGCCCTGACCGACATCGACCTGACCGACATGATCCGCTTCCACCGGGAGAACTCGGCACTCGTCACGATCGGCCTCAAGCGCGTCCCCAACCCCCTCGAGTTCGGGATCATCATCGTGGACGAGGGCGGCCGCGTGCAGCGCTTCCTGGAGAAGCCGACATGGGGGCAGGTCTTCTCCGACACCGTCAACACCGGCGTCTACGTCATGGAGCCCGAGGTCCTCGACGCCGTCGCGCCCGGCGAGCCCGTCGACTGGTCCGGCGACGTCTTCCCCGCCCTGCTGGAACGCGGCGCCGCCATCTACGGCTACGTCGCCGACGGCTACTGGGAGGACGTCGGCACCCACGACAGCTACCTCAAGGCCCAGGCCGACGCGCTGTCCGGCAAGGTCGGCCTGGACATCGGCGGCTTCGAGCTCTCGCCCGGCGTCTGGGTCGCCGAGTCCGCCTCGGTGGACCCCGACGCCGTGCTCAAGGGCCCGCTGCTCATCGGCGACTACGCCAAGGTCGAGGCGGGCGCCGAGCTGCGCGAGTACACCGTGCTGGGCAGCAACGTCGTGGTGCGCGAGGGCGCCTTCCTGCACCGGGCGGTCGTCCACGACAACGTCTACCTGGGCCCCGGCGCCCACCTGCGCGGCTGCGTGGTCGGCAAGAGCACCGACATCATGACCGGTGCCCGCATCGAGGAGAACGCGGTCATCGGCGACGAGTGCGTCATCGAGTCCGAGGCGTACGTCTCCAGCGGGGTCAAGGTCTACCCGTTCAAGACGATCGAGGCCGGCGCGGTGGTCAACACCAGCGTCATCTGGGAGTCGCGGGGCCAGCGCAGCCTGTTCGGCCCCCGGGGCGTGAGCGGGCTGGTCAACGTCGAGATCACCGCCGAGCTGTGCGTCCGCCTGGCCAGCGCCTACGCCACCACCCTCAAGAAGGGCGAGCACGTCGTCACCTCCCGCGACTGCTCCCTGGCCGCCCGCGCGCTCAAGCACGCGGTCAACGGCGCGCTCACCGCCGGGGCGATCAACGTCCTGGACCTGGAGGCCGCCCCCCTGCCGGTGGCCCGCTTCCACACCGGCCGCGAGGGGGCGGCCGGCGGCATCGCGCTGCGCACCACCCCCGGCGACCCGCAGAGCGTGGACATCGTGCTCATGGACGGCCGCGGCGCCGACCTCGCGCCCGGCGCGCAGCGCAAGCTGGAGCGGGTCTTCTCCCGGCAGGAGTTCCGCCGGGCCTTCCCCGGCGAGATCGCCGAGCTCGCCCACCCGGCCCGCGCCGTCGAGGACTACACCCACGAGCTGCTGCGCCAGGTCGGCGTGGGCGACGTCCGGGACATGAAGGTGGTGGTGGACTGCGCCGGCGGCACCTCCTCGCTGGTGCTGCCCACCCTGCTCGGCCGGGTCGGCGTGGACGTGCTGACCGTCAACGCCCGCCTCGACGACGTCTCGCCCACCGAGACGCTGGCCGAGCGCCGCCGCGACCTGCAACGCCTGTCGGAGCTGGTCAGCTCCTCGCGGGCGGCCTTCGGCGTGCGCTTCGACCCGGTCGGCGAGCGCATCGCGCTGGTGGACGAGATGGGCCAGCTCATCAACGAGGAACGCGCCCTGCTCGTGGTGCTCGACCTGGTCGCCGCCGAGCGCAGGGGCGGCCGCGTGGCGCTGCCGGTGACCACCACCCGGGTGGCCGAGCAGGTCTGCCGCTTCCACGGCGTTCAGGTGCAGTGGACCTCCACCTCTCTCGACGCGCTCACCGCGGCCGCCGCCGGCCCGGACATGATCTTCGCCGCCGACGGCCGCGGCGGGTTCGTGGTGCCCGAGTTCAGCCCGGCCATCGACGGGCTGGCCGCGTTCATGCGGCTGCTGGGGCTGGTGGCCCGCACCCGCCTGTCGCTCAGCCAGATCGACGCCAGGATTCCCGAGGTCAGACTGCTCAAACGCACGGTGCCCACGCCGTGGGCGGCCAAGGGCGCGGTGATGCGCTCGGTCATCGAGGCCGCCGAGGGCGAGCCCGAGGGCTACCGCGTCGACACCACCGACGGGGTACGGGTGGCCCGCGACGACGGGAGCTGGGTGCTGGTGCTGCCCGCCGCCACCGAGCCGGTCACCGACCTGTGGGCCGAGGCCCCCGACATGGACGGCGCCCAGGCGCTGCTGGAGCGCTGGGCGCGGGTGGTGGAGCAGGCCGCCGGCTGAGCCGGGATCACGGAGGGTGGCGAAGACCACGCCCCTTCCGGTTGCGCGCCCGGCGCGGCAAGATCGTAATGTAGAAACGCGCGGCGGCATGGACCACGGGGCGGAAGCGGCGGTAACTTTGTCTGCGTCCAAACCACCGTCCAGCGCCCCGAGTTGACCTTTGCCGCTGATCAGCGTATGTTGCGGCATTCGCAAACTTGAAAAAAGCGAAGCGAGGCGCGTTCTGAGCACTGTCGCCGCGTCTTCGCGGTAGGAGGCCGAGCCGATCGATGCCGAGCGTCTACTGCACGCAGTGCGGGCACGCCAACCCCGAGGATGCCCGTTTCTGTTCCCGCTGCGGGTCACCGCTGACCAGACATGAGGTCTCCGGGGACACCACATCGACGATCTCCGTCGCGGGAATCGAGGCGTACGAGGCTGAGACAGGCGACATGCTCCTGCAGGAGCGGGCGCTGGTGGAGCAGCTCCCGCCCGGCACGGCGTTGCTCACCGTGACCAGGGGCCCCAACCAGGGCAGCCGTTTCAAGCTGGACAAGGACCTCACCACGACCGGGCGTCATCCCGAGAGCGACATCTTCCTCGACGACATCACCGTCTCCCGGCGGCACGTGGAGTTCTACCGCCATCGCGGCGGCCAGTTCTCCGTGCGCGACGTGGGCAGCCTCAACGGCACCTATGTCAACCGCGAGCGCATCGAGGAAGTCCCCCTGCACTCCGGCGACGAGGTGCAGATCGGCAAGTTCCGCCTGGTCTTCCTCATGCGGGGCAACCACAGCGCATGACTTCACAGGCGGCGCGGTCGCACATGAGCATCGGGGAGGTGCTCGCCCTGCTACGGGCGGAGTTCCCCGATGTGACCGTCTCCAAGATCAGGTTCTTGGAGGGCGAGGGGCTCATCGAGCCCGAGCGCAGCCCCTCGGGCTTCCGCAAGTTCACCCACCTGCACGTCGAGCAGCTCCGCTTCATCCTCACCGAGCAGCGCGACCACTACCTGCCGCTGCGGGTCATCAAGGACAAGATGGCCGAGAGCTTCGGCCGGCCGCGAGCGGTGCAGGGCAAGCAGGAGATCCGGCTGAGCCGGGGTGAGCTGCTGGAGGCCGCCGGCATCGACGAGGAGACCCTCGCCGAGCTGGAGGACTACGGCCTGCTGGACCCGGTGGCCCGCCGCTACGACGAGGAGGCGCTGAAGGTCGCCCGCACGGTGGGCGCGCTGTCCCGCTTCGGCCTGCGCGCCCGGCACCTGCGGGCGGTCAAGGCCGCCGCCGAGCGCGAGTGCGGCCTGGTCGAGCAGACCGTCGCGCCCGTGCTCAAGCGCCGCGCCCCGGGGGCGATCGGCGAGGCCGAGGAGACCGCCCGCGAGCTGTCCACCCTGCTGCTCGACCTGCACGCGTCGCTGGTTCGCTCGGGGGTACGTTCGGTCCTGGGACGATGATGCGAGCCTGCGACGGCCCGGAGGAGCATTCCGGGCGTCCCGGGTGTTACGTTGAATGAAGTAGCCAGTCAGCAGATAACGACGAGCCAAGAGCTGTGCCGGGTCACCGGTCAGGAATACGGAGCAGCCCGTGTTGCAGATGGAGGTCGTGGGCGTAAGAGTTGAAATGCCCACAAATCAACCGATCGTCTTGCTCAAGGAGGCACACGGGGAACGGTTCCTTCCGATCTGGATCGGCATGACCGAGGCGACGGCCATCGCCCTGGCCCAGGCGGAGGAGCCCCCGCCGCGGCCGCTCACCCACGACCTGTTCCGGGACGTGCTGAGCGCTCTGGGCGTCGGATTGCGCGCGGTCAACATCGTCGCCCTGCGCGACGGCATCTTCTTCGCCGACCTGGTCTTCTCCAACGGCGTGGAGGTGAGCGCCCGGCCCTCCGACTCCATCGCGCTGGCACTGCGCACGGGAGCACGCATCTTCGCCAGCGAGGAGGTGGTCCAGGAGGCCGGCGTGGTCATCCCCGACGACCAGGAGGACGAGGTGGAGAAGTTCAGGGAGTTCCTTGACACGATCACTCCCGAGGACTTCGGCAGGGCGGGGTAGGTATTTCGGTGCATTTACGCTTCACGACGCGCCGAGCCGGATCGTTGACTGAGCATGGTCGCGGTCCTACGGTGCAAGTGAAACCCGTGGTCGCCTTATAAGAACCCCCAGATCAGACCACGGGATGAGAGAAAGCCGGAGGTCCGCGTGGCGGTCAGCAGCGGCGAGGGAAAGACGGCCGGCCAGGAAGATCCGGTGCGGCGCGAGGACGCGCGGCAGCGTGCCGGGGAGCAGGGCCTGCTCTTCGACGAGCAGCCGGCCGCGCTGCCGGACGACATCGGATACCGCGGGCCCACAGCCTGCGCGGCGGCCGGCATCACCTACAGGCAGCTCGACTACTGGGCACGCACGGGCCTGGTGGAGCCGACGATCAGGGCCGCCCACGGCTCGGGATCCCAGCGGCTCTACAGCTTCCGCGACATCCTGGTGCTCAAGGTCGTCAAGCGGCTGCTCGACACCGGGGTGTCGTTGCAGCAGATCCGCACGGCCGTGCAGCACCTGCGTGACCGCGGGGTCGCCGACCTCGCGCAGATCACGCTCATGAGCGACGGCGTCAGCGTCTACGAGTGCACCTCGGCCGACGAGGTGATAGACCTGCTCCAGGGCGGCCAGGGCGTGTTCGGCATCGCGCTCGGCCGGGTCTGGCGCGAGGTCGAGGGAAGCCTCGCGGAGCTGCCGGGGGAACGCGCGGCGGTCGAGGACACCGTCCCGGCCGACCACCCCGCTGACGAGCTCGCCCGCCGCCGCCGCGCGCGGCGCATGGGGTAGTAATCCTCGCGTAACGCACAAGGTAGTAATCTAGGACAGGCAAGGCCGACGACCCCGTGCGGGAGAGTCCCCGGGCATCGCGACCCGGGGCGCCGAAGGAGCAACCCTCCCCGGAATCTCTCAGGCAACCTGTACCGCTCGGGCGAGGCAACTCTGGAAAGCAGGCACGCCCGCCAGGCGCGTCTCACCGACGGTGCAAGCCCTCGCAGGGGGTGAAGCTCTCAGGTCGCGGTGCCGCCGCGCTGACAGAGGGGGAGACCCGGCATCCGCCCGCGCCCCGGCGCCGGTCTCCATAGCCTCGGGAGGCACTGTCCATGACCGACCTGTCAGCGTCCCTGCCGACCTCACCTCTGACGTCCCTGGCGGCCCCGCCGTTCGCCAGCAGGCACATCGGCCCCTCGGAGGCCGAGCGCGAGCGCATGCTCGAGGCCGTCGGCTTCGAGTCCGTCGCCGACCTGGTGGGGGCGGCGGTCCCCGAGGCCATCCGGGCCAAGGACCGGCTGATGCTGCCCGCCGCCGCGAGCGAGGCCGAGGCCATCGCCGAGCTGCGTGCCCTGGCCGGGCGCAACCGGGTGCTCACCTCCATGATCGGCCTGGGCTACCACGACACGATCACGCCCGCGGTCATCCGCCGCAACCTGCTGGAGAACCCGGGCTGGTACACCGCGTACACGCCGTACCAGCCGGAGATCTCGCAGGGCCGGCTGGAGGCGCTGCTCAACTTCCAGACCGTCGTCTCCGACCTGACCGGCCTGCCCGTGGCCGGCGCGTCCCTGCTGGACGAGAGCACCGCCGCCGCCGAGGCCATGACGCTGGCCCGGCGTGGCGGCAAGGCGCGGAGCAACGTGTTCGTGGTCGACGCCGACGCGCTGCCGCAGACCAAGCGGGTGCTGGCCACCCGCGCCGAGCCGCTCGGCATCGAGCTCGTCGAGCACTCCCTCGACGGTGAGCTGCCCGAGTGCTTCGGCGTGCTCGTCCAGTACCCGGGAGCCTCCGGGCGGCTGCGCGACTTCCGCGCCGTGGCCGCCGCCGCGCACGAGGCCGGGGCGCTCGTCGTGGCCGCCGCCGACCTGCTCGCGCTCACGCTCGTCGCCGCGCCGGGCGAGCTGGGCGCCGACATCGCGATCGGCACCTCGCAGCGCTTCGGCGTGCCGTTCGGCTTCGGCGGGCCGCACGCCGCCTACATGTCCGTCCGCGAGGGCCTGCAGCGCCAGCTTCCCGGCCGCCTGGTCGGCGTGTCCGTGGACGCCGACGGCGCCCCCGCCTACCGGCTCGCCCTGCAGACCCGCGAGCAGCACATCCGCCGCGAGAAGGCCACCAGCAACATCTGCACCGCGCAGGTCCTGCTGGCCGTCATCGCGAGCATGTACGCCGTCTACCACGGCCCCGAGGGCCTGCGCCGCATCGCCCGCCGGGTGCACCGGCACGCCTCCGCCCTCGCCGAGGGCCTGCGCGCCGGCGGCCTGGAGGTCGTGCACGGCACGTTCTTCGACACCGTCCTGGTCCGCGTGCCCGGCCGGGCCGCCGAGGTGGTCGCCGCGGCCGCCGAGCGCGGCGTCAACCTGTGGCGGGCCGACGACGACCACGTCTCGGTCGCCTGCGACGAGAAGACCGGCGCGGCCGAGCTGCGAGCCGTCTGGGCGGCGTTCGGCGTGCCCGCGCGCGAGGCCGACCCCGAGGCCGCGCCCGACGCGCTGCCCGCCGAGCTGCTGCGCGAGTCCGCCTACCTCACCCACCCGGTCTTCCACAGCCACCACTCCGAGACCGCGATGCTGCGCTACCTGCGCAGGCTCCAGGACAAGGACATCGCCCTGGACCGGTCGATGATCCCGCTCGGCTCCTGCACGATGAAGCTCAACGCCAGCACCGAGATGGAGCCGATCACCTGGCCGGAGTTCGCGGACGTGCACCCGTACGCGCCGCGCGAGCAGTCCGAGGGCTACCTGGAGCTGATCGCCACGCTGGAGGGCTGGCTGGCCGAGGTGACCGGCTACGACGAGGTCTCGCTGCAGCCCAACGCCGGCTCGCAGGGCGAGTTCGCCGGGCTGCTGGCCATCCGCGCCTACCACCGCGCCAACGGCCAGGACGGCCGCGACGTGTGCCTCATCCCGTCCTCGGCGCACGGCACCAACGCCGCCAGCGCCGTCATGGCCGGCCTGCGGGTCGTGGTCGTCGCCTGCGACGCCGACGGCAACGTGGACCTCGCCGACCTCGACGCCAAGATCGACAAGCACCGCGACGAGCTCGCCGCGATCATGGTCACCTACCCGTCCACGCACGGCGTGTACGAGGAGAGCATCACCGAGGTCTGCGCCAAGGTGCACGAGGCCGGCGGCCAGGTGTACGTGGACGGCGCCAACCTCAACGCCCTGGTCGGCCTGTCCAAGCCGGGCGAGTTCGGCGCCGACGTGTCCCACCTCAACCTGCACAAGACCTTCTGCATCCCGCACGGCGGCGGCGGCCCCGGCGTCGGCCCGGTCGCGGTCCGCGGCCACCTGGCCCCCTACCTGCCCGGCCACCCGCTGCACAACGGCACCCCGGTCGGGCCGGTCTCGGCGGCCCCGTACGGGTCGGCAGGCATCCTGCCCATCTCGTGGGCCTACATCCGCATGATGGGCGCCGACGGCCTCACCGCCGCCACCGAGCAGGCGATCCTGTCGGCCAACTACCTGGCCAGGCGGCTGTCCCCGCACTACCCGGTGCTCTACACCGGCCGCGGCGGGCTGGTCGCGCACGAGTGCATCATCGACCTGCGGCAGATCACCAAGGAGACCGGCGTCACCGTGGACGACGTGGCCAAGCGGCTCATCGACTACGGTTTCCACGCGCCGACGATGTCGTTCCCGGTGGCCGGCACGCTCATGATCGAGCCGACCGAGAGCGAGGACCTGGCCGAGCTGGACCGCTTCGCCGACGCCATGATCGCCATCCGCGGGGAGATCGCCAAGGTGGCCTCCGGGGCGTACGACAGGACCGACAACCCGCTGCGCAACGCCCCGCACACGGCCGCGTCGGTCACCGCCGACGAGTGGCCGCACCCCTACAGCCGGAGCGAGGCCGCCTACCCGGTGGCGTCGCTGCGGGAGAGCAAGTACTGGGTGCCGGTGCGCCGCATCGACCAGGCCTACGGCGACCGCAACCTGGTCTGCTCCTGCCCGCCGCTGGAGGCGTACGAGGACTGAGCCGGGCACGGCGGGGGATCCGGTTCCGCATCGTCAAGTGAGCAGACATGATCGCCGGAAGTCGTTAGGCTTCGGTGCGACCACAGGCCACGCGGCGCCTTGAAGGAGCTCTCTTGACGTCCTCAGAGCTGGCGACCCCGCCCCTCGACTCGCCCCTCGACACCGCCCGGCGCCTGGCCGAGGACGGCGACCTCGACGGCGCCGCGGCCATCCTGCGCGGGCTGGTCGCCGAGCCCGACGGGCCCGACCGGGCCCAGGCCGCCGTCGGGCTCGCGGTGGTGCTGGAGGAGCGCGGCGACGTCGAGGCCGCCCGCGCCGCGGCCCGCACCGCGCTGGCCACCGGCCACCCCGAGTACGCCGCCCAGGCCGCCTGCCACCTGGCCCAGGGCTTCGAGCGCGAGGGGCGGGCCGAGCAGGCCAGGGCCGCCTGGCAGGCCGTGCTGGGCGTCGGCAACCCGGCCTACCTGGCGCACGCCCACCTCGCGCTGGCCCGCCTCGCCGAGAGCCTGGAGGAGGCCGACCACGAGCTGCGGGCCGCCATGTCCGCCGGCGACGAGCAGGTGGCCGCCCTGGCCGCGCGGGAGCTGGCCGACCTGCTGCTGGAGCACGGCGAGCCAGGGCCGGCGGCCGACGTGCTGCTGGAGGCGCTGGAGACCGCCCCCGAGGGCGAGGTGCCGGGGCTGCGGGTGCGGCTCGGGATCGCGCACCTGGAGCTGGCCTGCGCCGAGTTCGCCGGGACCGTGGAGGGCGGCGCCGACGCCCGGACCAGCGCGCTGGCCATCGAGCTGCTGGCCCGCACGCTGCCGCTGCGCGGCCGGCCGGAGGACGCCGACCAGGTGTGGTCGTACGGGCTGGAGCACGCCGACGAGGCGCTGGCCGCCGAGGTGCGCCTCCGCTACCAGCGCGAGCCCTGAGACCTCCGGGGCCGGTCAGCCGCGGCGCATGACGGCCGCCGCGGCGGCCACGTTGATGATGACGATGGAGAGCCAGGCGATGACCAGGCCCTGCAGGCCCGCGCTGCCGCCCGCGATCGCGGTCAGCGGGACGCCGATGCCCAGCGAGCCGAGCGAGATGGGGATCATCGCCTTGGCCGGCACCTGCTCCTTGGGCCGGGCGGGACGGTGACCGGCCGCCCCCGCGCCCAGCTCGGCCCGCACCCGGGCGGCGATGGTCTCGTCGAGGCGGTCCATGAAGGACTCGACGAGCGCGGTCTCGTAGTCGGGGCCGAGGTCGCGGCGGGCGTCGAGGGTGGCCTTCAGGTCCTCGCGGAGAGGGCGCTTGTCCTGCATGAGGACATCATGCCGCCCTCGGCGGCACGCCGTCATCAGACCTGAGGGCCAACACCGCATCCTCCCCAGGTACGGTTCTGCCATGCGGATCACGACCCCGAGGGGGCCCGCCCTGGTGGAGCTGGACGAGGTGGCCGAGCCCCGGCTGCTGCTCGTGCTCACCCACGGCTCCGCCGGGGGAGTGGACGCCCCCGACCTGCTGGCGGTGCGCGACGCCGCGGTCGGGGCGGGGTTCAGCGTGGCCCGGGTGACGCAGCCGTTCCGGCTGGCGGGAGCGCGCGCGCCGGGCTCGCCGGCGCGCCAGGACGAGGCGTGGGAGGCCGTCCTGGCGGAGCTGCGGGCACGCCGGCCCGGCCTGCCCCTGGTGCAGGGCGGGCGGAGCAACGGGGCGCGGGTGGCCTGCCGCACGGCGGCCGCGGTGGGCGCGGCGGCGGTCGTGGCGCTGGCCTTCCCCCTGCATCCGCCCGGCAAGCCGGACAGGTCGAGGGCCGGCGAGCTGCGCGGGGCCGGGGTGGACGTGCTGGTGGTCAACGGCGAGCGCGACCCGTTCGGCGTCCCGGCCGCCGCGGACGCGGCGCGCCTGGTGGTGCTGCCCGGCGAGGGGCACGACCTGAAGCGGGACCCCGCCCGCGTGGGCGAGATCGTGGCGGAGTGGCTCGGCCGCTACGCGCCGGCGGGGTAGCGGCGGCCTCGGGGCGCGAGGGCCCGGACGAGCGGGGCGGGGCCTGACGGAGCCCCGGCGGGGCCGACGGAGCCTCGCGGGAGCCCGGCGGGGCCTGACGGAGCCTCGCGGAGCCTGACAGAGCCTCGTGGGGCCTGGCGCGGCCTGGCGGTCGGCCTGGTGGCCTGGCGGGCCGGTCAGACGGCCACGGGGCGGTGCGGCTCGATGGTGGCGCCGCTGGGCAGGAGCTCCCCGGTGTCCTCGAACAGGACGACGCCGTTGCAGAGCAGGCTCCAACCCTGCTCGGGGTGGCAGGCGAGGGTGCGTGCCGCCTCGCGGTCGGGCGCCTCTGCATCCGGACAGGCCGGGACGTGCGGGCACATCGGCGTGCCTCCGATATCTCGTGGATGCTCCCGTTGTGTGGGGCGGGAGCGGCTCGGGTGGTCTTTCTGGCATGTGTGCGCTGCAGGCACACGTTCCGACACGGCCCGTCAGGGTCGCGGCAGGAGGGTCCCCGTAACGTGTGACCTTCGACACAGCGTGCCTTATGCAGGATAACGGGCCAAGCGCGACACGCGCATCACGTTTGCAAACCCTTGAGCAGAGCGTCGAGTCCGCGCTCGAAGTCCGCATCGGCACGTTCGTCCCGTCTGACCCATTCGTCCACCTCGGGGTCGGCCCAGCCGGACCGCTGGACCTCGACGGCCACGCTGCCGTACACGAACGCGCGCAGCGTGCGCACCGCGTCGGCGGCGTCGTCCAGGCCGCCCTCGGCCAGCTGCTCGACCTGCTCGCGGATGGCGATCAGGGTGGCCCCCTTGGGGGGTTTGGTGAGCGCCAGCGCCAGCACGCCGGGGTGCTCGCGCAGCAGCTCCCGCTCGGCCCGGCACCACGCCCTGGCCGTCTCCTGCCAGGTCGGGCCCGGCTCCACGTGGACGGTGGTGACGTGCTCGGCCAGGGCGTCCATCAGCGCCTCCTTGCCCCGGGGCAGGTGGTGGTAGATGGCCATGGCCTCTACCTGGAGGGCGTCGCCCAGGCGGCGCATGGTGAGCCGGCGCAGGCCCTGGCTGTCGGCGATGTGCAGAGCGGCTTCGAGGATGCGCTCTCGGGAGAGGGGGATCGGTGGTCGCTTGGCGGGCATGAAGATCATCTTACTATGTAAAGGGCGTCGCACCGGGGTGATTTCCGGGTGTGTCGCGCGGAGGCGTACGCTTGGCCGTGCATGACGTACCGGCTGGTGAAAGGGCAGGGTCGATGGCGTTTTTCCGTCCGCGGGTGAGCCGGGAGGCCGAGGTTCGCTACCACGCGGACCAGGAGATCTCCAGGAGCTTCCCCGAGCTGCTCGACAAGGCCAGGCAGGCCGAGCGGACACTGAGGGAGCTGCGGGCCGCGTCGGCCGACGAGATCGAGCTGCTGGCGGCGGGGCGGGCGTTCGACAAGGCGCTGACCGAGGCGCTGCGGGCCGCCGAGGCGGGGCAGCGGGCCACCTTCGGCGTCAAGGCCTACGACGACCGCATCGCGCGCCGCAAGGCCAAGGCGACGCCGGCGGGGCGGGAGTGGACGGCCGAGGTCGACCGGCTGCGCACCCTCCGCGAGGAGAACCGCCTGTGGGGCATGCCGCGCGTCCCGCGCCCGGTGCCCGCCACCCGCTGATCCCCGGCCCGGGGCTGATGGCCCGGGGCTGATGGCACGGAAAAGGGGCCCGGCCACCACGTACGGTGACCGGGCCCCTTCCCGGTGCCCCTGCCTGCCCGGGCTCAGCTGGCCCAGTCGAGCAGCGGGCGGGTGTTGCTCGGGTGACGCAGCTTGGACAGCGACTCCTTCTCCAGCTGGCGGATCCGCTCCCGGGTCAGGCCCAGGTACTTGCCGATCTCGTCCAGGGTGTGCGGCTTGCCGTCCACCAGGCCGAAGCGCAGCGCCATGATCTTCGACTCGCGGGGCGAGAGGTTGTCGAGCACGCCCCGCAGCTGGTCGCCCAGCAGCTGGCGGTCGACGATCTCCGACGCCTCCGGCGAGTCGACGTCCTCGATGAGGTCGCCGATCGTGGTCTCGCCGTCCTCGCCGATCGTCGCGTTCAGCGAGATCGGCTGGCGGCTGGTGCGCAGCAGCTCCTCGATCTGGTCCGGGGTCTTGTCCAGCTCGACCGCCAGCTCCTCGGGCGTGGGCTCGCGCCCCAGGCGCTGGTGCATGTCACGCTCCACCCGCGACAGCTTGGAGAGCATCTCCAGCACGTGCACGGGCAGCCGGATCGTGCGGGCCGAGTCGGCGAAGCCGCGCTGGATGGCCTGCCTGATCCACCACATGGCGTACGTGGAGAACTTGAACCCCTTGGTGTAGTCGAACTTCTCCACGGCCCGGATGAGGCCGAGGTTGCCCTCCTGCACCACGTCCAGCAGCGACATGCCGCGGTCGGTGTACTTCTTGGCCACCGAGACCACCAGCCGCAGGTTGGCCTCCAGCATGTGGTCCTTGGCGCGCCGGCCGTCCTCGACCACCATGTGCAGGTCCTCCTGGACCTCCGGCGGCAGGTCCGGATGGGTCTCCAGCTTGTACTCGGCGTACAGGCCGGCCTCGATCCGCCGGGCCAGCTCGACCTCCTGGGCGGCGGTCAGCAGGGTGCGGCGGCCGATCGACTTCAGGTACGTGTGCACCGAGTCGCCCATGACGGACTGCGTGTCGTCCAGGTCGATCTGCTCGGTCTCCAGCTCGGCCTCGTCGAGCACGAGGTCGTCGGGTACGTCCTCCTCGTGCTCCGGCTTGGCCTCGGCGGGCACCAGGCTCCTGGCGTCGGCGGTTTTTGCCTTGGCCGCCTTGCGGCCGGTAGCCTGGGATCGCGAGGGCGAAACCTTCTTCGGAGCACCTTCCTCTTGCTCCGCGGCAGGCTTCGTCCGGGCGGTCCTGGGCTGGGCGCTCCTCCGGGTCTTTCTGGGGGCGGTCTTGCTGAGAGACGGCTCGTTCTCGGCGGCCAGGCTGACCCCGGCCTCCGAGAGCTCACGCAGGATCGTGCGGCCCTCTGCGGGGCTGACACCGGCTTCGGCGAACGCGTCACGCAGTTCCGCCAGAGAAAGGTGACCCTGGGAACGTCCTCGTTCTATCAACTGGTCTAGCGTCGCGGGCGAGGTAGCCACGGCGGTTCTGGGCATGAGGACACCTCCTCCGTACGGAGTAAGCAGCAATCAGGCAGGTTGTGGCGGGGCGGCTTCGCTGTCCGCACGGCGCACCAGTATCAATAACGCCAATCCGCGCCATTTGTTCCCGACGGAGATGAATTACCGGAAAGGGCCTGGGTTCGGGGCCCCCGGGGCGGTCATTCGGTGATGTGGAACGTCCCGCTCTCCGTGACCGCCGGCATCGGCATGGGCTCGGCGTCCTCCATGCGGTCGTCGCTCCAGTACTGGAGGACCTTTCCGGGGTCGGGGTTGACCTCTTCGGAGACCACGAGGCCGTCGTCCTCGGCGGCCTGCTGGTCGGGGGCGGACTGCTCCTGCTCCGGACGGCCCGACGGCGACGTGCCGTCCGCCGCGGCCCCGTCGTCCGCCGCGCCCCCGCCGGTCACCGCGCCCCCGCCGGTCACTGCGGCCCTGTCGTCCACCACGGCCCTGGTCTCCCCGGCCGCCTGGTCGAGCCTGCCCGCCGAGGCGGCCGCCGCGATCGAGACGCCTCCGGCGACGATGACGCCGACGACTGCCGCGGATGCCCACATCTTGCGGGTCTGGTCCATGAAGGCTCCCTCCTTCTCCCCACTCTGACGCAGCGGCGCGTCGTCAGGTTCCTGCCTTGAGGCCGACCAGATCGGTCTTGCCGTTCGGCAGCAGGGGCAGCGCGGGGACGACGCGCAGCTCGCGGGGAGCGGCGTAGGCGGGCAGCCTATCGCGGCAGTACGCCCGCAATTGCTCAAGCGTGAGGGGCGTGTCGGGGGTGGCGGGCACCACGACGGCGGTGACCCGCTCGCCCCACTCGGGATCGGGAACGCCGATCACGGCCACGTCGGCGACCTCGGGATGGGTGGACACCACGGCGGCCACGGCACCGGCCACGACCTTCTCGCCGCCGGTGTTGATGACATCGTCGGCCCGGCCCAGCACCCGCAGCCGCCCGCCGGACAGCTCGCCGAGGTCGGAGGTGACGAACCAGCCGCCGTCGAACGGCGCGCTCTCGCCGGAGCGGTAGCCGGAGAACAGCACGGGGCCGGCGATCCTGATGCGCCCGTCCGCGCCGATCTTGAGATCTACATTGTAAAGGGGCTGGCCGTCGTACACGCAGCCGCCGCAGGTCTCGCTCATCCCGTACGTCGTCACGATCCTGGCGCCGAGCTCCCTGGCCCGCTCCACCAGGCCGGGCCGGGGCGCGGCGCCGCCGAGCAGGATCGTCCGGAACACCGACAGGTCGGCCTCCAGCTCCACCAGCCGGTGGAGCTGCGTGGGCACCAGGGAGACGTGGTGGGCCCCCGACTCCAGCACCGCGCGCGGGTCGAAGCGCGCGTGGATCAGCGGCTCGGTGCCCGACAGCAGCGCGCGCACCAGCACCTGCAGGCCGGAGACGTGCGCGACCGGCAGGCAGCACAGCCAGCGCTCGCCCTTGGACGCCTCCAGGCGGCGCAGCGAGGCCGCCGCGGAGGCGCGCAGCGCGGTGGCCGACAGCATGACGCCCTTGGGCGCGCCGGTGCTGCCGCTGGTGGCGATGACCACGGCCACGTCCTCGGGCACTCCGGCGCCGCCGTCGAGCGGGACGCCGTCGGCGTGGGTGGGGCGCAGCGAGGCGACGGCGGCCGCGGCGGGCCCGCCGGGCGCCAGCGGGAGGACGGCCGGTCCTGTGCCGTCGAGCGCCGCGCGGACCGCCGCGAACAGGGCGGGCCCGGGAGGCTGCACAATGGCATGCAGCGGGCGGTCCGGATGCGACGGGTTCCTCCACATGCTCGTAAGGTTAATGGCGACAGGTCGGACAGGTGCGCAGGGAAGCGGGGGAGGGTCGTGGCGCGTTCTCCCGAGGCTCCCGAGGCTTGCGGGGCTCCGGTGGTCTTCAGGATCCCGATGCGGACGCGGTTCCGGGGGCAGACCGCCAGGGAAGGGGTGCTGCTGCGCGGCCCGGCGGGATGGGGCGAGTTCTCCCCGTTCCCCGAGTACGGCCCGCGCGAGTGCGCCCGCTGGCTGGCCTGCGCGCGGGAGGCGGCGTTCGAGGGCTGGCCGGAGCCGGTGCGCGAGCGCGTCCCGGTCAACGCCACCGTGCCGGCGGTGGACCCCGAGGAGGCGCACGCGATCGTGCGGCGCTCCGGGTGCGGCACGGCCAAGGTCAAGGTGGCCGAGCGCGGGCAGGGCTTCGGCGACGACGTGGCCAGGGTGGAGGCCGTGCGCGACGCGCTCGGGCCGTCGGGCAGGCTGCGGGTGGACGTCAACGGCGCCTGGAGCGTCGAGGAGGCCGTCTCGCGGCTGAAGCGCCTGGACAAGTTCGACCTGGAGTACGCCGAGCAGCCGTGCGCCACGCTGGAGGAGCTGGCCGCCGTGCGGCGCGCCTGCGACGTGCCGATCGCGGCCGACGAGTCGATCCGGCGCGCCGAGGACCCCCTCCGGGTGCGGGCGGCCGAGGCGGCCGACGTGGCGGTGGTCAAGGTGCAGCCGCTGGGCGGGGTGCGCGCGGCGCTGCGGGTGGTGGAGGCGTGCGGCCTGCCGGCCGTGGTCTCCAGCGCGGTGGAGACGTCCGTGGGGCTGGCCGCGGGGCTGGCGCTGGCGGCGGCGCTGCCGTCGCTGCCGTACGCGTGCGGGCTCGGCACGATGTCGCTGCTGAGCGGCGACGTGGTGGACGACTCGCTGGTGCCCGTGGACGGCGCGCTGACGGTCCGCCGCCCCGAGGTGAATTTTCAGCTTTTGTCGGCATTTGAGATTGAATCCCCCCAGTGGCTTCGCCGGATGCAGGAGGCGTCACGTTGAACCCCGCCACCGCGCTGGCCACGGTGCTGATCGACGAGCTGGTGCGCTGCGGCCTGACCGACGTGGTGCTCGCCCCCGGCTCCCGCTCCGCCCCGCTGGCGCTGGCGCTGCACGCCGAGTCGCGGGTGCGCCTGCACGTGCGCATCGACGAGCGCTCGGCGTCCTACCTGGCGCTCGGGCTGGCCAAGCGCGGCGAGCGGCCGGTGGCGCTGATCTGCTCCTCCGGCACCGCCACGGCCAACTTCCACCCGGCCGTCGTCGAGGCCGCAGAGGCCGGCGTCCCGCTGCTGGTCCTCACCGCCGACCGGCCGCCCGAGCTGCGCGGCACCGGCGCCAACCAGACGATCGACCAGATCAAGATGTACGGCGCCGCGACCCGCTGGTTCGCCGAGGTCGGCGTGCCCGAGGACCGCCCCGGCCAGGTCGCCTACTGGCGCTCGCTGGCCTGCCGCGCCTACCAGCGCGCCGCCGGCCCCGCCGACCCCGGCCCCGTCCACCTCAACCTGGCCTTCCGCGAGCCGCTCGTCCCCGACGGCGACACCGGCTGGTGCGAGCCGCTGGACGGCGCCGCCAGCGGCCCCTGGGTACGCGCCCGCGTGGCGCCCCCGCCGATCGCCCTGCACATCCCGCCCACCCGGCGCGGCGTGCTCGTCGTCGGCGACGGCGCCGCCAACGTGCGCCGCTACGTGGCCGCCGCCGGCATGGCGGGCTGGCCGGTGCTGTCGGAGCCCAACGGCGGCGCCCGCTACGGCGACCACGCCATCTCGACCTACCACTACCTGCTGGGCACGCCCGAGTTCGCCGACGCCCACCGGCCCGACGTGGTGGTCACCCTGGGCCGGCCCGGCCTGTCGCGGCCGCTGCTGTCGTGGCTGGGGCGGGCGGGCGAGCACATCGTGGTGGCCCCCGACCTCGACCGCTGGCCCGACCCGACCCGCTCGGCCACCCAGGTCGCGCAGGCCGTGGAGATCCCCGTGGCGGCCGGCGACGACAGCTGGCTGCACGCCTGGCGGCACGCCGAGCAGGCCGCCAGGGCCGCCGTGGACGAGGTGCTGGACGCCTCGGGCACCAGCGAGCCGCGCCTGGCCAGGGACCTCGTGGACGCGCTGCCCAACGGGGCGCTGCTGTTCTGCGGCTCCTCGATGCCCATCCGCGACCTGGACCAGGCGATGCGGCCGCGGCGCGGCATCCGGCTCATGGCCAACCGGGGGGCCTCCGGCATCGACGGGCTGGTGTCCACGGCGATGGGCGCGGCGCTGGCGCACAACGGGCCGTCGTACGCGCTGCTGGGCGACCTGACGTTCCTGCACGACCAGAACGGGCTCATCCTCGGCCCCCGCGAGCCGCGGCCCGACCTGTGCCTGGTGGTGGTCAACAACGACGGGGGCGGGATCTTCTCGCTGCTGCCGCAGGCCGCCGTGCGCGACCCGTTCGAGCGGGTCTTCGGCACGCCGCACGGAGTGGACCTGGGGTACGTGGCGGCGGCCACCGGGACGCCGTACACGCTGGTGTCGGACATCGCGGACCTGCCGAAGGCGCTGCGCGGCGAGGGGCCGCGGGTGGTCGAGGTGCGTACCGACCGCGAGGAGAACGTGCTGGTGCACGCCCGCCTGCGCGAGGCCGCCCAGGAGGCGGTCCGCGCCGCGCTGAGCGCCGCCTGACCGCCCCCCGGGCCGGCGGTTCTCAGCGGCCCAGGGCGGTGAGCAGGCGGTTGAGCGGGCTGTCCAGGTTCCAGCGGGCGGCCAGCGCCGCCAGGGCCTCCGGGTCGCGCGGCTTGACCGGCACGGCGAGGTCGGCGTCGGGCAGCGGCGCGTCGCGGGCGACCTCGACGACGGCGGGCGCGGCGCGCAGGTAGTCGCGGGCGGCGGCCAGCTTGGCGCGGCTGCCGGCCGGGAACCCCTCGGTCGTGCCCGCGTCCAGGGCCTCCAGCAGCGCCGGCAGCGAGCCGAAGCGGGTGATGAGGGCCGAGGCGGTCTTCTCGCCGACGCCCGCCACGCCCGGCAGGCCGTCGCTGGGGTCGCCGCGCAGGGTGGCGAAGTCGGCGTAGCGGCGGCCGGGCACGCCGTACCTGCCGGTGACGAACTCCTCGTCCACGATCTGCAGGTTGCGCAGGCCGCGCGCGGTGTAGAGCACGCGGACGGGACGGGAGTCGTCCACGAGCTGGAACAGGTCGCGGTCGCCGGTGACGATGTCGACCGCGCCGCGGCCCGCCCGGTGGGTGAGGGTGCCGATGACGTCGTCGGCCTCGTAGCCGGGCGACTCCAGGCGGGCGATGCCGACCGCGTCCAGCACCTCGTTGATGACCGTCACCTGCGGGACCAGCGCCGCCGGGACCTCCTCCTCGTCGCCCTGGGCGACCCGGTGCGCCTTGTACGTCGGGATCGCCGCCACCCGGAAGGCCGGCCGCCAGTCGGCGTCCATCGTGGCCACCAGCCGGGCGGGGGAGTGGTCGCGCACCAGCGTGGCGATCATGTCGATGAGCCCGCGCACCGCGTTGACCGGCGTGCCGTCGGGAGCCGTGACCGACTCCGGCACGCCGTAGAAGGCGCGGAAGTAGAGGGACGGGGTGTCCAGAAGCATCAGCACCCGCCCAGTATGCACACTCCCAGCAGGCAGGCGTCGTCCTCCGGGTTGGGGCCGCCGATGTCGGCCAGCAGCTTGTCGAGCCCGGACTCCAGGTCGTGACCCGGCACGGCGCCGGCCGCCGCCAGCACCAGGTCGAGGCCGACGCCGAGGTCGCGGGTGCGCCGCTCGACCAGCCCGTCGGTGAACAGCAGCAGCACGTCGCCGGGCCGCAGGCGGGTCATCGCCAGCTCGTACGGCCGCCCGGACGTGGCCCCCAGCAGCACCCCCCGGGGCGGGTCCAGCCGGGTCGCGACGCCGTCGCGCACCAGCACGGGCGCCGGATGCCCGGCCTGGCTCCAGGCGAACACCCGCGTCTGCGGATCCAGGTGGCCGATGACGGCCGTGGCGGTGGTGGTGTCCTTGAACCGGTGCAGCACCAGCTCGTTGAGCCAGTCGAGCAGCTGGTGCGCGGGCCGGCCGGTCATGGCCAGGCCGATCAGCGCGTGGCGGAGCTGGGCCATGTGGGCGATGGCGGGCAGGCCGTGGCCGGAGACGTCCCCGACGGCCAGCAGCAGGCGGCCGTCGGGGGCCGGGGCCGCCTCGAACCAGTCGCCGCCCAGGTTCGCGGTCCGCTCGCCGGGCACGTAGCGCACCGCGACCCGCAGGTCCGGCAGGCCGGGGCAGCGGGCCGGGCCGGGCAGGATCGCCTCGCGCAGCGCCAGCATCACGTGGCGCTCCTCGGCGGCCCGGTCGCGCGCCTCCAGCAGGCGGCGGCGCGAGTCGGCCATGATGCGCTCGGCGCGGCGCAGGCCGGTGACGTCCTGGATGACGCCGTGCAGCCCGGACGGGCCACCGGCGGCCATCAGGGGCTCCAGCACCACGCGCACGTCGCGCAGGTCGCTCCAGTTGCCGCCGCGGCGGATGCGCAGCTCGGCCTGGACCGGCTCGGCGCCCCGCAGCGCGGACCACAACAACCGGTCGAGCGTGGCCGCGTCGGCGGGCTCCACGTGCTCGGCCAGCCCGGGCAGCGCTATGGGGCCGTGCGCGGGGTCCCGGCCGAAGATCGTATAGACCTGGTCGGACCAGATCGTCTCGCCGGTGTGGAAGTGCCACTCGGCCCAGCCGAGGTTGCCGAGCCGCTGCGCGTGGGTCAGCCGGGCGGCCAGCGTCTCCGCATCCGTCTCCGGCCCGAGCAGCCCCGCCGCGCTCATGACGTCGACCATAATCTCACTCTCAAAGCGCAGTGGATCTGGACAATTGTTCTCACACTACGTGATCAGCAAGGAACGGAGTGTAGTGCTCCGAGGGGGCGTGGTGAGAGCTTTCCGCGGATTTTAGAAGGGCCCGGCGCGAGTAGATTGGGCCAGTGACGTCCTCAGACTTGTATCCCGTGTCCCGGCTGGCCGCCGTCCAGGAGGCCGCCGCCAAGGGCGGGCTCGACGCCCTGCTGCTCACGCCCGGCCCCGACCTGCGCTACGTCAGCGGCTACGACGCCAAGCCGCTGGAGCGGCTGACGTGCCTGGTGGTGCCGGCGGCCGGCGAGCCCTACATGATGGTGCCCCGCCTGGAGCTGCCCGCCGCCGAGGCCTCGCCCGCCTCGCGGCTCGGGCTGGAGTTCGTGGCCTGGGACGAGACGGACGACCCCTACGCGATCGCCGCGGCCCGGCTCGGCCGGCCGGCGAAGGTGGGGCTGGCCGACCGCATGTGGGCCATGGCGTCGCTGCGCTTCCGCGAGGTGCTGCCGGGCACCGAGCAGGTGCTGGCCGGCAGCGTGCTGCGAGAGCTGCGGATGCGCAAGTCCCCGGCCGAGGTGGCGGCGCTGCGCGAGGCGGGGGAGGCGATCGACGCCGTCCACCGCCAGGTGCCCGGGCTGCTGCGGGCCGGGCGCACCGAGCGCGAGGTGGCCCGCGACATCGCCGAGGCGATCCTGGCCGCCGGCCACGCCACCGTCGACTTCGTGATCGTCGCCTCCGGGCCCAACGGCGCCAGCCCGCACCACGACGTGTCCGACCGAGTCATCCAGGCGGGCGAGCCGGTCGTGGTCGACATCGGCGGCCAGCTCCCCAACGGCTACTGCTCCGACTCCACCCGCACCTACAGCGTCGGCGAGCCGCCGGCCGAGTTCGCCGCTTACTACGAGGTGCTGCGCCAGGCCCAGGAGGCCGCGTGCGCCGCCGTGCGGCCCGGCGTGTCGTGCGAGTCCGTCGACGCCGCCGCGCGCGAGCACATCGCGGCGGCCGGCCACGGCGACCACTTCGTCCACCGCACCGGGCACGGCATCGGCATCGAGACGCACGAGGAGCCCTACATCGTGGCCGGCAACGGCGAGCCGCTGGAGCCCGGGCACGCCTTCTCCGTCGAGCCCGGCATCTACCTGCCGGGCCGGCACGGCGCCCGCATCGAGGACATCGTCGTGTGCACCGAGAGCGGCGGCGAGCGGCTCAACAACACGCCGCGCGAGCTGGTGGTCGTCTGAACGGCTCCGGCCGGCGCGCGCCGTCACCCGGCGGCCCCGCGCGGACGGGCCCCGCGTAGGTGTTCGCCGACCTCGCCTGCGCCACCAGCCCCGGCTCCCCCGGGCGCCCCAACGAGGACCTGATGATCGCCGGGCCGTCGTGGGCGGTCGTCCTCGACGGCGCCACGGCGGCCGCCGGGGTCGACAGCGGGTGCGCCCACGACGTGCCGTGGCTGGTGGCGTGGCTCGGCGGGGCGCTCGCGGCCCGGCTGTCCACCGGCGCAGCGGCCCCGCTGGCCGCGATCCTGGAGGCGGCCATCGCCGACACCGCGGCGGCGCACGGCGGCGGCTGCGACCTGGGCAACCCCGACTCGCCGTCGGCGACGGTGGCGATGGCGCGGATCGCGGGCGGCCGGCTGGAGTACCTCGTCCTGGGCGACTCGCCGGTGCTGCTCGCGACCGCGGGCGGCGGGGTGCGGGTGGTGGCCGACGACCGGCTGGAACGGCTGCCGGGCGGGCGGCCGTACTCGCTGGAGCTGGTGCGGCGCCTGCGCAACGCGCCCGGCGGGTTCTGGGTGGCCGCCGCCCGCCCCGAGGCCGCCGCCGAGGCCGTCACCGGCGCCGCCGACCTGCGGGAGGTGCACGCGGCCGGGCTGTGCACCGACGGGATCACCCGGCTGGTCGACTGGTACGGCTGGACCTGGGACGACCTCGCCGCGGCGCTGGAGGAGCGGGGGCCGCGGGCGGTCATCGAGGCGGTGCGGGCGCGGGAGAGCGCCCAGGGCCCGGTGCGCGGCAAGACCCACGACGACGCGACCGCCGTGTGGGGGCGGTTGACCGTTCCGTGACCGGGCCGTGACGTTCCGCTGGTATCTGTGGCCGCCGCCGGGACTCTTCCCTGTCACAGGGGTCGGGGGCAGCGGAGCGGCGGAGGGGAGAGCGGCATGTTCATCGGACGGGCGGCGGAGCTCGCCCTGCTGCGCGCCGAACTACGGGCGGCGGCCGGGGGCCGCGTCAGGACGGTCGTGATCGAGGGCCCGGAGGGCATCGGCAAGACCGCCCTGGTCCACCGGCTGCTGAGCACCGAGGCGCCCGGCCCGCGAGACGGGCAACCGGGCGACCCGCCCGCCGAAGGCCGGGACAGGCCGCCGGTCGGGGACACCGGCGGGGCGGCGATCGGGCCGCCGGTCGGGGTGGCGAGCCGGGCGCCGATCGGGACGCCGGTCGGGGCGGTGAGCGAGACGCCGGTCGGGACGGCGAGCGGGACGCCGGGGATCCGGGTGCTGTCGGCGAGCGGGGAGCGGGGCGAGCGCGATCTCAGCCTCGGCGTCATCCGCCAGCTCGCCGCCGAGGCCCGGCACCGCCTCCTCCCGGACGCGGCCCTCCCGGACGCGGCCCTCCCCAACGCAGCCCTCTCGGACACGGCCGGTTCGGACACGGCCGGTTCGGACACGGCCGGTTCGGACACGGCCGGTTCGGACACGGCCGGTTCGGACACGGCCGGCTCGGACGTGGCGGCCTTGGCGGCCTTGGCGGCCGGGCCGGTGGGGGGCCGTTTCGCCGCGTCGTGGGTCGCGATGGCCGGCGGGGTGATCGGTGAGGTCATCTCCCAGGTCCAGGTCGGCGGGCCGGTGGTGATCGTGGTGGACGACGCCCAGTGGGCGGACCAGGCGTCCCTGCACGCCCTGACCTGCCTCCTGCGCCACCTGCGTGCCGGGCGCGTGCTCGTCCTGTTCGTCTGCCGCGACCTGGCCGGTGCCTGGCTGCCCGACGGCCTGCGGCGCCTCCTGACCGCCGACGGCGTCCTCCACCTCGCCCTCACCGGCCTCGGCGCCGCCGACCTGGACGAGCTGTCCGCCGTCCTGCTGCCGCCACCGCCCCCGGCCCGGCTCGCCGGAGCCCGTCATCCGGCATGGCCGTCCCTGCCCGCCCCGGCGTGGGACGGATCACCCGCCCCGGTGTGGGACGGATCGCCCGCCCCGATCTGGGGCGGTGCGCCCGTCACGGGACCGGGCCATCCGGTGTGGGGCGGCGCGTTCCCTTCCGCGCCGGCCACGGATGGCGGGCCGTTGGATGGCGGGTCGTGGGGCGGCGCGTTCCCTTCCGCGCCGGCCGCGAGCGGCGGGCCGTCGGGCGGTGGGCTCGGGGAGGAGGCCGCCGAGCGGCTGCGCGACCACACGCTCGGCAATCCCCTCCACGCCCGGGCCCTGCTGGCGGCCCTCCCGCTGCCCGTGCTCCGGGACCTCACCGTCCGCCTGCCCGCCCCCGCCACCTACACCCGCCCCTTCACCCGCCGCCTGGACGGCTGCGCGCCGGCCGCCCGCCGGCTCGTCGCCGCCTGCGCGGTCCTCGGCGACGGCTGCCCGCTGCACGTGGCGGCCACCGTCGCGGGCGGCCTGGACGACCCGCTGAGCACCCTGGAGGAAGCCGCCGCCGCCGGGCTGCTGCGCGAGCTGCCCGGCCGCCTCGTCGCCTTCCCCGACCCCCTCGCCCGGGCCGCCGCCTACGACGGGCTCGGCGCGGGCACCCGGGCGCGCCTCCACCTGACCGCCGCCGCGGCCTCCGGCGACACCGGCACCGCCCTGCGGCACCGCGCCGCCGCCGCGGGCGGGCCCGACGACCTGCTGGCCGAGGAGCTGGCCGGGTACGCCGCCAAGGCCGCCCAGCACGGCCAGTGGCAGGAAGCCGCCGCCCACCTGGAGCTGGCCGCCGGGCTCACCGACGCGGTGCTCGCCCCGGCCCGCCGCGAAGGGCTGCGCACCGCCGTGCTCGAACACGTCCTCATCGGCGGCGACGCCGTACGTGCCACCCGCCTGGCCGCCGCCCTCGCGCGCGAGACCTCCGGCCACCTCGCGGCCCGCGGCGCCGGCCCCGATCCGGCCCGCCAGTACGTCCTGGGCCGCCTCGCCCTCGTCACCGGCCGCTTCGACGAGGCGGCGGAGCTGCTGGCCGAAGCCTGGCGGCACCGGGCGTGGCAGCACCGGTCCTGGCAGCACCGCGCCCCCGGCCTCGCCGCCGACGTGGCCGAGCAACTGGCCTGGCTGCACCTGCTCACCGGCGACCGCGACTCGGCCGCCACCTGGGCCCGCCAGGCGATCGACCAGCCGATCGAGGGCGCGGTCGCCCGCCCGCACGACGTCCTGGCGCTGGCGGCGGGCACCCGCGGCCACGGCCGCGCGGCGTCCGGGGACGGTTTCGCCGCGGCGCTGGACTGGCTGGAGCGGGACGAGCCCGAGCGGGCGTGCGAGGTCCTGCGGCACGCCGTGACCCGGGCCGGGCAGGCGGGGCTGGCGCACCACCGGCTGCTGGCCACGGGGCTGCTCGCCGCCGCCGAGCACGCGGCGGCCCGCTGGGACGACGCCGCGGCGCGGGCCGAGCGCGCCCTGTGCGAGGCGGCGGCGCTCGGGCAGCGCTGGCTCCTGCCCGTCCTGGGGGCCGCCTGCGTGGCGCCCCTCGCCGCGCGCGGCCGGCACGAGCGCGCGCTGGCGCACGCCACCGCCGCCCTGGACGCCGCCCGCCGCACCCGGCACGCCCTCGGCGAGCGCCAGGCCGCCCTGGCCCTGGCCCTGCTCGGCGCCGGCGACCTGCCGCCGGGCCACCTGCCGCCGGGCGACCTGCCGCCGGGCGACCTGCCGCCGGGCGACCTGCCGCCGGGCGACCTGCCGCCGGGCGACCCCGCGACGGGCGGCGCCCGCGACCCCTTCGTCGCCGACCCGCGTCCGCGCCGCGTCGAGGCCCTGGTCGCCGCCGGCCGCCTGCCCGAGGCGGAGCACGTCCTGAACGCCCTGGGCGACGGTCCCGGGCGGGACGGTGACCGCTCCCGGCCTTCCGCCGGGAGCCCGCCGGGCGCGCGGCGGCGGGCCGAGCGGATCAGGCTGGCGGGCCTGCTGCTGGCCGCCAGGAACGTTCCAGAGGAGGCGGAGAGGAGCTTCGCCGCCGCCCTGACGCTGGTCGAGCACGGGGTGTGCCCGCTGGAGGAGGCCCGGGTGCTGCTGGACCTGGGACGGCTGCTGCGGCGGACCGGCCGGCGCAAGGCGGCGGCCGAGCGGCTGGCCGCCGCGCGCGCCGCCTTCGAGCGGCTGGGCGCCCGCCCGCTCGTGGAGCGCTGCGCCCGGGAGCTGGAGGCGTGCGGTCTGGAGCCGCAGGCGCCGGCCCGGCTGGGCCTCACCCCGCAGGAGCTCAGCACCGCCGCGCTGGTGGCCCACGGCCTGACCAACCGGCAGATCGCCACCGAGCTGCTGATCAGCGTCAAGACCGTCGAGTACCACATCGGCAAGATCTACACCAAGCTCGGCATCGGCTCCCGCGTGGCCCTCGCCGCCAAGTTCGCCTCGGGGGAGAGCGAGGGGCCGGCATGAGCGGCGGGCGGGGCTTGCGCGCAATGCCGAGGCTCCGGCGGCAATCCGACCGCTCGCCCGGCCGGACGGGGACTTTTCGGGCCGCTTACGCGCTGCGTAAAGGGCTTGTCGGATCCCCTGACAGGGGAGCTTGACTGCACCGGCGAGCGGCGGCGAGTAAAGGGGGCCGAGGCTACAAACCGTGACATTTGGTTTCTTGTAAAAGTATGCGGCTTGAGTGGAAAATGTGGCGTTGCTAGGGTGTCTCGATGCCAGGCATGTGGATCGGCCTTCTCAACACACCTTGACAGGTACCACTGACCACGGCACCTCAGGGCGGGCCGCGCATGCGCGGGAGATGTACGGGCGGTGCTGGATGGAATTCGGTCGCTCTGACCATTGGCGACTGCCGACGGCGATCAAGATCCTGATCGCCGGAGGGTTCGGCGCGGGCAAGACCACCATGGTGGGCGCGGTCTCCGAGACCCGGCCGCTGCGTACCGAGGAGGCGCTCACCCAGATCAGCACGGACGTGGACGACCTGTCCGGGGTCGAGCGCAAGCTCACCACCACCGTCGCCATGGACTTCGGTCGCATCACCATCCGCAACGACTACATGCTCTACCTGTTCGGCACCCCCGGCCAGGAGCGGTTCTGGTTCGTGTGGGACGAGCTGGCCCTGGGCGCGCTGGGCGCCGTCGTGCTCGCCGACACCCGCCGCCTGGACGACTGCTTCCCGTCCGTCGACTACTTCGAGAAGCGCGGCCAGCCGTTCATCGTGGCGCTCAACTGCTTCGACGGCACGCAGCACTTCACCGTCGGCGAGGTGCGCGACGCGATCGGCCTGGAGCCCGACATCCCCATCGTGCGCTGCGACGCCCGCCGCCGGGACTCCGGCAGGGAGGTCCTCATCACGCTCGTGGAGCACGCGATGCGCCGGGGCGTCTCCCCGGTCGGAACCATGTCGTGACCATGACCCGCTACCTTTGATCCGGTGGAGGAGATCGACCGCCGGATCGTCACGCTGCTGGCCCGCGACGGCCGCATGAGCTTCACCGACCTGGCCAGGGAGACCGGGCTCTCGGTCTCGGCGGTGCACCAGCGGGTGCGCCGCCTGGAGAAGCGCGGTGTCGTGCGCGGCTACGCCGCGATCGTCGACCACGACGCGATCGGGCTGCCGCTGACCGCGTTCGTGTCGATCAAGCCGATCGACCCCGCCGCGCCCGACGACGCCCCCGAACGGCTCGCCCACCTGACGGCCATCGAGGCGTGCCACAGCGTCGCGGGCGACGAGAGCTACATCCTCAAGGTGCGGGTGGCCTCGCCGGTGGCGCTGGAGGACCTGCTGCAGCAGATCCGGGCCGCCGCCAACGTCTCCACGCGGACGACGGTGGTGCTGAGCACGCCGTACGAGCACCGCACCCCGGAGATCGCCCCCGACCCCGACCCCGATCCCGGCCCCGCGCCCGACGCTCCCTGACCGGAGTTCCCCCGCGCCGGGTCCGCGGGCGGGCCGGCCGCCCACGGCCACGGTTGTACGACGACTTACCATGTCGTCATGATGACTCCCGCGGACCGCATCGCCCGCGTCCGGCTCTCGTCCGTCTACCTCCCGCTCGACACCCCCGTCAGCGACGCCAAGGTGCTCACCGGCCGCCAGCGCCCGATGACCGAGATCGCGTTCCTGTTCGCCGAGATCGCCACTGACGAGGGGCACGAGGGCATCGGCTTCGCCTACTCCAAGCGGGCGGGCGGCCCCGGCCAGTACGCCCACGCCAAGGAGATCGCGCACGACCTGCTCGGCGAGGACCCCAACGACATCCCCCGCCTGTGGGACAAGCTGTGCTGGGCCGGCGCGTCGGTGGGCCGCAGCGGCCTGGCGGTGCAGGCCATCGCCGCGCTCGACGTCGCGCTGTGGGACATGAAGGCCAAGCGCGCGGCGCTGCCCCTGGCCAAGCTGCTCGGCGCCCACCGCGACTCCGTCCGCTGCTACAACACCTCGGGCGGCTTCCTGCACGCCCCCGTCGAGCAGGTGCTGGAGAACGCCACGGCGGCGCTGGAGCGCGGCATCGGCGGGATCAAGATCAAGGTGGGCCAGCCGGACACCCGCGCCGACCTGGCCCGGGTGCGGGCGGTGCGCGAGCACCTCGGCGAGGGCGTCCCGCTCATGGTGGACGCCAACCAGCAGTGGGACCGCCCGGCCGCCGCCCGCATGGGCCGCGCGCTGGAGGAGTACGGCCTGGTCTGGATCGAGGAGCCGCTGGACGCCTACGACCACGCCGGGCACGCCGCCCTGGCCGCCGCGCTCGACACGCCGATCGCCACCGGCGAGATGCTGACCAGCGTCGCCGAGCACGCCGAGCTGATCCGGGCCGGCGGCGCGGACGTCGTCCAGCCGGACGCGCCCCGCATCGGCGGCATCACCCCGTTCCTGCGGCTGGCGGCCCTCGCCGCCCACGAGCGCCTCCAGCTCGCCCCCCACTTCGCGATGGAGATCCACCTCCACCTGGCCGCCGCGTACCCGCTGGAGCCGTGGGTGGAGCACTTCGAGTGGCTGGAGCCGCTGTTCGAGGAGCGGCTGGAGATCCGCGACGGGCGCATGCTCGTCCCGGGACGGCCGGGCATCGGCGTCACGCTGAGCGAGCAGGCCGCCAAGTGGACCGCCGAGCGCTACGAGACCCCGTGACCAGCCGCACCCAGCAGCTCGTCGACACGCTGACCGCGCGCATCCAGGAAGGCGTCATCCGGCCGGGCGAGCGGCTGCCCACCGAGAGCGATCTGGTGGCCGCGTACGGCGTGAGCAGGACCGTCGTGCGCGAGGCCGTCGCCCGGCTCAAGGCCGCCGGGCTCGTCGAGACCCAGCACGGGCGGGGCAGCTTCGTGCTGGCCCGGCCCAGCACGACCGGGTTCGGCCCGGCGCCCGCCAGGACCCGGCAGGAGGTGCTGGACCTGCTGGAGTTCCGGATGGGGGTCGAGATCGAGTCGGCGGGGCTGGCCGCCGCGCGGCGCACGGAGGCGGCGCTGGCGGGGCTGCGCGAGGCCCTGGACGCCTTCGCGGCGGCCGGCGGGAACCCGGGCGCGGCGGTCCACGCCGACTACCTGTTCCACCTGCGGATCGCGCTGGCCACCGGCAACCGGTACTACGGCGACCTGATCGGCTCGCTCGGCCCCTCGATGATCATCGTGCCGCGCGACCGGCTGCGGTCCGGGCGGCCGGAGCTCGCCGGGATCGTGGCCGAGCACGAGTCGATCCACGCCGCCATCGAGCGGGGGGACGCCGAGGCCGCCCGCGCGGCCGTCCGCGTCCACCTGTCGAACAGCCGCGCCCGGCTCCTGCGCGACCCCGGCACCTGAGACGGGCGAGCCGGGGAGCCGGGGCCCGATCGGGGAGCCGCCGGGCGGGTCAGGGGACCGCGGGGGCCGGGCTGGGGGCCTCCGGAGCGCCTGCCGGACGGCGCCCGGCGCGGTACCCCGGGCTGTAGTGGGCGCGCAGGCGGATCTCGACCGCCTCCGGGGCGGACGGCTTCGGGACGGCCGCTTCCCGGGTGGACGCTTCCCGGGCGGCCGCATCCCGGGCGGCCGGTTCCCGGGCCGCCAGGTGGTCCAGGCCGAGCAGGGCCGCGCCCATGACCGGCGGCACGTCGGCCACGACCGGCTCGGCCAGCGGCGCCCGCGCCGCGAACTCCCGCTCCAGCAGGGACGTCATCAGCGGGTCCCGGGCCGTCAGCAGGCCGCCGCCCAGCACCACCTCGGCCGGCCGCTCCAGCAGCCCGAGCCGGCGCAGGCACACCTCCGCCATGATCGCCACCTCGCCGGCCTGCCGCTCGACCAGCGACCTGGCCACGGCGTCCCCGGCCGCCGCCGCCGCGAACACGCCGGGCGCGAGCTCGTGCAGCCGCTGCTCGTCCAGGCGGCCGAAGTGCAGCGCGAGGACGACCTCCTCGACGGTCGGCGTCCCGAAGTGGGCGGTGACCAGACCGGCGAGGGCGGTCGGCGCGCCGCGGCCGTCCTCGGCGCGGGCCGCGTGCCACAGGACCTCCTCGCCGAGGGCATGGCCGCCGCCCCAGTCGCCGCTGACGCGGCCGAGCGCCGGGAAGCGGGCCACCGCGCCGCCGGGGGAGACGCCGACGGCGTTGATGCCCGCCCCGCACACCACCGCCACGCCCCACGGCGCGGACGCGCCCGCCCGCAGCAGCGCGAACGTGTCGTTGCGCACCACCACGTCCGTCCCGAGCCCCCGGGCGGCCAGCTCCCGCGCCAGGGCCTCCTCCTCCACGGGCAGGTCCGCCCCGGCCAGGCACGCCGACACCAGATCGAAGGGCCCGTGACGCCCCGGAGAAGCCCCGGCGGGAGGCAGGGCGGCGGGAGGCAGGGCGGCGGGCGGCAGGGCGGTGACCGCCGCCGCTATGACGTCCACGGCCGCCGGCACGCCCTCCCGCTGCGGGGCGAACGCGCCCGCCCGCGCCGTGGCCAGCACCCGCCCGTCCTCGGTCACCACGGCCACGTCCGTCTTGCTGTTGCCGCCGTCCACGGCCAGCACGAGCCTGGGCCGCCTCACGCGACCACCGTCCCCGGGCCCTCCGGGGCCCCGGCGGCCGCCCACGGCAGGTGCTCGCGGCCCGCCTCCAGCAGCAGCCCCGTCAGCTCCTCGGCCGTCTCGTCCTGCCCGACCAGCGGATGGGCGAGCAGCGCGTCGCGTACCCGGTCCGCGCCGCCGCGCAGGGCCGCCTCCAGGGCCAGCGTCTCGTACGCCGACACGTGCGCGATCAGCCCCGCGTACAGCGGCTCCACCGGCGGCACCGGCAGCGGCGCCGCGCCCGCCGCCCCCACGGCCGCCGGCGTCTCGATGACCGCCTCGTCCGGCAGGAAGGGCAGCGTGCCGCCGTTGCGCACGTTCACCACCTGGGTGTCGCCCCGGTCGCCGAGCAGCGAGGCGATCAGCGCCACCGCCGCCTCCGAGTAGAACGCCCCGCCCCGCCGCGCCAGCAGCGCGGGCTTGGTCACCACGGCCGGGTCGGCGTACAGCTCCAGCAGCCGCGCCTCCAGCGCGGCCACCTCCGAGGCGCGCGAGGGCCGGTCGCGCTGCTCGCGCACCACCGCGTCGTGGGCGTAGAAGTACCGCAGGTAGTACGACGGCACCGCGCCCAGCCGGGCCAGCAGCCCGGGCCGCAGCCCGACCTCGGCGGCGATCTCCGCCCCGTGCCCGGCGAGCAGCGCGGGCAGCACGTCGCGGCCGTCCAGGTACACCGCCCGCTCCCACGACAGGTGGTTGAGCCCGACGTGCCCGAGCGAGACCCGGGAGGGCTCCACGCCGAGCAGGGCGGCGAAGCGGCGCTGGAAGCCGATCGCCACGTTGCACAGCCCGATCGCGCGGTGCCCGGCGTCCAGCAACGCCCGGGTGACGATGCCGACCGGGTTGGTGAAGCTCACGATCCAGGCGCCCGGCGCGTGCTCGCGCACGGTCTCGGCGATCGACAACACCACCGGCACCGTGCGCAGCGCCTTGGCCAGCCCGCCCGCGCCCGTCGTCTCCTGCCCGACGCAGCCGCACCGCGGGGGCACCGTCTCGTCCCGCTCGCGCGCGGCCTGCCCGCCCACCCTGAGCTGGAGCAGCACCACCGCCGCCCCGGCCACGCCCTCGGCGGCCGAGGACGTGGCCAGCACCCGCGCCGGGTGCCCGGCGTGCGCCAGCATGCGCCGCGCCATCCCGGCCACCAGCTCCAGCCGGGAGGCGTCCGGATCTATCAGCACGATCTCCGACACCGGCAGCTCGTCGCGCAGCCGGGCGAGCCCGTCCACGAGCTCCGGCGTGTACGTCGAGCCGCCCCCGACCACCGCCAGCCTCACCCCTTCACCCCCGTCAAGGTCACGCCCTCGATGAACACCCGCTGGGCGAGGAAGAACACGATGATCACCGGCGCGGTCACCAGCAGCGTGGCGGCCATGGTGAGGTTCCACTGCACGCTGTGGAACGCCTTGAAGGTCGCCAGGCCCAGCGACAGCGTCAGGTGGTCCTGCTGCACGCCGGCGTAGAGCAGCGGCCCGTAGTAGTCGTTCCAGCAGTAGAAGAACTGGAACAGCGCGACCGCGGCCACGGCCGGCCGGGCCATCGGCAGCACCACCCGGGTCAGCGTCCGGAAGTCGGAGCAGCCGTCCACCTTGGCCGCGTCGGTGTACTCGCGCGGGATCGTGACCAGGAACTGGCGCAGCAGGAAGATGGAGAAGGCGTCGCCGAACACCATCGGCAGGATCAGCGGCCACAGGCTGTCGGTGAGCCCCAGCCGCGCCCACACCAGGTAGAGCGGCACCGCGACGACCTGCGGCGGCAACATCATCGTGGTGATCACCACGAGGAAGGCCATCCGCCGCCCCCGGAAGCGGAAGCGGGCCAGGGCGTAGGCCACCGGCACCGACGACACCACCGTGAACAGCGTGCCGAGCGCCGCGTACAGCAGCGTGTTGCCCGCCCACCGCAGCAGCAGCGACCTGTCGAACACCTCCGTCAGGTTGCCCCAGTTCCAGCTGCGCGGCCACAGCTCACTGGTCAGCGCCTGCTCGTCGGTCATCAGCGCGGTCAGCGCCATGAACGCCACCGGCGCCAGGAACATCAGCGCCAGCGTGACGGCGAGGGCGTGCGTGGCGATCCACAGCAGCACCCGCCGCCGGCGCGCCCGCGCCCCCTCGCGACGGCGGGCGTCGCCCGGCGCGGCCGGGCGGGCGGCGAGGGCGGTGACCTCCCGCGTGACGCTCATGAGCCCTCCTCGGCCCCGGCCCGGCGGAACTGCCGCAGCAGGATCAGCGTGAAGACCATCGAGACGGCGAACAGCAGCAGCGCCAGCACGCACGCGTAGCCCATCGAGTAGTCGCGGAAGCCGGCCTGGAACAGCCACTGCGGCAGCGTGAGCAGCGACTCGTCCGGGTAGCCGGGCGTGAACGAGCTGCCCGGCGAGTCGGTCGTGCCCGAGGCGACCCGGGAGGCGACCATCGCCTGGGAGAAGTACTGCAGGGCGTAGATGACGTTGGTGACCAGGGCGAACATCAGCACCGGCGCGATCACCGGCAGCGTCACGCTGCGGAACTGCCGCCAGGGCCCCGCGCCGTCGATGGCGGCGGCCTCGTACAGGTGACGGGGCACGTCGAGCAGCGCCGCCATGAAGATCACCATGAGCTGGCCGCAGCCCCACAACGACAGCAGCGTCAGGCTCGGCTTCGACCAGTCCGGATCGCCGAACCAGTCCGGCCCGCGCACCCCGGCCAGCGACAGCAGGTGGTCCACCGGGCCGGTGCCGGGGTTGAGCAGGAAGACGAACGTGATCGTGCCGGCCGTCATCGGCACCAGCGACGGCAGGTAGAACACCGTGCGCAGCAGCCCGGCGCCGGCCTTGAGCCGGACGACGAGCTGCGCCAGCGCCAGCGCGAACAGCACCGTCGCCGGGACCATGATCGCCACCAGCCAGAGCGTGTTGCGCGCCGAGACGCCGACCCTGGGGTCGCGCAGCAGGTAGCGGTAGTTGTCGAGCCCGGCGAACTCGAGGGTGTACATGTCGTAGTGGTGGAAGGAGAAGTACACCGTGGACAGCAGCGGGTAGACGAAGAAGATCGACACCCCGGCGATCCACGGCGACAGCCACAGCAGGGCGCGCGGGCCCTCGCCGCGCCACCGGCGGGCCGGCGGCGCGGGCGGGAGACAGGTCACGGTCAGCCTCCGGACAGCTTCAGCTTGTCGTCGATCTGCCGGTCCACGTCCTTCAGCCCGGCGGCCAGGTCGGGCACCGCGCCGCGCTCCCACTTGGCGGCGAACGCGGCGAACGCCTCCTGGTTGAAGACGCTGTTCACGCTGGGCGGCAACGTCGAGGTCCTGGGATGGGCGAAGATGTCGAGGAAGGTCTGGAAGTTGGCGTCCTTGGCCAGGTCCGGCGACTGCATGGCGGCCTTGGTCGTGGGCACGTTGCGCAGCGCGTTCGACAGCGTCACCAGCGAGGCGGTGTCGGTGGTCAGGTACTTCACCAGCTCCCACGCCTGCCGCGGGTGCGCGGCGCCCTTCGGCACGCCGATCACGGTGCCGGCGGTGAAACCGCTGCCGTACAGGTCGGGCCGGTCGTCGGCGACGGGCAGGGGAGCGGTGCCGTAGTCCAGGCCCTTGGCGTCATTGGCGATCATGGCGTTGCGCCACTCGCCGTCCAGGACCATCGCGACCTTGCCCTTGTAGAAGGGGTGCTCGGCGCTCCACTCGTCGCCCAGGCCCTTCCTGAACTTCTCCAGCTTGTCGTGGCCGAACCAGTCGACCAGCTCCTTCTGCCAGGTCAGCAGCTTCTTCCAGGCCGGGTCGGAGCCGATGGCCGAGGTGCCGTCGGGGTTGTACCACTTCGCGCCCACCATCGGGCCGAGGTGGCTCGGGGTGTTCTCGTAGTACTGGACGCTCGGCACGAACCCGGCGACCTTGATGGTGCCGTCGGCGTCGCGGACGGTGAGCTTCTTGGCCAGCTCCGCCAGCTCGCTCAGCGTCCTGGGCGGCCGGTGGCCCTTCATCAGCGCCTTGTTGTAGTAGAGGCCGTAGGCGTCGGCCAGCAGCGGCAGCGTGCACTGGCGGCCCTCGAAGGCGGTGTAGGAGCGGGCCACGGCCGGCAGCACCGACAGGTCGACGCCGTCCTGCCTGATGACCGGCGTCAGGTCCTGGAACGCTCCCGACCGGCACCACTGGGCGACGTTGTCGGTGGTGAACGAGGCCGCCACGTCGGGCGGGTTGCCGCCGCGGACGGCCTGGGTGATCTGGTCGTCCTGGACGCCCTTGGTGGCCTTGACGGTGATCTGCGGGTACTTCTGGTTGAACCTCGCGATGGCCTCCTCGAACGCCTTGACCTCGGCGTCGGTGGAGAAGCCGTGCCACAGCTCGATGGTGGCGGCCGGCAGGGCCTGCGAGGCGGATCCGGAGGGCCGGGGGGCGCCGAGCGAGGGCCCGGCCTGCCTGCCTGCGGTGCAGGCGGTCAGCGCCGCGGAGCACAGCAGTGCCGCGGCGGCCGCGAGAGGGACGAAGCGCACGGGGGGTGCCTCCTGCCAGTTCGGACGGGGCCGGTCACGAGGGGACCGTGGAGCCGAACACCTCCTCGCGCACGGTCCCCAATGCCAGGTCCAGGGCGCCGGCCAGGACCGGGTTGCCCTCGACGCTCGACAGCCGCACACGGGGGCGGGGGATGGTCAGGGCGTGCAGCTCGTGCTCGACGAGCTCGCGCAGGGTCTCGCCGCCGGACAGCACGACGCCGCCGGTCAGCACGATCAGCCCGGGGTCGATCACGGCCGTGATGGCAGCCAGGCCCACGGCCAGGCGGGCGGCGATGTCGCGCAGCCCGGCCCTGGCGTCGTCGGCCCGCGGCCCGCCGCCCTCCGCCAGCCGGACGGCGTTGGCGACCGCCTGGCGGAAGTCGGCGCCGCGCACGCCGTAGGAACGCAACAGCTTGAGCACCGCGGGGCCGCCGGTGAGCGCCTGGTAGCCGTGGCTGGCGTAGCGGCCGGCCTCGCGGGCGGTCGGCGCGCCCGGGGTGGGCATGTAGCCCACCTCGCCCGCGCCGCCGGTCGCGCCCCGGTGCATGCGCCCGCCGAGGACGACGGCCGAGCCGATGCCCTCGTCGGCCCACAGCAGCACGAAGTCCCCGCCGCCGCGGGCCGCGCCGTGGGCCTGCTCGGCGAGCGCGACGAGGTTGACGTTGTTCTCGACGTCCACCGGCACGCCCAGGCCGGCGGACAGGGCAGGCACCAGGTCGGGGATCTGCCAGCCGGGGACGTCCTTGGCCGCGGCGTACCCCAGCCGGCCGGTGGCCGGGTCGATCGCGGCCTGCACGCCGATCACCACCCGGCGCGGTCTGTCCGGCGGGTTGGCGCCCGCCAGCGCCGCGGCCAGGCGCTCCACCAGCTCGCCGGCGGGCCGCCTGCGGGGCGTGGGCAGCGTGTGCTCGCCCACGACCGTGCCGGTGAGGTCGGCGATCCTGGCCTCGATCCGGTCCGGGGTGACGTCCAGGGCGCCCGCGTACGCCGCCGCCGGGTTGATCCGGTAGACCTCCGCCGTCCGCCCCGGCAGGCCCTCCCTGACGCCGTCCAGCACCACCAGGCCCGCCTCCTGGAGCCGGACGAGGAGCTGGGAGGCGGTGGGCTTGGACAGGCCGGTGAGCGCGCCGATCTCGGGGCGGGTGAGCGGGCCGCGCTCGAGGAGTGCGTGGAGGGCCGCGCGGTCGTTGATGGCGCGTAGCAGACTGGGGGTCCCCGGCACCGGAGCGCTCACGCCGCCTCCCTCCATCGAGTTAGGAAACTTTCCTAACTCACGATGACCATAAGAAGGCCACGGGTGAACGGTCAAGAGGCGAGACGAAGACGTAACGGAGGCTTGGGAGGGAAGGAAAGCGGGCGGAGCCTCGCTGCAGGCATGCTAATGTCGTCGTTTGTCGTAACAACAAGCAGATTGGCCTGGAGTGTCCCATTAACCACATTAATGGTCAGGCGGCAACGCGTCAAACGGAGCTCGCCAAGGAGCAGGAATACGTCACCGCGCTCTACGACCGGCTCGACGCCCTGCGCGAGCGCACCCAGCACCAGCTCAAGGAGGTACTGGCCACCGGCGCCGTCGGCACGATGCAGAACAGGTCCGAGCGCGACACGTTCGCCGAGATGTACGCCTCCAGGCTGGCCCGGCTGTGGGCGGTCGAGCGCGGCCTGGTCTTCGGCCGGCTGGACCACGTCGAGGAGGGCCGGCTCTACATCGGCAAGCTCGGCCTCACCGACGACGACCAGCGGCGCCTGCTCATCGACTGGCGCGCCCCCGTCGCGCAGCCGTTCTACCGCGCCACCCCCGCCGCCCCGATGGGCGTCACCCGCCGCCGCCACCTGCAGACCAGGGGCCGCGCGGTCATCGGCGTGGACGACGACCTGCTCGACCTCGACGCGCTCAGCGACGACGACCGCGCCACCCTCAACGGCGAGGCCGCGCTGCTGGCCGCGCTCGACGAGCACCGCACCGGCCGCATGCGCGACATCGTCGCCACCATCCAGGCCGAGCAGGACCGGGTCATCCGCGGCGACCTGAACGGCGTGCTCGTCGTCCAGGGCGGCCCCGGCACCGGCAAGACCGTCGTCGCCCTGCACCGGGCCGCCTACCTGCTCTACACCCACCGCGAGCGGCTGGAGCGCCGCGGCGTGCTCATCCTCGGCCCCAACCTGACCTTCCTGCGCTACATCGAGCAGGTCCTGCCCTCGCTCGGCGAGACCGACGTGCTGCTGTCCACCGTCGGCGAGCTGTACCCCGGCGTGACCGCCGCCGGCAGGGAGCGCCCCGAGGTGGCCGCGCTCAAGGGCGACCCGCGCATGGTGGAGGTCCTCGCCAGGGCCGTGCGCGACCGGCAGAAGATGCCGCGCAAGCCCGTCGAGATCGCCCTGGGCCGGCTGACGCTCACCATCGACAGGAACATGCTCGACTCCGCCAGGAACAAGGCCGCCCGCTCGCGCCGCCCGCACAACCAGGCGCGCGCCGTGTTCGTCCGCTCGCTGCTCAACGCCCTGGCCCGCCAGCAGGCCCGCAAGCTCGGCAAGGGCCTCATCGACGAGGACGAGCTGGGCGACCTGCGCGAGGAGCTGCGCACCGAGCCCGCCGTCAAGGCCGCGCTCAACCGGCTGTGGCCGTACCTGACGCCCCAGCGGCTGCTGCTGGGCCTCTACACCTCGCCCGAGCGGCTCGGCTACGCCGCCGCCCACCTGGCGCCCGAGGAGCGGGCGCTGCTGCGCCGCGACGGCGCGCGGGCCGGGGAGTGGACCGAGTCCGACGTGCCGCTCCTGGACGAGGCCGCCGAGCTGCTGGGCGACATCGACGAGCAGGTGCTGCGCGCCACCGCCCTGCAGGCCGAGGAGGAGCTGGCCGCCGCCCGCCGGGCCGAGGAGCACGAGCGCGAGGCCGAGCTGGCCTACGCCCGCGAGGTGCTGGAGCTGACCGGGCTGTCGGACGTCATGGAGGCCGAGCGGCTGGCCGAGCGCCAGCGCGGCGAGGGCCCCTACCTCACCACCGCCGAGCGGGCCGCGGCCGACCGCACCTGGGCCTACGGGCACGTCATCGTGGACGAGGCGCAGGAGCTGTCGCCCATGGCCTGGCGGGCCGTCATGCGCCGCTGCCCCGCCCGGTCGATGACGATCGTCGGCGACATCGCCCAGACCGGCTCGGCCGCCGGGGCCCGGTCGTGGGCGCAGGTGCTGGACCCGTACGTGGCCGGGCGCTGGCGCCAGGAGCGGCTCACCGTCAACTACCGCACGCCGGTCGAGCTGATGGCGGTGGCCGCCCGCGTCCTGGCCGCCATCGACCCGGCGCTGGAGGCGCCCGCGTCGGTGCGCGAGAGCGGCGCCGAGCCGTGGGCCGCCCCGCTGGAGGCGCTGCCCGAGCTGGCCGCGGCCGAGGCCGGCGAGGGCGGCAAGGTCGCCGTGGTGGTGCCGGACGAGCTGCTGGAGCCGCTCGGCGCGCGGGTCGCCGCGGCCGTGGCCGGCACGGTCGTGGTCACGCCGGGGTCGGGCCGGGCCAAGGGGGCCGAGGCGCTGGACGCGCCGGTGGCCGTCATGGGGGTGGCGGACGCCAAGGGGCTGGAGTTCGACTCGGTCATCGTGGCCGAGCCCGGCCTCGTCGCCGGCCAGTCGCCCCGGGGGCTCAGCGACCTGTACGTCGCCCTCACGCGGGCCACGCAGCGGCTCGGCGTCGTACACGAGGGGCCGCTGCCCGAGGCGCTGCGGGGCCTGCCTCGCCGGCCGCCGCCCGCCGCCGGGAGGCGCTGACCGGGCCCGTCGCGGGCGGCTCCGCGCGCCCCACCGGCGGAAAGCCGGCGTCGCCGCTGATCGGGACACGGTTGACATCTGAGGTGGAGTCGGTAGTTTGCTGCGGAGTCCAGCACGGGACTTGGCCGGTTGGCCGTCTCTGACATCGTCGGATCCTGCGTCCGTGACGGAGCGTGACTTCGTCCACACAGCCAGGTGCAGGGCCGTCGGTCCGTCGAGTCGGGGCACCCCAACCGGGCGGGGGGTTGGACCCGGGACGGGCCCGGGAGCCCAGTAGACAACGGAATTCCGCGCTCGCCGCCGACGAGACGGATCCGGTCCGAAGGGTTTCCGGGCCCTTTTCCCGCTCCCGTGCGCCGGACGCGAGTGCGCCGGGTGATCCCGTCGGCCGCGGGATCACCCTGCCGCGCCGCCGCGACCCCGCATGCCCCCGCACGGCCCCCGCGCGGCCGTGGGCGCCACCCGGGGGCGGTACCGTTTGCGCAAGCAGGCGTTCGACGGTGGCGGAGGAGACCCGCAGTGGTGCAGGAACGAACGAGCCCGCCGTCCCCGGGCTCCGCGGGCGGCGCGGGCGGCGTCCCGGCCGTTCCCGCGGGCGCCGGGCGGTTGCCGGTGCGGGTCGCGGCGGCCGCGTCCGGCGGGCTGGTGCTGTTCGCCGCGTTCCCGCCGCTCGGCTGGTGGCCGTGCGCGCCCCTGGGCATCGCCCTCCTGGTGGTCTCCCTCTTCGGCGCCCGTCCCCGCCGCGCCGCCTGGATCGGCGCCGTCGGCGCGGCGGTGTTCCTGTTCCCGACCCTGGCCTGGGTCAGGGCGATCGGCGACGACGTGTGGGTCCTGCTGGTGGCCACGGAGAGCGTCTTCTACGCCGCCCTGGCCGCCCTGGCCGCGCTGGTGTTCCGGCTGCGCGGCTGGCCCGTGTGGTTCGGCGGCCTGTGGGTGGCGATGGAGTGGGCGCGCGGCCTGGTGCCGATCGGCGGCTTCCCGTGGGCGCGGGCGGCCTTCAGCCAGGGCCGGTCGTTGTTCACCGAGTACGCCGCGCTCGGCGGCGCCCCCCTGGTGTCGTTCGCCGTGGCCCTGTGCGGCGCCCTGCTGGCCGGCGCCGTCGTGTCCCGGCCTCCGGCCGCCCGCCCCTGGGCGCGCGCGGCACCGGCGCTCCTGGCGCTGGCGGTGCCCCTCCTGACCCTGGTGGTGCCGCGCCCCGGCGACGAGGGCCGCACGGTCAACGTCGGCATCGTGCAGGGCAACGTCCCCGGCCGCGGCATGTACGCCCTCGGCGACGAGCCGGCCGTCGTGCTGCGCAACCACGCCGACGAGACCAAGCGCCTGGCCCAGGCCGTCCGCGAGGGCAGGCTGCCCAGGCCCGACATCGTGGTCCTGCCGGAGAACTCCACCGACATCGACCCCTACCGCGACGAGTACGCCCGCCAGATCATCCAGGACTCCGTCAGCGACGTCGGCGTGCCCACGCTCGTGGGCGCCGTGGTGGCCATCGGCGACGACCGGCGCGCCACCCGCAGCCTCACCTGGGACCCGGTCACCGGGCCCGGCGCCTACTACGACAAGCAGAACCTGGTGCCGTTCGGCGAGTACACCCCGTTCAAGGACCTGGTGCTGGCCCTGTCGGAGCGGGCGAACCTGGTGGGCCGCCAGTCGGTGCCCGGCCACCGGCCCGGCGACCTCAAGCTGGGCCCGGTCACGATCGGCGCGGTCAACTGCTACGAGGTCGCCTACGACGGCACCGTGCGCGAGACCGTGCGCGCCGGCGGCACCCCGCTCGTGGTGCAGACCAACAACGCCAGCTACGCCCTGTCCAACCTGCCGGCGCAGCAGCTCGCCATGTCCCAGCTGCGCGCCGTCGAGCACAACAGGGCCGTCGTCACCGCCGCCACCACGGGGATCTCCGCTTTTGTCACGCCTGACGGTAAGGTCTCCTGGCAGACCCGCGAACTGATCGCGGACATGAACGTGGTGAAGGTGCCCGTCCGCACCCAGGAGACGCTCGCCACCAAGGTGGGCGCCTGGCCGGAATGGGCACTGACGGTGATGGGAGTCGCGGCGGCCGCGGTCGCCGCGTGGAGCGGCGGACGACGGGCCAGGCGGTGAGGTGACGGGTGAGGACCTACTGAACATGGAGACTCTCGGCAGGGTGCTCGTCGTCGTCCCGACCTACAACGAGCGCGACAACCTCCCCTCGATCGTCGAGCGCATCCGGTCGGCCGTGCCGCACGCCCACGTGCTCGTGGCCGACGACAACAGCCCCGACGGCACCGGCGAGGTCGCCGACGGGCTGGCCGCCGCCGACGAGCAGGTGCACGTCCTGCACCGGCCCGGCAAGCAGGGCCTCGGCGCGGCCTACATCGCGGGTTTCCGCTGGGGCCTGGACCAGGGCTACGAGGTGCTGGTGGAGATGGACGCCGACGGCTCCCACCAGCCCGAGGAGCTGCCCCGGCTGCTGGACGCGCTGGGCGAGGGCGCCGACCTGGCCATCGGCTCGCGGTACGTCCCCGGCGGCCGGATCGTCAACTGGCCGCAGCGGCGCGAGCTGCTGTCCAAGGGCGCCAACGTCTACACCCGCGTCATGCTCGGCCTGCCGGTGCGCGACGCGACCGCGGGCTTTCGCGCCTACCGGGCCGCCGCCCTGGAGAAGGTGGGCCTGGCGGGGGTGGAGTCGCAGGGCTACTGCTTCCAGGTGGACCTGACGCTGCGCACGTCCCGGCACGGGCTGCGGGTGGTGGAGGTGCCGATCACGTTCGTGGAGCGGACGGTCGGCAAGAGCAAGATGAGCGGGAAGATCATGTCCGAGGCGCTGTGGCGCATCGGGTTGTGGGGCGTGGCCGGCCTCCCCAGGCGGCTGCGCCGCGGCCGCGGCACCGGCACCGGCTAGCCCGGACCGGCCGGCTCGGCACAGGTCAGCCCGGCCGCTCAGGAACGCGCGCGGCGCCCCGCGCGTTGTTCCCGGTGTACGCGGTCCCTGGCGTGCGTGCGCGTGATGCGGAATCGAGGAAAACGATGCGGCTCCTGCTGTTCCTGGCCTTCCTGGTCGTCCCCGTGCTGGAGATCTGGCTGCTGATCCAGGTCGGGTCCGTGATCGGCGGGCCCGCGACCGTGGCCCTGCTGATCGCCGACAGCCTGCTCGGCGCCTGGCTCGTGCGCCGCGAGGGGCGGCGGGCCTGGCGGGCGCTGCAGGAGGCGCTGCGCTCCGGCCGGATGCCCGAGCGCGAGCTGGCCGACGGCGGCCTGGTGCTGGTGGGCGGCACGCTGCTGCTGACGCCCGGCTTCTTCAGCGACGTCCTCGGCTTCGCGTGCATCCTGCCGGCCACGCGGCCGTTCATGCGGCGGCTGGGGGCGTGGCTCTTCGAGCGGCGCATCAAGCGCATGGCGGCGGCCTCGCCGTACGCCGGCCTCTTCCCGGCCCGCCAGGACCCCGGCGCCTCCCACGGCGCTCCCCACGGCGGCCCGGTGGTGACCGGCGAGGTCATCAGGGAGGAGCGCGACCCGCGCTAGCACGTATGGCCCGTCCCCTGCGGGGAAGGCGTCCCCGATCTCCGAGGAACGCCGGGAGGGCACATGCCGCGGGTGGACAGAATCGCCGAGCCGTGGGGGACGCGGACGCCGTACGGGCCGGGTGAGCCCTGGCCGGTGCGCGTGGACTCCTTCCTGGAGGCGGGCCTGGGCGAGCAGGACGTGGAGCGCTGGGTGCAGAGCGCGTCGATCCTGCACAGCAACGGCGACGCCATGGACATCGCCGTCCGCGCGGGCCGCATCGTCGGGGTGCGCGGCCGGGCCGCCGACCGGGTCAACCGCGGCCGCCTGGACCCCAAGGACCTGTACGCCTGGCAGTCCGGCCGCGCCCCCGACCGCCTGACGCGCCCCCTGGTCCGCGAGAACGGCCGGCTGGTGGAGAGCGACTGGGAGACCGCCATGGACCGCGTCACCGGCAACCTGCGGCGGCTGCTGGCCGACCAGGGGCCGAGCGCCGTCGGCTTCTACACCACCGGCCAGCTCTTCCTGGAGGAGTACTACACCCTCGCCCTGCTCGCGCACGGCGGCATCGGCACCAACCACGTGGACGGCAACACCCGCCTGTGCACGGCCACGGCGGCGGCCGCGCTGAAGGAGTCGTTCGGCTGCGACGGCCAGCCCGGCTCGTACGCGGACGTGGACCATGCCGACGTCATCGCCCTGTACGGCCACAACGTCGCCGAGACCCAGAGCGTCCTGTGGAGCCGCGTTCTCGACCGGCTGGCCGGCCCCAACCCGCCCGCCCTGGTCTGCGTGGACCCGCGCGAGACCGAGGTCGCCCGCGCCGCCGCCGTCCACCTGGCCCCGCGCCCCGGCACCAACGTCGCGCTCATGAACGGCCTGCTGCACGAGATCATCGCCAACGGCTGGATCGACGAGGGCTACCTGCGCTCCCACACGGTCGGCTTCGAGGAGTTGCGCGAGCGCGTGGCCGCCTGGCCGCCGGAGGAGGCCGCCCGCGTCTGTGACGTGCCGGTGGCCGACCTGCGCGAGGCGGCCCGGCTGCTGGGCACCGCCGAGCGGTTACTGTCCACCGTCCTGCAGGGCTTCTACCAGGCCCACCAGGCCACGGCCGCGGCCGTGCAGGTCAACAACGTGCACCTGCTGCGTGGCATGCTCGGCCGGCCCGGCTGCGGCGTGCTGCAGATGAACGGCCAGCCCACCGCCCAGAACACCCGCGAGTGCGGCGCCGACGGCGACCTGCCGGGCTTTCGCAACTGGGCCAACGAGGCGCACGTGCGCGACCTGGCCCGCGTCTGGAACATCGACCCGATGGACATCCCGCACTACTCGCCGCCCACCCACGCGATGCAGATGTTCCGCTACGCCGAGGAGGGCTCGATCCGGTTCCTGTACGTGATCGGCACCAACCCGGCGGTGTCGCTGCCCGAGCTGCGCCGCGTCCGCTCGATCCTGGCGCGCGAGGGGCTGTTCCTGGTGGTGCAGGACATCTTCCTGTCGGAGACCGCGCGGCTCGCCGACGTGGTGCTGCCGGCCGCGACCTGGGGCGAGAAGACCGGCACCTTCACCAACGCCGACCGCACCGTGCACCTGTCGGACCAGGCCGTGGACCCGCCCGGCGAGGCCAGGTCCGACCTCGACATCTTCCTCGACCTCGCGCGCCGCCTGGACCTGCGCGACAAGGACGGCGCGCCGCTGGTCAAGTGGAGCGACCCCGAGGGCGCGTTCGAGGGCTGGAAGGAGTGCTCGCGCGGCCGGCCGTGCGACTACACCGGGCTGACGTACGCGATGCTGCGCGGCGGCAGCGGCGTGCAGTGGCCGTGCGACGAGGCCCACCCCGTCGGCACCGAGCGGCTCTACGCCGACGGCCGCTTCTTCAGCGCCCCCGACTACTGCGAGGGCTACGGGCGCGACCTGGTGACCGGCGCGCCGCTGTCGGACACCGAGTACAAGGCGCTCAACCCCGGCGCCAAGGCGATCATCAAGGCGGCCGAGTACGTCCCGCCGCACGAGCCGCCCGGCGAGGAGTTCCCGCTCTGCCTGATCACCGGCCGCACGCTCTACCACTTCCACACCCGCACCAAGACCGGGCGCACCCCGCAGCTCCGGCAGGCCGCGCCGCAGGTGTGGGCCGAGCTGTCGCCGGGGGAGGCCGCCCGCGCCGGGCTGGCCGAGGGCGACCTGCTGGAGGTGGCCACGCCGCGCGGCACGGTCCGCGCCCGGCTGCGGGTGACCGCCATGCGGGACGGGGTGGTCTTCCTGCCGTTCCACTACGGCTACTGGGACGAGCCCGGCGGATCCGGGCCGCGGGACGCGGAGAGCGGCCGGGCGGCCAACGAGCTGACCGTCACCGACTGGGACCCGGTCTCCAAGCAGCCCCTGTTCAAGACGGCCGCGGCCCGGGTGCGGCTGGTCGAGCCGGGCGGCGGCGAGCCGTCCCCGGCGCCCACCACGGCCGCGTCCAGGCCGGTCGCGCCGGGCGTGCCGGCCACCGCCGGCGGCGAGGCCGCCCTGGCCCGCGAGGGAGGCGCCGCGTGAAGCTGGACCTGGTGCTCAAGGAGCTGCACCGCGCCGAGAACGGGCTGGCCCACCTGCTGCTGCGGATGTCGGAGCGGCACCGTACCGACCACGAGACGTACTACGTGGCCCGCGACCTGGCCGCCTGGTCGCGCGACCACGTGCGCCTGCTGGCCGAGGCGGGCGAGGGCTACGGGCTGGAGCTGGACCCGTCGCCGGCGGGGGAGTCCACGCCGGTGGAGCGGATGCGGGAGAAGGCCGCCGAATGGCTCGGCCGGCGCCAGGAGCCCGGCCTGCTCCTGCTGGCCGACTTCCGCCACCTGTACCGGGAGGCCGCGGGCGTGTCGATGGACTGGGAGCTGCTCGCCCAGGCCGCGCAGGGCGCCCGGCGGCGCGAGCTGCTGGAGCTGGCCAGGAGCTGCCACCCGCGGACGCTGCGCCAGCTCCGCTGGGCCGACTCCCGGCTCAAGGACACCGCCACCCAGGTGCTGGTGAGCTGAGGCGGACACGAAGGACCCCCGGGCCGGAACCGGCCCGGGGGTCTCACCGTGAGAAGAAGCTCAGGCGCTCTTGCGGCGCTGGGCCCGAAGGACCGCCAGCCGCTCGTTGAGCACCTCCTCAAGATCCTCGATGGACCGCCGTTCCAGGAGCATGTCCCAGTGTGTCCGCGGGGGCTTGATCTTCTTCGACTCCGGCTGCTCGCCGTCCACTCGCACCGCGGTCGCGCCGCACATGCGGCACTCCCACGTCGCGGGGATCTCGGCCTCGGCGGCAAGCGGCACCTCGAAGCGATGGCCCTTCGGACAGGTGTAGGACACCTCCTGGCGCGGGGCCAGATCCGTGTTACGGTCGTTCTCGTAGCTGGTTGCCCCGAGCCGGGTGCCACGAAGCGCGCGCTCGCCCATGTCTGAATGCCTCCTACAGGGCCCCCATGCGTGGGGGGTCTGTCTCCCACGGTGTCTAACGCTTGGTACCGTGATGGGATTCCCACCCTCGGGGTGATCCAATCGCGCTCGGCCCCTCGGTTTCTGGCCCCGCTGCTCCGGGCGGGTGGCGATGCGCGGCGATCAGCGGCGATCAGCGGTGGTCAGACGCGTTCGGGCACCTCGTTGCCCGCGTCGCGGATGGCCTTGGGCAGGTTCGTCAGGGCCAGCAACACGAAACCGAGCACGAAGAAGACCACCATCGAGACGATGGCGATGCGGTAGCTGTTGGTCAGCTGCAACGCCACGGTGACGGTCAGCGAGCCGATGAACGCCGAACCCTTGTCGCTGATCTGCAGCAGGCTGAAGTACTCCGCCTCGCGCCCCTTCGGGATGACCTGCGAGAACAACGAGCGCGACAGCGCCTGCGTGCCGCCCAGCACGATCGCGATGGCGAAGGCCATCAGGTAGAACTGCAGCGCCTGCCCCTCGGCCACGAACATGGCCGCCGCCACGATCGCCGTCCACAACACCAGGCTCCCCAGCACCGTGCGCTTGGTACCGAGGGCGCGCGCCAGCCGGCCCAGCAGCAGCGCCCCGAAGAACGCCACGAACTGCACCATCAGGATCGCGGTGATCTGCACGGTCTGGGGCAGCTTGAGCGCCTCGGAGGCGAACGCCGCGCTGTTGCCGATCACGGTCTGCACGCCGTCGTTGTAGACCAGGTACGCCACCAGGAACAGCAGCGTCAGCGGGTAGCGCCGCAGCTCGGCGAGGGTGCGGCCGAGCTGGCGGAAGCTGCCGCCGACCGAGGCCAGCGCGGTGCTCTCGTGCGCCGGCACCGGCCGGTTGCGCAGCCGCAGCAGCGGCACGATGGTGAACGTGGCCCACCACAGGCCGGAGGAGGCCATGCAGATCCGCACCGCCATGCCCTGGCTCAGCCCCAGGCTCTCGTACTGCAGGTACAGCACCAGGTTGAGGGCCAGCAGCAGGCCGCCGCCCAGGTAGCCGATGGCCCAGCCGCGCGAGGAGACCCTGTCGCGCTCCTGCGGGGTGGAGATCTGCGGCAGGAACGAGTCGTAGACCACGATGGACGAGCCGTAGGCCAGGTTCGCCAGGATGAACAGCACCCCGCCCAGCAGGTAGCGGTCGCCCTCGACGAAGAACAGGCCCATCGCGGCCAGCGCCCCGACGTAGGCGAAGCCGCCGAGCAGCTCCTTCTTGCGGCCGGTGTGGTCGGCCAGCGCGCCCACCACCGGCAGGAACACGATCTGCAGGAACACCGCGACCGTGGTGATCAGCCCGAAGTACGCGGCCGGCCGGATGTCGGCGCCCAGCACGTCCACGTACCCCAGGCCGGGGTTGGCGGCGGCCAGCTCGTCGAAGGTGTCGGCGCAGGTGGCGGCGGCCACGCCGGGGAAGTCCTTGGCGCAGGCCGCGGTCCTGGCGACCGGGATGAGGTAGGGCCCCAGGAAGACCGAGATGACCACGGTGTAGAAGGCCGAGTTGGCCCAGTCGTAGACGTACCAGCCGCGCTGCTCGCGCCGGCGCGCTGCGGGGGAGTCGTCGAGGGCCGCGGGGGGTGCGGGTACGGGCATGGGGACGGGTCGCTCCTTCGCGGCGGCGGGGTGGGGGAGAGGCTCGGGGTCAGGCGGCCAGGCTGCCGGGATGCCACTGGCCGCGCCGGCTCAGCACCTCGCGCAGGCCGGTGACGTTGTCGGTCATGATGCCGTCCACGCCGAGGTCGAGCAGCTGCTCCATGCGGGCGGGGTCGTTGACGGTCCACACGTGCACCTGCATGCCGATGGCGTGCGCGGTGCGGACCAGGCGGCGGGTGGTGACGCGCAGCCCGCGGATGCCCACCGGCACCTGGGCGCAGGGGACGCCGGCGCGCGACAGGCGGGCCAGCAGCCGGCCGTAGCCGGAGGTGGCGGCCGCGGCGCGCAGCGCGGCCACGCCGCGCGGCCCGAGCGCCGAGCACACCTCCCGGCCCAGCGCCGCCTTGGCCAGCACCAGCCGCTCGTCGGAGAAGGAGGTCAGGCAGATCCGGTCGTAGGCGTTGGTGCGCCGGACCGCCTCGGCCAGCGGCGCGATCGCCGCGGCCTCCTTGACGTCGATGTTGAAGCGGACCTGCGGCCAGGTGCCCAGGAGGTCCTCCAGCAGGGGGATCTCGTGGACGCCGCCGATGCGGGCCCGCCGGACCGCCCGGTAGGGCAGCTCGGAGATGCGCCCCCGCTGGTCGGTCACCCGGTCGAGGGTGTGGTCGTGGAAGGCGACCAGCACGCCGTCGGCGGTGGCGTGCGCGTCGGTCTCCAGATAGGTGTAGCCGAGCCCGACCGCCCGTTCGAAGGCGGCCACGGAGTTCTCCGCGCCTTCCGCGGCTCCTCCGCGGTGGGCGAAGGCGAGCGGGCCCGGATGGTCGAGGAAGGCGAATCGGCGGCTCAGCACGTCCTGAAGTATGCCCTTCCGGGATGAACGGTGTGGTTACGAATCGGGGAGATTCTGCCACTCCTGGCGGCGTGCCTCGGCCAGCGCGATGGCGGTGGCCACCGCGACGTTGAACGAGCCCACCCGGCCGACCTGCGGGATGTAGCAGGCGCCGTCCACGGCGTCGAGCAGGGCGGGGGAGCAGCCGTGGTCCTCGCTGCCGACCACCAGGCACACGTCGCGCCCGAGGTCGGCCCGGTGCAGCGGCACCGCCTCGGCGGTCAGCTCGATGGCCAGCACGGTGAAGCCCTCCTCGCGGGCGGCCTTGACCGCCTCGGTGGCGGGCACCGGCTCGTGCCAGGTGACCAGCCGCTCGGTGCCGAGCGCGGTCTTGCCGGCCTTGGGGTTGGTCGGCGGGGTGGCGTTGCCGGCCAGCCAGATCTCGTCCACGCCGAACGCCGCCGCGCTGCGGAAGATCGAGCCGATGTTGAACGGGCCGGTGACCGACTCCACGATCAGGCCGAGGCGGTTGGCGGTGTTCCTGCGCCAGGTGCGGTTGAGCCGCTTGACGTCGGTGGGGCGCAGCTGCCTTCTCATGGGGTCACCTTCAGGATGCGGTAGGCGGCCCGGCTGGCCTCGCGGGAGACCTGCCAGCCCTGCTCGCCGAGCCAGCGCTGCAGGGAGTCGGAGCCGAGGTGTTTCTGGACGACCAGGTAGGCCACGCCGTCGGGCGTCAGCCGGGACAGCCACCTGGTGAGCATGTCGTGCAGGGCCTGCTTGCCGATGCGGATCGCCGGGTTGGACCAGATCGCCCGGAACCGGACGTCGCCCGGCACCTCGTCGGCATGCACTGACCTTACTTTGTCAAGGCGGGCGGTCTTGGCATTGCGCTCGGTCAGCTCCAGGCCGCGCCGGTTGACATCGACGGCCCACACGGTGGCCCGCGGGGCACGGGAGGCCATCGTCAGCGCGATCGGCCCGTAGCCGCAGCCCAGGTCGAGCAGGTCGCCCTCCTGGGGCGGCGGCGGGACGCTCTCCAGCAGCACGCGCGTGCCCACGTCGACCCGCTCCGGCGAGAACACCCCGCTGTCGGTCTCCAGCCGCAGGTGCAGGTCGGGCAGGACGAGATCGACCGCGCCGGGCCGGCTGGCGGCGCCCGGCCGCTCGGAGAAGTAGTGGGCCACGTGGTGAAACGTTACGGGATGCGCGAGCCGAACATGACCGCGGCGCCCGCCACCAGGAGCCCGGCGATGACGGCGGCCACGATGAACCACTGGGTGATCTCCTGGCTGACCAGCTTGTAGCCGAGCGAGGTGCCGATCTGCTCGTAGACCTCGCGCAGCTCGGCGCCGGACTCGGCGGTGTAGGCGCGACCGGAGGTGCCGTCGGACAGCGACTGCAGGGTCTGCTTGTTGACCGGGACGTTCACCGGGCGGCCGTCGATGTCGACGGTGCCGTCCTGGGTGCCGTAGGCGATGGTGGAGACCGGGACGTGGGCCTGCTGGGCGGCCTCGATGGCCTCGTTGACGGAGCGGCCGGAGGTGTTGTCGCCGTCGGACAGCAGCACGATCGCGGCGGGCGGCGGGTCGGTGGCGGCCTGCTGGTCGAAGGCGCGCAGCGAGTCGAGGGCGTTGAAGACGGCCTCGCCGATGGCGGTGCCCGGGCGGGTGGTGAGGGTGCCGATGGCGGTGATGACGGCCTGGTGGTCGGTGGTGGGGGAGATGACGACGTTGGCCGAGCGGGCGAAGGAGACGACGCCGACGTTGAAGCGGTCGGGCAGCTCGCGGGCGAAGTTCTGGGCGGCGGTCTTGGCGGCGGCGATGCGGTTGGGCTGGACGTCGCCGGCGTCCATGGACAGCGACACGTCCAGGGCGATCATGATGGTGGCCCGGTCGCGGGGGACGCGGACCTGGTCGGCGGGCTTGGCGGCGCCGATGACCAGCAGCGACATCATGACGAGGAAGAGGGCGGGCGCGACGTGCCGGCGCCAGCCGGGGCCGGCGGGGGCGACGAGGTCGAGCAGGGCGAGGTTGGTGAAGCGCACGGTGTAGCGGCGGCGGGCGAACATCGCCGCGACGTAGCCGGCCACCAGCAGCGCCACCAGGACGAACAACCACAGCCAGCCGGGCGCGAGGAACGTCATGTCACCTTCCCGTGGGCTCTGCGGGCGACGTGGCTCATGCGGCGCTGGCGCAGCACGAACTGCGCGATGTCGAAGACCCAGTCGCGGTCGGTGCGCAGCACCAGGTGGGCGATGCCGGCGCGGCGCAGCGCCCGGCGGGTGCCCTCGCGCTGGAGCTCCGCGGCTTCGGCGTAGGCCCGGCGGACTTTGGGCGTCAGGTGCACCTCGCGTACGTTCCCGGTCTCGGGGTCGGCGAACGCGACCCGGCCGACGTCGGGCAGTTCGAGCTCGCGGGGGTCGATGACCTCGACGGCCAGGACCTGGTGGCGGGCGGCCAGCCGCCTGATGGGGCGCTCCCAGGGGCGTTCGGCGTCGGGGTCGAGGTCGGGGCGGGCGTCGAGGAAGTCGGAGACGACGAGCCGCATGCCGCGCCTGCGGCGGGTGGCGGTCAGCACCTCGATGCCCTCGGCCAGGTCGGGCGGGTCGGGCACGACCTGGCCGCGGGGGGCGTCCATGAGGGAGTGCAGCAGCCCGTACAGGGCGGGGCGGCCGGTGCGGGCGGGCATGCGGTGGACGTACTCGTCGTGCAGGACCAGCGCGCCGAAGCGGTCGCCCATGCGGCTGGACAGGAAGCCGATGGCGCCGACGGCGGCGATGACCAGGTCGCGTTTGTCGGTGTCGGCGGTGCCGAAGTCCATGCTGGGCGACAGGTCGGCCAGGGCCCAGGTCTCCAGCTCGCGGTCGGCGATGAGGTCGCGGACGTGGGGGACGGTGGTGCGGGCGGTGACGTTCCAGTCCATGCGGCGCACGTCGTCCTCGCCGGGGACGTAGACGCGGCTGTCGCCGGCCTCGCTGCCGGTGCCGGGCAGCAGGCCCTGGTGGGCTCCGTGGAGCAGCCCGTCGAGCCGCCGGGTCACGGTGAGTTCCAGCCTGCGCAGCGCCTGCTCGGCGGTGGGGGTGCTCAACGGTTCTGGTTCCAGACGACGAGGGGCGGGGGGACGGAGTGCAGGATCTGCTTGACGACCTGCTCGGGGTCGACGCCGTCGGCCAGGGCGTCGAAGGTGAGCATGAGGCGGTGGGCCATGACGTCCACGGCGACGTCGCGCACGTCGTCGGGCAGCAGGTAGTCGCGGCCGCGCAGCAGGGCCAGGGCGCGGCCGGCGGCGACCAGGCCGAGGGTGGCGCGGGGGCTGACGCCGATCTCGATGGTGTCGGTGAGGTCGGCCAGGCCGTACTCGGCGGGGGCGCGGGTGGCCATGACCAAGCGGACGACGTAGTCGGCGACGAGCTGGTGGACCGAGACCTCCTCGGCGGCCTGCTGGAGGGCGAGCAGCTTGTCGGGTTCGAGGACGCGGTCGGGGACGGGCGGGGTGACGCTCATCCGCTGCAGGATCTCCAGCTCCTCGTGGGCGGTGGGGTGGGGGACGCGGACCCGGAACAGGAAGCGGTCGCGCTGCACCTCGGGCAGCGGGTAGACGCCCTCGGACTCGATGGGGTTCTGGGTGGCCAGCACGATGAACGGCCTGGGCAGCGGATGGGTGACGCCGGCCAGGGTGACCTGGCGCTCGGCCATGACCTCCAGGAGGGCGGACTGGACCTTGGCGGGGGCGCGGTTGATCTCGTCGGCGAGCAGGAAGTTGACGAAGACGGGGCCGAGCTCGACGTCGAACTTCTCGTTGGAGGGGTGGTAGACGCGGGTGCCGACGATGTCGCTGGGCACCAGGTCGGGGGTGAACTGGATGCGGGCGAAGGTGCCGCCCACGACGGTGGCCAGGGTGGAGGCGGCGAGGGTCTTGGCGACGCCGGGCACCCCTTCCAGCAGGCAGTGGCCGCGGGCGAGCAGGGCCACGACGAGCCTTTCCACCATGTGCTCCTGGCCGACGATCACCCGCCGGACCTCGTCGAGACTCTGACGCAGCAGTGCCGCGTCGGTTCCGTCCGGCAACTCTTCGGCGACGCTCATGACGCCATTCCACCAAACGCGCCGCAAACGTGCACGACGCCACGTCTGTGCTTTCATGGCAAACGTGGCAAGTCCCCTGCAGTACGGTGATCCGCCCCGGCTGGGGCCCTTCGTGGTGCAGGCGCGCCTGCACCAGGCGCCGGCCGGTTTCGTGTACCTGGGTCAGGCCGCCGACGGGCGGGCGGTGTCGCTGGCGGTGCTGACGCGGGGCGCCGCGTTCGACGCCGCGGCGCGCGAGCGGTTCATCACCGCGATCCGGGAGGCGGGGGGCGATCGGGCCGGCCGCCGCGGCTGGTTCGGGCGTCCGGGGCGGTCGCGGGCGGCGGCCGGGGGCACCGGGGGCACCGGGGGCACCGGGGGCACCGCCGGGGGTGCCGTGCTGGACGGGGCGCCGGAGGTGCTGGACAGCCGGCTGGGCAGCGCGCCGTGGGTGGCGGTGCCGTACGTGCCGGGGCGGCCGGGGGCGGAGTGGTTCCTGGAGCCGGTAATGGTGGGCGGGACGCTCATCGGGCAGGCGCACGGGCCGGACTTCGTGCCGTACTGGCTGACCGACCGGGCGCCGGCGCTGCCGGGCACGGCGACGCGGCGCCGGCCGCCGACCGAGACGCGGCGGCGGGTGCTGATGGCCGGGCTGGCGCTGGCGCTGCTGCTGGTGTTGGTGACGGCGATCCTGCTGCTGCTGATGCTGGGCAGGAACGACAGCGAGCCGCAGCCCCGGCAGCTGCCGCCGACGGTGTTCGTGCCGACGGCGCCGCCGACGCCGGAGACGACCGAGCCGCGGCCCTCGCCGTCGCAGTCGCCGTCGCCGACCGAGAGCGGGCCGCTCACGCCGGGCAGCACGCCCGGCGACGACCAGGGCGAGGGGTCGGCCCTGTAGCGGGGCCCGGCCCGCGCCCCGGCCGTGGGCCGGCGGGCCCCGGGCTCAGGGCTCCCTAGATTCAGGGCTCCCTAGATTCAGGGCTCCCTAGGTTCAGGGTTCCCGGCTTCAGGGCTTCAGTGGCGCGGCGACCGCCAGCGTCGTGTAGGACATGGTGAAGCCGCCGCCGGCCGCGTCCACGGCGGCTCCGACGGCCGCCAGCACCTCGGCCAGCGCGTCCGGCGGGAGCCTGGTCAGCCCGCCCGTGGTGGGCAGCAGGTCGAGCCACGCGTCGCGGGTGTAGTGGTGCTCCCAGTCGAAGCGCCAGTGCTCGGGCTCGCCGAACCCGGTGGCCTGCCGGATGCCGTCGGCGAAGGTGGCGAACATCTGGCGGTAGATCTCCCGGGCGGGCTTGGGCGGGCCGGCGGCGAACGGCGAGCCGGGCGCCACGCGCCGCAGCGCGGCGGCGAACGCCTCCGCGATCGGCGGCGGCGGGTCGTAGGCGTGGGCGAAGACCGCCAGCAGGCCGCCGGGGCGCAGCACCCGTGCCGCCTTGGCCGGGCCGGCCACCGGGTCCACCCAGTGCCAGGACTGGCCGGCGACGACCGCGTCGAACGTGCGTCCCGCGTCGTCCCAGTCCTCGAAGGTGGCGACCTCGGCCTCGACGCCGGTGCGGCGGGCGTGGCCGGCCATGCGGGGGTCCGGCTCGACCCCGAGCACCGTGCAGCCGGCGGCGAGGAACTGGCGGGCCTCGATGCCGGTGCCGCAGCCGACGTCGAGGAGGTCGGGGCCGGGGGCGGCGGCTATGATCCGCTGCACCAGGGCCTGCGGGTAGGCGGGGCGGGCGCGGTCGTAGCGTTCGGCGTCCACTCCGAACGATTCGGCCATCTGCCTGGCCTTATGGGGTTCGTTCCCGGGCGGGCGGGGGTCGTCCCGCGGTATAGTGGGCATGCGCCCACCATAGTGGGCACGCGCCCACTCGACAACCCTGGCCCCGTTCGCGCTGATGTGAGGGAGAACCGGCGATGCCCACTGGAGTGGCGCTGCGCGACGTGCGGCGGCAGTTGTTCGACGCCGCCGAGCGGGTCCTGCTCCGGGACGGCGCCGGCGGGCTGACCAGCCGCGCCGTCACGGACGAGGCGGGCGTCGCCAAGGGCGTCCTGCACCGGCACTTCGCGGACTTCGACGACTTCCTGGCCGAGCTGGTGCGGGAGCGCCTGGCCCGGCTGGACGCCCAGGCCGCCGGGCTGCGCGCGGCCGCCGGCACCGGCACCGTCGCCGGCAACCTCACCGCCGCGCTGGTCGAGCTGTTCGACCCGATCGCCGTGTCGATCGTCGCCCTCGTCCTGTTCAGGGACGAACTGCGCGCCCGCCTGCGCCGGGCCGGGCCGGGCGCGGGCGTCCCGGTCCTCACCCAGGCCGCGGGGGCGATCGGCGCCTACCTGGGCGAGGAGCGCGCGATGGGCCGCATCGCGGCCGACGCCGACGTGGACGCGCTCGCGCTCTCCCTGATCGGCGCGGGGCACCTGCTGTTCGCCGGCCGCGACGCCGGCTCCCGGGAGCCCGGGGACGTCGCCCAGGTGGTCCACGCCGTCATCGCCGACGTGGTGCAGCGGCGGCTGTTGTGAGCCCGCTGTGAGCCCGCCGTCGTGAGCCCGCCGTCGTGAGCCCGCGCTAAAGGGCTTGAGCCTCACGTCACGTGAGGGCCTAGCGTCCCGGCCATGGAATTCATCGTGCACGACACCCTGACGACGATGGCCGCGCTGCTGCGCCGGCCCCTGGGCGAGCGGCCGGACGCGGTGCGGGAGATGCTCATGCCCATGCGGCAGGCGATCCCGATGCCCGGCGACCTCGTGGACATCCACCACCAGGCGGGCGGCTTCCGGGTCGACGCCGAGGACCCGCGCTACCTGCCCGCCGTCGAGCGCATGATCGAGGCCGACGTGCTCGGCCAGGTGCGGCGCGAGCTGGAGCGCGCCTCCGCGCGGCTGGGCGCGGCCAAGCAGCACGAGTCGCTGCAGGTCATGTTCGTGCTCGGCAATCCCGACGACGAGCACCTGATGAAGCGCAGCGGCGGCTACTACGGCATGGGCGGCTCGCCGGGCTGGCTGTTCCTGCTGGCCTGGCCGGGCGAGGAGGTGATCGGCAGGATCGCGCACTGCGCGGTGCACGAGTTCCACCACAACGTGCGCTTCACGAACGTGGAGTGGAACCCGGCGCGGGTCACCGTCGGGGAGCACGTGATAGCCGAGGGGCTGGCCGAGGCGTTCGTGCGGGAGCTGTCCGGGCCGGAGGCGATGGGGCCGTGGTCGGCGATGGTGACGGGGGCCGAGTTCGACCGGGCGTACGAGCTGATCATGAAGGACTTCGACCTGGAGGGGATGCAGCACACCTCGGCGTACGTGCTGGGCGACGGCGCCATGACCGCCTTCGGGCAGGAGCCGCGCGGCATCCCCGACATGGCGGGGTACGCGGTGGGGCTGCGGCTGGTCGACCGCGCGCTGGCCGCCACCGGGCTGACGGCCACCGAGGCGACCCTGCTCCCGGCCGCCGAGCTGATGCGGCGCGGCGGCATCCGCTAGGACCGCGGCCGGGGCCACGGCGCCCGGGGATGTACGGCGCGGCCGGAGGTGCTCCGGCCGCGCCTTCTCATGTTCGCGATTGTTTGTCGAGGAAAATTCGCTGAGGGTGGAATGCGCTTTTAGAGAAATGCGCCGCCAGCGAAAACAATTCATGGCCCGCGGCGGGCGGGGATAGCGTTTTTCGCGCGAATACCCGCACGAGAAAGGCGACCGTCATGACGGAGACCCAGCGCACGGCCTGGCCGGACCAGCTCAGCCAGCGTCTGCTCAAGGAGCGCATCGTCGTCCTCGGCCAGGAGGTCGACGACGAGATTTGCAACCGGCTCTGCGGCGAGTTGCTCCTGCTGGCGGCCGAGGACCCCAGGCGTGACATAACCCTTTACATCAATTCCCCCGGCGGTTCGGTGACCGCCGGGATGGCGCTCTACGACATGATGCAGTTCATTCCGTGTGACGTGGCGACGGTGGCGATGGGGTTCGCCGCGTCGATGGGCCAGGTGCTGCTGACGGCGGGCGCCAAGGGCAAGCGGTACGCGCTGCCCAACGCCCGCGTCGTCATGCACCAGCCGCTGGGCGGCATCGGCGGCTCGGCCACTGACATCCAGATCCAGGCCGACAACATGCTCTACACCAAGCGGCGGATGGCCGAGATCATCGCCCACCACACGGGCCAGCCGCTGGAGCGCATCCAGGCCGACTCCGACCGCGACCGGTGGTTCACCGCTCAGGAGGCCCTGGAGTACGGCATCGTCGACCACATCGCCGAAGGGATGAACTGACATGAGCGGGCGTTACGTGCTGCCGTCGTTCACGGAGCGCACCTCGTACGGGATGAAGGAGCTCAACCCGTACACCAAGCTGTTCGAGGACCGGGTGATCTTCCTGGGCGCGCCGATCGACGACACCGTGGCCAACGACGTGATGGCGCAGCTGCTGACGCTGGAGTCGCTCGACCCCGACCGCGACGTCAGCATCTACATCAACTCCCCGGGCGGGTCGTTCACGGCGATGAACGCCATCTACGACACCATGCAGTTCATCCGGCCGGAGATCCACACGGTCTGCATCGGCGAGGCGGCCTCGGCGGCGGCGGTGCTGCTGGCCGCCGGCGCGCCGGGCAAGCGGGCCGCGCTGCCGCACGCCCGGGTGCTGCTGCACGAGCCGCACACCGAGGGCGGGCGCGGTCAGGGCAGCGACCTGGAGATCCACGCCAGGGAGATCCTGCGGATGCGCGACCAGCAGGAGGAGATCCTGTCCCGGCACACGGGGCGCTCGCCGCTGGAGATCCGCAAGGACATCGAGCGCGACCGCATCTTCACCGCCGAGCAGGCGCGCACGTACGGGCTGGTGGACGACATCTACGCCTCCAGGAAGCGCACCCTCGCCCCCGCCCGCTGATCTTCTGCCCCCTTTTCCCCGCAGGCGGCGCGCCCTCGTGGCGCGCCGCCTTTCCCTCGGTGAGCATGGATCCCGTGCACGACGCCCCCTGGAGCGCGGAGGATCCCTCATGACCGAGCAGCAGCCCTGGCGGTGGGACGAGCCGACCTGGCGCGGGCACGTGGCCCGGGTGCGCGCCGGCCGCGCCCTGCGCCCCGAGTCCTGGCCGGGCGGCGCCCGCGTCGCCGTGGCCCTGTCCTTCGACTCCGACCACGAGACGATCCCGCTGCGCGACGGCGACACCCGGCCGGGCCGGCTCTCCCAGGGCGAGTACGGCGCCCGCGCCGGCGCCCCGCGCGTGCTGCGCCTGCTGGAGCGGCACGGCATCCCGGCCTCGTTCTTCGTGCCGGCCGTCTCCGCCCTGCTGCACCCCGGCGAGGTACGCGACTACGTCGCCGCCGGTCACGAGGTCGCCATGCACGGCTGGATCCACGAGCGCACCATGCTGCTCACCCCGGCCGAGGAGCGCGAGCTGGCGCTGCGCGCCGCCGACACCCTGGAGCGGCTGGCCGGCTCCCGCCCGGTCGGCATCCGCACCCCGTCGTGGGACTTCTCCGACCACACCCTGGCCATCACCCGCGAGCTGGGCCTCGCCTACGACTCCTCGCTGATGGCCGACGACGAGCCGTACGAGCTGCTGGCCGACGGCGAGCCCACCGGCGTGGTGGAGATCCCGGTCGAGTGGATCAGGGACGACGCGCCCTACCTGACGATGGACCGCCACGGCTCGTCGCGGCCGTACACGCCGCCGCGCGAGGTCGCCGGGATCTGGCGCGACGAGTTCGACGCCGCCTACGCCGAGGGCGCGCTGTTCCAGCTCACCCTGCATCCCCACGTCATCGGCCACCGCTCGCGCATGGCGGCGCTGGCCGGGCTGCTCGACCACATCGCCGGCCACCGGGGCGTCTGGTACGCCACGCACGCCCAGGTCGCCGCCCATGTCTGGGAGCACGGGCGATGAGCACCACGGCGACGCCGGGGCGCCGCGGGGCCGGCGGCAGGGTGCTCGCGGGGGCGGGGAGGCCAGGGTTGCGGCTGGGGCCGTTCGACGCTTCCGAGCCGGGCGCCTATCTTCCTGAGAGCACCGGACGGGTACGGACGGAGGCGACGGACCGCCTGTCGGCGCGGCTGCGCGCGCAGCCCGAAGGCCGTGGCGACATCGGGCGGGACATCGCCGTCCGCCGCCGTCCCCGTCGGGGCGTACGACCATGACCGTGCCGTCCTGGCCGGCGTCGAGGCCGGGCGGGCACCGATGGCGAGGGGCACCTCGCCGCTCTGGAGGAAAGGCAACCGATGACCACGCGTGACGAGACGGGCGACCGGACGGAGGGCGGGGCGGCCGCGGGGGAGCTGCGCGCCTGGCTCGGCCGGCACCGCGAGGAGATGCTCGCCGACCTGGCCGCCTACGTCTCGCTGGAGACCCCCAGCAACGACAAGGCCCTGCTGGACGCGGGCCTGCGCTGGCTCGACGGGTGGCTGGAGGCCCGGCTGGGCGCTCCCGCGGCCACCCGCCTGGTGGACGGCGGCGCCCCCGGCCAGGGCGGCGGGCGCGGCGAGGCCGGCGTGTACGGCGACGCCAGGCTCAATGACTACCCCGGCCTCGGCGAGGTCCCGGTGCTGCTGCTGGCCCACTACGACACGGTCTGGCCCGCCGGGACGCTGGCCGGCTGGCCGTTCACCGTGGACGGCGACCGCGCCACCGGCCCCGGCGTCTTCGACATGAAGGCCGGCCTGGTCCAGCTCGTGTGGGCGCTGCGCGCGCTGGAGGCCGCCGGGCTGGCGCGCCCGCCGCTGCGGCTGCTGCTCAACGGCGACGAGGAGATCGGCAGCCCCCTGTCGCGCCCGCTCATCGAGGAGACCGCCGAGAGCGCCGCCGCGGTGCTGGTCTTCGAGGCCAGCGGGGACGGCGCGCTGAAGACCGCCCGCAAGGGCGTCGGCATCTTCCGGCTCGGCATCACCGGCCTGGAGGCGCACGCCGGGCTGGAGCCGGCCAAGGGCGCCAGCGCCGTCGACGAGCTGGCCCGGGCGGTGCGCTACCTGCACGACCTGTCCGACCCGGACGCCGGCACCACGGTCAACGTGGGCGTCGTGTCCGGCGGCACCGCCTCCAACGTGGTGGCCGGCGCCGCCTGGGCCGAGGTGGACGTCCGGGTGTCCAGCCAGGCCGAGGCCGACCGGATCGCCACCGCCCTGGCCGAGTTGCGGCCGCACGACGAGCGGGCCGTCATCGAGGTGCGGGGCGGCTGGAACCGGCCGGTCATGGAGCGCGGCCCCGGCACCGCGCGGCTGTTCGCCCTGGCCAGGAAGGTGGCCGCCGGGATGGGGCTGGAGCTGGAGGAGTGCTCCGTGGGCGGGGCCAGCGACGGCAACTTCGCCGCCGCGCTCGGCCTGCCCGTCCTGGACGGCCTGGGCGCGGTGGGCCACGGGGCGCACGCCCGGCACGAGTACGTCAGCGTGGAGGGCATGCTGGAACGCGCGGCGCTGACCGCGGCCCTGCTGCACGCCCTGGCCGCCCGCGCCTGACCCGTGCCCGGCCGCCCGTTCCGGATCGGGCCCGCACGCCGGCGGCATCAGTGGCACTTGTACACTTCTGGGGTTTTCTCGGGGGAAGTCGGGGGAGTGCCGCGTGCCGCTGGAGCAGGTCCTGGTGTTGCTGGCCGCGGCGGCGGGCGCCGGCTGGATCGACGCCGTCGTGGGCGGCGGCGGGCTGGTGCAGCTGCCCGCCATCATGATCACCGGACTGCCCACGGTCGAGGCGATGGCCACCAACAAGCTGTCGTCGGTGTTCGGCACCGCCTCGGCCGCCGTGGCCTACGCCCGCTCCACCAAGTTCGACCGGCGGGTGGCGCTGCCGGGCGCGGCGCTGGCGGTGCTGAGCGCCGGGCTCGGCGCGTGGGCCGCGGCCTCGGTCTCGACCGAGGTGCTGCGGCCCGCCGTCATGGTGGTGCTGCTCGGCGTGGCGGCGTTCGTGACGCTGCGGCCCTCGCTGGGGGCCGTGCCGCGGCCGCAGCTGCGCACCGACCGGCGGGTGGTGGCCGCGGTGTCGGTGGCCGGGGTGGGCATCGCCTTCTACGACGGCATCATGGGGCCCGGCACCGGGACGTTCCTCATCATCGCCTTCACCACCATCCTCGGGCTGGACTTCGTCTCCGCCTCGGCCTCGGCGAAGATCATCAATGTGGGGACGAACGTCGGCGCGCTGCTGGTCTTCGGCGCGCAGGGGCACCTGCAGTGGGGGCTGGGGCTCGGCATGGCGGTGTGCAACGTCGCCGGCGCCCAGCTCGGCGCGCGGATGGCGCTCAAGCGGGGCGCGGCCTTCGTCCGGATCGTGCTGCTGTGCGTGGTGGTCGCGATGGTCGCCAGGCTGGCCTGGCAGCAGTTCGCCGGGTGACGATCGGCGGGTGACGGGCCGGCGGGTGACGGGCCGGCGGGTGACGGGCCAGCGGGTGACGGGCCAGCGGGTGACGGGCCGGCGGGCGACGGTCAGCGGGTGGCGGGCTCGCGGGCTCGCAGCGCCGTCGCGGCCAGGGCCACGAACGCCGCCAGCAACGCGGGGACGGCCAGCGCGCGCGGCAGCCCGGCCATCTCCCCGGCCGCGCCGATGAGCACCGGCCCCGACAGGAACCCCAGGTACCCGATCGAGGCCACCCGCGCCAGCGCCCGCCCCGCGAACGCCGGATCGCGCCGCCCGGCCGCCGAGAACACCTGCGGGACGATGCACGACAGCCCCGCCCCGAAGCAGCCGAACCCGGCCACGCCCGCCACCGGATGCCCGGCCAGCAGCGCCAGCCCCAGCCCGGCGGCGGCCAGCAGCCCGCAGCAGCGCACCAGCGGCACCGGCCCGAACCTGGCCGCCAGCCGGTCGCCCGCCAGCCGGCCCGCCGTCATCATGATCGAGAACGCCGCGTACCCGGCCGCCGCGAACCCCGGCGAGGAGCCCAGGTCCTCGCGCAGGTAGACCGAGCTCCAGTCGGCCGCCGCCCCTTCGCCCACCAGGCAGCAGAACGCCAGCACCCCCAGGAACAGCGTCCCCTTCGGCAGCCCGCCCTCGCCGGCCCGGCCCGCGCCCGGATCCGGCGGCGGCCGCATCGCCCACCGGGCCGCCCACAGGGCCAGCGCCGCGATGACCGCCCCCGCCGTCCAGAACGTCACCGCCGGCGACAGCCCCGCGTGCGCCGACAGCCCGCCGAGCCCGGACCCGGCGAACCCGCCGATGCTGAAGACCGCGTGGAACGACGACATGACCGGCCGGCCGTGCGCCCGCTCCACCGCGACCGCGTTGGCGTTCATGGCCACGTCCAGGACGCCGTGCGCGATCCCGAACACCAGCAGCGCGGCGGCCAGCGCCACCAGGCTCCCGGCGTAGGCGGCCGGGACCAGCGCCAGCCCCTGCACCAGCGCCGCCGGCACCATGACCCGGTGGCTGCCGTGCCGGTCCACCAGCCGTCCCACCGCCGTCATGCCGATGACCGCCCCGGCCGCGATGGCCAGCAGCGCCAGGCTGAACTCGCCCTCGCCCAGGCCGAGGCGCTCCTTGACGGCGGGGATGCGCGCGGTCCACGTCCCGATGGCCGCGCCGGCCAGGAAGAACAGCAGGTAGACCGCCGTGCGCTCGCGCCTCACGCGAGCCCCGCCGCGGCCGCGGGGACCTCGCGCACGGCCACGCCGGCCGCCACCAGCGCGTCGCGCTCCTCGCGCGGGATGCCGGAGTCGGTCACCACGACGTCCAGCCGCGAGATCGGGCACACCGCGCCGAACGCCGTCCGCGCGAACTTGCCCGAGTCGCAGGCCACCACCACCCGCCGCGCCGAGGCGATCGCGGCCTGCTTGATCGCGACCTCCGGCAGGTCGTGCGCGGTCAGCCCGTGCTCGGCCGACAGCCCGCAGCAGCCGATCACCGCCGTGTCGAAGCGCAACGCCCGCAGCGCGTGCTCGGCCAGCGGGCCCATCACGTTCAGCTCGCCCGGCCGCACCTCGCCGCCCGGCAGCACCAGCCGTACCCGGGGGGCGCCCGCCAGCAGCGCCACCGGCTGCAACGCCAGCGGCAGCACGGTCAGCCGGCGGCCGGTCAGGGCGCGGGCCACCTCCAGCGCGGTGGTGCCGCCGTCCAGCACCACCGCCTCGCCGTCGGCGATCATCCCGGCCACCTCGGCGCCGATCAGCCGCTTGGCCTCCACCGCCTCCCGCTCGCGCACGCCGAACGGCGGCTCCTCGCCGCGCAGCAGCAGCGACAGCGCGCCGCCCCTGACGCGCCGGACCACGCCCTGCTGGGCCAGCTCGTCGAGGTCGCGCCTGATCGTCATCTCCGACACGCCGTGCTCGGCGGCCAGCTCGGCGACCGAGACGCTGTCGTGGGTCCTTAAGGCGTTCATGATGGCGTGCAAACGATCCATATGTTCATACAAACACGATTTCTGTGCGCAATACAATGAGGAATATGCGCGCCAGCCGGTTACTCTCGCTGCTCCTGCTCCTGCAGACGCGCGGCCGCATGACCGCCCCCGAGCTGGCCGCCGAGCTGGAGGTGTCGGTCCGCACCGTCTACCGGGACGTCGAGGCGCTGTCGGCCGCCGGCGTGCCGGTCTACGCCGACCGCGGGCCCGCCGGCGGCTACCAGCTCCTCGACGGCTACCGCACCCGCCTCAACGGGCTGACCGCCGAGGAGGCGTCCTCGCTGTTCCTGGCCGGGCTGCCCGGGCCCGCCGCCGACCTGGGGATGGCCGAGGTCGCGGCCACCGCGGAGCTGAAGCTGCTGGCCGCGCTGCCGCCCGAGCCACGCTCGCACGCCTCCCGCATGCGCGAGCGGTTCCTGCTGGACGTGCCCGGCTGGTACCGCTCCGGCGACGACGTGCCGCACCTCGGCGAGGTCGCCGAGGCGGTGTGGGACCAGCGGCCGCTGCACATGACCTACCGGCGGTGGGGGCAGCAGGAGGTGGACCGGGTGGTCCACCCGTACGGGCTGGTGCTCAAGGGCGGCTCCTGGTATCTGGTGGCCGCGCCGCCGGACGGCTCGCCCCGCACCTACCGGGTGGCGCGCGTGCTGACCCTGGAGACGCTGCCCGGCCACTTCCAGCGGCCCGAGGGCTTCGAGCTGGCGGCGTTCTGGAACGCCTACGCCAAGGAGTTCCGCGAGCGGATGTACACCGCCGAGTGCGTGATCAAGCTGGCGCCCGGCAGGGGGGAGCTGCTGGCGTACACGGTGGGCCGCGACGTCGTCGAGACCGCGCTGGCCGCCGCCGGCGCGCCCGACCCGGAGGGCTGGCTCACCCTCACCCTGCCGGTCGAGTCGATCAAGCACGCGCGCTGGCTGCTGCTGCGCATGGGCGCCGACGTCGAGGTGCTGGAGCCGCCCGAGCTGCGCGCCATGATGCGCGAGGCCGTCGCCGAGCTGAACAAGCTCTACGGCTGACGGCTGCACGGCTGACGGCTGCACGGCTGAACAAGCTGCCTGAAAGCCGCACGCCTGAAAGCCGCACGCCTGAAAGCCGCACGCCTGAAAGCCGCACGCCTGAAAGCCGTGCGCCTGAAAACCGGCGGCGCCTCCCGGCGGTTCTCTGCCAGGATGCCCGCCATGTACCTTCTCGCCTTCGCGGGGGCGTGCGTCCTGATCGCCATGGTGCCCGGCGTCAGCACGGCCGTCATCCTGCGCCAGACCATCCGCGCCGGCCGCGCCAGCGGCCTGGCCGCCACCCTCGGCAACGAGACCGGCATCCTGCTGTGGGGCCTGGCCGCCGCCTTCGGGCTGTCGGCGCTGCTGGTGGCCTCCCAGCTCGCCTACGACGTCATGCGCGTCACGGGCGCGGCCGTGCTGGTCGTGATGGGCGCCCAGTCGCTCTGGCAGGCGCGCAAGGGCGCCCCCCTGCCCGAGGTGGCCACGCTCCCCGGGCGGCGGGCGTCCTACCTGGCCGGGCTCGGGACGTGCCTGGCCAACCCCAAGGCCGCGGTGTTCGCGATGTCGTTCCTGCCGCAGTTCGTCCCCGCCGGGCAGGACGTGCCCGCCACGCTGGCGACGCTGGCCGTGGTGTGGGTGCTCGTCGACCTGCTCTGGTACGGCCTGCTCATCTGGGCCGTCGCCAGGGCCCGCGACTGGCTCGGCCGGCCGCGGGTGCGCCGCGTGCTGGAGCGGGTCTCCGGCGTGGTGCTGATCGGGCTGGGCGCGCGCCTGGTCGTGGAGTCCCGGTGACGATCGGTCTGGACTACCGTTGGGGCATGACGAACGACCTGGCGACCCTGATGCGGCAGGCGCAGGACGACGACCCCCTGCTGGCCCTGCACGCCACCACCGCGCTGCGCCGCGAGATCGAGCGGCTGGAGGCCGTCCAGGTGCGGCGGGCGCGGGTGGCCGGGCTGGCCTGGTCCCAGATCGCCGACGCGATCGGCGTGAGCAAGCAGGCGGTCCACAAGAAGTACGGCCGCCGCTGACCCCTCGCCAGACGGCCCCGGCGGGCGGACAGTGGCGTCATGGGATCCGGCAGGGAATTCGACGTCGAAGGTCTGCTGCGCCTGTGGACCGAGCCCCTGCCTCCGCCCGGCGAGGCGGAGGCGGCCTTCCGCGCGTACTACACCGACCCCGTACGGGTGAACGGCGCCCTCCTCACCGCCGCCGACCTGGTCGCCCGGGCGGCGGCCATGCAGGGGGCGTTCACCGAGACCCGGCGGGAGGTGCTGAGCCTGGCCGCCGGAGCCGCCGCCCTCGTCCAGCCCTGACTTCTCCGGCGGGGCCGGTCAGAGGAGCTGACCGGCCGCCTGGGCGGCGATCAGGTGGGCGTACCTGCCGCGCAGGGCCAGCAGCTCCTCGTGGGTGCCGCGCTCCACGATCCGCCCCCGGTCCACCACCAGGATCAGATCGGCGTCGCGGACCGTGCTCAGGCGGTGGGCGATGACGATCCTGGTCTGGGCCAGGCGGCCGAGGTTGGCCTCGATGGCGGCCTCGGTGGCGCTGTCGAGGTTGCTGGTGGCCTCGTCCAGCAGCAGCACCTTGGGGCGCGACAACGCCGCGCGGGCCAGGGCCAGCCGCTGGCGCTGGCCGCCGGACAGCCCGCCGCCGTCGGTCAGCATCGTCTCGTACCCCATGGGCATGGCCATGATCTCGTCGTGCAGCTCGGCCAGCCGGGCGGCGGCCACCACCCGGTCCAGGGGCGCGGCGGGGTCGTTGAGCGCGATGTTGTCCCTGATCGAGCCGTTGAACAGCGACGGCTCCTGGGTGACCACGCCGAACTGGCGGCGCAGCGTCCGCAGGTTCAGCTCCCCGGCCGGCACGCCGTCGTAGCGGATCTCGCCCTCCACCGGGGCGTGCAGCGCGAGCAGCAGCCTGGCCAGGGTGGTCTTGCCCGAGCCCGACGCGCCGACCAGCGCCACCTTCTGGCCGGGGCGGATGGCGACCGACACCTCCCGCACCGTCCACGGGCTGCGCGGGTCGTGGCGGAAGCTCACCCCGCGCAGCTCGATCGCGCCGCGCAGCCGCAGCACCTCGATGCCCTCGCTCGGCTCCGGCTCGGAGGCCAGGATGTCCGACAGCCGGTCGAAGTGCGCGCCCGCCTGCTGCAGGCTCTGCAGCCCCGTCATCAGCGAGCCCAGCGGGGTCAGCGCGGCCAGGGCGATGGCGTTGAGCGCGATGAGCGCGCCCACGGTGAGCTGCCCGTCGAGCACCCGCCAGGCGCCCAGCCACAGCAGCCCGAGCGGCGCCATCACCCGGACCGCCGCCAGCGACGAGTCCAGCAGCCCCCGGGTGAGCCCGGCCCGCACGTCCGCGCGGAGCTGCTTGTCGAAGTGCGCCGACCACTGCTCGACCGCCCGCCTCTCGGCGCCCGACGCCTTGAGCGTCTCGATCCCGTTGATGGCCTGGATGAGGCTGTTCTGGGACGCCGCCAGCGCGGTCAGCTCCTGCCGGGTGAGCGTGGCGACCCGGCCGGCGGTGACGAGCATGAGGAGCGACTGGACGACGGCCACGCCGGTCAGCGCCAACCCGAACACCGGGTCCCAGAAGTAGACCACCACCAGGTAGCCGGCGGCCAGCGGCCCGTCCAGCAGCGCCGCCACGACCTGGCCGGTGAGGATGTCGCCGAGCTGGGAGACGCTGGCCGCCCTGGTCACCAGGTCGCCCTTGCCGCGCTGCGTGAAGTACCGGTACGGCAGCGCCACCAGATGCTTCACCACGCCCTCGGTCAGCTCCTGATCGGCCCGCGCCCGCACGGCCACCAGCAGCGCGCTGCGCAGGTACCCGATCGCGAGCTGGGCCGCGCCCGCCAGCAGCACCGCGCCGCCCAGCAGCGACAGCACCGCCACGCCGCGCGACGGGACGATCATGTCCAGCAGGAGCTGGGAGAACAGCGGCAGCGCCAGCCCGAGGAGCTGGAGCAGCAGCGAGGCCGCGATGATCTGCGCCAGCAGCCCCTTGCGCCGCCGGAACAGCGTGCGGACGAACTCCCTGCGCCACGCGCTCGCCATCGACGTCGTGCCGCGCTGGAACCCCTCGCCTGGCTCGAAGACCAGCAGCACGCCGGTGAACCCGGCGCCGAACTCCTCGGCGGTCAGCCGGCGGCGGCCCTGGGCCGGGTCCACGATGTCCACCCGGTCGGGCGACCAGCGCTCCACCACCACGAAGTGGCTGAACTCCCAGTGCGCCACGGCCGGGAGCGGCACCCGGGCCAGGTCCTCGGGGGCCAGCGAGAAGGCGCGGGCCTTGAGCCCGTGCTCGCGGGCGCCGTCCACGACGGCCTTGGCGCTCAGGCCGTCCCTGCCGATCTGGAGGCGCTCGGAGACCTGGTGGAGGGTGGTGCGGTGGCCGTGGTGGCACAGGACCATCGCCAGGCAGGCGGCGCCGCACTCGGTGGGGGTGTTCTGCAGCAGGACGGGCAGGCGGCGGATCACGCGGCGGCTCCCGCCGCGCGCAGGGTCAGCACCGCCAGGACGACGGCCGCCGCGAGGATCGCCATCACGATCAGCCACAACACCAGGAAGGACGGGCCGCCGATCACCAGCGGCGCGCGGACGGGCTCGCGGCCCGCGGCCCGCCCGCGCACCGCCTCCTCGCGGAAGATCCGCCGCCCCTGCTCCGGCGCCTGCGAGGCGGCCGCCGGCGGCTCCGCGTTCTGCGGGGCGGGGTGGCGGGGACGGGAGAGCGGGCGGGTCACGTCGTACGGATCGCTCATGACCAGTGCCACTCCACCGTGGCGGCCGCCCGCCGCTCCGCCAGCCACCGCTCGAACGCCGCCCGCCCGGCCGCCGCCAGCGTCCCGGCGTCGTCCGCCGCCTCGGTCCTGGACAGCACGGCCCCCGTCAGGAACCCGCCGTCCGGCACCGCCTCGGGCCCCACGACCTCCCCGGCCGCCGCGCCCCGCAGCGCCGCGGGCAGCTCGTGCTCCCACCGCGTCCCCACGGTCACCACGGCCTCCCCGCACAGCGCCGCGCCGCCCGGCAGCTCGCCGGGCGAGCCCGCGAGCACCTTCTCCGGCCCGGTCACCCACACGGCCCGCACCCGCGCGAAGTCCGCCCGGTGCCCGGCCAGGTACGCCGCCGCCAGCTCGGCCTCCTTGTCCTTCCTGAAGCGCCGCCGCCGCGCGATCGCGCCGAGGTACGCCTCGAACTGCTCGCCCGTCATGCCCGTCTCGGCCAGCCAGGCCAGCGTGGCCGCCCGGTCGCGCAGCCCGCGCCCGCGGCGGAACTCGTCCGCCGTGGCCTGCAGCTCGGCCGCGCTGACCGGCGCGTCCCCGTCCGCGGCCTCCTCCAGGGCGGCCGCCAGCAGGCACTGGTCCACGATCTCCCGGTACGGCGAGGCGTCCCGCCGCGACAGCGTCCGCAGCATGGTCAGCGCCTGCGGTACCGACACGTGCACGCCGTCCACGCTGACCAGGTGCCCGGCCGCCCAGTGCGTCGAATGGTCGATCAGCCACGGCACCCCGTCCTCGGGCGGCGCGGTCAGCGCCACCGTGCCGCCGCCGGGGTGGTCGAGGACGAGGTCGTAGTCCACCAGCGGCGTCCCGGGGCGCTCGTCCACCACGAGCTGCGCCCCGGTCGCCGGATGCCGCGCCGCCCATTCGCGGGCCGCCGCGCGGGCGGCGGGAACGGCGGAGCGGCGGCGGGGCAGCGAGCGCAGCAGCTCCGCCCCCGACTCCAGGGCCTGCGCGAACGCGCTTTCCTTCACGGGTTGCCTCCGTCCATCAGCCAGGCCGCGATCGCGTCGCTGACCGGCAGCCCGGCCCACAGTTCGACGAACCCCCACGCGCCGTTGGAGTTCAGCTCCAGGAACACGTACTCGCCGCCGGGCGTGACGATGAGGTCCAGAGCGGCATAGGTGAGGCCGACGTCGGCGACCAGCCGCGCGCAGCGCCGCGCCACCTCGGCCGGCAGCTCGTGCGGCCCGTAGCGGACGCGGTCGTTGTCGTAGTGCCGCCAGTCGTGCCTGGCCGCGGCGGAGGCCGAGGCGTCGATCTCGGCCGCGAGCACCCGCTCGCCGACCACGATCACCCGCAGCTCGACGGCCTTGTCCACGTACGGCTGCAGGATGACCGGCTCGTGCCGCAGCCGGTGCCGCGAGGTCAGGTGCCTGCGCTCGACCACGGTCGTGTACGCGCGGTGCGGCTGCCCGTCGATCCTGAACCGCTCGGCGGCGATCTGCTTGGCCACCAGCCGCCCGCCCGCCGCCTCGTAGGCGGGCACCAGCCGCGCCGGGTCGTTGGTGTAGACGGTGTCGGGCACCGTGAAGCCCAGGTCGGCCGCGCGCGCCAGGTGGAAGATCTTGTTGTGCGCGCGCAGCTCGTCGGCGCGGGTGCCGGGCAGCCAGCGGGCGTCCAGCAGGCTCCACACGCCGTCCAGCATGACCTCGGCCTGCAGCCGGGCGTGCTCCCGATGGCTCGGCTCGGCCACGTCGCCGGCCGCGCGCGGCCCGCTCGGCCGGCTGCGCCACACCGCGGTGACCTCCGACAGGTCCACGGTGCGGTCCCCGGTCTCCAGCAGCAGCCGCCGCCGGCCGCCGGCGAACTCCGCGGTGATCCGGCTCTCGCCGGGGAAGTCGCCGTTGTCCCACCACAACACGGGAACGCCGGGCCCGTCGTCGCCGAGCAGCCGGGCGCCGCGCCGCAGCAGCGCCACCAGCACCCGCTCGGCCGCGCCGTCGTCGCGCGCACTCATGATCATTATCACTGCCGGTCCCGTCCGAACGTTCTCGCCTCGACGTGTTCGAAGGCGCGGTGGGACGCCGCTCGCGTCCCACCGCGCCGTTGTCTATCGGCTGCCGCCGAGATCTAGATCAGCCACCACTCGTAAGGCACGTCGTCGAGGGTCCACGCGCTGGCGGTCCACTGCTTGCGCGCGCTGCCGGACACCTCGCCCAGCTCGGCCTCGGACAGCTCCGCCCCCTCGAACGGCAGATCGTCGATCGTGATCTTCGACATGGCTTTCCCTCCCGGCCGCGTCACCGCGGCCCCCATCAGTGGCCGGCGCCCGAGGACGGGCGCCGGTCGCCGGGGTCGTCGTCGCGTCCCCGGTCGGACACCGTGGAACATTAGGGACGGCGACTTGGAGGCGACTTGTGAGCCACTACGCCTCTGTCACAAGTCGGCCTTCAGTGGCGGGGTCCTCAGAGCCGCCCGTGGGCCTGGCGGTAGCGGGAGGGGGCGATGCCGTACTTGCCGGTGAACGCCTGGCGCAGCGTCTCGGCCGAGCCGAAGCCGCAGCGGGCCGCGACCGCCGGCATCGGCAGGGACGTGCCGGTCAGCAGATGGGCGGCCGCCTCCAGGCGGGCGTCCCGGACGAACTGGGCGGGCGTGCGCCCGAGATGGGTGAGGAACAGCCGGGTCAGGTGCCGGACGCTGATCCCGGCGTGGGCCGCGAGGGCGGCGGCGGACAGGTCGCCGCCGAGGTCGGCGTTGACGTGCTCGACCAGGCGGCGCACCACGTCGTTGGCGGGCGGCGGAGCGGTGGTGAAGATGCTCATCTGCGCCTGGTTGCCGGGGCGCTGGAGGTAGATGACCAGGTGGCGGGCGATCAGCCGGGCCATCTCGGGGCCGTGGTCCTCCTCGATCAGGGCCACCGACAGGTCCAGCGCGCTGGTGACGCCGGCGGAGGTGATGAGGTTGCCGTCCCGGATGTAGATGGGGTCGGGGTCCACGACGACCCCGGGGTGGCGGGCGGCCATGTCGCCGGCGTACCGCCAGTGCGTGGTGACGCGCCGCCCGTTCAGCAGGCCGGCGGCGGCGAGGACGCCCGCCCCGGTGCAGATGGAGGCGACGCGGCGGCTCTCGCGCGCCAGCCGCCGCACGTGCGCCACGATCAGCGGGTTGCCGGCCGCCTCCTCGTGCCCGAGGCCGCCGGTGACCAGCAGCGTGTCGAACGGGCCCGTGGCGCGTTCGAGCGGATGGCCGCCCTGGAGGCTCAGCCCGGTGGGCAGACTGATCGGGCGGCCCCCGAGGGTCAGCAGCCTGGTGCGGTACGGGACGCGCGCGTGCCCGTACTGGCTGACCATGCCGAGGCTCGTGGTGACGCAGGCGATGTCGATCAGTTCGGCGCCGTCGTAGCCGACGATGGCGACCAGCCGCTCGTCCATGAGACGAATCTAGTTCGCCTTCCGGCCGGAGGCACCGCGCCGGCTCATGACGAGATCCGCGGCCACCCGGGCCGGCCCGCACAAGGTCTGCCCGTGCTCCCGGAACAACGCGTCCCGCGAGCCGAACCGGCCCAGGTCGGCCAGCACGTGACCGGACAGGTCGCAGGACGGGCCGCCGCCGCCGTCCCAGTCCACGGCGGTGCGCGCCACGGCGTCGAACAGCGTCTCGGCGCCGGTGTTGGTGAACGGGGCGGCGCACGACGGCGCGTCCTGGCTCCCGTACAGCTCCGAGACCGGGACCCACCGCCCCGCGAGGCGGAACTCCGGCCAGGCCAGCACCACCCGGGACGGGACCAGCGGGCGCAGCCGGGGGAAGCGGGCGTGCCAGAACCGGCCGTCCACCAGCAGCCCGCGCACGCGGGTGGGAACGGCGCAGCAGCGCGCCACCGCCTCCAGCACCGCCAGCCGCTGGCTGCAGGAACCACGGCCGCGCAGCAGCGTCCTGGAGACCGGCTGCGTGTCGTCCATCGCGTACACCGGGCGGATCCGGGCGGCGATGAGCCGGTGGGCCGCGACCAGCAGCCCCCGGCCCGGCCCGGGGGCGGCGGCCCGGACCTCGGCGGCCAGCGCCCGCACCCGCGGGTGCCGCAGGTCCAGGATCGGGGTGGCCGCGAGGCCGGTCGGCTGCTCGTCGGTCATCCCGCCACTGTACGGGCCACGTCCGGCCGTTCGGGGTCCCGCGCCCGGCCGCGGCCCGGGCGGCCCGGCCACCAGGCCCGCTCCCCGAGGTCCCGTACCAGGGCCGGCACCAGCAGCGAGCGCACCACCAGGGTGTCGAGCAGCACCCCGAAGGCGACGATGAAAGCGATCTGCACGAGGAAGGCCAGCGGGATCACCACCAGCGCGGCGAAGGTGGCGGCCAGCACCACCCCCGCCGAGGTGATCACCCCGCCGGTGGTGACCAGCCCGCGCAGCACGCCCTCGCGCGTCCCGTGAACCGCGCTCTCCTCGCGGACCCGGGACATGAGGAAGATGTTGTAGTCCACGCCCAGCGCCACCAGGAAGACGAACCCGTACAGCGGGACCGACGCGTCGCTGCCGGTGAAGCCGAGCAGGTGCTCCAGGACGAGCGCCGAGACGCCGAGCGTGGCCAGGAAGTTCAGCGCCACCGTGGCGACCAGGAGCAGCGGCGTCACCAGCGAGCGCAGCAGGACCACCAGGATGAGCAGGATGATCGCCAGCACCACCGGGACGATGAGCAGCGTGTCGTGCCGCGCGGTGCGCGTGGTGTCGTAGCGCTGGGCGCTGTAGCCGCCGACCAGGACGCCGTCCTCGGCGTCGAGGGCGGCGCGCAGGCGGGCGACGGTCTCCTGGGCGGCCTCGCCGTCCGGCGCGTCGCGCAGCGTGGCTTCCAGCAGCACCCGGCCGTCCACCACCTTCGGCGCCCCGCCCGGCCGCCCGTCCGGCTGCCCGCCCGGCTGCCCGTCCGGCCGCCCGCCTGGCCGCCCGTCCGGCTGCCCGCCCGGGTGCCCGCCCGCGCCGGCCGCCGTGACCTCCGACACGCCCTCGACGCGGCGGGCCGCCGCCGCCACGGCCTCGGCCCGCCCGGCTGGGGCGACGATGACGGCCGGCTGCCCCGACCCGCCGGGGAAGTGCGCGCCGAGGGCCGCCTGGGCGGCCACCGACGGCGCGTCGTTGACGAACGTCTCCTCCAGCGGCACCCCGCCCGCCTCCAGCCGGGGCGCGAGCAGGGCGAGCGCGGCCAGCGGCAGGGCGGTGGCGATCCAGAGCCGGCGCGGGCGGCGGCCCACCCGGCCGGCCACGCGGCGCCAGATCCCGCCGGCGCCGCTCCCTGCGGGACGCGGCCGGGCCGGCCACAGCGCGGCCCTTCCCAGCAGGACGAGGGCGGCGGGCAGGAAGGTCAGCGCGCTGAGCGCGGCGCAGGCGATGCCGATGGCGCCCACGGGGCCGAGCGCCCGGTTGTTGGTCAGGCTGCTGAGCAGCAGCGCCAGCAGGCCCAGCGCGACGGTGGCGGCGCTGGCCAGGATCGGCCCGGCCGAGCGCCGCAGCGCCACCCGGCCCGCGGCGAGGCGGTCGCGGCCGGCGTCCAGCTCCTCGCGGAAGCGGGCGGTCAGCAGCAGCGCGTAGTCGGTGGCCGCGCCGATGACCAGGATGAACAGGATGCCCTGCACCTGGCCGTCCACCCGTACGACGTCGTTGCCGGCCAGGACGTACACCACGGCGCAGGCCAGGCCGAGCGCGAGGATCGCGCCGGCGATGATGACCAGCGGCAGCAGCACGCTCCGGTACACCGCCAGCAGGATCACCAGCACGGCCGCCAGCGCGACCAGGAGCAGCAGCCCGTCGATGCCGGCGAAGGCGGCCGACAGGTCGGCCCGGGTGGCGGCGGGCCCGGCGAGCTGCGCGCGCAGGCCGTCCACGGCCACCGCGGCGCCGATCCGGCCGAGGGCGTCGCCGAGCTCGCCGCCCGGCAGGCCGGGGCGGAGCTGGACGACGCCGCGCAGCGCCAGGCCGTCGTCGGAGGGGAGGGCGGGGGAGGGCGTGCCGGTGACGCCGGGCGTGCCGCGCAGCGCGGCCAGCGCGCGAGTGGCGGCGGCGCGCTGCGCGTCCGTGACGGCCCGGCCGGAGGCGGTCCACACCACGATGACCGGCTGCGCCTCGCCCTGCCGGAACCTCTCCTGCGCCTCCAGCACGCGTGTCGACTCCGCGCTGCGGGGCAGGAAGGCGGCCTGGTCGTTGGTGGAGACCTCGCCGAGCCTGCCCGCGAACGGCCCCAGCCCGCCGCCCACGGCCAGCCAGGCCAGCACCAGCAGCGCCGGGACGAGCCACCGGACCGGTTGCCGGATCACGACATCACCTCTCCGTCACGCCATGTAGCTCGACCATCAATTATCTCAATGATTGAGTTAATGTAGCATGGACCCATGAACGGCGACAGTGGGGAGGGCATCGGCGAGGACGATCTCGGGCTCCAGTCCTTCGCGGCGCGGCTGCGCCGGATGACCGCCGAGTTCAACCGCATCGCCCACGAGTTCGCCGGCGAGCACGGGCTGCACACCACCGACGTCCAGGCGCTCGTCATCATCTTCGACTCGCCGACGCCGATCACCCCGAGCCGCCTGCGCGAGGAGCTCAACCTCACCTCGGGCGCGGTCACCGCGTGCCTCGACCGGCTGGAGCGGGCCGGCCACATCCGCCGCGTCCGCGAGGCGCACGACCGCCGCGTGGTCCACCTGCACTACCTCGACGCGGCCAAGGAGTTCGCCGCCGCCTTCTTCCGGCCGGTGGGCCGCAGCACCGGCAACGCGCTGGCCCGCTTCAGCGAGGAGGAGCTGCGCACCGTGGCCGCCTTCCTCGACGCCATGAACGAGGAGCTGGGCGTGCTGCGCTCGGCCACCCGCTCCTCCTGACCGGCAGGCGTGTCCGGCCGCGCCGGGCCCGCGGGGCGTGCGAGGATGCCGGCATGGAGCCGTGGGGAACGCGTTCTGCACGCGAGGGTCACCTCGAGGTCCTGGGCCGCGACGCCTGCCTGGCGCTGCTGGCCGCCGTCACCGTCGGCCGCCTCGCCTGGCCCGCGCCGGGCGGCCGGCCGGAGGTCGTGCCCGTCAACTTCGTGCTGGACGGCGGCGACCTGGTCTTCCGCATCTCCCGGCGCGGCGGCGAGATCACCGCGGTCGAGCACGGGGTGCCGCTGTCGTTCGAGGCCGACGACCTGGAGCCCGCCCTGCGCGTGGGCTGGAGCGTGCTGGTGAGCGGCCGGGCCGCGGTCGTCACCGGCGCCGCGGAGATCCGCCGCCTGGAGGAGCTGGCCGGCGCGCCGTGGGTGGCGCTGCCCGAGCCGGTCTTCGTCCGGCTGCGGGCCGAGGAGGTCACCGGCCGCCGCCTGCCGCTGCACCCGGGCGGCGTCACCGTCGAGAGCCCCGGGCAGGGCTGACCCGGCCGCGCGGCGGGCCCGCGCGGGTCAGCCGGCGAACGACTGCGTGCCGAGGACGGTCACCAGGGCCAGCCGCTCGGCGTCCTCGCTGCCCGGCTCGGCCGTGTAGACCATGATGCGCAGGTCGCTGCCGGCGACCGTCAGCACGTCGCAGTCCAGCGTCAGCGGGCCCACCTGCGGGTGGAGGATGGTCTTGCGGCCGGAGGCGTGATGGCCGACGGCGCCGGAGTCCCACAGCCCGGCGAAGCGCGCGCTGCCGGCGCGCAGCTCCGCGACCAGCCGCCGCAGCCGCTGGTCGGCCGGGTAGCGGTCGGCCGTGGCACGCAGGTCGGCGACCAGCGCCTCCTCGAACGCGGCCAGCGACTCCGGCGTGTGCCTGACCCGGCCGCCGCCGCCGAGGAAGTGCCGCCACACGCTGTTGCGCTCGTGGCCGCGCCACCCGGACGGGTCGCCCATCAGCGCCGCGTACGGCGGGTTCGCCAGCAGCAGCGTCCAGGACGCGTCGTAGACCGCGACGGGCGTGCCGGCCAGCCGGTCCAGCATCCGCTGCACGCTCGGGGTGATGAACGCCGGCACCGTCTGCGGCCCCGGCGGCGCCAGCCCGGCCAGCCGGAACAGGTGTGCCCGCTCGGCCGCCGACAGCCGCAGCGCCCGGCCCAGCGCCTCGACGACCTGCGCCGACGGGTGGGCGGCGCGGCCCTGTTCGAGGCGGGTGACGTACTCGACGGAGATGCCCGCCAGCAGGGCCAGCTCCTCCCTGCGCAGCCCCGGCGCGCGCCGCCGCCCGCCCGCGGGCAGCCCGGCCGCCTCCGGCGTGGCCCGCTCACGCCACCGCCGCACCGCCTGCCCGAACTCGCCCGCCGTCATGCCGCCAAGTCTGCCGCACTCCGCCCCGTTTTACCTGGTACCGGCAGTCCCAGGACCGCGGGTGGCATGGCTGCCGGCCCCGGCCGGGCGGGACGGTGGAGGCATGACGACGACCCTCATCACCGGGGCCAACAAGGGCCTCGGATTCGAGACCGCCCGCCGGCTCGTGGCCGCCGGGCATACCGTGTACCTCGGCAGCCGCGACCCCGGGCGGGGCCGGCGCGCCGCCGACGCCCTGGGCGCCCGCCCGCTCGTCCTCGACGTCACCGACGACGCCTCCGTGGCCGCCGCGGCCAGGACCGTCGAGGCCGACGGCGGGCTCGACGTGCTGGTCAACAACGCCGGCATCGAGGCGCGCACGGCGGGCAACGGCGTGCCCACCGCCGAGGAGACGACCGCCGAGCAGATGCGCGAGCTGTTCGAGACCAACGTCTTCGGGCTCGTCCGGGTCACCCGTGCCTTCCTGCCGCTGCTGCGCCGCTCGGCCGCCCCGGTCGTGGTCAACGTCAGCAGCGGCCTGGCCTCGCTGGCGAGGATGAGCACCGAGGGCACCCTCGGGTACGCCTACCCGGGGGTGGCGTACCCGGCGTCGAAGGCGGCGGTCAACATGATCACCGTCCAGTACGCCAAGGCGTTCCCCGGCATGCGGATCAACGCGGTCGAGCCCGGCTTCACCGCCACCGACCTGAACGGGCGCACCGGCACCCAGACCGTCGAGGAGGGCGCCGAGATCATCGTCCGCATGGCGCAGGTGGGCCGGGACGGCCCGACCGGCGGCTACTTCGACGCGGCGGGCCCCCTCCCCTGGTGAGGACCCGCGCGGCCCGCTGACCAGCGATGCACGCCAGGATGTCGCGATTTTCCGACATCTTCGGCACGAAATCCGTATCACTGTGTCATCGCGCGTCTCCAACGTTTCCGTAACCAGGCTCGACAGCCCCCCACCCCGAGGAGGTTGCTGGAGGCAGCAAACGTGGGGCGCGCCCCGCGGCCACGGCGCGCGCCCCACTCGCCAGCCACATGGACTCCATCTCGGCACGAGGGAGGGCAGATGGCCAGCTTGCGCCATCTCAGCATGATCGTGGCGGCGGCGGCAACCATGATCGCCACCGTCTCCTGCGCGACGGAGACCGGGTCGAACCGGTCCGCGCCCCCGTCCGCGACGCAAGGCACCGGACAGCCCGTGACCGGCGGGACGCTGCGGCTGGTCGGCAGCGGCGACGTCGACCACCTCGACCCGACCAGCGCCTATTACACCGTCACCAACGGCCTGATCCGCGGCTACGCCCGCCAGCTCTTCGCGCTGCGCGGCGTGCCGGCCGGCACGGACACGACCAAGGGCTTCGAGCTGGTCCCCGACGTCGCGAGCGAGCTGCCCACCACGGACAACGGCGGGCTGAGCGCGGACAGGCTCACCTACACGATCAAGCTGCGCGACGGCGTGCAGTGGGACACCCAGCCGCCCCGCCAGGTGACGGCGGGCGACTTCGTGCGCGGGTTCAAGCGGCTGTGCAACCCGGTCGCGGGGGCCGGGGCGCCCGGCTACTACACCAGCACCATCAAGGGCATGGCCGAGTACTGCGACGCCTACGCCGGCGCGTTCAAGAAGGCCAAGCCCACCGCGCAGGCGCTGGCCGCCTTCCAGAACGGCCACGACATCGCCGGCGTCCAGGCCAAGGACGACAAGACCCTCGTCTTCACCCTCACCCAGCCGGCCGGCGACTTCCTCAACATCCTGTCGCTGAACTTCTCCTCGGCCGCCCCCGCCGAGTACGACCAGTACGTCCCCGACGACGCCACCTTCCGCCAGCACGTGATCTCCAACGGCCCCTACAAGATCGCCTCGTACGTGGCCACCAAGTCCATCCGGCTGGAGCGCAACCCGGCGTGGAAGCAGGAGTCGGACCCGATCCGGCACCAGTACGTCAACGCCGTCGAGGTCAAGATGGGCGTCGCCGAGCCGGACGCCGTGCAGCAGCAGATCGAGGCCGGCAGCGCCGACCTGGCCTGGGACCTGCCGGTGCCCACCTCGCAGATCCCGCGGCTGAAGTCCGGCGACCCGAACTTCCACATCTTCCCCGGCGCCGTGACCAACCCGTACCTGGTCTTCAACCTGCAGAGCAAGAACGAGAACGGCGCGATGGGCAAGCTCAAGGTCCGCCAGGCCATCGAGTACGCCATCAACAAGGTCGCCATCGCCAAGATCTACGGTGGCGCGGACGTGGCGGTGCCGCTGCACACCGCGATCCCGCCGGGCAACATCGGCTACCAGGAGTACAACCCGTACCCGACGCCGGGCGACCAGGGCGACCCGGCCAAGTGCAAGCAACTGCTGTCCGAGGCCGGCTACCCCAACGGCCTGACCCTCATCGGGGCCTACCGCAACGCGGGCAACCACCCGGCCAACTTCCAGTCGTACTCGGCCGACCTCAAGGCGTGCGGCATCACGGTCAAGGGCCTGCCGGTGCGCCAGGGCGACTACTACGGCGCGTTCCTGCAGAACCCGTCCATCGCCAAGGACAGCAAGTGGGACATCTCGGCTCCCGGCTGGGTCCCCGACTGGTACGGCAACAACGGCCGCGCCACCATGCAGCCGCTGTTCCAGACCAACTGCGCCCCCGGCACCAGCAACTACGGCTGCTACAGCAACCCCAAGGTGGACGACCTGATCAAGCGGGCGCTCACCGAGACCGACACCGCGAAGGCGTCGGCGCTGTGGCACCAGGCCGACCAGGCCGTGATGGCCGACGCGGTGATCGTGCCGTTCAACAACCAGAACACGCCGATCTACCAGAGCAAGCGGGTGCGGAACGCCCTCTACCTGCCGGCGTTCCAGCTCTACGACATCACCAACCTCTGGCTGCAGCCGAACACCCCGTGACCGGCGACGCGCGGCGGGCCGCCCCCACCGGAGCGGCCCGCCGGGCGTGACGAGGGAGACACATGAGCCTGCTCGAGGTGACGGACCTCCGGGTGTCCTTCCCCACGTCGGACGGCGTGGTGCAGGCGGTCAGGGGGCTGTCGTTCACCATCGGCCGCGGCCGGACGCTGGCGATCGTCGGCGAGTCCGGCAGCGGCAAGACCGTGAGCACCCAGGCCGTCCTCGGCCTCACCCCGGGTGCCGACATATCAGGAACCGCCCTGTTCGAGGGCGTCGATCTGCTCAAGCTCGACGCCGAGCAGCTCCGCCGCGTCCGCGGCGCCGAGATCAGCGTCGTCTTCCAGGACCCGCTGACCAGCCTGCACCCGCTCTACAAGGTCGGCTGGCAGATCGAGGAGCTGATCCGCGTCCACCAGCCGGAGGTCACCAGGGCCGCCGCCCGGCGGCGCGCGGTGGAACTGCTCGGCCTGGTCGGCATCCCGCGCCCGGACCGGCGCGTGGACGACTACCCGCACCAGTTCTCCGGCGGGATGCGCCAGCGGGCGATGATCGCCATGGCGCTCGCGCTCAACCCCAAGCTCATCGTGGCCGACGAGCCGACCACCGCGCTCGACGCCACCGTCCAGGCGCAGATCCTGGAGCTCATCGGCCGGGTGCAGGCCGAGTTCGACATCGCGCTCCTGCTCATCACCCACGACCTCGGCGTGGTGGCCGGCATCGCCGACGAGGTCCTGGTCATGTACGCCGGGCTCGTGGTCGAACGCGCCGACCGGCGCACGCTCTACTACCGCCCGCACCACCCCTACACCAAGGGCCTGCTGGAGTCGCTGCCGGGCAGCACCGGCGACCGCGGCGGGCGGCTGCGCCCCATCCCGGGCTCGCCGCCCAGCCTCATCGCCGTCCCGGGCGGCTGCGCCTTCCACCCGCGCTGCCCGTACGCGATGCCGGTCTGCCTGGCCGAGCGCCCGCCGCTGGCCCCGGTCACCGGCGGCGGGCCCGGGCACGCCTCGGCCTGCTGGCTGCCGCACGAGGCGGTCGGGCTGGGCGCGGCGGCCGAGGAACTGCGCACGAGGGCGAAGGAGGACGCGTGATGCTGCTGGAAGTGGACGGCCTGGTCAAGCACTTCCCGATCACCACCGGCGCGATCGTCAAGCGCGCCGTCGGCCAAGTGCGGGCCGTGGACGGCGTCACCCTCGCCCTGGCCGCGGGCCAGACGCTGGGCCTGGTCGGCGAGACCGGCTGCGGCAAGTCCACGCTGGCCCGGTGCGTGGCCGGGCTCTACCCGGTCACCGCCGGCACGGTGCGCTTCGACGGCCAGGACATCACCAACCTGCCCCGGCGGCGCATGCGCCCCCACCGCCGCGACATCCAGGTCATCTTCCAGGACCCGTACGGCTCGCTGAACCCGCGCCGCCGGGTCGGCTCGATCATCGCCGACCCGCTCGTCATCCACCGGGTGATGAGCGGCGAGGAGCTGCGCCGCACCGTGCAGGAGCTGATGGAGCGGGTCGGGCTCAACCCCGAGCACTACAACCGCTTCCCGGCCGAGTTCTCCGGCGGGCAGCGCCAGCGCATCGGCGTGGCCAGGGCACTCGCGCTGAAGCCCCGCCTGATCATCTGCGACGAGCCGGTGTCCGCGCTGGACGTGTCGATCCAGGCGCAGATCCTCAACCTGCTCAAGGACCTCCAGGACGACTTCGGGCTGACGTACCTGTTCATCGCGCACGACCTGTCGGTGGTGCGGCACATCAGCGACCGCATCGCCGTCATGTACCTGGGGAAGATCGTCGAGCTGGCGGAGGCGGACGAGCTGTACGAGGCGCCGCGGCACCCGTACACCGCGGCGCTGCTGTCGGCCACCGCCGTCGCCGACCCCGACGAGGCCGAGCGCCGGCAGCGCGTCATCCTCACCGGCGACGTGCCCTCGCCCATCGACCCGCCCCCGGGCTGCCGCTTCCACCCGCGCTGCCCCAAGGCGCAGCAGGTCTGCGCGGAGCGGGAGCCCGAGCTCGAACGCAAGCAGCACCTCGTGGCCTGCCACTTCCCCGTCGCGGCCGGCGAGGACCTGACCGCCGGGAGGCCCGCATGACCCGCACCGCCGGGAGGCCCGCATGACCCTCACCGAGCTGCGGCCGGACCTCGTCACCGATCGCGGCATCGCCGGCCGCAGCCCCTGGCAGCTCGCCTGGCGGCGGATCAGGACCGACCGGGTGGCGCTGGTCTCCGGCGTCGTGGTGATCCTGCTGGGCGCGCTGGCGCTGGCCGCCCCGCTGATCGCCGCCTGGAACGGCCACGACCCCGACGTGCAGTTCCGCGACACCGGCATCACCGCCGAGGGCCTGCCGGTCGCGCCGAGCGGCGAGTTCTGGTTCGGCACCGACCGGCTCGGCCGCGACCTGTTCGTCCGCGTCCTGTACGGGGCCCGCGTCTCGCTGCTGGTCGGCGTGGTCGCCACCGGCCTGGCCGGGCTGGTCGGCGTGGTCGTCGGGCTGCTGGCCGGCTACTACGGGGGAGCGGTCGACACGATCCTGTCCCGGCTCATGGACGTCGTGCTGTCGTTCCCGTACCTGATCTTCGCGATCGCGGTCGTGTCCATCGCCGGGCCGTCGCTGAGCGCCACGATCGGGGTGATCGCGTTCTACTCGTGGGCGGCGATCGCCCGCGTCGTACGCGGGCAGACGCTCTCGCAGAAGGAACGCGAGTACGTCGAGGCCGCCCGGTCGATGGGCGCCGGCGACCTGCGGATCATGTTCGTGGACATCCTGCCCAACCTGCTCGCGCCCGTCATCGTGCTGACCACCCTGCTCATCCCGGTCGCCATCGTCTTCGAGTCGACGCTGTCCTACCTGGGGCTCGGCATCACCCCGCCCACCCCGTCCTGGGGCAACCTGCTCAGCGAGGCGCAGGGCTTCTACCGGGTGGCCTGGTGGTACCTCGGCTTCCCCGCCGCCGCGCTGCTGATCACCACGCTCGCCTTCAACCTGCTCGGCGACGGCATCAGGGACGCCATCGACCCGCGCACGGAGCGGCTGTTCAGCCGGCGCGGCAAGGCCGCCCGCCGCCGCCGCGCACCCAAGGAGGACTGATGCTGCGCGCGTTCCTGCTGCGCAGGACCCTGCTCGGCCTGCTCGTGTTGTGGCTGGTCACGCTCGGCACATTCCTGCTGTTCTTCGTCGCTCCCGGCGACCCCGCCCGCACCCTCGCCGGCCGGCAGGCCACGCCCGAGCAGGTCGAGCTGGTGCGCCACAACCTCGGCCTCGACCGGCCGGTGCTCCTGCAGTACCTGGACTACCTGGGGCGGCTGGTGCGCGGCGACCTCGGCACGTCGTACTTCTCCGGCGAGCCGGTCGGCAAGCTGCTGGCCCAGGACTTCCCGCCGACGTTCTCGCTCGTGCTCGGCGGGGCGGTGCTGTGGCTGGCGCTCGGCATCGGGACGGGCGTGCTCAGCGCCACCCGGGCGCGCTCGCTGCTGGACCGGGCGCTGACGGTGCTCGCGCTGGCGGGCGTGTCGATGCCGACGTTCGTCGTCGGGCTGCTGCTGCTGTACTTCCTGTTCTTCCAGCTCACCATGGCGGGGGCGCCGATCCTGCCGCCCGACTCGTACGTGCCGTTCTCCGACGGCCCCGGCGAGTGGGCCCGCCACCTCATCCTGCCCTGGATCACGCTGGCCTTCGTCCAGGCCGCCTCCTACACCCGGCTCACCCGCGGCTCCCTGCTGGACATCCTCGGCGAGGACTACATCCGCACCGCCCGCGCCAAGGGCGTCCCGGAGCGGCGGGTGATCTACCGGCACGGGCTGCGGGCCGCGCTCACCCCCGTGGTGACACAGCTCGGCGTGGACGTCGGCACGCTCATCGGCGGCGTCGTGGTCACCGAGTCGGTGTTCGGGCTGGGCGGGATCGGGCAGGCCGTGGTGCAGGCGTTCGTCAGCGGCGACCTGCCGGTCATCATGGGCGTGGTCATCCTCGCCACGACCGCCGTCGTCGTCGCCAACCTGCTGGTGGACGTCGCCTACGGCCTGCTCGACCCGCGCATCCGGCTGGCCTGAGCGGGCTCCGGGGTCACCGCGGCACCAGGGGCCGGGCGGCGCGGCGCACGCGGCGGGCGCGGTGCGCCGCCAGCTCCCGCACCACGTCCGCCCTGGCTCCCTCGTGCCGCGGGGCGCTGGTCTCGGCGGCCATGAGGTCGGCGTACAGGCGCCGCCCCTTGGTCCGCACCGCCTCGGCGTAGGCGGGATCGACGAGGTCGAGCATGGCCGCGCCGAGCATCCAGCGCGACCGCCAGCGCGCCACGGCGAGGCCGCGCTCGGCGCCCGTCCCGGCCGCGTGCAGGTCGGCCCGCAGGTCGGCGACGGCGGTGATGAGATCCAGCGTCGCCCGGCGGGCGTGCTCCTCGCGCAGCGCGTGCGACCTGCTCCGCCAGCCGATCGCCGCCGTGCACACGGCCAGTGCCACGATGCCCGCCGTGAGGATCCCGGCCCCGCCCCAGGGAGTGGCCACGCTTGCCCAGGCGCCCGTCCAGGTGATGTCTGCACGCATGGTCGGAACCTACGGCCTGCGGCTTCAACAGCGGATCAAGCGCACGTTCATAAACGATCAAGTTCCCGCGGGCGGGCCGGCCGGTCAGCCCATGCTCTTCGCGCCGTCCAGGGACTCGCGGATGATGTCGGCGTGACCGGCGTGCTGGGCGGTCTCGGCGAGGATGTGCATCAGGACGCGGCGGGCCGACCACCGCTCTCCCTCCGGGAACCAGGGGGCCCTCGGCAGCGGCTGGTCGGCGTCCAGGTCGGGCAGGCCGGCCACCAGCTCGTCGGTGCGGCGGGCCACCTCGGCGTAGGCGTCGAGGAGGCCGGCCAGCGTCTCGCCGGGCAACATCCGGAAGCCGTCGGCGTACTCGGCCTGGGCGGCCTCGGACATGGCGGTGAAGTCGCCCATCGCCGAGGGCCCCTTCACGATGAAGTCCGCCCAGTTGCGCTCGGTCGCGGTGACGTGCTTGATCAGGCCGCCGAGGCACAGCTCGCTGGCGGTGGTGCGCCGGGCGGCCTGCTCGTCGGTGAGGTCGCGGGTGGTGAAGCGCAGGTAGTGCCGCTGCTTGGCCAGCACCGCCAGCAGGTCGGCCCGCTCGCCGGTGAGAGCCGGCGCGCCCGTGGTCCGTGCCGTGGTCCCCGTCGTGGTCTGCGTCGTGGTCTGCGTCGTGGTCTCGTGCGCCATGATCTCGTCCTCCGTGGTCGTGTCCAGCGGGTCGGGAACCACACTAGGAGCCATTGCGGCCGAGACCTTTCCGCGATTGCCGGCCGGCGGCCGTCAATCTCGCGGGTCGAGCTCGGCGAGGAAGCCGAGCGCGACGGACCAGGCCCGCTCGGCGGCCTCGGCGTCGTGGTCGGGCAGGCCGGGGTCGGTGAACAGGTGCCCGGCGCCCGGGTAGGGGAAGACCTCCACGTCGGCCCCGGCCCGGCGCATCCGCAGGTACCAGGCGTTGAGCCAGTCGGCCGGCTCGTAGGTGTCGGGGTCGGCGACGTGGAGCTGCACCGGCAGGCCGTCGGCCGAGGCGTCGTCGGCCATGTCGGACGTGCCGTGCATCAGCAGCAGCCCGCGCGCCTGCTCGTCGGCGAGCGCCAGGTTCTGGGCGAGCGCCGCGCCGAGCGAGAGACCCGCGTAGACCAGGCCGCCGGCCGACAGCGGCGCCGCCGCGGCCACGGCCCGCTTCAGCAGCTCGTCGCGGCCCAGCTCCTCCTTGATCGCGATGCCCTCCTCGGGCGTGCCGACCACCCGGCCGTCGTACAGGTCGGGGACGTGCACCTCGTGCCCGGCCGCCCGCAGCCGGTCGGCGGCCTGGTGGACGGCGGGCCGCAGCCCGTACATGGAGTGCAGGAGGAGAACGCGTGCCACGCGCCCAAGCTTAGTGGCCCTCGCCGGCCAGATAGAGGCCGAGCCTCCCGGTGGAGGCCGATCCGCCGTGATGGAGCCGCAGGAGGGGTAGCCGGTCTCCGCCCGCTGCGGCCGGTGATGGCGGGCGTGCCGGCGCGGTCGCTGAGCCGCCAGGCGCCGCTGACGGCGGGTAAGTCGTACCAGATCACCTGGAGGATGCTGCCGCAGGACTACGAGTTCAAGGCCGGGCACCGGCTGGGCCTGGTGCTGACCGGCACCGACGACGACTTCAACGCCGGCGAGGACGGCACCGGCACCGGAGCCAAGGTCACCGTCGACCTGGCAGGCACCGCGATCTCGCTGACGCTGGTCACCGGAACGCCCCTCACGTACCAGCAGGATTGATCGCGCGTACGGGTCACGGCTCGTGCCGCCAGGAAGCACCACCTCGGCGTGGGTGAGCGCGAAGCCGTGCCGTCGTGGGCGTGACCTGCCGGTCAGGCCAGTCCCTCACCGTTGCCGGGGCGTGATCAAGGTGTGTCAGGATTCTGCGGCCTGTCCCCTTTGAGGAGGAATCCGTTGTGGACATGGAGGGCAAGACGGTCTTCCTGCGGCGCACCGGGGTGCTGCAGTACGGCAAGCCCGTCAAGGGCGGCACGGGAACCGTCGCCGCCGCCGACCTGCGCAGTACGTACATCCCGCACGAGGGCCCCGTCTTCAACGGCATGGACGATCTGCTGGGGGACGAGCGCACGATCACCGTCGGCAGGTACAGCTACAGCAAGGGCATCAAGCTGTTCGGCGCGACGCGGAAGGGCAAGAGCTGGGTCAAGTTCAAGCGTCCCGTCCCCGGCGGCCTCAGCGGCAGGTACAGCCAGGACGTGAACGCGGCCGAGCCCGCGACGCTGCAGGTCCTCATCAAGCACGGCGAGCGGTCGGGCCGGACCTACAAGGGCGCGGTCGAGGAGGCCGCCCTGTGGAAGGCGTCACCCTGGTTCCGGGCCACCACGCTCGTCAAGCCCGAGGACGGCACGCTGCAGTACGAGCTCACCCTGGGGGCCGACGGCCTGCCCCAGCGGCTCGTCACCTCCTACCTGGCCAAGGAACACTGGGCGGAGAGCCTGGTCAACGACGATGTCATCACCATCGACACCCGTTACACGGGCTGGGGCGGCAAGGTCCACGTGACGGTCCCTCCCAAGAGCCAGATCCAGACAGGCTGACCGGGGTGCCGTTGATCAACGAGGCGACCGATCAATTCGTCAGCGTGAGCGGGTTGACCAGGTCGGCGTAGACCAGCAGACCTGCCATGATCATCATGACCAGCGCAGCCGCGTACGTCAGTGGCAACACCCTGGCGATGTCGACGTGCTTGGGCTTCGGCCGCCCCATGATCTTGGCGTGGGCCCGTTTGACGCCCTCCCAGAGCCCGCCCGCGATGTGCCCGCCGTCGAGCGGCAGCAGCGGGATGAGGTTGAACATGCCGATCGCCAGGTTGAAGCCGGCCAGCAGGTTGACGAAGGTGGCGATCTTCTCTTCGCCGGACAGGTCGGAGGCCAGGATCTCGCCACCCAAGCGGCCCGCGCCGACCATGCCCACCGGGCCCTCGGGGTCGCGTTCCTCACCGGAGAAGGCCGCGTGCCAGACGCCGACCATCTTCTCCGGCAGGTTGAAGATCGAGCCCGCCACCTTGGCCGCCACCCCGCCCATGTAGCCGGCCACCTGGCCGACGCTCTGCCGCTCCATCACCTCGGTGGGCCGCACGCCGAGGAAGCCGACGTTCCTGTCGGTCTTCCCGGGGTCTTCGAGGTCGGGCCGGTCCTGGGCGATGAGGGTGACGTCGAACGTCATCGGCTTGCCGTCACGTACGATGCCGAGCTCGACCGGGCCGGCGCCGTGGGAGCGGATCAGGCGCTCGGCGTCTTCCCAGGAGCCGATCGTGGCGCCGTCGAAGGAGACCATGCGGTCGCCCGGCTTGAGGCCCGCCTGCGCGGCCGGGGTGGGCCGATCACCGGGCTCGCAGGCGGCGCGCTGCTCGGAGACGGGGATCACGCACGTTTCGGTGGCGGGCGAGACGATCGGGGCCTCGGTGGGCAGACCGATGCCGACCAGCAGGACGGTGAAGAAGACGAACGCCAGCACGAAGTTCATCAACGGCCCGCCGGACATGATGATGACCTTCTGCCACCACTTCTTGCGGTAGAAGACGCGGTTTTCGTCGCCTGGACGCACCTCTTCCAGCGCGGCCTCGCGGGCGGACTCGATCAACCCCTGGAAAGGTCCTGTCGCCGTGCTCCTGACCTTGGCGGAATCCTCTCCCGGTCGCGGCGGCAGCATGCCGATCATGCGGATGTAGCCGCCGAACGGAATCCACTTGATGCCGTATTCGGTCTCACCCTTGCGCCGGGACCACGCGGTCGAGCCGAAGCCCACCATGTACTGGGTCACCTTGACGCCGAAGAGTTTGGCCGGCACCAGGTGGCCGAGCTCGTGCAACGCGATGGAGATCATCAAGCCGAGAAGGAAGAGGATGATCCCCACGACGTAGAGCCAGTCCATCTAGGGCGCTCCTCAGCAGGCGACATGGACAGATGCGAAGACCGAGACCAAAGGCACGAAGCCTCAATGTAGTGGAATCGCTCGATCCGGGTGGTCAAGGCCGGTGAGGTCGTGGTCATGGTCGACGCGCGTCATCCGCGATCGTCTCGGCGGAGATCACCTGCTCCTTGCCGGCCGGCGTCGGCAGCGAGGTCCGCGCGTGCGACGACACGATCAGTCAGCGCTGGGTGACGCCGTTCCACGGGGGCGTCCGCTACGGCATGACCAACGCCTGGAGCGGCCTGGCCGCCACGGTGAAGGGTCCGGTCGTCAACGGGCGCGTGCCCGCGCGGCGACAATGGGGACCATGTCCCATGATCCGCGGCTGCGGGAGACCTTCGACGAGGCGGCGGCCACCTACCAGGACGCGCGCCCCGACTACCCGGCCGAGCTGTACACCGACCTGCTCGCGCTCACGGCGCTCGCGCCGCCCGCGCGCCTGCTCGAAGTCGGGTGCGGCCCGGGCAAGGCCACGCTGCCGCTGGCGCGGGCGGGTTTCACGATCACCGCGATCGAGCTCGGCGCCGCGCTGGCGGCCGAGGCGCGCCGCCGCCTCGCCGGGTTCGCCGGGGTCTCGGTGATCACGTCCTCGTTCGAGGGCTGGGAGCCGCCGGAGGGGGACCGCTTCGACCTCGTGTACGCGGCCACGGCCTGGAAGTGGGTGGACCCGGCGGTCAAGTACGCCAAGGCGGCCGCGCTGCTCGCCGAGGGCGGCCACCTGGCCGTGTGGAACGCCGACCACGCCTTCCCGGCCGGTTTCGACCCGTTCTTCACCGAGATCCAGCGCGTCTACGACGAGCTCGGCGAGGGCGACGGCAGCCCGTGGCCCCCGCCGCCGCCCGAGGAGTGGCCCGATCCGGCCGCCGCCGAGTTCGAGGGCTCGGGGCACTTCGCGGTGACCGCGACCCGGCGCTACGTCTGGGCGCTGCGTTACACCGCGGAGGAGTACATCGCGCTGCTCGACACGTTCTCCGGCCACATCGCCATGCACCCGGCCAAGCGGGCGCACCTCTACGGGGAGGTGCGCCGCCGCCTCGCCGCCCGCCCGGACGGCCGGCTCACCCGCCACTGGTCGGTCGTCCTCACCGTCGGCCGCCGCCTGTGAGGCACACGACTCGCCCCCGGGCCGTCCGCGCGGCCCGGGGGCGGGGGAGACGGGACGGGTCAGGTGCGGCGCCAGCGGGCCTCGCCCAGGCAGTACACGCCGAACAGCACCAGGCCCAGCGCCACCACGACCAGCAGCCAGGGCCCGGCGGGGGTGTCGGCGAACGCCCGGAGCGTGGCGTCGATGCCGCCCGCCTTGTCCGGGTCGGCGGTGATGGCCGCCTGGACGACGAAGACGCCGGCCAGGGCGGCGATCAGGCCACGGGCCAGGTAGCCGGCCAGGCCGAGCCGGCTCATCATCGCGCTCGCGCGCGGCGGCATCGGCTTGAGGTGCTCGCGGAACTGCTTCTTGATGCCGTACCGCATCCAGTAGACGCCCAGCGCGATGATGCCGAGCCCGATCAAGCCGACGATGAACGGGCCGCCGGGCAGATCGAGCAGCTTGGCCGTCACGTCCCGCGAACGCTCGTCGTCGGAATTGGTGTGGCCGGTCAGCAGCATGGTCAGCAGCGCCGTGCAGATGAAGGCGTAGACGACGACCCGGCTGATCGGCTCGACACGGTCCTTGAGCCGGTGAGCCTTGAAGATCGCCTCACTGGCCTGCCAAATGATCAGGGCGGCGAAACCCACCACCATGATCCATAAGATCACGGCGCCGAACGGCAGCGACGCCACCTTGCCGATCGCCCCGTTCTTGTCGGCCTCGCGGCCGCCGTTGCCGCCCAGGGCGATCTGGATCGCCAGCACGCCGATCAGTCCGTACAACAGCGCGCGGCAGACCAGGCCGACGCGCGTGAGCCTGTCCATCGCCGGGCTGTTCGTCGCCCGGCGGGCCATGGCTTGGGTCTCGCTCATGGAGTCCTCCGGCAATCCGATGGAAGACCATCGAAGTGCCCCATATGGCGATCCCTAGACCCTCCACCGGCCCACAGCCGTTCTCACCAGCGGTTATCCGGCCGGCGCGGGCCGCCGGCCCCGGCATGATCACGACCGTGCACGGTGGCGGCCCGGCGGACGTAGGATCGGCGCCGGACGACGTTCGCACGACCGCCGGCATGGCGACGGCCGGGACGGGAGCCCGCATGACCGTGACCCCCGCGCAGCTGCGCGCCCTCGCGGGCCGCGCCGACGCGCTCACCGCCGAGGTGCGCGACCTGCTCCGCGGTGCCCCTCCCGGGACGCCGGAGCACGACCATCTCGCCGCGGCCCGGCAGGCCGCCGGGCTGCTGTCCCGCGGCGCCGAGGACCTGCGGCTCGCGGCCGGCGAGCTGGCCAGGCTCCACGTCCAGCCGTGCGGCATGCCGTGGGGGGTCTGCCCCGAGCACGGCAACACGCTCTCCAGCCGCGCCGGGATCTCCACGTGCCGGGTCTGCCGCCGGGAGTGGAGCGGAGACCGGCTCGGCCGTCCGTGCGAGGAGCCGGTGACGTGGAAGGTCGTCGACCGGGTCGGCACCGAGACGAGGATGTGCGACGGGCACGTCCTCGGCGCGCGGGCGGCGGTCGCCGGCGCCACGTTCATCCGCCTGGAGGAGGCCGGCGCCCACCAGTGACCGCGCCGCCGGTGACCGCGCCGGGGATTGTCAGCGGTAGCCGGTGGCGTCCGCGGGCAGGCCCTTGTCCTGCACCTCGACCATGTAACGCCAGCAGTCCGGCCGCGACCCGTCCACGTCGGTGAAGCCGTACTCGCGGGCCAGCCGCCCGCTGGACAGCGACTGCCCGCTCCACCGCGTCACCTCCGGGTCCGCGGCCAGCGCGGCCACCGCCCGGCCGACGTAGCGGGGCGACTCGGAGATCACGAAGTGCGGCTCGCGGGCGGTCGCCTCGCGCCAGTTCTCCTCCGTCACCCCGAACAACTCCAGCATCAGCTCCGAACGCAGCCAGCCCGGCGTCAGCGTCACCGCCGCGCACCCGTACGGCCGCAGCTCGTGCGCCTGCGCGAACCCGAGCCGGATGACGGCGCTCTTGGCGTGGTCGTAGAAGAAGGAGACGCGGTAGTTGTGGTCGTTGTACTCCTTGGTGCCGTCGGTCACCTCCACCACCAGCCCGCCCGGCCGCCGGATCAGCAGCGGCAGCAGGTGGTGGCTGGTGATGACGTGCGTGTCGATCGCGAGGCGGAGCAGCCGCAGCCCGGCCTCCAGGTCGTGCTCCCACAGCGGCGTGTCCCACTGCGCGAGGTGCTCCCCGCCCCAGATGTCGTTGACCAGGACGTCCAGGCGCCCGTGGTCGCGGCCGACGCGCTCGGCCAGGGAACGCACCTGCCCGGGGTCCAGATGGTCCACCTGGATCGGGATGCCCGTCCCGCCCGCCTCGTTCACCAGCTCCGCCGTCTCCTCGATGGTCTCGGGGCGCCCGCTCTCCGACCGGCTCTCGCGGGTGGTGCGGCCGGTCACGTACACGGTCGCGCCGGCCGCCCCCAGCTCCACCGCGATGCCCCGCCCGGCGCCGCGCGTGCCTCCGGCGACCAGCGCCACCCTGCCCTGCAACGTGTTGCTCATGAACCGGCACCGTAGAACGGAAAGCCGACAACGGCTGTCATCTTTTCCCGGACGTCAGCTCTTTCCCGCCGCGTCCCGGATGGCGCGGGCGACCTCCTCCGGGTGCGTGAGCTGCGGATGGTGTCCCGCGCCCGCGATGACGGTCACCCGGGCCCGGGGGAGCGCGGCCAGCAGCTCGCGGCCCTCCGGGGTGAGCGGGTCGTGCTCGCCCACGACGACGTGCAGCCGCCCCTCGTGGCGGCGCAGCCGCTCCCGCAGCGCGGCCCGCCACCGCGGGCTGCCGGCCTCGGCCAGCGCGCGGGCGGTGCGCGCCGCCACGCCGGGCCGCCGCAGGTCGGCCACGCTCGATTGGAGCGCGCCCGCGTGCCCGGCGTCCCCGGTGAGCCGCCGCGCCAGCGCCTCCGCCGTGACCCGTCCCAGGTACAGGCGGGTCGCGGGGGCCCACGACGCCGTGCGGGCCTGCAGGAAGAACGGCGAGACGAGCGTGAGCAGCCCGGCCCCGGCCGCCGCCTCCAGCGCCACCGCCGCGCCGATCGAGTGCCCCACCAGGTGCCGGACGCCCCCGGCCACCAGCGCCGCCGCCCACGACCCCCAGCCGGCGCGCCCGCCGCCGCTCATCCCGAGCCCGGGCAGGTCGGCGACCCGCACGTCACCCAGGGACGCGGCCACCGCCGCCCACGTGTCGGCGTTGACCGGCAGGCCGGGCAGCACCACGGCCGGCGCGCCCGCCGGGCCCAGCTCGAACGTCCGCACCCCGCCGGGCGCCGTGAACCGCCGCCCGCCCGTGCCCGCCCCCGCCCCCGTGCCCGCCCCCGCGCCCGTCTCGGTGTCCGCCTCCCCGAACCGGTGCGCCGCGAGCTGGTCGGCCCAGCTCAGGATCGCGGCGACGGTGCCCGGCGGGGTGAGCCCGTGGCGGGCGGCGAGCGCCGCCGCCGGCCCGGTGGGGTAACGCTCCTCCGACAGGAACGTCAGCGTCTCGGGGTCGGTCCTGGTGACCCGCGCGGGCAACCGCCTGATGAGCGGCACCGGCACCCGCAGCCGCGGCACCGGCACCTGGTAGTGCCGGGCGACGAGCGTGAGGAGGTCCGGCAGCGCGGGCGTCCGGTCGTCCAGCACCCAGTACGCCTGCCGCACCGTCCCCGGGTCCTCCGGCAGCACGGCCATGAACCGCGCGAGGTACCCGGCCTCGACCACCGGCACGAACGTCCGCCCGCTCCCGGGCAGCGCGGCCATCCCGCCCCGCCACAGCTCCCGGAGGCTCGCCGCCAGCCCCAGGTACTGGCCGGGCCCGCCGATCACGCTCGACGGGTTGACGATCGACCAGGGCACGCCCAGCTCGTCCGCCTCCGCCTGGAGGACGGCGTCCGCCTCCGCCTTGGACGCCTCGTACGCGCCCAGCTCCCGATAGGCCGCCCGCCGCCGCTCCTCGCTCCAGGCCGCCGGGTCCTGCCCGCCCACCCGGTAACCGGACACGTGGACCAGCCGCCGCAGCCGGGGCAGCCGCGCCGCGAAGGCGACGATCGCGCGGGCGCTGTCCACGTTGGCCCGGCGGGCCTCCTCCTCCGTCATCCCGAACCGGTAGGCCCCGGCGCAGTTGTAGACCTCGGTGACGTCCTCCCAGCCGCCGTCCTCCCACTCGCCGCCCTCCAGCGGCGACGGGGCCGCGAAGTCCACCCGGACGCCGGCCGGAGCCGGCCCGTCGTACCCCTGACCGGCCAGCCACCGGACCAGCCGCGCGTACGACTCCGGGCTCCGCCAGGCCACGCTCACCCGCGCCCCGGCCCGGCCCAGCTCCAGGACCAGGGCGCGCCCGACGTACCCCGCCGCCCCGAACACCAGCGCGTGCCGCTCGCCCATGCTCATGCCTCCAGCAGCCGGGTGAGGGCCTGCGCGGCGCAGCGCATCGGCTCCACCGACCGCTGCGCCCGCGACACGATCATCGCGCCCTCGACCGTGCTCACCACGGCGGTGGCCAGCGTCCGGGCCTCGCCGGGGGCGTGGCCGCGCGCGGCGAGGTAGGCGGCGACCGGCTCGATCCAGGAGGCGTAGGCGTTCGCGCACGCCTCCCGCAGCCGCTCGCTCTGCCCGCCCATCTCCAGGGCGACCACCGAGACCGGGCAGCCGAGCTGGTAGTCGCTGTCGGCGAGCATCGCGGCCAGCACGCCGACCACCCGGCCGACCAGCTCGGCCGGCGGCCCGTCGGCCGCCTCCGTCACCAGGGCGCGGAAGCGCTCGGCGGCCAGCGCGACGGCCCGCTCGCCCAGCGCCTCCTTGCCCTCGGGGAAGTGGAAGTACAGCGACCCCTTGGGGGCTTGCGCGTGCTCGGTCACGGTGTTGAGCCCCGTGCCGCTGTAGCCGCGCGCCTGGATGAGCTCCAGCATCGACTCCACCAGCCGGGCGCTCGTCATGGCGCCCTTGGAGTTCTCCTTCGTCTTCGTCATGACGGACATAATAGACCGGTCTATATATTTTCTGACAAGAGAGGCATGGCGGGACCGGTGGCGGTCTGAACCCGGTGGCCAGGGGTAGGGCGACCTCATGAGCAGCGAGCGGAAGGCCACCGTCCTCGTCGTCGGAGCGGGCCTGGCCGGGCTGGCCTGCGCGGTCCACCTGCACGAGGCCGGCGTGGCGGTGCGGGTGCTGGAGGCGTCCGACGGCGTCGGCGGGCGGGTGCGGACCGACGTCGTGGACGGGTTCCGGCTCGACCGCGGCTTCCAGGTGTTCAACACTGCCTACCCCGAGGTACGGCGCGTCCTCGACCTCAAGGCCCTGGACGTGCGGCCGTTCGCCTCGGGCATGCTCGTGCAGGGCGAACGCGGCCGCTCCCGGGTGATGCTGCCCTGGCGGCACCCCCGGCACGCGCTCAGCGCGCTGCTGGCCGACGTCGGGTCGCTGCGCGACAAGGCCGCGCTGGCCCTCCTCACCGCCCGCGACCTGGCCCTGCCCGCCTCCCGCCTGCGGCGCGGCCGCGACCGGCGCACCGAGGACGAGCTGCGCGCCTGGCACGTCTCCCCGAGGATGATCGACGGCCTGCTGCGCCCGTTCCTCGCCGGCCAGCTCCTCGAAGGCGACCTGGAGACCTCCAGCCGGGTCTTCCACCTGTTCTGGCGGTGCTTCACGCGCGGCACGATCGGCGTGCCCGCGTTCGGCATGGGCGAGATGCCGCGGCAGCTCGCCGACCGGCTGCCGCCGGGCACCGTCACCTTCGGCGCCCGCGCCGCCCGCGTCGCCGGCGGCGGCGTGGAGCTGGACGGCGGCGGCACCGCCGAAGGCGACCTGGTGGTGGTCGCGGCCGACCCCGGGTCGGCGGGCGGGCTGCTGGGCGAGGTCGAGGCCCCGGCGATGCGCGCGGTGACCACCTTCTACCACGCCGCCCCGCGCTCGCCGCTGCGCGAGCCCGTCCTGGTCGTGGACGCCACCGGTGCGATCACCGACACCATCGTGCTCACCGACGCCGCCCCCACGTACGCGGCCGACGGGCGGGCGCTGATCGCCACCTCGGTCCTCGGCCTGGTCACCGACGAGCGGCCCGTACGCGAGCGGCTGACCGAGATCTACGGCGACACCTCGTCCTGGCAGCATCTGGCCACCTACCCGATCCCGTCGGCGCTGCCCGCGATGCCGCCGCCGCACCCGCTGCGCAGCCCGGTCCGGCTGCGCGCCGGGCTGTACGTGTGCGGCGACCACCGTGACACCGGCTCCCAGCAGGGCGCCCTCGTGTCGGGGCGGCGCGCGGCCGAGGCGGTGCTGGCCGACCTCGGCTCCCCGGCGCGCCGCCGCGCCGGGCGGAGCGCCGTCCCGTCCGTACGCGAGCGCCCGGAAGGTACGGGATCATGACACTCATGCCCATCAGGACCGCCCGCCCCGACGACCTGCCCGCCCTGCTGGACCTGGCCGTCGCCTTCTACGAGGAGGAGGGGTTCGCCACGCCCCCGGACGCGCTGCGCGCCAACCTCGCCACGCTGATCGCCGAGCCCGCCGCCCGGGTCGCGCTCGCCGAGCAGGAGGAGGAGGGGGAGGAGGGGGAGGAGGGGACGGCCGCGGGGTTCGCGATCACCACGACCACGTTCGGCCTGGAGACGGCGCTCTCCGCCGAGCTGCAGGACCTCTACGTGGCCCCGGCGGCACGGCGGCACGGCCTGGCCGGCGAGCTGATCGCCGACAGCCGGCGCTGGGCCGCCGCCCAGGGCTGCACCCTGCTGGAGATCGTCATCGCGCCCAACGGCGGCGACCCGCGCCACCTGCTCGGCTACTACCGCAGGCGCGGCTTCACGGACGAGGGCCGCCGCCTGATGAGCATGCCCCTGCCGTGAGCGGCGCCTCCTTGCGCCTGGACAACCGATCATCCTGCCGCCAAGCTGATACCCCCGTCCCGGCCGAACGAGGTGAGCGGTGCCCGAGACCCTGCTGCGCAACACCTTCCACGTCGCCGCCCCGCCCGCCGCCGTACGGGCGCACCTGAGCGAGCCGGCCAGCTACATCGGCCTGTCGCCGCTGGTGGTGGCGGTACGGAACGTGCGGCGCGAGCCCGGCCGGATCCGCTACACGAGCGTGGAACGCTTCCGCCTCCTCGGCTTCCTGCGCTACGACAACCCCGTCGAGGTCACGCTGCACCCGGCGGAGGACGGCGTCGCGGGCGAGGTGGACAGCCCGGGCGGCGTCCGGCTCGCCTACCGGTTCGGGCTGGCCGCCCGGCGCGGCGGCACCCAGGTGATCGACGAGATCCGGGTGCGGGCGGCGTTCGGCCCGCTGCTCCGCTACGCCGCCCGCAAGGCCCGCGAGGTGCAACTGGCCCGCGCCGACGTCCTCACCACCCGCGCCCCCACCCTCTGACCGCCTCACCCTCTCACCGCCCTGCCCTCCGGGGAGCCGCGACGCTGCGCGACCGAGCCGCGACGGCGATCCACCCGTGATGTGCGCCTGCCACGATCCGGCGTCATGATCCGTCACCTGACCGCGGCCGCCTGCCTGGCGGGCGCGCTCGCGGGCTGCGGGGCCGCGCCCGAGTCCGCGCCCGAGTCCGAGCCCCCGGCGGCCGGGCCCGCCGCCGCGCCGACGGCGGTGAGGCCCGGCGAGGAGCACTACCACGCCACCGAGCTGCGGCCCGGCGACTGCCTCGATCCGCTGCCGGAGAACTTCACCGTGACGGTGGTGTCCTGCTCCGTGCCGCACTCCGCCGAGTTCGCGACCACCTACGTGCTGCCCGACCAGCCCTGGCCGGGCCTGAGGGAGCTGGACCGGCTGGCCAGGGAGGGATGCGCGCCCCGGATGCGGTACGTGCCCGCGCGCAGGTCCGGGCTCACCGTCATCGGGCTCGTCCCCGCCGAGGGCGACTGGCCCCGGCAGCGGACGGCGTACTGCCTGGCGATCCCGCTGGACGGCGGCAAGCTCGTCGGCCGCGTCATCCTGTAGGGGCGGCCGTCCGGCGCGCGGGGACGGCCAGGCCCGGGGAGGCGAGGTCGTGGCCGGAGCGGGTCAGCCAGATCACCTGCACCGCGCCGGCGGCCGCCGCGAGACCGCCGACGAGGGCCGAGTCCGAGGCGATCGCCGTGCCCGTCAGCGCCAGGACGGCGGGCACCAGCAGGCCGAGGAGCGGCAGCACCAGCGCGGCGATGCCGTACGCGACGGTGGCGGGCCGCCAGCGGTCGTCGCCGCGCTGGGCCCGCAGGACCAGCACCGTCCAGACCAGGGCCGCCACGCCGACGATCAGGGCCGACTCGTCCGGGACCGGCAGGTCGAGCAGGTCCAGCACCTCGTCGACGACGGCGCCGCCGAACCCCAGCACGCCCGCGGTCCTGGCCACCCCGGGCCGTTCCAGCCCGTCACCCAGCACCGGATGGAGCAGCAGCACGACCGCCCACATCGTCACCGCCTCGATCACGGCCGCCCACCACGGCCAGGACGGCAGGACCATGTAGAGCAGCCAGGTGGCCGCGGCGGCGTACAGCGCCACGCGCGCCCGCCCCACCTGCTGCTCCTGCCCCACCTGCTGCCCGGCCTCGCCCTCCTGGCCGCTCGCGGGGGACGGGGCCGCCAGGGGCCCGCGCAGCGCCTGCCACAGGGTCCAGGTCCAGACCAGGCCGGTGAGGGCGGGGACGGCCACGTCCCGCGCGGTCACCGCGACGCCCTCCCCGGCCTCCTGCGCGATCGTCAGCCGCCACAGCGGGGCGAGGTCGCCGGTGGCCGCCGCCACGACGGCGGCCACGGCGACCACGGCGAGATAACCGCCCGCGACGACGAGTGCGGGCACGGCGGAGCGATGGCGACGGAGCACGGGACTCTTCCAGGGGGTGAGCGCGGGCCGGGACGCACACCCTATCGAGCCCCCGGAACGAAGTCGATCAAGAGAACCGATCGGGCGCCTGCCCGCGCGCGCCACCTCCGCGCGGGGCCCTCAGCCGAGACGGGCCAGCTCGTCCGCGGTGAGCTCCAGCCCGGCCGCGGCCACCGAGTCGAGGATGGTCTCCGGGCGGCTGGCCCCGGGGATCGGGATCACGACCGGGCTGCGCGCCAGCTCCCAGGCGAGGCAGACCTGCTGCGGCGAGACGCCACGCTCGTCGGCGATCGCGTGGAAGGCGGGGTTGCGGCTCAGCTCCCCGGTACGCCCGATGCCGCCCAGCGGCGACCAGGGCAGGAAGGCCAGGCCCAGCTCGGCGCAGACGTCGATCTCGGGCTCGCTGGAGCGGAAGCGCGGCGAGTACTCGTTCTGCACGCTCACCAGCCGGTCGCCCAGGATCTCGTGGGCGAGCCTGATCTGCCGGGGGTCGGCGTTGGAGATGCCGGCGAACTGGATCTTGCCGGCGTCGTGCAGGTCCTTCAGCGCGCCGATCGTCTCCTCGTACGGCACCTTCGGGTCGGGCCGGTGGTGCTGGTAGAGGCCGATGCTGTCCACGCCGAGGGCCTTCAGCGAGCGGTCGCAGGCCCGCTTGAGGTAGTCGGGGCTGCCGTCCACGTCCCACCCGTCGGGCGTGCGGGTGTGCCCGCCCTTGGTGGCGACGAGCACGGCGCCGGCGTCGCCCGGCCACAGCGACAGGGCGCGGGCGACCAGGCGCTCGTTGTGGCCCACGTCGGTGTGGGAGGGGGTGTAGGCGTCGGCGGTGTCGATCAGGGTGACGCCGGCGTCCAGGGCCGCGTGGATCGTACGGATCGACTGGTCCTCGTCCGGCATGTGCCCGGCCACCGACATGGGCATGGCGCCGAGACCGATGGCCCCGACCTGCCGGTTACCGATGGCGCGTGTCCTCATGGCATTGTGCATGGAACCACCCTGGCCCCTGGAGCGCGCTCCAGGTCAACCCCCGGCCCCGGCGCGTCACCGGCTCGCCAGCAACCCGGCCAGCCGGGCCGGCTCCTCGACGGTCACCGTCAGCGCGGGATGGCGCAGCACCCCGAGCGGTTCGCCGCCCGACACCGGGCGGTGGAAGCGGATGCACACCCCCTGCCGGGTGTCGCTGCCGAAGGTGAGGCCCCGGTCGGCCAGCGACACGCGTACCCCGATCCCCTTCAGCGGCGAGTACGGCCCCGACAGCTCGGCCCCGGCCACGTTGCGGCGCGGCGACAGCACCAGCCACCGCCCGAACCGGACCCGCAGCAGGTCGTCGTCCACCGTCAGCTCGCACGTCCCCGGCCGGATGCCGAGCAGGCCCAGCAGCGGCCGGTACCGGTCCTCGAAGGCGAAGCCGAACCGCTGTGTCTCCCCGTCATGACTCACGTCCCGGCGGCTACCCGGGCCAGGCCGCCGCACACCCGCCTCACTTGGACAGGTACAGGGTCTTCCAGGTGCCCGCGTACAGGCAGTTCAGGGACGGCTTGGCGGCCCTGGCGCCGGAGCAGACCTTGAGCTCGACCTGGTAGACGTCGTGGTACTTGAAGGAGAAGTGCTTCGGCGTGCGGTAGGAGCAGTCGAGCACGGAGTGGTTCCTGTTCGGCAGGTTGCTCCCCGAGCGGTAGGTGATGCGGAACACCGCCCAGCCGCAGGAGGCGGACCTGGTGGAGTCCTGGATCGTGCCCGAGACGCTGACGACGTCGGCGGTGGGCAGGTCGGCGTGGTCCTCGCCGGTGGCGGTCAGCTTGCCGGCGGCCTTGGCCGCGCGGCCGGGCGCGTAGGACGGGCCCCAGACGATCGGCGCCGACTGCGGGGCGGCGGTGGTGGCGGCGGTGGCGGAGGAGGTGGCGGTGGCGGCCTGCGCGGCGGGGGCCATCAGGAGGGCGGCGGTGGCGGCGGCGGAGGTGGCGGCGACGGCCAGGGTGGCGAGGGTCCGGGTGGCGGTCATGGGAGGCGTCCTTCCTCGGGGGCGATGGCTTCAGGGTGCAATGGACCGATTTCAACCTGGTTGCCGAGGCGGATTCGTTGCCTGCAAACGCCTTGATCCCTACTAGAAAGACCTTGTGACGCGCTCCCGTCCCCGCCATGCCGATCGTCGAGCCGGAAGGCCGGCCGTCGCCGTCATGACCCCGGGGCCGGATCCGGGCTGTCCGGGCGGGCGAAGCGCGACAAAAGCTCGTCGGCGGCGGCGAAGCCCGCCACGACGTCGGCGGCCGGACGCCCGTGCCGCACCATCCCGACGGCCTGACCCGCGTAGACGTAGGCGGTGTCGTAGTCGCCGGCCCGGCGGGCGGCCGCCAGCTCGGCACGCGCGCCGTCGTCGCCCGCCAGCTCCGCCTCCCGGCCGTGCCACCGGTCGAAGAAGGCGTTGCGCAGGGCGCGGCCCCCGTACTCGGGCGGCCAGTCCAGGCGCTGGGCGACGTCGAAGACCCGCCCGTAGGCGGTGCCGGTCTCCCCGGTCTCCAGCAGCCGCCGCCGGGCCGGCTCGGGCAGGGTCGTCTCGGCGCAGCCCAGGAACGCCGTCCCCGCCCAGCCGCCCTCGGCCCCCGCCGCGAGCACCGCGGCCAGGCCGCGCGCCGTGGCGATGCCGCCCGCCGCGAGCACCGGGACGGTGACCGCCTCCAGGACGCTCTGCAGCAGCGGCAGCGTGGCCACCTCGTCGCGGCCGTGCCCGCCGCCCTCGCCGCCGCGCGCCACGACGACGTCCACGCCGGCCCGCTCGGCGGCTCGGGCCTCCTCCGTGGTGCCGGCCTGGGTGGCGACGGTGATGCCCGCCCGGCGCAGCGGCTCGACGTAGCGGCCGTAGTCGCCGTAGCTGACCGCGACCAGGGCGGGACGGGCGTCGAGGACCGCCTCCAGCGGCCCGGGATCGTCCGCCAGCGCCCAGGCCATCAGCCCCACCCCGTACGGGCGCCCGCTCCCGGCGGCCACGGCGGCCTGCCCGGCCACCCACGAGGCCGGCGCGCCGGTCGGCACCCCGAACATGCCGAGCGCCCCCGCCGCCGAGACGGCCGCGGCCAGCCGCCCGTCGCCCACCCCCGCCATCGGGGCGCCGACCAGCGGCACGTCGAGCCCGAACCGGTCGGTCAGCCAGGTACGCGGCATGCGGCTGCTCCTTCGCTCCTCCGCCAGGAACCAGCTCCTCCGCCAGGAACCAGCTCCTCCGCCTGGACGCGCGGACACCGACCATGGTGCCAACACCTCCGCGGGGAACCGCCCCCGGGGTCAGCGGATCCCGGCGAGCCAGGACGCCACGTCCGCCGCGATCACCAGGGGACGGTCCTCGGGGGTGTGGTGCCCGGCGGTCTCGTCGTGCTCGCGCACCCGCAGCGACGCCATGGTGTCCACGCACCACTTCACCGTCTCCGGCGTCCACATGGACCCCGGGCCGGGACGGAAGCCGATCAGCAGCTTCGGCACCTCCGGGCTGCCGGCCGCCCACCGGCCGAACTCCTCCATCCTGGCCACCAGGTCCGCCGGCTCCCCGCCGAGCGGCATCGAGCGCGCCCACCGCAGCAGCGGCAACCGGCTCTCGCGGGTGGGGTACGGCCGCAGGTAGGTCTCCAGGTCCTCCCCGGCGAGCGGCGTGGCCATGGTGTCGGCGAAGTTCCGCAGGAAGGCGTTGTCGTCGAGCATCATGGCCTCGCCCACCCCGTCGGTCTTGATGGCCCGGAACACCTCGCGGCCGCCCTCCGGCAGCTCCTCCCAGGCCATCGGCTTGACGACGGCCTCGGTGAAGGCGATGCCGCGTACCCGTCCGGGATGGCGGGCGGCCCAGTCGAAGGCCAGCGCGCCGCCCCAGTCGTGGCCCACGAGCACCACGTCGTCGAGCTCCAGCGCGTCGAACCAGGCGTCGAGGTAGCGGGCGTGGTCGTCGAAGGTGTAGCCGAGGTCCGGCTTGCCGGACTCGCCCATGCCGATGAGGTCGGGGGCCAGGTGGCGGCCGGGCCCGGCGGCGGGCATGACGTGGCGCCACAGGTGGGAGCTGGTGGGGTTGCCGTGCAGGAAGACCGTCGACGCGCCGGAGCCCAGCTCGCGGTGGGCCAGGGTGGAACCGAGGACGTTCGTGACGTTCAAGGGCAGGGGCATGGGCATGGGACGTGTCCGTTTCAGGTGTTGAGGTTCATGACGCGGCTCACCGCGATCTCGATGACGACCCGGCCGGGAGGGGCGGGCGGCGGCGAGCCGTAGCGGAGGGCGTAGCGGCGGGCGGCCTCGGCCACGCGCCGCGGATCGGCGGACACCGTGGCGGCGCCCTCCAGGGTGACCCAGCGGAAGCCGGCCACCTGGCAGAGGGCGGCGTGCGGGACGATCGTGAGGTTGCGGGCCTTGCGGGCGGTGGCGACGGTCAGCACGCGGGCCAGGGCCGCGCCGGCGTCCCAGGTGAAGCGCACGGCCGTCACGTGCGGGGTGCCGTCGGGGCGCAGCGTCGTCAGGGTGGCGACGTGCGGCTCGGCGAGAAAACCCCGCAGGGACCGCGACATCCGACTCGCGGCGGCCGGTGGCACGTTAGCGCTCGGGCCGGTCGGCGGCACGTTAGCGCTCGGGCCGGCCGGCGGCACGTTCGCGGTCAACGGAACGCGGCGGCGTTGCGGGCGGCCCAGTCGGCGAACGCGCGCGGCGCCCGCCCCAGGACCCGCTCGACGTCCGGGCTGACCCGCCGCTCGGCCTCGGCCGGATCGCCCAGGATGGCGAGGGTCGCCTCGACGACCGGCTCCGGCATGAACGTCAGCATCTGCGCCCGCGCCTCCTCCCTGGTCTGCTCGACGAAGCGCACCTCGTCCCCCAGGACCGCCCCGATGGCCGCGGCCCGCTCGCGCGGCGTGACCGGGCGCGGCCCGGTGAGCTCGTACACGCGCCCCGCGTGCCCGTCCTCGCGCAGCGCCACGGCCGCCACCTCGGCGATGTCGGCCGGATCGATGACGGGCAGCGCGACGTCGCCGAAGGGCGCGGCGGCCGTACGGTGGGCGCGGATCGACCCGGCCCAGGCCAGGCTGTTCGTGGCGAACCCGCCCGGCCGCAGGATCGTCCACTCCAGCCCGGACGCGCGCACCGCCTCCTCGAAGGCGACCGGATGGGCATAGGCGTGCGGCCTCGTACCGGCGCCCTGAGACGAGAGCAGCACCACCCGCCGTACCCCGGCCGCGCCCGCCGCGTCCAGGACGGCCTCCGGCTCCTGACCGGCGACCATCAGGAACAGCGTGTCGGCACCGGCGAAGGCGTCCTTCAGCCCGGCCGGATCGCCCAGGTCGCCCTGGTGGTGCCGGACGCCCTCGAGCGGCGCCCCGCCGCCCCGCGAGACGGCCGTCACCCGCTCGCCCGCAGCTGCCAGCAGCCGTACCAGCTCGCCGCCCACGTTGCCGGTCGCACCTGTCACCACGATCATGGTTCTCCTCCGAAGGAGTTAGTTAGCTGACTGACTCACTGATTCAAGGCGAGACCATAACGGCCCGCCGGAGCGGTTGTCTATAGTGAGTGAGGTGACTAACTCAACGAGGGCGGGCAAGCGCGAACGGCTCGCCGGCGCCGCCGCCCGGATCCTCCACGAGCAGGGCGTCGAGAAGACCACGCTCGCCGACATCGCCCGCGCGGCCGACGTCCCGGTCGGCAACGTCTACTACTACTTCAAGACGAAGGACCAGCTCATCGAGGCCGCCATCGACACGCACGGCCGCGAGCTGCGCTCCCTCATCGACGGCCTCGACGCTCTCCCCACCCCGCAGGACCGGCTCAAGGCCCTCGTCGGCGGCTGGACCCGCCAGAGCCACGTCGCCGCCCAGTACGGCTGCCCCACCGGCACCCTCGCCTCCGAGCTGGACAAGCGCGACGACGGCCTCGACCGGGCCGTCGCCAAGGTCATGGGGGAGCTGCTGGAGTGGATCGAGCGGCAGTTCGCGGGCATGGGACGCGCCGACGCGCGCGAGCTCGCGGTCGCCCTGCTGGCCGCGTACCAGGGCGTCTCGCTGCTCACCAACACCTTCCGCGACCCCGCCCTGATGGAGGCCGAGGGCCGCCGTCTGGAGCGCTGGATCGACTCCCTCGCCTGACCGCCCTTCCGCTCTGGGTGAAGACGTTCCGCCCTGGGCGATGGCCGGCTCCGCCCGCTCGGGTGCGCGCCTGCCTCGTGGATGGTCCCGGTTTCGCGTTGCTCCAGGGCGTTCCCGTGGACGGCCTGACCGGGCGGCAGCGCGAGCTCGCCGCGCTCGTCCTCGCGCGCCACGTGGGCGACGTCGTCCCGCAGGGGCCGGACGGGCGGCTTGTCATGCACGTCCGCGACACCGGCGCCGACCCGGCCGAGGCGCGCACCCGCAGCCACGAGCACCGGGCCCGGCTCGGCTACCACACCGATCCCACTGACGTCGTGGCCCTGCTGTGCCTGCGCCCGGCCAAGGCCGGTGGCCTCAGCTCCATCGTCAGCTCCGTCGCCGTGCACAACGAGGTGGTCCGCACCCGCCCCGACCTGGCCGCCCTGCTCTACGAGCCGTGGTGGCACGACCTGCGCCGCTGCGACGGCCCCGACGGCTTCGCCGCCAAGCCCCTCTGCGTGCGCCGCCCCGGCGGCGGCATCTCCTTCTCCTACGGCCCCGACTACCTGCGCTCGGCCCAGCGCGGTGCGCACGTGCCCCCGTTCACGCCGGCCCAGCGCGAGGTCATGGACCTCCTCGACCGGCTCACCGCCGACCCGCGCTTCGCCTTCACGATGGACCTGCGGGAGGGCGACATGCAGTTCCTCAACAACCACGTCGTCCTGCACAGCCGCACGGCCTACGAGGACCATCCCGAGCCGCACCGCCGCCGCCACCTCCTGCGCCTGTGGCTCGCGCTGTGACCTTCCCGCGGCGCGACTTTCCCGCGGCCGGCGTGACCTTCCCGCTGCCGCTACGCGGCGGCCCGCCGCAGGGCGCGTGCCCGCCAGAGCGGGTACGCGACCGCGGTCACCGCGAACAGCAGCGGCGCGGGGTGTCCCAGCGGCACGCTCAGCAGGTAGTCCAGCACGGGCACCAGCAGCACGTAGGGCGGCATCCAGCGGGGCGGCTCGGCCGGAGGCGTCCGGGGGGCCGCCCACCGGGTGCGCCGCCAGGGCTTGGCCACCGACACCCACGCCTGGAAGGCGATGGCCGAGGCCATGAGCAGCGTGCCGCCGAGCGCGAGCGGGTCGGCCTCCCGCGCCCCGGCCGCCAGCGCCTCCAGCCGCGGGCCGAGCAGGAAGATCCCCGCGTAGAGCTGCACCAGCGTGATCACGAACTTGACCAGCACCCACCAGTACCGGAAAAACCCCCACTTCGTCATGGCGGCGAGCATGATCCCGGTGAAGGCCGAGGCGTTGGCGAAGTGCGCCAGCAGCGCGCCGTCGAGCAGGCTCGCCATCCGGTAGCCCTCCAGGCTCCCGGTGACCGCGCTGTGCAGGTTGAGCACGAACAACGCCAGTGCCTGGCTCATCCACGCGACGGACGTCACGACGTGCAGCCAGGTGAGCAGGTGGCGCCAGGACGTCGTCATGCCTTCCCCCTGGGACAGATAGGCTGCCTATATGTAGACAGCCTATCTGTCATGAGTGCCCGCGCGCAGCGGCGGCCGGCGGGCCCAGGTCGCCCAGCGCCACAACCACTCCAGCGGGCCCTGCCGGAACCACCGCAGCCACAACGTGGACCACGTCCATTGGAGAGCGAGGACACCACCCGCGATCAGCAGCACCGTCCCTGTGGGCCACCCCTCCGGCGGGCCGCCCACGACCCCGGCGACCAGCAGGACGAGGACGGTGGCGGTCAGGTAGTTGGTCAGCGCCATCCGGCCGAGCGGGGCGAAGACCGCCCGCAGGAACGGCCGCAGCCGGGTGCGGAGCAGCACCAGCAGGGCGCACACGTACGCCCCGGCGGTCAGCAGCCCGCCGGTCACCGTCGCCACCGGGTCGCCGGTGACGTGCTGCGCCCACGCCGCCGGCACCGCCATCGCGGCGAGGGCCAGCCCGAGGGCGGCGGGCATCCGGGTGGAGTCCTCGATCCGGCCGATCACGCCGTACCTGGTGAACGCCGAGCCCAGCAGGAACAACCCGGGCACCAGGCCGTACGAACCGGCCGAGGCGACCAGTGCCGCCACGACGAGCACGCCCGCCGCCCCGGCCACCGCCCAGCGCGGCAACCAGGAGGAGGGAAGCAGCACCACCAGCCCGACGACGGCGTAGACGGTCAGGATGTCGCCGTACCACAGCAGGAACATGTGGGCCAGCCCGAGGGCGAGCAGCGCCAGGAGCCGCCGCAGCAGGAGCGACCGCGGCCGCTCCACGCGCCGCCCCGCCGAGTCGAGGAGCAGGGAGAAACCGACGCCGAACAGGAACGAGAAGATCGGGAAGAAGCGATGGTAGACGAACAACCCGAGCCAGGCTTCGCCCCCGCTCCCGCCCCCGCCTGTCCTGGCGATCAGGACGTCCCCGACGTTGGCGATCGGCTGCACATTGGCCACCAGGATGCCGCAGAGCGCGAAACCACGGATCACGTCGAGCGCGGCGATCCGGGAACGGGGCGCGAGGGCGGAGGGGGCGGAGCCCTGCGGAATGGAGCCCTGCGGAACGGGGGCCGGTGGGACGGAGTCCGGCGGAACGGGGGCCGGTGGGACGGGGGCCGGGCCCGCCGGGTGCGGCGGGGTCGGGGGGAACTCTTCGTATGGCATGGCCCCACATCCTGGAATCCGGATCCGGGCGGCGGTACGGGTCGAAAGCAGGGTTCGAGCCGGGCGCGACTCGTCCTTTCGGCCGGTGCGACGGGAGGTCCTGGCCCTCTAGCCTGAGCGGCGTGATCGTCGGAGAGCGACCGGCCGGACCCGGCGACCGCGAAGCGCCGCGAGTACCAGCGCGGGCAACGACACGGGCAACGGCGCGGGTGACGGCGCGGGCAACGGCGCGGGCAACGGCGCGGGCGACGGTGTGATGGGCGGTGTGATGGGCGGGGTGGGGGGTGGTGTGGTGCGGGTGGTGCGGGAGGCCGGGCTCGCGGTGGTGTTCGCCGGGCTGCTGGCGTTCTGGGCGCATCGGGTGGCGATGAGCTGGGGCGGCGGTTACTGGGCGTTCGGGTGCGCGGCGGGGGCGGTCGTCTGCGGGATGGCGCTGGCGCGCGGGCGGCAGCGGATGTGGGCGGCGATCGCGGGGCAGGCCGTGGCGTTGTCGGCCGTGCTGGCGTCCAGCCTCGCGGGGCTGCCCGCCGAGCCGGGGCCGGCGGCGGCGCTGGCTCTGGCCGTGCTCGCCGGCTCGGCCGTGCGGACGCTCGCGCCCCGCGCCGCCTGCTCCGTCGCCGCCGCCGGACTCGTCGTGGCGGTGGCCGGCCTGGCGGCCGGCCATGCTTCCGCCACCGCCCTGCCGGTCCCGCCCGTCACCACCCTGAACGTGGGAGCCTGGCTGGCCGGGGTCGCGGCCGGTCTAGGAGCGCGCACGCTGGCGGCCCGCCGCGAAGCCGCGGCCGAGACCGTACGCCGCCACGAACGCCTCCAGCTCGCCCGCGAGCTGCACGACGTCGTCGCCCATCACGTCACCGGCATCGTCCTGCAGTCCCAGGCCGCCCAGGTCCTGGCCCGCAGCCGGCCCGAGCGCCTGGACACCGCCCTGACCGGCATCGAGACCGCCGGCACCGACGCTCTGGCCGCCATGCGCCGCCTCGTCGGCCTGCTCCGCGAGGCCGTACCGCCCGCGCCGCCCCGCGAGAGCCTCGCCGCCCTGGTCGGGCGTTTCAGCGGGCCCGCCGTCCGCCTGCGGCTGCCGGAGGGTGGCGAGGACGAGACCTCCTGGCCGCCCGAGGTCGCCGCCACCGTCTACCGCGTCGTCCGGGAAGCGCTGACCAACGTCGCCCGCCACGCCAGAGCCGCCCGCTCCGTCGAGGTCACCGTCACCCACAAGCCCGGCACCGTCACGGTAGAGGTCACGGACGACGCCCCACCCACCCCGCCCCACCGCCTGCGCGCCTCCACCGGCAGTGGTGGATACGGCCTGCGCGGCCCCGCCGTCGGCGGTGGATATGGTCTGCGTGGCCCGGCCGTCGGCGGTGGATATGGTCTGCGTGGTCCGGCCGTCGGCGGTGGATACGGCTTGCTCGGCATGCGCGAGCGCGTGGAGGCCCTGGGCGGCACCTTGTACGCCGGCCCGCGCCCCGACGCCCCGGGCTGGCACCTCCGCGCCACCGTCCCCACACCCCAGGCGGTTCCCGCGCCTGCGGCGGTTCCCGCGCCTGCGGCGGTTCCCGCGCCTGCGGCGGTTTCCGTGTCCACGGTGGTTCCCGGGCCTGCGGCGGTTCTCGCGTCCACGCAGGTTCCCGCGTCCACGGCGGTCCCTGAGCTTGTGGCCGTTCCTGAGGGCTCTGCTGCCCCCATGCCCTCCGTTGGCCCCATGCCCTCCGTTGTCCCCACGGCCTCCGTTGGTCCCGCGGCCCTCGACGTTTCCTCGCCCCTCGGGGGTTCCGCGCCTTCCCCTCCCGCACGGGAGCGGCGATGAGCATCAGCGTCCTGCTCGCCGACGACCAGGCGCTCGTCCGCGCCAGCCTGCGGGTCATCCTTGAGGACCAGCCCGACATCAGCGTCGTCGCCGAGGCCGCCGACGGTGAAGAGGCCGTCACGCTGGCGCGGCGGCTGCGTCCGGACGTGTGCCTGGTGGACGTCCAGATGCCCCGCCTGGACGGCGTCGAGGTGACCCGCGCCCTGGCCGGGCCCGGTGTCGCGTGCCCGCTGCGGGTGGTCGTGGTCACCACCTTCGACCTGGACGAGTACGTCCACGGCGCGTTGCACGGCGGCGCGGTCGGCTTCGTGCTGAAGGACGCCGGCCCGGCCCTGCTGGTCGAGGCCGTACGGGCGGCCAGTGCCGGGGACGCCCTGATCTCCCCGTCGATCACCATGAGGCTGCTGCGTCACGTGACGGCCAGGTGGGGCGGCACCGCCCGGCGTCCGGCGCAGCCGTTGTCGGAGCGGGAGGTGGAGGTGGTACGGGCCGTGGCCCAGGGGCGTACGAACCAGGAGATCGCCGCCGAGCTGTTCATCTCCCTCAGCACCGTCAAAGGCCACATCTCCGGCATCCAGGCCAAGCTGGGCGTGCGGAACCGGGTCGGGATCGCCTCCTGGGCCTGGGAGAACGGGCTGACGGGCACTCTGTGAGCACGGCCGCCCGCGTTCCCGGGCGGCCGTGCCGCTCAGCCGGTCACCTGGCGGAACACCACGGTCGCCCGGTACTCGCCGTCGTGGTCGCTCTTCTCCACGTCGGCGCTGAGCACGGTGACACCCGCGTGCTGGGCCTGCTCGCCGTAGAACTCGCGGGCCGCGTCGAGCGCGCGTGTGCGCAGGTCGGCCGGGGTGCGGCCGACGACGGTCACGTGCAGATCCATCGAGAACGTACTGGAGTCATCGCCGAACCAGACATGCGTCCCTAAGGGCGGCATGCTCATATGAAAGTCCCTTCAGTGGGATTTGTCCGGAATTTTGTTTCTCTTCCCGCCGCGTCCGGCGGATAACGTGCCGGACGCCATCCGTTCGGCGGCAGACGCCCGCCCGCCATGCGTATGTACCCGGTGTATAGTCGTCGGCCATGAGTGTCCCCTTGGCCCTGCTGGGCCTGCTCGAACGCGAGCCCAGCTACGGCTACGACCTGAAGCGCGACTACGACACCTATTTCAGCCGCGGCAAGCCGCTCCCGTTCGGCCAGGTGTACGCCACGCTCGGCCGCCTCGCCCGCGACGGCAAGGTCAGCGCGGGGCAGAGCGAGCCGGGCGCCGGCCCCGACCGCAAGCGCTACGCCATCACCCCCCAGGGGCGGCACGAGGTCGAGGCGTGGCTGGCCGAACCGGTCGCGGCCGAGCCGCACCTGCAGACGGTGCTGTTCACCAAGGTCGTGCTGGCGCTCATGCTGGACCGCGACGCCGCGGGCTACCTCGACACGCAGCGGGCCACCCACATGCGGCGCATGCGCGAGCTGGCCGAGATCAAGCGTGGCGGCTCGCTGGTGGACGCGCTGCTGGCCGACCACGGCATGTTCCACCTGGAGGCCGACCTGCGCTGGATCGACGTGACCGCCGCCCGCCTGTCCGCGCTCGCCGAGACGGTCACGGCGGCCGGAGGGGAGGGCCCGCGATGAACGGCACCCCGCGCGGCCAGGAGACCACCGTGACCCCCGGGAACGCGCCCGCCCCCAGGAGCACGCCGGTCTCCGGTGATCCCGTTCCCGGTGATCCCGTTCCCGGCGTGCCCGTCCCTGGCGCGGTCATCGAGGCCCGCGGCGTCACCCGCTCCTACGGCAGCACCCCAGCCCTGCGCGGGGCGAGCCTGTCCGTCGCCCCGGGCGAGATCCTGGCGGTCATGGGCCCCAGCGGCTCCGGCAAGTCCACGCTCCTGCACTGCCTGGCCGGCATCTTCACCCCGGACGAGGGCGAGGTGTGGTTCGACGGCGGGCGGCTGGACACCCTCGCCGACGCCCGCCGCTCCGAGCTGCGGCGCACCGCGTTCGGCTTCGTGTTCCAGTTCGGCCAGCTCGTCCCGGAGCTGACCGCGGCCGACAACGTCGCCCTGCCGCTGCTGCTCGGCCGCGTCCGGCGGCGCGCCGCCTACGAGCGGGCGCACGCCTGGCTGGACCGGCTGGAGCTGGCCGGGCTGCGCGAGCGGCGCACCGGCGAGCTGTCCGGCGGCCAGGCGCAGCGCGTGGCGCTCGCGCGGGCGCTGGTCACCGGGCCCAAAGTGATCTTCGCCGACGAGCCGACCGGCTCGCTCGACTCGCTCACCGGCGAGCGCGTCATGGAGCTGCTGGTCGGCCTGGCCCGGCAGGAGGGCACGACGGTGATCGTGGTGACCCACGACGCCCGCGTCGCCGCCTGCGCCGACCGCGAGGTCGTCGTCCGTGACGGCCGGGTCACCGACCCGTACGCCGGGCGGGTGCCGCGGTGACGGTCCGGCTCGGCCTGCGGCTGGCGCTGCGCGGCGGCCGGGAGGCGGCCGTGCGGCTGGCCCTGGTCGCCGCGGCGGTCGCGGCCGGGGTCGCGGTGCTGCTGTCCACGCTGTCGTTGTTCAACGCCTTCCAGGACGTCGCCGGCCGCCCCTGCTGGGAGTGCACGACCGGCCCGGCCGCCGGCGGGCGGGCCATCGGCGCCGCCCCCGGCGCCGTGTTGTGGAACTACCGCGAGGACGTCTACGCGGGCCGTACCATCAAGCGCCTCGACGTGGCCGTTCTCGGCCCCGGCGCCCCCGCCTTCCCCGGCCTGGCGGCCCTGCCCGCCGCCGGCCGCTACCACGTCTCGCCCGCGCTGGCCGAGCTGCTCGACACGGTGCCGAGCGCGCAGCTCGGCGACCGTTTCCCCGGCGTCAGGGCCGGGCTGATCGGCCGGGCGGCGCTGAGCGGCCCCGACGAGCTGGCCGCCGTCGCCGGACGTACGCCCCAGGAGCTCGCCGGCATGGCCGGGACCGTGCAGGTGCGCGCCGTCTCCGCCGGGCCCGCCGCCGGTGACACCACGGCGCTGTACCGGCACGGGTTCGCCCTCGCCGGGATCGGCCTGCTCGTGCCGCTGCTGGTGCTCATCGGCAACGCCACGCGGCTGGCCGCAGCCCGCCGCGAGGCGCGTTTCGCCGCGATCCGGCTGGTCGGCGCCACGTCCCGGCAGGTCAACGTGATCGCCGCGACCGAGGCCGCGCTCGGCGCGCTGCTCGGCGCGGCCGGCGGGATCGTGCTCTTCCAGGCGGTACGCCCGGCGCTGGCGAACGTGGCGATCACCGGCGAGCGCTTCTTCCCGAGTACGGTCGCCCCGTCCGCGCTCCAGTACGCCGCCGTCCTGGCCGGGGTGCCGCTCGCCGCCGCCCTGGCCGCCCTGTGGTCGCTGCGCCGGGTCCGGATCAGCCCGCTCGGCGCGGCCCGCAGGGCGCCGGCGTCCGCGCCGCGCTGGTGGCGGGTGCTGCCGCTGCCGGCGGGGCTGGTGCTGTTCGCCGGGCCGGTGTTCTGGGGCGACGACCTCGACCCCGTGCTGGGGGACGCCGGCCTCGCGCTGGTGATGCTCGGGCTGATCACCGGCGGTCCCTGGCTGACGTGGCGGGCCGCCCGGCTGGTCGCCCGCCGCCCGCGCGGCGCGGCGTCGCTGCTGGCCGCCCAGCGGCTGGCGGCCGACCCGAAGGCGGGCTTCCGCGCGGTCAGCGGGATCGTGCTGGCGGTCTTCCTCGGCACGGCGGTCGCCGGGATCGTGCCCGCCGTCGTCTCCGGCCAGCTCGCGGCCGGGGGCGGCACCCTGAACGACGTGCTGCGCGCCTCGTTCGAGCGGCCCCTGCCGCCGGACGCCTCCGCCGAGCTGCTCGCCGGCCTGCGCGCCCGTCCCGGCCTGACGGTCCTGCCCGTCTACGACAGGGGCCTGGCCGTGGAGCTCCCGATCCCGCCGCCCGCCTGCTACCCGGGGTGCAAGGTCGACGCGATGCTCCGCGACGTGGTCGTCTGCCGGGATCTGGCCCGCTTCCCCGCCCTCGGCGGCTGCCCGGCGGGCGCGCCGGCCGTCGCCACCGCGTTCAGGCGGCTGCTCGGCATCGACAACATGCTCTCCATCGCCCGCGACCTGCCGATCGTGGCGACGAACAACCCGGCCTTCCGGGACGACGTCACCGGCCTCGGCCTGTCGGGCGTGCTGGTCCGCGCCGGGGACGCGGCGGCCCGCGAGGAGGTGCGCACGCTGCTGGCGGGCTACCTGGCCCGTACCGGGAGCGCGGACCTGCCGCAGACGTTCGCCGAGGTGGCCGAGGCCCGCGCGGTGCTGCTGCGGCAGGCGGAGCGGGTCGCCCTGGCCGTCGTGGTGGTGACGCTGGTGGTGGCCGGTTGCGGGCTGCTGGTGTCCGTGGCCGGCGGGCTGGTGGAGCGGCGGCGGCCGTTCACGCTGCTGCGGCTGTCCGGCACGCCGGCGCGTACGTTGTCGCGGGTGGTGCTGCTGGAGACGGCCGTGCCGCTGGTCGTGGCCGCCGTGCTCGCGGCGGCCGCGGGGCTCGGCGTGGCCGGGCCCGCCGTGGACGCGCTCGCCATCAGGAACGCGCCGACGGCGCTGCCCGGCCCCGCGTACTTCCTGACCGCCGGCGGGGGGCTGGCCGCGGCGCTGCTGGTGATCGTCGCCGCGCTGCCGCTGCTCAAGCGCATGACCGCGCCCGACGACGCACGCTTCGAGTAGACCGGGAGGAGCCGGACGGCCCTGACCCCACGCGCCGACCGGGCGACCGAGCCCTTCACGGACGCCGGGATCCCGGCGGATCCGCAGCCGAGGGCCCCGGTTCCGCAGCGGTGGCGCCCGCGGGGGACGCCGGTTCCGCAGCGGTGGCGCCTGCCGGGGACGCCGGTTCCGCAGTAGCGGCGCCTGCCGGGGACGCCGGTTCCGTGGTGAGGAGCCGCACCGCTCGCCGGATCACCGCCGCCTGCGCGGGCGCCAGCCCGTCCAGGAACGGCTCGATCGCCCGTGCGTCCCACTCCATCCCCGTCCCGAGCGCGGGCAGCAGGTGCCGCAGGCTGTAGTCGGCGAGCAGGGCCGCCAGCGGCTCGACGCGGGGATCGCCGGGGTCGGCGCCGGCCAGCTCGTCGAGCCGCCGGTAGAACTCGTGCCCGCTCGCGGCCGCCTCCGGGTCGGCGGCGAGCGCGTCCAGCAGCGCGAAGGCCCGCCCCCGCCCGGGCTCGGTGCCGATGGTGTCCATCAGGACCAGCAGCTCCCGGTCCCAGGCCGCGGCGCCGGAGTCGGGCAGCTCGACGGCCCGCAGGAAGTCCAGCAGGGCGGGGGAGGCGGTGTCCTCCGGCCCCAGCGTCCCGGCCTCGGCCCGCCGCAGCACCTCGGCCAGCCGCTCGCGCCGCTGCCGGATCCGCTGCTCCTGCCGGGCCAGGTCCGCGTCGATCTCGGCGAGGATCTCCGGCAGCTCCCGGGAGCGCTCCTCGGCGATGACGTCGCGGGCCTCGTCCAGGCTGAGCCCGAGCGCCACCAGCCGCCGCACCCGCGCCAGGGCGACGGCGTCGCGCATGCCGTACTCCCGGTAGCCGTTGGCCAGTCGCGGTGGCTCCGGCAGCACGCCCCGGTGGTGGTAGTGCCGCACGGTCCTGGTCGAGACCCCGAGCAGCGCGGCGAGCTCTCCGATGCGCATGCCCCCAGTCAACACGCTGACGCCGCGTCAAGGTCAATCCGGCGCTGGGCGGGCGGACGGTCAGGGGCGCAGGGCCTTGAGCGCGAGGGTGACGAGGGCGTCGGCGTACTCGGGGGTCAGCGGGCCCGAGCGGAGCAGCCACCGCTGGTAGAGGGGGGCGTACAGCAGCTCCAGGGCCAGGTCGAGATCGGCGTCCGCGGCGAGCTGGCCGGCCTGCTGGGCGCTGCGCAGGCGGGACTTCTTGGCCTCGTCCACCGGGCCGGCCAGCCGGAGGCGGTATTGCTCGGCCAGGGCGGGATCGTTGATGATCTCGGTGTTGAGCGCGCGGATCGGAGCCTCGAAGGCCGGGTCGGCGAACTCGGCGACCGTGGCGCGCATCACCGCCTTCAGGTCGGCCTCCAGGTCGCCCGTGTCGGGCAGCGCGATGCCCGCCTCCGGCCCGGTCTCGCTCAGGGCCAGGAACGCGTCGAGGACCACCGCGCCCTTGGACGGCCACCACCGGTAGATCGTCTGCTTGCCGACGCCCGCTCGCGCGGCGATGGACTCGATGGTCAGCTTGGTGTAGCCGACCTCGGTGACCAGCTCGCGGGCGGCGGCGAGGACGGCCTGGCGCGAGCGCTCGCTGCGGCGGGCGGGATTGGGCTGCCTGGGCATGCGGCCCACCCTACCATAAGCATGAGACGAGACGTTTCGTCTCCCAAGTAACCAACTTGACATGATCAATCGGAAATGCGTGTAATGGCCTTCGCGTCGCGTGACGCCGGCCAGGTGAACGGCGGCGGCATGGAGGCGCCGAACTCAAGGGGGCTGACGCCGTGACCATCTACACGACCGGTCGTGCCTGACCGCCGACCCCCCGCGCGTCGCCCCATGTCGCGGACGGTGTAGTCGGCCCGTCCTCTCTTTTCCTCCGGCATGCCGCGCGGGTTCTCCCATGTCGCCGACACCTTCAGCGAACATCCGCGTACGGAGTGAGAACACGCATGCCCATGAACTTCAACCAGCAGATCATCGACGAGTTCCGCGCCAACGGCGGCCGGGTCGGCGGCCCCTTCGAGGGGGCCAGGCTGCTCCTGCTGACCACCACCGGCGCCCGCACCGGCGCCCCCCACACCGTCCCGGTCGGCTGCCTGCCCGACGGTGACCGCGTCCTGGTCATCGCCTCCGCCGGCGGCTCGCCCCGGCACCCGGCCTGGTACCACAACCTGCGCGCCGACCCGCGGGTCACGGTCGAGGACGGCACGTTCACGTACCAGGCCAAGGCGGTCGTGCTGACCGGCGAGGAGCGTGACCGGCTGTTCGCCCGCGCCGTCGAGCAGAGCCCCGGCTGGGCCGAGTACGAGACCACCTCCGGCCGCGTCCTGCCGGTGGTCGCGCTCGTCGCCGCCGACCCCGGGCCGCCCGCCGGCCCAATGGGGGACGCGCTCAAGCGGCTGCACGACGCCTTCCGCCGCGAGCTGGCCATCATCCGCGCCGAGGTCGCCGCCTCGGGCCCCCGGGTGATCGCCCAGCTCAAGGTCAACTGCCTCACCCTGTGCCAGGGGCTGCACGTCCACCACTCGCGCGAGGACGGCTTCATGTTTCCCGCCCTCGAAGGCCGCCATCCGGAGCTGGGCCCGGCGCTGGAGCGGCTGCGGGCCGAGCACGCGGTGATGGCGCGGCTCCTGGAGGAGCTGCGGGCGCTGCTCGCCGCCGAGGACGTCGCCGCGGAGGCGCTGGCGGCCGAGGTGGGGCGGCTGACCAGGGAGCTGGAGGCGCACCTCGACTACGAGGAGGAGCAGCTCGTCCCGCTGCTCAACGGCTGACGACTCGACAAAAAACTGCAATGCACTGAAATTTTGCAGTAGACTGCAGAAATGTCGGAAGGGCTACGGGAGCACAAGAAGCGGCAGACCCGGCGGCGCATCTCCGAGGCCGCCGTCGGCCTGTTCGTGGAGCGCGGCTTCGACGCCGTCACGATCGCCGAGGTCGCGGCGGCCGCGGAGGTGTCGGTCAACACCGTCTACAACTACTTCGAGGCCAAGGAGGACCTGGTCCTGCCGCCCGAGGAGGCCTCGCCGCAACGGCTGGCCGACATCGTGCGGCAGCGTCCGCCGGGGTGCTCGGCGGCGGGGGCGGTGCTGGCGCGGCTGCGCGAGGAGGTGCGCGTCCGCGAGCGGCGGGTCGGGCTGAGCGCCGGGTTCGGGCGCGTGCTGGAGATGATGCGCGCGGCCCCCACGCTCACCGCCCGGCTGGAGGCGCTGGCGTCCCAGATGACCGAGGCCCTGGCCGAGCTGCTGGCCGAGGAGACCGGCGCGGCCCCCGGCGATCCGCTGCCGAGGGCCGTGGCCTGGCAGCTCGGCTCGCTGCACGCGCTGGTGCTGTCCGAGATCGGGCGGCGCACGGCGGCAGGAGAGCCTCCCGACGCGATCGCGGAGGCCGTGCTGGAGCTGCTGGACGTCGTGGAAGGGCTGCTGGGGGAGCGGATGCTCACCTATGCCGTGCGGGAGGAGGGGCCGTGTTCAGGGTGACGATCAGGGGCAAGTTCAAGGGGCTGGACGAGGCCGGCCGGGCGGCCGTGCTGGCAGTGAGCGGGGCCGCCTACACCGAGGCCGGTACGTTCACCCACGACCGGGGCCTGTCGGTGTTCACCTTCCGCTGCCAGACGCCGGGCGAGGACGAGGAGGAGGCGGCGCTGCGGGCCCTGGAGGCGCTGGACGCGTACGGGCTGCCGTACGAGATCCTCAACCTGGCGGCCACCGACCTGCGCGAGATCAAGATCCGTCGCCGCTGATCCCCTGTCCGGCCCGCCGCGCCGGGGTCAGCCGGTGTGGCGGGACGAGGAATCCGGCTACGCCACCTCCCCGGACGGCACGCCGAGCGCCTGCGGCTTCTTCTCCAAGCACCTGGACGGCACCCCGTCAGAGCGTCCTGGCGACCGCGTCGAGATCGGCCAGCCGCGCGGCCGGTGACAGGCGGGCGGCCGCGGCCACGAGCAGCAGCTCGGTGACCGCGATCTCGTGGGCCAGCGGCGCGATCGGGCCCGCCGCCTCGCGCGGCAGGCGCACCAGCACCTCCGCCTCCGGGGCCAGCGGCGACCCCCACGCGTCGGTGATCAGGACCAGCCGCGCGCCCCGCTCCCGTGCGGCCCGCGCGAAGCGGGCGGTGGCGGGGGAGTAGCGGCGGAAGTCGTAGGCGGCGATCACGTCCTGCGGGCCCAGGTCGAGGACGACGCGGGCGCGCGCCTGCACGTCCCCCGGCACCCGGGACACGCCCGGCCGCAGGCCGGCGAGCTGGCGGACCAGGTACTCGGCGGCCAGCTCGCTGAGCGGCCCGCCCAGCGCCCGCACCGTCCGCGCTCCGGCCAGCAGCGCCGCCGCCCCCTCCAACTGCGGGCCGGTGACGGCGGCGAGCGTCCCGTCGAGCCCGGCCCGCAGCTCGTCGGCGGCCCGCCGCACCTCCGGCGTGCCGCCCGCCCCCGCCTGGTCCGGGCGGGTCGTGACGAACTCCAGCAGCCGTGACCGCTCCCGCGCCCCGCTCCTGACCGCGGCCTGGAAATCGGCGAACCCGCCGTAACCGAGCCGGTCGAACAGCCGCGAGGCCGTCGGCGGGCTCACCCCGGCCCGCTCGGCCAGCGCCCGCAGCGAGCCCAGCGCCGCGAACGGATAGTCGTCGAGCAGCACCCGCACGATCGCGCGCTCCCCGGGCGGCAGCTCGGCGTAGATCTCGCTGAGCCGGCTCTGCACCGCATCCGTCTCCATGCTGACAAATGTTACACCATCTTCCATTTACCCATAAGTACGGTACAAGTGTTACGGTTCCGGCATGACTTCATGGAACGGACTCATCGAGAGCCGGTACCGCCGCTGGCTGCCGCTCCCCCCGGGCACCCCCGCCGTCTCGCTCAACGAGGGCGGCACCCCGCTGCTGCGCTCGCACCACCTGTCGGAGCTGACCAGCTGCGAGGTGTGGCTCAAGGTCGAGGGCGCCAACCCGACGGGCTCGTTCAAGGACCGCGGGATGACGGTGGCCATCAGCGGCGCGGCCGCCCAGGGCGCGACGACGGTGATCTGCGCCTCCACCGGCAACACCAGCGCCTCGGCCGCCGCCTACGCCGCCCGCGCCGGTCTCGCCTCCGCCGTGCTCGTCCCCAAGGGCCACGTCGTCCCGGGCAAGCTCGGCCAGGCCGTCCGCCACGGCGCCCGCGTCATCGAGATCAGCGGCACCTTCGACGACTGCCTGCGCGTCGCCCGCGAGCTGGCCGCCCACCACCCGGTCGCGCTGGTCAACTCGGTCGGCAACGAGCTGCGCCTGTCCGGGCAGCGCACCGTCGCCTACGAGATCGCCGACGCCCTCGGCGACGCGCCCGACGTGCACTGCCTGCCGGTCGGCAACGGCGGCAACATCACCGCCACCTGGGGCGGCTACCTCGCCTACCGCGACGCCGGCCTGACCACCCGGCTGCCCAGGATGTGGGGCTTCCAGGCCGAGGGCGCGGCCCCGCTCGTGCACGGCGCGCCCGTCGCCGATCCGCGTACCGACGCGGGCGCCATCCGCATCGGCAACCCGGCCACCTGGGACGGGGCGATCGCGGCCAGGGACGACTCGGGCGGCCTGATCGCCGCGGTGAGCGACGAGCAGATCTTCGCCGCCTACCGGGAGCTGGCCCGCCGCGACGGCGTCTTCGCCGAGCCGGCCTCGGCGGCGGGCGTGGCCGGGCTGCTCGACCGGCACGCGCGCGGCCTGCTGGAGCCCGGCCTGCGCGTCGTGGTCACGCTCAGCGGCAACGGCCTCAAGGACCAGGCCGCCGCTCTCCACGACGGCCGGGCCGCCGTCGGAGCCTCGGCGTCCACCGCCGAGGTGGCCCGCGCCCTGGAACTCACCACCTGACCCTACCTGCGGAAACTACATAAAGTAACGATAGCGATACGTTATGTGACTCTTGACTTGGGCATGAATGTCCTACAAAGCCGATGAGGCGGCCGACGGAGCGATCCGCTCTTCGTCGCGCCGACGCCCGACCGGCGAACCTTCACCCCCTCGGAAGGACACCACCATGCCTGAGAACAGGTTCCCCTCTGCCCTGAAACGCACGGCAGCCGCCGGAACGCTCCTGCTCGCCGCCGCGTCGGCGGCGGTCATCACCACCACCACCGACCGGGACGCCGACCAGGGCCCCAGGACCGTCGACGACGTTCCCTGCATGCGCTACCTCCAGCCCGAGCACATCTACCGCGCCGGCGGCGACACCTTCGCCACCGACCCGCAGGGCCGGCCCGCGGACGCCCTGTCCAAGGCCCTGCGCTCCACCCGGGGGGCCCGCACCGGGTGCGAGGGCACCGTCGGCAACTGGGCCGGCTCCGGCGACTGGAACGGCGGCCACCTCATCGCCGCCTCCTTCGGCGGCGTCGGGCAGCGCTACAACCTCGTCCCGATGAACGGCCGGCAGATCAACCAGGGCCTGATGAAGCGCATCGAGGACAGCGCCCGCGCCTGCCTCGAAAGCCACGGCTCCGTCAGCGCCTACCGGGTGCGCCTGCACTACCCGGACGCCAGGAGCATCATCCCCGACACCATCACCATGACCATGACGTCCTCGCTCTCCGGCACGTCCCGGCGGCTGAGCTTCACCCTCCCGAACAAGGCCATCCCCAAGGACGAGGTGGAGAGCAGGGAGTCCGCGATCGACAAGGAGTTCGAGGCGGCCGGCTGCCGGGAGGTATCTGCGGGCCGCAGATGATCGACCGGAAAGTTGTGGGAACCCTCCATGCCTGAAGCGCGCCGTTCTGGTGTGAGATCGACTCCATGACGAATGCAGGCAAGCGACGAAGGTTCCCCACCGGAGACCTGGCCAGGGTGGCGGTGTTCGCCGCGCTGATCGCGGTGCTGGGGCTGCCGGGCTCGGTCAACGTCTTCGGCAACCTGGTCCCGATCACGCTCCAGACCCTCGGCGTGATGCTGGCCGGCGTGATCCTCGGCTCGTGGCGGGCCGCGCTCGCCGTCGCCGTGCTGCTGGTGCTGGTCGCGGCCGGCCTGCCGCTGCTGGCGGGCGGGCGCGGCGGGCTCGGCGTCTTCATCGGGCCCTCGGCCGGGTTCCTGATCGGATGGCTGCCCGGCGCGGCCGTGACCGGCTGGCTCGTCGACCGGGCCGGCCGCAGCCCGAGCCTGCTCCGGCTCGTCGCGGCCTGCCTGATCGGCGGCGTCGGCGTGATCTACCTGTTCGGCATTCCCGTGCAGGCCCTGGTCACCGGCGTCTCGCTGCCCACGGCCGCGCTGCTCAGCGCGGCCTTCCTGCCCGGCGACCTGATCAAGGCGGTGCTGGCCTCCGCCGTGGCCAGAGGTGTCCAGCGGGCCTATCCCGACGCGGTGCCGGCCGTGCACCGCGAGCGGCTGCGGAGGGCGTGAACACCTCCATGCCCGTTGCCGGACACGTCCTGCGGCACGCCCGCGTCCGTCCCGAGGCCGTGGCGCTGTGCGGGCCGCTCGGCGAGCTCACCTACGGCGGGCTCGCCGGCCGGGTCCAGGGCGCCGCGCGGCACCTGGCCGGCCGGGGCGTGCGCCCCGGCTCGCTCGTCGCGATCGGGCTCGCCGACCCGGTCGCGCTGCTGGTCGCCGTGCTGGCCGCCGACCTGGCCGGCGCCACCCCGCTGGTCGGCGACCCCGCCTGGGACCGGCGCAGGTGGGCGCGCACGGCCGGCGCGGCGCGGGTGGACCTGCTGGCCGACGCGCCACTGCCGGACGCCCCCGGACCCGCCGTCGAGCACGACCCCACGCCCGGCGACCTGGCGTGGGCCTGCTTCAGCTCGGGCAGCACCGGCCGCCCGCGCGCCGTCGTCCGCACCCGGGCCTCCTGGACGGGGTCGTTCCCGCACCTGGCCGCCCTGGCGGGCATCGGCGCCGGCGACGTGGTGCTCGTCCCGGGGCCGCTGTCGTCCTCCCTGTACTCCTTCGCCGCCGTGCACGCCCTGGCCACCGGCGCGACCGCCGTGGTGCCCGGCCGCAGGCCCTCCGCCGCCGCGCTGGCCGCGCACCTGGAGCGGGCCACGGTCGTGCACCTGGTGCCGCACCTGCTGCCCGCCGTCCTGGCCCGGCCGGGAGCGCTGCGCACCGCCGTGACCGGCGGGGCCGCGCTCGACCCCGGGACGCGGGCGGCCGCCGCGCGGGCCGGGGTGCGCGTCGTGGCCTACTACGGGGCGACCGAGCTGTCGTTCGTCGCCGCGGACGCGGACGGGAGCGGGCTGCGGCCCTTCCCGGAGGTCGAGATCGAGGTACGGCCCGGCCCCGGCGGGCTGGGCGAGGTGTGGGCCCGCTCGCCCTGGCTGGCCGAGGGCTACCTGGGCGGGGTGGCCGGGCCGCTGCGCCGCGACGGCGACGGCTGGATGACCGTGGGCGACGTGGCGCACCCGTACCGGGCGGGGGAGCCGCTGCGGCTGCGCGGGCGCGGCGGCGGCGCGATCCAGACCGGCGGGGCGACCATCGTGCCCGAGGACGTCGAGGAGGTGCTGCGGAAGGTGCCCGGCGTGAGCGACATCGTGGTGATCGGCTCGCCCCACCCGTCCCTGGGCGCGGTGGTGACCGCGGTCGTCGAGGGCCACGGGGGGTCGCCGCCGCCGCGGGCGCTGCTGGAGTCGGTCGCCAGGAGCGGCCTGGACGTGGCGCAGCGGCCCCGCCGCTGGTACGCGATGCCCAGCCTGCCGCGCACCGGCGCGGGCAAGCCCGCCCGCGCCCTGGTCGCGGCCCGGCTCGCCGACGGCGACCCCGGCATCCGGCGGCTGACGTGACCCGCCCCGGCCCGCCCGCCGGGGGTCCGGCCGCTCCTGGCCCCGGCGTGGCCGATCCCGGCGCGCCCGTCGTCGTGGCCGCGCGCCGCACGCCCATCGGCACCGCCGGGCACGCCTACAAGGACCTGACCGTGGACGCGCTGGCCGCCCCCGTCCTCGCCGCCGTGGCCGGCGACCTGGCCTCCCACATCGGCGGCCGCCCCGTGGACGACGTGGTCCTCGGCAACTGCACGGGCCCCGGCGGCAACGTGGCCAGGGTCGCGGCGCTGGCCGCCGGACTGGGCCACGAGGTGCCCGGCCTGACCGTGGACCGGCAGTGCGGCAGCGGCCTGGCCGCGATCCTGGTGGCCGCCCAGGCCGTCCGGGCGGGGGAGGCGGAGCTGGTAATCGCGGGCGGGGCCGAGAGCGCCTCGACCGCGCCGCTGCGTACCAGGCGGGGGGAGGCCGAGCCCTACGCGCGGGCGCCGTTCGCGCCGGCCGGCCACCCCGACCCCGACATGGGCCCGGCCGCCGAAGCGCTGGCCGCGGCGGCTGGGATCACCCGGGAGCGCCAGGACGCCTACGCCGCCCGCAGCCACGCCGCGGCCCTGGCCGCCCGCGCCCGGGGCGCCTTCGCCCAGGAGGTCGTCCCGCTCGGCGGCCGTTACGACGACCAGCGGCCGCGCCCGCTGCGCCCGGCGACGCTGGCCCGGCTGCCGGCCGCGTTCGCCCCGGGCGGTACAGTGACAGCCGGTAACTCCTCCCCGGTCAGCGACGGCGCCGCGGCCGTGGCCGTGCTGCCCGAGCGGCTGCGCGCGGGCCTGCCGGGGCTGCGGCTGGTGGCCGGGGCCGTCGTGGGCTGCGATCCGGCGCTGCCCGGCTGGGGGCCGGTGCCGGCCGTGCGGCGGGTGCTGTCCCGCGCCGGGGTCGGCCTGGAGCGGGTGGCCGCGGTGGAGGTCGTGGAGGCGTTCGCCGCCCAGGTGCTGGCCGTCACCGACGCGCTCGGGCTCGACCCGCTGGGCGCCGACGCCGATCGGGTCTGCCCCGACGGCGGCGCGCTGACGCTCGGCCATCCGTGGGGCGCGACCGGCGCGGTCGTGGTGACCAGGCTGTTCACCCGGCTGGTGCGCGGCGGCGCGCCGCCGGGCACGCTCGGCCTGGCCGCGGCGGCCGTGGGCGGCGGCCTGGGAGTGGCCGCCCTGTTCGAGGTCGTGTGAGGTGGGGGAGATGATCGAGTTCGCGGACGTGCACGTCCGCCTCGGCGAGCGGGACGTGCTGCGCGGCGTCACCGCCACGCTGGCGGAGCGGCGCGTCGGCGTGGTCGGGGCCAACGGCTCGGGCAAGAGCACGCTCGCCCGCCTGATCAACGGCCTGGCGCTGCCCACCTCCGGCACCGTCACCGTGCTCGGCATGGACACCCGCCGGCACGCCGCCAGGATCAGGCGCGGCGTCGGGTTCCTGTTCACCGATCCCGACGCGCAGATCGTCATGCCCACCGTGGCCGAGGACGTCGCCTTCTCGCTGCGCCGCCACCGCCTGCCCCGCGCCGAGGTCGAGCGGCGCGTCGCCGAGGTGCTCGCCCGCTACGGCCTGTCCGGGCACGCCGACCACCCGGCCCACCACCTGTCGGGCGGGCAGAAGCAGCTCCTCGCGCTGTGCTCCGTGATGGTGCTGGAGCCGCAGGTCCTGGTCATGGACGAGCCCACCACGCTGCTCGACCTGCGCCACTCGCGCCAGGTCGCCGAGCTGCTGCGCGAGATGCCGCAGCAGGTGGTGGTCGTCACCCACGACCTGCCGCTGCTGGCCGGCTTCGACCGGGTGCTGGTGCTCGACGAGGGCCGTGTGGTGGCCGACGGGCCGCCGGAGGAGTCCCTGGCCCGCTACCGCAAGCTCATGGCGTGACGGGCATGAGGGGAATGACCGGCGCGACCGGCCTGACCGGCGCCTACGTCCCCCGCTCCTCGCCGCTGCACCGGCTGCCCGCCGGCGCCAAGCTGGCCGGGCTGGCCGCCGCCTGCACCGCCCTGGTGCTGCTGGGCTCGCCGCTCGCGCTGGGCGGCGCGGCGGCCGGCACGGCGGCCCTGTACGCGCTGGCGCGGGTCGGCCCGGCCGCGGCCTGGGCGCAGGTGCGGCCGGTGCGCTGGTTCGCGGCGGCGCTGTTCGCCCTGCAGTGGCTCCTCGTCGGCCTGGAGGGGGCGGCCGTCGTGACGCTGCGCGTGGTGCTCGCGGTGGCGCTGGCGGGGCTGGTCACGATCACCACGCGTACCTCGGAGATGATGGCCGCGCTGGAGCGGCTGATGGCCCCCGCGCGGCTGGCCGGGCTGGACCCGTTCCGGCTGTCGTTGCTGCTGTCCCTGACGATCCGGACGGTCCCGGTGCTGACCACGCTGGCCGGCCGGGTCAGGGACGCCCAGCGGGCCCGCGGGGTCGAGCGCAGCCTGCGGGCCTTCGCGGTGCCGCTGGTGGTCGGCGCCCTGCGGCACGCCGACGCCCTCGGCGAGGCACTGAGCGCCCGCGGGCTGGACGACTGACCGCTATCCCAGGTTTGACTTATATAAGCGCACCCTGAAATACTCCGGGCGTGCACGCATTCGACGTCCTCGGTGATCCGGTCCGACGCCGGATCCTGGAGCTCCTCGCCGGCGGTGAGCGGAGCTCCGGCGAGGTCACCGCCGTCATCCAGCAGGAGTTCGGGATCTCCCAGCCGGCCGTCTCGCAACACCTGCGGGTGCTGCGCGACAACGGGTTCGCCAGCGTGCGGGCCGAGGGGACCAGGCGGCTCTACGCCGTCGAGCCCGGCCCGCTGCGGGAGGTCGACATGTGGCTGGAACGCTTCCGCCGCTTCTGGGACCAGCGCCTCGACGCTCTGGCCACGGAGCTGGCCCGCGGCAGGCGCGAACGCCGTCCGACAACAGAGGAGAAGGACACCCCCGATGGACATGATTGACCACGTCACCCGGGCACACCGTGAGCTCGTCGACGGAGAACGCAAGGTCGTCACCCTGAGCCGGCGCTACGACGCCGGCATCGAGGACGTGTGGGACGCCTGCACCGACCCCGACCGCATCAAACGCTGGTTCCTGCCGGTCAGCGGCGAGCTCAAGCTCGGCGGCAGGTTCCAGCTGGAGGGCAACGCCGGCGGCGAGATCCTGGAGTGCGAGCCGCCGCGCCGGCTGAAGGTGAGCTGGGTGATGGGCGACGCCCCCGGCCTGTCGGAGGTCGAGGTCGAGCTGACGCCCGAGGGCGAGGCCACCCTGTTCGAGCTGCGCCACACCGCCGAGGTGCCGCCGGAGATGTGGGACGGCTACGGCCCCGGCGCCGTCGGCGTGGGCTGGGACCTCGCCGTGCTCGGCCTGGCCCTGCACCTGGCCGGCGGCGAGAAGGTGAACGAGCAGACCTTCCACCTCACCGACGAGGGCCGCCGGGTCATCGCGGCCGCCGCCCAGGCGTGGGGCCGGGCCTCCGAGGCCGCCGGCGTCCCGCCGGAGCGGGCCGCCGCCCAGGCCGCCACCGTCACCGCCTTCTACGCCCCCGACGAGGAGACCCGCGCATGAGCCAGAAGATCACCACGTTCCTCATGTTCCAGAACGGCGACGCCGAGGAGGCCATGACCTTCTACCAGTCCCTTTTCGAGGACGCCAAGGTGGTGAGCCTCGCCCGCTTCGAGCCGGGCGAGCCCGGGCCCGAGGGGAAGGTCAAGCACGCGGTCTTCACGCTGGCGGGCCAGGAGTACATGTGCATCGACAGCCCGGTGCGGCACGGCTTCACCTTCACCCCGTCGATCTCCCTGTACGTCGACTGCGCGTCGGAGGAGGAGATCGACCGGCTGTACGCGGCGCTCCTGGAGGACCGCACGCCGCTGATGGCGCTGGGCTCGCACGGGTTCAGCACCAAGTTCGGCTGGGTGAACGACCGCTTCGGCGTCTCCTGGCAGCTCAACCTCCCCTGAGCGCGGGCGGCGTCAGGCCGGGTCCGCGTCCCCCAGGAAGCGCCCCGCTCCGGCCGGGAACGTGCCCTCCAGCTCGCATACCCGGCGGACCAGGCACTCGAAGTGGCGGCGGACCTCGTCGCAGATGTCGCGCAGCACCTCCCGCAACCCCTCGCCGGCGTAGGCGAGGGGCCCGGAGGTCAGCACCGTGTACCGGTACAGAGCGCCCAGCTCGGCCCCGGCGGCCGCGGACAGCCCGGCGACCAGGACGTCCGCGTCCAGGCCCGAGCGCTCGACCAGCTCGCGCGCGGTGGGCATGGCCGTGCCGCCCGGTCAGCCGGCCGCGGCCTGGGCGCCGGGTCCGGCCGGGGCGAGATCGGGGGCCCGCTCCGGGGCGCGCCCGGGAGCGCGGTCGCCCGGGTTGAGCGCGAGGAAGGCCATGCCGGCGAGCGCGCCGCCCGCCAGGTCGGCCAGCAGCCACACCCAGATCTTCGACCAGGCGAACAGCCCCATCGTGGCCGCGCCGAGCGCCACCGCGGGGTTGAAGGCGCCCCCCGAGATCCCGCCCACCGCGAACGCCCCCGCCGCCACCGTGAACCCGATGGCCAGCCCGTAGAAGCTGTTGCCGGGGTGGTCCCTGCTGGTGGCCGCGTTGAGCACCACGTACGCCAGCGCGAATGTGAACAGCGCCTCCGCCAGCAGCGCGACCCAGAGCTGCCGCCCGGACGGCGCCAGGACGGTCACGCTCGCGGGCGCGACCAGCCAGGTGGCGGTGACCGCGGCGGCCAGGGCGCCGGCGACCTGCGCGGCCCAGTAGGCGGCGGCGTCCACCGGCCTGATCCGGCCGCGCAGCAGCACCGCCAGCGTGACGGCCGGGTTGTAGTGCGCGCCCGAGACGTGCCCGCCCGCGTAGACCATGACCATGAGGATCGCCCCGATGGCGACCGGGGCGAGTGGCGCCTTGGCCAGGACCGTGGCGCCGACCGTGAGGACCAGGAAGAAGGTCCCGATGAACTCCGTGGCGTAACTACGCACGATGTCCTCCCGTGTTGTCCGAGGGCCCCCTTGCCCGGACAACGGCAGGGGCGGCTCCCGGTTCAGGGACAGGCGAGGTAAAGTCGGTAGTGAATGCTCACTCACCCCTGAAGGGAAAGGGGACGTCCCATGAGGCTGGCCGTCTTCGGCGCCACCGGCGGCATCGGGCGCGAACTCCTCCGCCAAGGGCTCGGCCGGGGCCACGAGATCACCGCCGTCGTGCGCGACGGCTCCCGGCTGCCCGGCGACCTCCGCGGCCGGATCGACGTCGTCGAGGCCGACGTGATGGACCCCGCCGCGATCGCCCCGGGCGTCAAGGGCCGCGACGCCGTGCTCGTGGCCCTGGGCAGCCGCGAGCGCGGCCCCACCACCGTCCACTCCGGGGGCGTCGCCGCCGTCACCGAGGCCATGCGGGGGGCCGGCGTGCGCCGCGTCCTGACCGTCGGCGCCGCCGGCATGGTGGCCGACGCGGGCGACGACCCCTTCACCCGGTACGTGGTCAAGCCGCTCGTCGTGCAGCGGCTGTTCCGCCACTCCTACGCCGACCTGGCCGCCTCCGAGGAGTTGCTGCGCCGCTCCGGCCTGGACTGGACGATCGTCCGCCCCGGCAGGCTGACCGACGCGGGCCCGACCGGCCGCTACCGCACCTCCAGGGACCGCAACCTGCGGGGCGGCCACAGCACCACCCGCGCCGACGCGGCCGACTGCATGCTCTCCCTCCTGGACGACCCCGCCTCCGCCGGCCACGTCGTCTACGTGCTCTCCTGACGGACCAGGAGATCATCCACGCGAACCCGGGCGGCGCCGGTGGCCGCTCATCCACGCGAACCCGGGCGGCGCCGGTGGCGCTTGTTCGCGCGGGCCCGGGCGCGCGGCGTCCCGGCTCAGCCGGGCCAGCGGCCGTCGGCGCGGGCGCGCTCGACGGCCGCGAGCCCGGCCGGGCGCATCCTGCCCTCCCGCGTCAGCCGCGCCACCCGCTCGACGTTGGAGCGCGACCACCCGCTGCGCGGCCGGCGCGGCGTGTAGCGCTGCAGGTACGTGCCCGCGTCGCGGGAGCGCGTCAGCCCGTCGATCCAGCCGTGGCACAGCGCCTCCTCCACCGCCTCCACGTACGTCAGCCCGGGGGTGCCCTTCTTGGCGAGCACCACCCAGACCTCGCTCGCGCTGCCGCCGTGCCGCTCCAGCCATGCCCGCCAGGCGGCGGCGTCCTCGAAAATCTCCATGACCCCATCATCCCGGCTGAAGTGCTCATCTCCTGAGCACTTTTGCTGCGACCATGGGACGCATGCGCGCTGACCGGCTCGTCGCCACCCTCCTCCTGCTCCAGGGGCGTGGCCGCCTGACCGCCGCGGAGCTGGCCCGGGAGCTGGAGATCTCCGTCGCCACCGCCCGCCGCGACCTGGAGGCGCTGTCGTCCGCCGGCGTCCCGGTCTATCCGCAGCCGGGGCGCGGGGGCGGCTGGTCGCTGGTGGGCGGGGCGCGTACCGACCTGACCGGGCTGACCGCCGCCGAGGCGCGGGCGCTGTTCCTGCTCCTCGGCCCGGCCACCACCGCCGCGCCGGAGCTCACCTCCGCCCTGCGCAAGCTCGTCCGCGCCCTGCCCGCCACCTTCCGCGCCGACGCCGAGGCCGCCGCCAGGGCCGTGCTGTCCGACCCGGCGCGCTGGGGCGAGAGCGGCCGGGAGCCGCCGCCCATGGTCCAGGCGTTGCAGGACGCGGTCGTGGCCAGGCGGAAGGTGCGCCTGGTGTACGCCCGCAAGGGCGGCGAGCCGGCCGAGCGGCTGGTGGACCCGCTCGGCCTGGTGGACAAGGACGGCGTGTGGTACTTCGTCGCGGACACCGGGGCGGGGCGGCGGACGTACCGGGTGGACCGGATCGCCGAGGCCGGGACCACCGGCCTGCCCGCCGAGCGCCCGGACGGCTTCGACCTGGCGGCCGAGTGGGAGCGGGTGGTCGGCGAGGTCGAGCGCCGCCGCTCGCTGGTGCCGGCGGTGGTGCTGATCGCCGAGCGGTACGTGGCGGTGCTGCGCGGCCAGTTCGGCCGCCACTGCGAGGTGATCGGGAGGGCGGCGGACGGCCGGGCCCGGGTGCGGGTGGCCGCGCCGATGGCCCTGTCGATCGCCGAGCACCTGGCCGGATGGGGTGCCCAGGTGGAGGTGGTGGAGCCGGAGGAGGTCCGCGCCGAGCTGGCCAGGATCGGCGCCGAGCTGGTCGCCCGCTACGCCGAACCCTCCGTACACGGTACGGTACGGGAGGGGTGAGGTTTACCCCAGGTGACCTCGGGCACCTGCCTCATTTCAGGCATATCCGATCTTCCCTAGCCTAAGGCTCATGACTGACTGGCTCGTTGGACTGATGGAAGCGCTGGGGGCCCCGGGGGCGGGCCTCGCCATCGCTCTGGAGAACCTCTTCCCGCCCCTGCCCAGCGAGGTGATCCTGCCCCTGGCCGGCTTCACGGCCAGCCGGGGCGAGATGGACCTGCTGGACGTGCTGGTGTGCACGACCCTCGGCTCCGTCGTCGGCGCGCTGGCGTTGTACTGGGTGGGCGCCCTGCTCGGGCGCGAGCGCGTGCTGGCCCTGGCCGCCAAGCTGCCGCTGGTGAAGACGTCCGACATCGAGAAGACCGAGGCGTTCTTCCAGCGCCACGGCCGCAAGACGGTGTTCTTCGGGCGGATGATCCCCATCTTCCGGAGCCTCATCTCGATCCCGGCGGGCGTGGAGCGCATGCCGCTGCCCATGTTCCTGCTGCTCACCACCGCCGGCAGCCTGATCTGGAACACCCTGTTCGTGATGGCCGGCTACCTCCTCGGCGAGCAGTGGCACCTCGTCGAGACCTACGTCGGCGTCGGCACGAACGTCGTGATCGGGCTCGTGGTGGCGGCGGTGCTGGTGTTCGTCGGCGTGCGGCTGGCCGAGCGGCGCAAGGAGAAGCGAGCGGCCCGCCGCTGAGACGCGTACCCGTGAGAAAGACGCCCGGCAGGACCTCTCCTGCCGGGCGTCTTTCGCCGTCTGGTTCCGGCGCCTCTGACTCGGCGAGGGTGGTTTCTGTAGGGTTGGGGCCCATGGCGAGCAGCGTATGAACCGACGAAGCCTGGTGGCCTTGGCGATCCTGGGCCTTGCTGCTCTTCCCGCGCTGAGCAGTGCCGCGGGCCCGCCTGACTGCCGGACGGATGCCCTCACGGACGCCGAGTACCTCGTTGTGCGGGAGTCGTTCCGGTCTGTGGCCGGGCCCTCGGCGGAGCCGGGCGTAGCGCCCACGCCGGCCACCTTCGGCCCCTATGGCGACAGCAAGGGCGGGACCGTGGCTCCGATCGGTGTGGAGATCGTTGAACCGGCGGGGTGCCCGGAGATCAGCGGCCCTTAACTCTCTTCGTCCCGCTCTGCGATACCCGCGTTGCCGTCGGCCGGGGCCGGCGCTGCTGGGCCAGATCTCCGTACCGTGCGACCGACAATTGTGATGGTCTTGACAATTAAATTTTTCGGCGAGAGGATGGGGGCATCCCCGAACGGACGAGGAGACACACGATGAGGAAGATCGTCGCAGGATTGTTCATCTCGCTCGACGGCGTCGTCGAGGCGCCCCAGACCTGGCACTTCCCGTACTTCAACGACGAGATGGGCCAGGAGGTCGGCCGGCAGATGCAGGAGTCGGACGCCCTGCTGCTGGGCCGGCGCACCTACGAGGAGTTCGCCGGCCACTGGCCGCACCAGGACCCCGAGAAGGACCCGATGGCCGCCCGGCTCAACGCCGTCCAGAAGTACGTCGTCTCCACCACTCTCACCGACCCCGCCTGGCAGAACACCTCCGTCATCGGCGGCGACGTCACCGCCGAGCTGGCCCGGCTCAAGGAAGGGCCCGGCGGCACCATCTCCGTCACCGGCAGCCCCACCCTGGTCACCGCCCTGCTGCGCGACGGCCTGCTCGACGAGCTCAACCTGCTGCTGCACCCCATCGTCGTCGGGCAGGGCCAGCGCCTGTTCGGCGACGGCCTCGGCCAGATCCCTCTCACGCTCACCCGATCGGCCACCTTCACCACCGGCGTCCTCAACCTCACCTACACCCGGAGCTGACCATGACCGCCGAGCCCGGCACCCCCAGGACCGTCGCCGCCAAGCTGCTCGTCAAGCCGCGGACCGCCGTCTGGGTCTCCGACGCCGCGCACCGCCCCCTGCTGGAGCCGCTGCCCGAGGGTGCCCGCCACGCCGAGGACCTGAAGGCGGCCGACGTCGCGGTCCTCTTCGCCGCCGACGCCGCCACGGCCCGCGCCCTGCTCGACCGCCACCGCGACCACCTCGCCGAGCCCGGCGTGCTGTGGGTGGCCTACCCGAAGGGCAACGCCTCCGACGTCAACCGCGACACGCTCTGGCCCATCGTCGGCGCGTACGGCCTGCGGCCCAACGGCCAGGTCGCGGTGGACGAGGTGTGGTCGGCGCTGCGCTTCCGTCCGCTGAAGGAGGGTGAGGCCCCGTTCACCGGCGGCCGCTGACCGGCCCCGTCCCCGTGATTTGCCCACGCCCTGGCCCTGTGCCAGAGTAGGCGTCGGCCGCGCGCGACGGGCGCGTGGTCATCCGAAGAACGAAGGATCGAAGTCCATGGTCTCGGCGTCCCGCAGCGGCCGCCGTCGGCACTGACAGGCCAGCCTCCACGGCGCCTCGTGCCACTTCCGTCTCCTCACGGCGGCCCCACGTTCACCCCTGCCGGGGTTTCCGACGTACGCATTCATTCACGTGAGGACATCATCACCTTGGGCACCGACGTCCAGAGTTTCGCTGTGGCCAACCTGCGCCGCCGTCCCGTCGTCATCGAGACCGCGGGCTTCGTCGTGGGCATCGACCCCAGCACCGACAGCCCGCACGTCAACTACGCCAGCCCCCTGCCCGGCGCCCGGCCCACCGCCGCGGACGTCGCGGCGCTGGTGGCCGCCTTCCGGGAGCGCGGGCTCAAGCCTCGGCTGGAGTTCGCGCCGGACGCCGCGCCCGACGTGGCGCCCGCCCTGCGTGCCGCCGGGTTCGGCGTGGAGGCGGCGCACGACTACCTCGTCTGCACCCCGTCCGGACTGACCGTGCCCGGGCCGGGAGCCGGGCCGGCCGTGGTGGAGCCGGAGGACGAGCAGGACTACCTGGCCATCGACGCCGCGCTGTCGGAGGCGTTCGGCGGCGAGTTCGCCCCCTCGCCGGCGGGCGCCGCCCGGCTGCGGCGGCTGCGGGACAGCGGCGGGGTGGTGCGCTTCGTCCGCGCACCGGACGGCGGCTGCGCGGGGGCGGCCTCCAGCTCGCCGCCCGCCGTCGGCACCGCCGAGCTGGCCGGCGTGGGCACCCGGCCCGCCTGGCGCAACCGCGGCATCGCGGCCGCCGTCACCGCCGCCGTCACCGCGGCCATGTTCGACCGGGGTGCGGAGACGGTGTGGCTGGAGTACGGCGGCGAGGGCTCGCGCCGTGTCTACGAACGACTCGGCTACGTCCCCCGGGGGACCCGCCTGTACATGTCGCTGGAGAGCTGACGGGAGACACGCGCCCGCCCGCTGGACACCGGTCTCAGGCCGCGTGGCCCGTGGGCGGGCGCCAGTCGGAGCGGCGGGGCCTGATCGCGCCGCGCAGGTGGAGGGCCAGGGCGACGCGGCGGGCCAGGAGGTCGAGCTGGGCGTCCAGGAGCGGGACCGGCGCGCCGGCCAGCTCCGCGCGGATCACCTGTACGAGGTGCTCGTGCAGGGGCAGCGCGGCGGGATCCGCGGGCGGCTCGGGCGCGATCTCGTCCCGGTGCAGGCCGGGCCGCCGCGGGTCCTCCTCGCCGCCGCAGACCCGGCACTCCTCCCCGGCGTCCGGATCGTCCGGATCCTTCCAGGGCACGTAGCGGTGCGGCGGCGGCACGGGTGGCTCGAACATCGGCGAATCACCTCATGTCCAGAGTAAGCCCGGACGGCTCAGTGACCGCCCCCGGCCAGGTTGAGGCCGACGACCCCGCAGAGGATGAGCCCGATCGAGAGGAGCTTGAGCGGGGAGGTGTTCTCGCCGAGGGCGATCATGCCGAGGGCGGCGGTGCCGACCGCGCCGATGCCCGTCCACACGGCGTACGCGGTGCCGACCTCCAGGTTCTTCAGCGCCAGCGCCAGCAGCCCGAAGGACAGCAGGGCCGACACGCCGAAGGCGACGCTCGGGCCGGGCGCGGAGAACCCGTTGCTGAGCTTGAGCGAGTAGGCCATGGCGACCTCGAACAGGCCGGCGGCGACGATCATGATCCAGGCCATGACGGCTTCCTTTCGTGGAAGCGTCGTCTTTGCAGGCCGGGTACGGCGCGTCTCGTCCGGGCGCACCCCGGACGGGGCCGCATCCAGGCCAACGGCCCGGCCACCACCCCTATTCCGGACCCGCCCCTTTTCCCGGACCTGGCCTCGGCGTGCGCGACCCGCACACCCCGCCGGCCGGCCGGTCACAACCCTTCAAGACCGCCGCCCGCCTCCCGCGCTACAACGGACGCCCGGGCGGTGCCGCCCGGGCGAGGTCGGAGGTCGGGCGGATGACAGTGGGGTTCATCGGGCTGGGGATCATGGGGCGGCCCATGGCGCTCAACCTGGCCGGGGCGGGGACGCCGCTCGTGGTGTGGAACCGCACCCCGGCCCGCGGCGAGGCGCTGCGGGCGGCCGGGGCGCGGGTGGCGGCCGGCCCGGGGGAGGTGTTCCGGCAGGCCGAGGTGGTGCTGCTCATGCTGGCCGACGAGGCCGCCACGGACGCCGTGCTGGCCCGCGGCACGCCCGGCTTCGCCGCCCGCGTCGCCGGGCGGACCGTGGTGCAGATGGGGACCATGTCGCCCGCCCACTCCGCGGGGCTGGCCGCCGACGTGCTCGCGGCGGGCGGCGCGTACGCCGAGGCGCCGGTGTCGGGGTCGCGCGGCCCGGCCGAGGCCGGGCGGCTGGTGGCGATGCTGGCGGGCGAGCCGGACACGGTGGCGCGGGTCCGGCCCCTCCTGGCGCCCATGTGCGCCGAGACGATCCCGTGCGGGCCGGTGCCGGGCGCGCTGCTGATGAAGCTGGCGGTGAACCTGTTCCTCATCACCATGGTCAGCGGGCTGGCGGAGGCCGCGCACTTCGCCGCCCGGCACGGGCTGGACCTGGAGACGTTCGCGCGGGTGCTCGCCTCCGGCCCGATGGCCAGCGAGGTGTCCAGGGGCAAGGCGCGCAAGCTGGTCGAGGACGACCTCGCCGCCCAGGCGGCCGTCGCCGACGTGCTGAAGAACAACCGGCTCATCGCGGAGGCGGCACGGGAGCGCGGCGTGGCCTCGCCGCTGCTGGACGTCTGCCACGAGTTGTTCGCCGAGACGCTGGCGCTCGGGCACGGCGGGCTCGACATGGTGGCCGTGATACGCGCGATCGAGGCCAGGACGGAGGCGGAACGGGCATGGTCGTGATCGTCACCGGCGGCCCGAGGGAGCCTACGCGCGCAGCGCGGCCAGCCACTGGCCCGGCGTGAGCCCGTAGGCGCGTTTGAACATGCGCGTCATGTGGCTCTGGTCGGCGAAGCCCGCCTCCAGGGCGGCCTCGCGCAGCGGCGTCCCGCGCCGCAGCGCCCGCCGTACCAGGTCGAGCTGGCGCATCGTCCGGAACCGGGTGGGGCTGGTGCCGAACGCCGCCCGGAACTGGCGGGCCAGCGTCCACCGGTCCAGCCCCGACACCCGCTCGAACTCCGCCACCGTGCGCCGCACCGCCGGATCGGCGGCGATCAGCTCGCGCACCCGCGCCAGCGCCGCCACCGCCGGCGGCCCGCCGGGCCGGCTCAGGGCGGCCGCTCCGGAGTGCCGCCGCAGCGCCGCCGCGATCATCAGCACCACCTCCAGCCGCGCGAACTCGTCCAGGGGCTCGTCCATCCGCCGCAGGCAGGCCAGCAGCGCCGGATGCATGCCGGACGGCCGCACCACGGGATCGGCCACGAACGGCAGCGGCCCGCCGCCCAGCGCCTCCTGCACCAGGAACGGATCGACGTAGAGGATCCGGTAACCGAACCCCTCCTCGGTGCCGGCCGCGCCGTCGTGCGACTCGTCGGGGTGCAGCAGGTGCCACTCGCCCGGCAGGCAGTGCCGCCGCTCGCCCCGGTAGCGGAAGGTCTGCACGCCGGCCAGCGTCACGCCGATGGCGTAGGTGTCGTGGCGGTGCGTGGCGAACGCCTCGCCGACGAGCGCGGCCTCCAGCCGCTCGATGCCCTCGGCACCGAGCCCGAACCGCAGCCGCTGCTCGGTGGCGGGGGGCCGCAGATGCCTGCTCAGCTCGTCCGGCGGCAGGGAACGGGACACGCCACGATCCTACGGGAAGGGGTAGGAGCAGCCGGAGGAGATGGGGGAGACATGGGCAGAGCCGTGTACGTGGGCGCGGCCGTCGAGGTGGCGGCGCCGCCCGAGCAGGTGTTCGCGCTGATCACCGACTGGCCCCGGCAGCGGGAGTGGATCCCGCTGACCGGCACCCGCCAGGTGGGGCCGGACACCATCGAGGCGTACACCGGGGTGCGGCCGCTCGGGGTGCTGGACCCGATGACCATCGACCGGTGGGAGCCGCCCCGGCTGGTCCTGATGCGGCACACCGGGCGGGTGGTCCGCGGCCGGGGTGCGTTCCGGGTGCGCCCGTGCGCGGGCGGCAGCCGGGTCATCTGGGCGGAGGAGCTGCTGCTGCCGTTCGGGGCGGCCGGGCGGGCGGGGTGGCCGCTCGTGCGCCCGCTGGCGAAGGCGCTGTTCCGCCACAGCCTGCGCAGGCTGGCCGCCCTGGCGACCCGCGAGGCCACCACCTCACCGGCCTGAGCCCGCGCCGTCCGGGGCGTCCGGGAGGCCGCCGGCGGTCCAGCGGCGGATCTCCTCCGCCGCCCGGTCGACCACTGCGTTGCGCCGGGGGCGGGTGACCAGGTCGCTGAGGGCGAACATGTCCAGCACCCGCCCCAGGTACGCCCAGTCGCGGTCCAGCGGCGCACCTGCGGGCTGGTGGGCGGCGAAGCCGGCGCGGAAACCGGCCACGAACGGCGCCGGGTAGTCGGCGCCGAAGCGCAGCATGTTGGCCGCGTCGCCGTACGGGCAGCCGGAGTAGGCGAACTCCCAGTCCAGCAGCGCGTCCACCCGCCAGCCGCCACCCGCAACCGGGCTGACCAGGATGTTCTTCGGGTTGACGTCCGCGTGCGCGAGGCGGCTGTGCCGATCGACGCGGGCCAGCGCGGGCGCGTGCGCGGCGCAGAGCGCGGCCCACTCGCGCCGCGTGGCGGCGTCCAGCCGCTCCTGGACGGGCTCGGCCGCCATGCAGGCGGCGGCGAAGCCGGGCAACTGCGCCGACCACGGCTGCTCCGTCCCGGCCGCCAGCCCCTCGCCGCCGAAGAAGCCGGGCCGGTCGAACGTGACGGCGCCGACGGCCGCCACCACCCGCCCGACCTCCACCCCGAGACCGTGCAGGTCATGCGGCTTGCGCGGTTCACGCGGCCCGTGCCGGCCGACCTCCAGGACGTGGCTGAGCGGCGTGCCGGGGACGTACTCCAGCAGCATCACCGGGCGGCACCCGTCCGAGGCGGGCAGCACGCGCAGCACCGCCGGGACGGGCACGTGGGCGCGGGCCCGCGCCATCACGGCGGCCTCGACGCCGGGCCGCTCCCCGCCGAGCCGCGCGACGACCGACTCCCGGCCGGAGGCCGCCCCGGCGAGGGTGAGCAGGCAGGTCTCGTGGGAGAAGCCGCCCGCCAGCGTCCGTACCGCCGTCACCTCGGCGTCCAGCGCGCCGGCCACCCGCCTGATCTCCTCGGACCGCATCCGATCACGCTACCGGCTCCCCGGAGGAGCCGGTCAGGCCCGCGCCGCCACCTCGCGGCCGGCGGCGTGCCGGGCGACGGCCGCGGCGAACGCGCGGATCACCGGGTGCGGCCGGTCACCCCGCTCGGCCAGCTCCGGCTGGAACAGCGTGGCCAGGAAGAACGGGTGCCCGGGCAGCTCGGCCACGCGGACGGTGCCGTCGTCGGCGGCGTGCCCGGAGAAGAGCAGCCCGCCGGCGGTCAGCGCCTCCTTGAAGGTCTCGTTCAGCCCGTACGAGCAGACGTACGCCTCCAGCGTCTCCGGCGCCGCCATGATCCGGCCGGCCAGCGTGCCGGGGGCGAGGCGGACCAGGCTCTCGTGACCGGCCAGCGAGCAGGCCAGCGGGGTGAGCAGGAAGTCGCGGGCGGCCGGGTCGTTCTCGGCGTGCGCCACGTCCAGGCCGCACACGTGGCGGGCGTACTCCAGCAGCATGTGCTGGAACCCGGCGCAGGTGCCCAGGAACGGCAGGCCGCCCTCCCTGGCCACGCGCACGGCCTCGACCGCGCCCGCCTCGTCCCGGTAGGGGCTGCCGGGCAGCAGCCAGACGCCGTCGAAGCCGTCCAGGCCGGTGACGTCGGTGGTCGGGATCCAGTACGGGTCCAGGGCGATGCCGTCGTGCTCGCGCAGCGCCTCCATCACCAGGGGGACGCGGACGTGCGAGCGGACGCTGGGGGAGCGGTCCCCCACCAGGGCGATTCTCATGCCTCCATCGTGACGGCCGCTACCGGTTAAGCGCCAACGATGATTGCTGTACCTGATATAAGCGTTGCTGATGGACCCGCATCTGCTGACGACGTTCGTGACCGTGGCGCGGCGCGGCTCGTTCTCGGCCGCCGCCGCCGAGCTGGGCTACACGCAGTCGGCGATCTCCCAGCAGATCGCCGCGCTGGAGGCCGACCTCGGGCTGCCCCTGCTGAGCCGCCGCCCGGTGGAGCCGACCCCGGCCGGGCGGCGGCTGCTGGAGCACGCCGAGCCGCTGCTGCTGCGGCTGCGCGCGGCCCGCGCCGACGTGCTGCGCGCCGCCTCCGGGCCCCGCCACCGGCTGGTCCTGGCGGCCACCCCGCTCGGCTTCGCCGCCGGGACGGCCGCCCGGCTGGCGCGGGCGCGGGCCGGGCAGCCGCGGCTGGAGGTGACGGTGGTGACCCGCGGGCGGGAACGGGTCGCCGAGATGGTCGCCGAGGGGGAGGCCGACCTCGGGCTGGTGGACGGCATCGCCGCGCCCAGCGACCCGCTGCGCCCGCCCGACGCGGGGCCGATGGCGGCGATCGGGGCGGGGGAGGAGGAGCTGGTCGTGGCGCTGCCCGCCGGCCATCCCCTCGCCGGGCGGGCGGCGCTGCGGCTGGCCGACCTCATCGACGCGCGCTGGTTGCAGACGCCGCTGTGCCCGTTGTCGCGGCTGCGGGACCTGGTGGGCGACGGCTTCCCGGTGGCGCTGGAGCATCGCGGGGACGACGTGCGCACGGTGGTCGCCCTCGTCGCCGCCGGTCACGGCCTGACGCTGTTGCCCGCCTCCGTCCTGCCCGCCTCCGCCCCGCCTGCCTCCGCCCCGCCTGCCTCTGCCTCGCCTGCCTCGCCTGCCTCTGCCCTGCCCGCGCCGTCCGCCGCCCCCGCCGGTCCCGCGGGACCCCTGCCGGGGATGCCGGTCGGGGTGCCGCTGGGCGCGCCGCGCCTGGTCCACCGCGTGGAGCTCCTGCACGGCGCGCTGCCCCCTGGCCCGGCCGCCGACCTGGTCCGCGCGCTCACGACCTGACCGGCGGCCGGCCGGTCAGGCGTGCCAGCCGGTGACGCCGCCAGGGACCGGCGCCGCCGGGTCGTACGGCTCCCGCGTGAAGATGAACGTGTTGAGGTCCAGGTGGTCCGGCGCGACCCGCAACGTCTCGCCCGCGTAGTAGCCGTCCAGCCCCAGCCACGTCCCGTCGTCCTGCGGCACGAACCGCGAGGACCGCCCGATCCCGTTCAGCGGCTCCAGCGCCAGCCCCCGGTCGGGCAGCAGCCGCAGCGCGTACGGCTTCGGCCCCCAGTGCCACAGCCCCGTCAGCGCCAGCAGGTCAGGGTCGGCCGGGACGGGCCGCCACTCGTCGGGCAGGCGCGGCTCGTGCTCGTCGAGGATGTCGAGCAGGTCCGTGAGCAGCCGGCCGCTCAGCCCGCTCGTGGTGTTGGCCATGAACAGCACGCCCACGCCTTCGGCCGCGTCCGCCCACACCGTGGCCAGGAAACCCGGCATCGAGCCGCTGTGCCCGGCCAGGCGGCGCCCGCCGACGCGGGCGAGCTGCAGGCCGAGCCCGAACCCGCCGGTCCAGGAGTCGCCGTCGTCCACGCCGACCGGCTCGCGCATCTCGGCCAGCGTCGTGGGGCACAACACGCCGCCGGTGTCGCCGCCCAGGAACGCCGCCCACCGGGCCAGGTCGTGCGGCGTGGACCAGAGCTGCCCCGCCGGCCCCATGGCGTCGGCGTCGTGCTCGGGCTCGGCCAGCACCACGTCGGCCCAGGGGTGGACCGCGTACCCGGTGGCGTGTGGCGCCCGGGGCCGCGGCGTGGTGTCGTCCATGCCGAGCGGCGCCAGCACCTCGCCGCGCACCGCGTCCCACCACGTGCCGCCGCGCAGCCGGGCGACCAGCTCGCCGAGCAGCGCGAAGCCCACGTTCGAGTAGTGGAAGCGGCGGCCGGGCCGGTGCTTGACCTCCTCCGGCCCCAGCCGCTTGAGCAGGTCGCCGGCGGGCACGCCCTGGGTGCGCTCCCACCACGCGGTGGGCGGCTCGGCGGTCAGGCCGGCGGTGTGCGACAACAACTGGGCGATGGTGAGATGGCCGTGCGGCGCGCCGGGCAGGTGGGCGTCGAGGCGGTCGTTGAGGTCGAGCACGCCCTCGTCGCGCAGCCGCAGCACCACCACCGCCACCATCGACTTGGTGATCGAGCCCAGCCGGTACTGGGTGGCGGCGGTCGGCGGACCGTCGCCGACCCGGCCCCGCCCGCCGAACCACACCGTCCGCCCGTCACGGACGATCGCCGCCGTCAGCGACGGCACCCTGCATTCGGCCTGTTCGACGGCGAGCCGGCGCAGCAGGGCGCGGGCCGTCACGTGTCCCACCTGAGTCATGAGCCCCAAGGGTAGCCGTCGCGTGCGCGGGAGGGTGATCAGCGCGAGGGGGCGCGGTCGAAGGCGTCCAGGATGATCGTGGTGGCGTCAGGGCCGGAGGTCCCGGCGGCGCCCGGCCAGGTGTGGCCGCCGCCGTCGAGGGTGTAGAGGCGCAGCGCGGCGCCGGAGGGACACGCCTTCCAGGTCCGCAGCCGCACCCCGGCGGCGGGGCGGGCGGTGGCGCGGCCGGAGCAGCCGAACGCCCGCGCCCAGTCGTCCACGGCCCGCTCGACCGGGGGCAGCACCACCAGGTCGGCGAGGGCGCGCAGGGTGCCGGTCGCGTCCGGGAACGGGTGCCCGCCCCGGTAGGGGACCGCGCGGTCGGCGGTGCCGTGGAAGGCGAGCAGCGTGGTGGGGCGGGGCCGCTCGCAGGGCAGGGCGACGCTGATCCCGCCCACGGCCGCGACCCCCGCCAGGCGGCCGTCGAGGGCGCAGACCAGGGCGGCGGACATGGCGCCGCCGTACGACATCCCCGCCGCGAACGCGCGCCGCCGGTCCGCGCACAGGCCGTCGCCCAGGCGGTCCAGCAGGGCGGCGAGGAAGCCGGCGTCGTCCGGGCCGGCGGTGCCGGGCAATGTCCAGCCCATCCGCCCTTCGGCGGCCTGCGGGGTCGCCACGACGTAGCCGCGGCGCGACCCCTCCTCGGCCAGGCGGCTGTAGGCGGCCTCCCGCGCGGCGCTGGAGCCGAGGCCGTGCAGGTCGAGCAGGACCGGGTGCGGGCCCTTGCCCTCGGGCACCGACAGCAGGAACGTCCGGCGCAGGCCGTCATGGGTCATGGTGCGGCGGCCGGGCCGCAGCGGGTGGGCGGCGGCGCATCCGGCGCTCCGGGCCTCCTGCCGGGCCGCGGCCCGCCCCGGCCCGGGCGGCGACGCGAGAGGGGACACGGAAGGCGACACGGGCGGTGACACGGAAGGCGACGCGGGCGGTGACACGGAAGGCGACACGGGCGGTGACGCGGAAGGCGACGCGGGCGGCCTCTCTTGCGGGGCCGTGCAACCGCCGGCGAGCAGCACCAGCGGCACGACCGCCGCCATGACCACCGCTGCGGCCCTCGCCCTGCGCCTGGTCGTCCTCGCGGTCATCGCCATCCCCGTTCGCCCGGCCGATCCCTCTCCACCGCAGTCTGGGGCACGGAGCGGACGTCCGCCGATCAACCGAGCGCGGCGGTGAGGCCGTCCACCAGCCGGGCGAGGTCCTTCCCCGCCTCGTCGCCGTGGCCGGGGTTGCACTCGGTGACCGTCAGCCCGGCGAATCCCGGGCCCGCACCGCCGCCGCGGGCAGCCGCCGGCTGTCCAGCCGGTCGAAGGCGTCGCGCTCGCGGGCGTTGTCGCTGCGCTCGTAGCCGAAGAAGACGAGCGCGCCGGGCGCCAGCAGCGGCCTGCGCGGGCCGAGCCCGGCCAGCTCCGGCGCGGCGCCCGGCAGGTCGAGCAGGTGGGCGGCGCCCATCGAGTCGAGCACGCCCGTGGGGGCGGTCTCCGGGGTACGCAGGTCCGCGCCGCCGTCCACGTACACCAGCGCGGGATCCGCGCCCGCCCGTAACGCACCCGCCACCACGCCCAGCTCGATCGTGCAGTCCCCGCCCACCACGAGGGGGACGAGCCCGTCGCGGACGATCCCCTCGACCCGCCCGGCGACGGCGGCGGCGACCTCGGCCGTCAGCGCGAAATTCTGCGGGTGGCCGCGGTCGGGACGCATGCGGATGCGCGGCAGGTCGCCGTAGTCGCGCACGGGCAGCCGGTCGGCCAGACCCGCCCGGCGCAGGGCCTCCGGCGCGTTCTCCTGCCCTGGCCAGTGGGCGGCCGCGCTGGAGGGCACGCCCAGGAACCCGAAACGTGTGGCCCGCATCCTGCCGCACTTCCCCGGCTCCGGGACGTCAACCGCCCCCGGCGTTCGGGACAGGTGACGGGGCCGGTCGTGCGCGGCCGGTCCCGTCACCCGGGGTGCCGGTCAGCGGACGTAGATGTCCGGCCTGGGCGGAGTGGGCATGCGGTCGCCGAGGAAGTAGCTCGTGTGCGGGGGTTGGTTGTAGGCGGTGTTCTGCCAGGCGACCGAGACCCGGTAGAGGGGGTCGTGCATGAGGGTGTAGAGGCGGCGGTCGGTCGGGATGGTGGTGGAGTAGATGCGCAGGGCCCGGTTGTCGGAGGTGGGCCAGACGACCTCCTCGCGCCAGTCGCCGAACAGGTCGGCCGACAGGGACGGGGTGGCCTTGGTGCCGTTGTTGGAGTGGACGCCCGAGGCCGTCAGGAGGCGCGTGTCGGAGCTGGTGCCGTACTTGTCGATCCTGGTCTGGTCGAGCAGCTCGCGCACCGGGTCGCCGTCCCACCAGACGAGGAAGTTGATCGAGGAGGGCTTGCGGCCGGCGGTGTTGCCGGTGACGCTGCGCAGGTTCCCGTCCGCGGCGGACCAGAACTCCGAGGCCACCCGCGCGGTCGTGATGTCGCCGGCCACGCCGCGGCCGTTGTCGGAGCCCGAGGCGGTCTGCCACAGGATCTGGCCGGTGCGCGGGTCGATGTAGAGCGAGCCGGGCTGGCTGGTGCCCTCGCTGACCTTGAAGTACTCCAGGCCGGCGCGGGCCGGGTCGAAGTCGCCGAGGTGCTGGGCGTCGCCGTGGCCGGTGCGGGTGCTCCACATGCCGGTGCCGTTGTCGTTGACGGCCATCGCGCCGTAGACGATCTCGTCGCGGCCGTCGGCGTCGATGTCGCCGACGGACAGGCTGTGGCTGCCCTGGCCGGCGTACTGCGAGCCTGCCGAGTTGCTGTCGAACGTCCACCGCTTGGTGAGCGAGCCGTTGCGGAAGTCCCAGGCGGCGATCACCGAGCGGGTGTAGTAGCCGCGGGCCATGATCAGCGATGGCCGCTCGCCGTCCAGGTACGCCGTCCCGGCCAGGAACCGGTCCACCCGGTTGCCGTAGCTGTCGCCCCAGGAGGAGACGGTGCCGCGCGGCGGGTCGTAGGCGACCGTGGACATCGCGGCGCCGGTCAGGCCGTTGAACATGGTCAGGTACTCGGGGCCGGACAGGACGTAGCCGGAGGAGTTGCGGTAGTCGGCGCCGGAGTTGCCGATCACCGTGCCGGCGCCGTCCCTGGTGCCGTCGGCGGTCTTCATCGCGACCTCGGCGCGGCCGTCGCCGTCGTAGTCGTAGACCTGGAACTGGGTGTAGTGGGCGCCGGCGCGGATGTTGCGGCCGAGGTCGACGCGCCACAGGCGGGTGCCGTCGAGCCGGTAGGCGTCGACGAGGACGTTGCCGGTGTAGCCGGACTGGGAGTTGTCCTTGGCGTTGGACGGGTCCCACTTCAGCACGATCTCGTACCGGCCGTCGCCGTCCAGGTCGCCCACGCTGGCGTCGTTGGCGCTGTAGGTGTAGGAGACCCCGTCGGGGGTGGTGCCGCCGGACGGGGGCTGGATCGGCACGTCCAGGTACGCGCCGCCGGTGAAGCGCAGCGAGGCGGGGGAGACGGCCTGCTCGGCGCCGCCGACCACGGCGCGCACGGTGTAGGAGGCGTCGGCGGCGGCGCCGTTGTCGAGGTAGTTGGTGGAGGCGGTGAGGCCGGAGGCGATCCTGGTGGAGCCGCGGTAGAGGTTGAAGGAGACGCCGTCGGGGTCGGTGCCGAGCAGGCGCCAGGACACCAGGTTGCCCGAGCCGGAGCGCACGCTGATCAGCCCGCGGTCGAGGTCCTCCATCTGCTTGGTCGGCGGGGCGGCCTGGGCGGGGGCACCGCCCGAGACCGCAGTGGCCGCCACGGTGGTCGCCAGGGCGGCTGCCAGGGCGAGGGCGGCCGGGCCGGTCTTTCTTGACCGCATCACGGGTCCTTTCTCGGCAGGGGGTGAAAGCGCTTTCCCGGGGGACGAAAAGAAAGTTTCACGGTGATGCCACGGCCGGCCTCCAGCGGAAGAGGGCCCTGACACGGCTCGGGCCTGCGAAGACGTTCACGTGATCTCCTGGGGTGGGGCCGCCGGATCTCGGCGTATTAAAGCGGCCGCGCCATCGGGCGGCAAGAGACCGTGAAACTTTCCGGTTGCCTTGACGCCGGTGGCAAGGTTCTAGCCTGTCCACCACCAGCGACCAGCGAGGGGTGACGGTGAAGTTCGGGATCAGTTACAACACGGCCTACTTCGGGGCCGATCCGGGGCGGATGGTGGAGTTCGCCAGGCACGCGGAGGAGTGCGGGTTCGAGTCCCTGTACGTGCCCGAGCACATCGTGCTGTACCCCGGCGCGCGGATCGGCCCGTTCGAGCTGCCGCCCTCGCTCCCGTACGTCGACCCGCTGGACAGCCTGGCCTTCGTGGCCGGCGCGACCCGGCGCATCCTGCTGGGCACCGCGGTGCTGCTGATCCCGTACCACCACCCGGTGCCGCTCGCCAAGCGGCTGGCCACCGTGGACGTGCTGTCGGGGGGACGGATGAGGCTGCTCACGGTGGGCGTCGGCGCGCTGCCCGGCGAGGCGCGGGCGGTGGGGGTGGACTTCGCCACGCGGGGGCGGCGCGCCGACGAGGCGATCGACGTGTTGCGGCTGCTGTGGGCGGGGGACGAGAAGGGCGTCGCGTACGAGGGGGAGTTCTTCGCCTTCGACGGCCTGTCCAGCTACCCCAAGCCGCTCGGCGGCGCCGGCCTGCCGATCCACGTCGGCGGGTCCAGCGCGGCGGCCGCGCGCCGGGCCGGGTTGCGCGGCGACGGCTACTTCCCGGGAGGGCGGCTCGACGCGGGGGAGCGGGCGCGGCAGTGGGACCTGGCGCGGGCCGCCGCGGCCGGGGCGGGGCGGGACCCGGAGGCGCTGGAGTACACGCGGTGGGGCGCCATCGACGTGACGGAGGAGGACGTCGAGGCGATGGCCGCCCAGGGGGTGACCAGGATCGTCGTCAGCCCGGGGTCGGCGGAGGCGGAGGTCCAGCGGGAGGAGCTGGCCGCGTTCGCCGAGCGCTTCGGCCTCACTCATTGATCTACATTGTAAAGGCGTCGGGTTAGTGAATCCTCGCACACCTTGATCAACTTCTCCGGGCTCACTAAGGTGAGAAGCTTTCGGCCGATTCGCCCCCGGAGGGGTCATGCGTCGTCACCGTTTCGGCCGGATCGCGGCCCTGATCGCGCTCAGTCATCTCGCCCTGGTCGTCGTGCTGGGCGTCCTCGTGCCCGTCACGGGCCGGGGCGAGCCGCTGTGGACGGTGGTCACCCGCGACTCCGGCCTCGGCTGGTTCTTCGACGAGACCTTCGTCGTGCCGCCGTGGCTGGCGTTCGTGCTGGTTCCCATCGGAGCGGTGCAGGCGTGGGCGCTGTGGCAGGTGCTGCGCGGGCGGGTCCGCGGCGAGCCGGCGCACCGGGGCCGGGCGGTCGCCCTGCTCCGGCTCGCCCTGTACGCCGGCGTGGCCCAGAGCGTGGTCATGATGGCGGTCGCTCCGCTGGCCGTCGCCTGGGAGGCCCACTGGGTCTGGACGGTGGCGGGGATCTTCTCCGGTGTCGTGCAGCCGGCCGTGGTCTGGCTGTTCTTCGTGGTGCTGCGTGGCGGTGTCTCGCGTGGGCTTCGGGTGTTCTCCCTGGTCGTGGGGATCGTGGCGAGCGTCGGCGGCCTCGGGCAGGAGATCACCGCCGCCCTCGGCCTGGACGCCGCCGGGCGGGTCCTGGCCCTCGGCGGGTTCGGTGACGACGGGTGGCTGGTCTGGGGGGTGTCGATCCTTGTCGCGCAGGCGCGCGATCCGCGCTGGAGCGCGGCGACCGTCCGGATCGGCGTGGTCTCGCAGGTGATGGCGGTGCTCCAGCCCGGCGGGGGTTTCAGCTTCGGCGGCGGCGGCGGGTTCCCCGTCGTCCTCGTGGTCCACGCGTTGCTCGGCGCGGTGAGCGTCTTCGGGCTGGTGTGGCAGGCCAGGACCGCTCACGAGCTTGCGGAGCCGCTTCGGGGGCCGGTTCCCCGGCGGGTGCCGGAGCGGGCGCCGGCCCGGTGGTGGCCGCTCGCCGTCCTGGCGGTGGTGCTGCCGCTGGTCCCGGCGGCGGTCAACCTCGCGCGCGGCAGGTACCACTGGATCGGCCCGAGAGGGGTGATCGAGCGGTTCGTCCGGGTGGACGCGGGCGGTGACCAGGCGCTGCTCTGGCTCGCCCTGGACGTGCTCGTGGGCGTGGGCGTTCCCGCGCTGCTGGTCCTGGCCGCCGTGGTGCGCAGGACCCGCCCTGTCGTGCGGTCGGTGGTGCTGGTCCTGGCCGCCGCCGCGGCCGTGGGGTTCGTCAGCGCGCTCACGGTGGATCCGGAGCTGGAGGAGTCCGGGGCGTTCTTCTACGAGGGCGTGCAGATCTATCCGGAGGGGTTGTTCGCGCCGGGGCCGGACGGTGAGGTCTTCTTCGGTCTCTCGCCGGCGTGGTACAGCGCGGCGCTGCTGGCCTCGGCCCTGCTCCTGATGGTGCTGTACCCGGCCGCGCCGGCTCGGCGGGTACGTCACCACGTGCTGCCTGCGGTGGCCGGCGTGCTGGCGGTGCTGGTGTTCGTACCCGTGGGTGATCAGGAGCCCGGCCCGGCCACCGCCGCCGGGGAGTGCGCCCCGCGCGACGGCCGGCGGGGCGAGCCGGAGCCGCCGGAGCCGACCCGGGAGGCCGCCCGTCTGAGGGCGGTGGAGAGGCTGGCGCGCGAGGCGCTGACCCAGCCGCTCGCGCAGATCTGTCCCAGCGCCGGCGCGGTGATCAGGGCCATGACCGCCGAGCGGGACCGGGAGTCCGAGGAGTGGGCGGCCGACGCGCGGCGCGCGTGCGACACGGCTCCGCGTCACCGCCCGCTCGTCAGGCCGGTCGCGGTGACGCGGGTGAAATGGTCCTCGTCCACTCCGGCTTTCCCGTGTGCGTGACGGTGGAGACCTACGCGCGTCGCCCGCCGGTGGAGACCAGGGGGTGGGATCATGTCGTCGAGGTCGGTTACCGGAGCCCGTCCGGCTCGATCGTGCTGGGTGACGAGCTGAGCGGTGCCGAGCTTCCCGACCTGGCGCTCGAGGGCCGGGCCGGTCGTTACCGGGTCCGGGTGCACTACGACTGGTTCAGGCGGAAGGGCCTGTACAAGGACGGCCAGCGGCTGTTGATCATGGCGTTTCCCGGGAAGGGGGACGAGCCGGTCACCTACCGGCGGCCGTCCAGGCGGTGAGCGCGCCGCGCAGGGTTCGGGGGGATCTGTCCGGGTAAACGGTCTATCTCCCGTCGTGCGAAGGGCTGCGGTGCGCTGATGATCGGAAAGCTGGTCGAGCTGGGCGGCTTCGGGGCCGAGGCGGTGGTCACACTGACCCGCAACGGGTTGCTGGCGCCGGTGCCGCCCGCCGCGCTGGCGCGCGTGGTGGAGGCGTACCGGCACTTCCACGTCACGCCGGCGGCGGGGGTGGCGATCGCGGCGGCGCGCTGGCCGGATCGTACGGCGGTGGTGGACGAGGCGGGCTCGCTGACCTTCGCCGAGCTGGACGCGCGGGCGGCCGCGCTGGCCGCGGCGCTGCGCCACCGCTACGACGTGGGGCCGGAGCGGACGGTGGCGGTCATGTGGCCCAACGACCGCGGGTTCCCGCTGGCGGTCGCGGCGGTGTCCCGGCTGGGGGCCGACCTGCTGCTGCTCAACACGGGGCTGGCCGGGCCGCGGCTGCGCGAGGTGCTGGTGCGCGAGGGCGTGGACGTGCTGATCGCGGCGCCGGACCTGCCGCCGGTGGACTTCGACGGCCCGTGCCTGACGGATCTCGACGGCCTCGCCCGGGTGGGGAGCGCGTCGGCGGCGCCTCCGCCGCCGCGCCGGCCCGGGCGGCTGGTGCTGCTGACCTCCGGGACGACGGGCGCGCCGAAGGGCGCCCCGCGGCGGTTGTCGCTGGCCGCGCTGGCCGAGCCGTTCGTGTCGATGCTGACGACGGTCCCGCTGCGCGGCGGCGAGCCGGTGCTCATCGCGCCGCCGCTCTTCCACGGCCTGGGGCTGCTCTGGTACGCCGCCGCGCTGGTGCTGGGCTGCCCGGTGGTGCTGGTGCGCCGGTTCGACGCCGACGCCGTGCTGGACGCGCTGGCCGTCGAGCGGGCCGCCGCGCTGGTGGCGGTGCCGGTCATGTTGCGGCGGCTGCTGGCGCGCCCGGTCCGGCGGCTGCCGGCCCTGCGCGTGGTGGTCTCGGGCGGGTCGGCGCTGCCGCCGGACCTGTCCACCGCGTTCATGGACGCCTACGGCAACGTCCTGTACAACCTCTACGGCTCGACGGAGGCCGGCTGGGCGGCGCTGGCCACGCCCGCCGAGCTGCGCCTCGCGCCGGGCACGGTGGGCCGCCCGCCGCGGGGCGCGACCGTGCGCGTGACGGGCCCGGACGGCGCCGAGCAGCCGCCCGGCGAGGTGGGCCGGGTGCTGGTGGCCGGCGGGCTGACCTTCACCGGCGCGGCCGACGGCCTGCTGCCCACCGGCGACCTGGGCCACCGCGACCCGGACGGGCTGCTGTTCATCGACGGCCGCGACGACGACATGATCGTCTCCGGCGGCGAGAACGTCTTCCCGCAGGAGGTCGAGCAGGTGCTGGCCCGCCAGCCGGGCGTGGCCGACGTGGCGGTGCTGGGCGTGCCGGACGAGGAGTACGGCCAGCGGCTGGCCGCGTACGTCGTCGCGGAGGAGGGCGCGCGCCCGTCGGCGGAGGAGCTGAAGAAGGCGGTCAGGAGCGAGCTGGCCGGGTTCAAGGTGCCGCGCGAGGTGGTGTTCGTGGCGTCGGTGCCGCGTAACCAGACCGGCAAGGTGGACCGGTTCCGGCTCGCGGAGCAGACCGGCTGACGGGCGTGACGGGCGCCGGACGGCGGGGTCGCCGCCCGGCGGGCCCGGACTACGTCGAGTGGGTGCGCGCCGCGGGCGGAGGGCCGTCCACGCCGGTTCCTCCGTCCAGGTAGCGCCCGTCCGGCAGCCGTCCGGGGCGAGCGGCGTCCATGCGGAAGGAGGAGGCGGTGCGCGCGGCCCCGCCGAGGTGGGCGGCGCGGGCGTGGGGGCTCATGCGGTACGGCGGGCCGTGGTCATGGTGGGCGGGGTGCCAGGCGGCGGCGAACGGCGTGTTGTTGATCCAGGAGCTCATCGCCTTGTCGTACGGCGGCGCGAAGTCGTAGCAGTCGCCGCCGGTCCTGGGCTCGTGGGCGAGGATCATCCAGCCCGGGGAGCGGCGGTTGAAGTCGTCGTACTGGTAGAAGCAGATCCACGACGATGGGCAGGCGGCGGGGCCGGAGACGCGCCGGGCGACGTACCAGGGGACGGCCCCGGGCAGCCGGTCGGCGGCGACGACCAGGCCGTCGGCGAAGGCGATCACCGGCGGGCCGCCGGCCGCGCGCGGCACGTGGCCGAGGACGGCGGTGGAGGTGACAGCAGCGGCGACCGCCACGACGGCCCCGCCGAGCCGCCGCCAGCGTGGCCCGGCCCAGCGGGGCCGCGGGCCGGGCGGGCCTGGCGCGCCGCGCTCGGCGGTGGCGGCCTGCCGCATCCGCTCCCACTCCCGCCAGCCGAGCGGCCAGTACGGCACCACCGGCCCGCGTTGCCACACCCGGTCCTCCAGCACCTGCACCAGGAACCGGAACGCCGCCGGGTCGCCGGGCACCGCCGTGCCGGACAACCAGGCCGACAGCGTGGCGAGCGTCAGCCGGACCGGAGGCCGCTGCCGCCGCGCCAGGTCCGTCAGCCGCGGGCACGACGGCCGTCCGGCCGCCTGGTACAGCCACCGCAGCTCGCGCGCCAGCCGCGCCCGCGCCTCGCCCATCCCCGTCCCGCCCCGCCCCGTCCGGTTGCCGACGTGTTGGAGGTGACGATATACCCGCCCTGAGCTCGGCGGATGCGATACGCGGGAACGCTCGCGCCGCTCGGAACGGGCGCGGGCTTGCGGCGGCCGGCGCGGACCCGCGGCGCTCAGGTGAGGGACTCGCCGCCGTCGACGGTGATGACCTGGCCGGTGACGTAGTTGTTGGCCATGAGGAACAGGGCGGCCGCGGCGGCCTCCTCGGCGGTGCCGTAGCGGCCCAGGGGAGCGGCCGATCCGGCGGCGGCGATCGCCTCGTCGGAGTCCAGTCCCGGCCGCGAGCGCAGGAGCGGAGTGTCGATCCGGCCGAAGCGGACGGCGTTCACGCGCTGCCGGGCCGGGGCGAGCTCCACGGCGAGCGCCTTGGTGAGGGTCTCCACGGCGCCGGCGACCGACAGCGGTGCGGACATGCCGGGCGCCGGCCGGACCACGAGGATCCCCGAGCTGAACGTGAGTGAGCCGCCCGCCGGAAGCCGGGTGGCCGCCGCGCGGGCGATGGCGAAGGACGCCAGGAGGCGGGACTCGGCGGCCGCGCGGATGTCGTCGGCCGACAGCCCGGTCAGGGGGCCGATGCCGGTGACGCCGCCGGCGGTGACGAGCACGTGGTCGACGTGCCCGGCCCGGTCGAAGGCCGCGGCGAGGGCCTGCTCGTCCCCGGCGTCGCCGGGCACACCGATCACCGCGTCGCCGCCGGTGCCGCCGTCGGTGCCGCCGGATGCCGTGCCGTCGGGTGCCATGCCACCGGATGCCGTGCCACCGGATGCCGTGCCGCCGCCGTCCGCGGCCGGGCCGGCGGCCCGTACCCGGGCGACGGCGGCCTCCAGGCGGTCGGGGTCGCGGCCGACCAGCACGACGCGGGCGCCGACCGAGCGCAGCAGGACGCCGGCCGCCAGCCCGATGCCCGAGCTTCCCCCGATCAGGACGGCGGTCGTGCCGGAGAGCCCGCCCGGCAGCGGCGAGCGGACGGGAACGGGGGCGGGAGCGACAGTGGTCATGGGTGACCCTTCTCCGAAATAAACCATCTGGTTGTTTTAGGGCTCTCCGATCCTGCACCCTGCGCATACGGGAGTCAACCGGATGGTTTAATTCGGTCATGGTCTACGACGCGGAGGACACCAGGCGGCGGATCTTCGACGCCGCCGCCGCCGAGTTCGCCGAGCACGGCCTGGCGGGGGCCAGGGTCGATCGGATCGCGACCGCCGCCAAGGCCAACAAGCAGGCCATCTACCTGTACTACGGGAGCAAGGAGAAGCTGTTCGCCGCCGTCCTGCGGGCGAAGCTGGAGGAGGTCCGCCTGTCCGTCTCCCTCGATCCGGACGCGGTGGGCGAGTCGGTCGGGCAGCTCTTCGACTGGTACCAGCAGCATCCGGAGCTGGTCCGGCTGCTGCTGTGGGAGGCGCTGGAGGCGCCCGGCGAGCCCGAGGGGTCCGGCGCCTCCAGCGAGGAGGAGCGCGAGCGCCGCGCCGGCTTCCGCGAGAAGGTCTGCCACCTCGTGGACGGGGGAGTGGCCTGCCGCCTCCCCGAGGACGCGCGCGTCCGTGCCGTCCAGGACCTGCTGTTCACCGTCATGGGACTCATCGCCTGGAACTTCGCGGTGCCCGGGATGTGCCGCCTCGTCCTGGACGAGGAGACCGAGCAGGCCGCCCTGGCCCGCCGCCGCCAGGCGGTGATCGACGCCACCCGCAGGCTCGTCGCCGCCCTGGACGCCTGACGGGCCCGCCCTCACACCATCACCCCGCCCGCCGCGCCGAGCGTGACACGGCGATCGCCGCTCCGAGCGCGACGGCGGCGTACCCGCAGGTCACGGCGAGGCCCGCCCACGGCGCGAGCGGGTAGTAGCCCGTGATCGGTGACGGATCGACGTCCACGTGCGCGAACGCGGGGATGCTCTGCGTGATCGCGAACCCGGCGGCGGGAGTGATCGCCGACAGCCACGGCATCAGGCCCCCGATCGCCAGCAGGTGGGGCACGACGACCAGCGCGACGGCCAGCACGGTGGCCAGCGCGGTGGCCAGCGCGGTGGCCGCGGCAACCCGCCTGACCAGCGCGGCGAGGCCCAGCGCCAGCACGGCGGCGGCCGCGCTCAGCGCCGCGTAACCGACGACCACCCGCAGCTCGGTCCCCAGGGTGATCGGCTGGACCGGGTTGCGGTGCGCGCGCAGCAGCGCCAGCCCGGCGGGGACCACGACCCCCGAGGCCACCAGCCCCGCCACGAACGAGGCCACGCCGACCACGACCGCCTTGGCCAGCAGCACCCTTGCCGTACCGGACCCGCCCGCCGTAGTGGACCCGCCCGCCGGGCTGCACCTGCCTGCCGGGCTGGACCTGCCTGCCGGGCCGCTCGCCGGGCCGCTCGCCTGGTTGGCCGTCGGGCCGCTCGCCTGGTTGGCCGTCGGGCCGCTCGCCAGGCTGGCCGTCGGGCCCGCCGCCGGGCCGGACGGCGCGCGCCGGGGCTTCGCCGTCACGGACGCGGCCGCCGCCACGAGCAGCGGGATCAGCCCCACGGCCCCGCCCACCAGCAGCAGGTCGGCGCGCATGCCGCCCTCCACCGTGACGGGCCCGATGTCACCGTTCCCGGTCACGACGAGTGTGCCGCCGGACTCGACGGCCCCGCCCGGATGGTGCGGGGTCGTGCCGTCGGACTTCATCCCGACGCCGACGTCGTCGTGGCGCCAGGGGCCGTGCGCGCCCCGCAGCGCGATCTGGTCGAAGGTGGCGGTGACCTGCGAGAACGCCTTCGCCGTGCCCCACAGGACACCCGGCGAGGTGGCGAACAGCCCGACCTCGACGCTCTCCGGCAGCCCGGCCAGCCGGACTCTGCCGATCTCGGCCCACGCCCTGCCGTCGTCCGACTCGTAGCCGGTGACGACGTCACCCGCCCTGGCCAGCCGCAGCCACTGCGGGCCGTTGTGCGGGCCGCCGGGCACGTCGTGGACGTAGTCGTGCTGCATGCGCACGCCGTGGGCGCCGGTGAGCATGACGGCGGCGTACGGGGTGCCCCGCCGGAGGCTCTGCCTGATGAGGAGCCCGGCCTTCGCCCACGGCACCACGCCCTGCTCGACGTTGCGGACCCCGGGCACGACATCCGGCCGCCGGATCTGCCCGGTCATGTCCGTCACGCGGGCGGTGATGTCGCCGTTCCCCTTGAGCGGCCGGTGCACGAAGTAGTACTTGTCCCGGACCGCCGTGCCGTCCGGCCCCACCAGGGGCGCGGGACAGGCGCCCTCCCCTTTCCCGGTCACGCAGGTGCTGCGGACACCCCCGGCGATCAGCAGCCCGAGCGACACGGTGACCAGGACGGAGGCCGCCACGGCGAGCACCTGGGAGCGCGCGGCGCGGAACGCGGCCCACTCCGCCCGCAGCGCCCGGCGGAAACCGTCCTGCCCGGCCCGCCGGCCGAATCGGTGATCGGTGAATGAACTCATGCCGAGGGTTGTACGCGGCCACCGGTTCCAGCCGGGTCGCGGCGACCGCGACTCGGCTGCGACCGGGCTGCGACCGGGGATCTGGCATCGTGGGTCCATGCCACCCCGACCCGGCGGCCGGTCCGGCCGTCCCACCCGCCCGGCGAGCGGCGGTGAGCGGCGGTGAGGGTCCTCGTCGTGGAGGACTTCGAGGTCCTCGCCCGCTCCCTCGGCACCGGGCTGCGCCGCGAGGGCATGGCGGTCGACGTCGTCCTGGACGGCACCGCCGCCCTCGACCGCCTGGCCGTCACCCGCTACGACGTGGTGATCCTCGACCGCGACCTGCCCGGCGTCCACGGGGACGAGATCTGCCGGCGGCTCGCCCACGACCGCTGCGAGACCCGCGTGCTGATGCTCACCGCCTCCGGCACGATCGAGGACCGCGTGGACGGGCTCAGCCTCGGCGCCGACGACTACCTGCCCAAGCCGTTCGCGTTCGCCGAGCTGGTCGCCCGCGTCCGCGCGCTGGCCCGCCGCGCCACCCCGCCGCTGCCGCCGACCCTGACGTGCGGGGACATCACCCTCGACCCGGCCCGCCGGGTCGCCGTCCGGGCCGGCCGGCGGCTCGAACTGAGCCCCAGGGAGTTCGCCCTGCTCGCGTGCCTGCTCGCCGTGCCCGGCGTGGTCCTCTCGGCCGAGGAGCTGCTCGAACGCGCCTGGGACGAGGCCGCCGACCCGTTCAGCAGCGCGGTCAAGCACGCCGTGCACCGGTTGCGGGCCAAGCTCGGCGACCCGCCGGTGATCGAGACCGTCCGCGAGGGCGGCTACCGCGTCAGGCCGTCGTGACCGTCCGCACCGTCCGCGGGCCGGCCGGGAGGTCGCTGCGGGCTCGGCTCGCGCTCGCCTACGCGGCGGGGATCTACGCCGCCGGGGTCCTGGTGCTGGTCATGGTCGACGTCCCGCTCGCCGGCATCGACGCGACCGTGCCCGCGGGTCACCGTCCGGCGGGCCCGGCCGCCGCCGGAGCCGGGCCCGGGATCGGCCTGCCCCAGCTCCTGGTGGGGTCCGCCGTCGCCCTGGCCGTGCTGGTCCCCGTCGCCCTGGCCTCCGGCTGGTACGTCGCCGGCCGGTTCCTGCGGCCGCTGCGCGCCATCACCGCCACCGCCAGGCTGATCTCCGCCGGCAACCTCCACCGGCGCCTGGACCTCGGCGACCCCACGGACGAGCTGACCGAGCTCGGCCACACCCTCGACGGCCTGTTCGCCCGCCTGCAAGCCTCCTTCGACGCCCAGCGCCACTTCGTCGCCAACGCCTCCCACGAGCTGCGCACCCCTCTCGCCGGCCTGCGTACCCTCCTTGAGGTCACCCTCGCCGACCCCGACGCCGACGCCGCCACCCTGCGCTCGGCCTGCCAGGAGGCCCTCGCCCTCGGCGGGCACCAGGAACGGCTCGTGCACGCGCTGCTCGCCCTGGCCACCGGCGAGCGCGGCGCAGCCCGCTGGGACACCCTCGACCTCGCCCACGTCGCCGAAGGAGTGCTCGCCTCCCGCCGCGAGCCGGCCGCCGAGGCCGGCATCGCCCTCGCCGGGCACCTGGCGCCCGCCGTGACGGCAGGGGACCCGGGGCTGGTGGAAAGTCTCGTCGCCAACCTCGTCGACAACGCCATCCGCCACAACCACGCGGGCGGGCACGTCCGGGTCACCACGGGGGTCTCCGGCGCCCGGGCGGCCCTCACGGTCGTCAACAGCGGCCCCGCCGTCCCGGAGGACCAGCTCCAGCGCCTCTTCCGGCCGTTCCAGAAACTGCCACCCGACCGCCACGGCGACGGCGACGGCCAGAGGCACGGTGACGGCCACAGGCACGGCGACGGCTACGGTCTCGGCCTCGCCATCGTCAGCGCCGTCGCGCGGGCCCACGGCGCCACCCTCACCACCAGCGCCCGCTCCGAGGGCGGATTGTCCATTACCGTGCTGTTCGCGTCCCCTTCCCGCCCCGGCCGCTCTGAGGTGTCCGCGCCTTCCAGAAGGGGCAGAAGGGGCAGGAGAGATCCGCACGACTGAGAGAGACCATGAGATTCGCCGAACGACAGGCCACCGCCGTACCCGCCATGCCCGCCGTACTCGCCATGCCCGCCATGCCCGCCGCGGTCGCCGCACCTGCCGCGCTTGTCGCGCCCGCCGGATCCGGCCGGGCCGCGTGCCCGCGAAGGGCGGGGCGCTCGTGAGCCGCATCCTGGTGACCGGCTCCGCGGACGGCCTGGGACGCGCCGCGGCGGACACGCTGCTGTCCGAGGGCCACGACGTGGTGGTGCACGCCCGCGACCAGGAGCGCGCCACGGCCCTGGACACGCTGGTCAAGCGCGGGGCGCACATCGTGGTCGGCGACCTCACCGACCGCGGGGCCGTACGGGACATCGCCGCGCGGCTGAACGAGGCCGAGCCGCTGGACGCGGTCATCCACAACGCCGGCGTGTGGAACGGGCGGGCGGTCATGCCGGTCAACATCATCGCCCCCTATCTGCTCACGGCCCTGCTGCCCGGGCCGCGCCGGCTGGTGTACCTGAGCAGCGGCTCGCACTACGACGGCCGCCCCTCATTGGCCGGGGTGGACTGGCGGGGCCGGAGCGCCGGCTCCTACGCCGACAGCAAGCTGTTCGTCACCACGCTCGCCGCCGCCGTGGCCCGGCTGCGGCCCGGCGTGCTGAGCAACGCCGTCGATCCGGGCTGGGTGCCCACGAAGATGGGCGGCCCGAACGCGCCGGACGACCTCGAACTCGGCCACCGGACGCAGGAATGGCTCGCCACCAGCGACGACCCCCAGGCCCTGACCAGCGGCGGCTACTGGTACCACCGCCGGTTGCAGCAGCCCCACCGCGCCGTCCACGACGAGGCGTTCCAGGACCGCCTCCTGCGGGCGCTGGCCGAGGAGACCGGCACCGCGCTGTGAGCGGCGGGCCTTCGACGTCCCGCCGGGAACGGCTCCTGGACCCGCTGCCGTCAAGCCGGCTCATCCGTGGCGGCGGGAGCGGGAGCCGGCCGCACGCCGCCGGGCCGAGTCCTCTCGTCGGGGAAGACCCACTTCCGCAGCGCCCAGAAGCGGAGGACCATGGCGACCAGCGTGCCGATGACCTGCGCGCTCGTGAAGTCGGCGAGCTCCTGCGTCACCAGGCTCACCTCCGGGGCCCGCAGGTGGAACACGTACCGGGAGATCCACAGCGGCGCGGAGCTGAGCACCAGGCCGACGCCGCTGACCAGGAAGAACAGCGCCGCCTCGTGCCGGCGCTCGCGCCCGCCCCTGGTCCGGAACGACCATTCGCGGTTGAGCACGTAGGACACGATGGTCGCCACGAGAACCGCGATGATCTTCGCGGTCACCGGTTTCGGCTCCAGGAAGGTCAGCTTCAGCCCGTAGAACACCGTGTTGTCCACCAGGAACGCCGTTCCGCCCACCACCGCGAACTTCAACGGCTCACGGTGCTTCAGCGCGAGCACGCGCAGCGGTTCCGGCACTATCGCGAGTACTGCCTTAGCTGTTCGGAGCACCCCCGATCTTCTCACCAAGGGCCATGAGGCCGAGCACGGTGTGCTCGCGCTCGGTGAGCCGGTCGAGCCGCCGGTTGGCGGAGCCGCTGGTCAGCAGCTTGGCGATGACGGCCGGGTCCATGGCGGTCCCGCCGCCGGCGACGCGTTCCAGGGAGTCGACGAACTGGTCGGCGTCGAACACGCTCTCCTTGAGGAAGTAGCCGACGCCGCCGGCGCCGTCGGCCAGGAGCTCGCGGGCGTAGAGCTGCTCGACGTGCTGGGACAGGATCAGGACCGGCAGGCCGGGCACCTCCTGGCGGGCGACGAGGGTCGCCCGTGGGGCTGCTGAGCTCGACGGTGCTGATGCCCCTGACCAGCTCGCGCAGCTCGGTGAGCGAGGTGGCGGCGCCGGCCCGCGCCTCCCGCAGCTGTCCCATGATGCTCCTTCTTGATCCATGGCCCGGCCGTCGGCGTTCGCGGGACCCCGCGTGACGCCGGATCGGCCGGAAAACGGTACGGCGAGTCCATGCGTCCAGCCCCCTACAGGCGTGGCCTTTCCAGGTCGTGCTGGCCGGGATCAGCGGTCGCCTGCAGTGGCGAAGTCAGGCAGCTCGGTGGACAGCAGCCCGTCGGCGGCACCGTCGAGGAGCCGGGCCATCTCCGTGGAGCGGGGGAGCATGGTCTGCTCGTAGGCGTGGACGGCCTCGCCGAGGCTGTCGTGGCGGGCGATGGCGAGGGCGAGCTCGCAGGCGTCCAGCATGGCGAGGTTGACGCCGACGCCGAGCGGGGGCATGAGGTGGGCGGCGTCGCCGAGCAGGGTGACCGCGGGGTTGTGCTCCCAGGTGTGGGGGACGGGCAGGGCGAAGATCGGGCGGTCGACGTAGGGGCCGTCGTTGTCGGTGATCAGCCGGCGCAGGCGGAGCGACCAGTCGCGGTAGCGCTCCAGGAGGAGGGAGCGGATGCCGTCGGTGGCCTGCGGGGTGAGGCCGCCGGCGGCGATCCAGTCGGCCGGGACGCGCTGGATGATGTAGACCCGGATGTGGTCGCCGCCGTTGCGCTGGGCGAACAGGCCGCGCTCGCCGTCGGCCGCGGCGGCGCTGCCCTGGCCGACGAGCTCGGCGAGGTCGGGGTGCCGGGCGGTGACGTCGTGGAACCAGGCTTCCAGGAAGCTCACGCCGGTGTAGCGGGGGGTGGCGGGGGAGAGGGCGCGGCGGACCTTCGACCAGGCGCCGTCGGCGCCGATGACGAGGTCGGCCTCGGCGGTGGTGCCGTTCGTGAAGCGCAGCCGCCGGGGGCCTTCGGCGGGGCCGCCGACGGTCTCCAGAGCGTGGCCCCAGCGCACGGTGCCGGGCTGGAGGGAGTCGAGCAGCAGGTCACGCAGCAGGCCGCGGTCGATCTCCGGTTTGAACCGCTCGTCCTGATCGGGGACGTGGTGGAAGAGGATCGTGCCGGCCGGGTCCAGCTGGCGCATCTCCTGGCCCTCGGGCCGGCACAGCTCCAGGAACCGCTCCAGGAGGCCGGCCTCGCGCAGGGCGATCTGGCCGTTGTCGGCGTGCAGGTCGAGGGTGCCGCCCTGGTCGCGGGCGGCGGGGCCGGCGTCACGGTCGTAGACGGCGGCGGTGATGCCGTGCCTCTGGAGGATGCGGGCGCAGGTCAGACCGCCGGGGCCGGCTCCGATGATGGCGATGCGGGGTGTGGCGCTCATGGTGGCGCTCCGTTTCGTTCTGTTGTGTACGTCAACGCCGCTCCAGAAAAGCACAACGGTTCAATAAGTGCAACAGCTCAACTTTTGAATCGAGTCAACCGAAGAGGTAGAGTGCCACCATGCCCCGACCCACGACCGGCACCACGACGGATTCCATTTCCACTTCCGCGCCCATGGGGCGCCGCGAGCGCAAGAAGGCCGCCACCCGCCAGGCCATCGCCGACGCCGCGCTACGCCTGTTCCTGGAGCGCGGATACGACGAGGTCGGCATCCGCGAGATCGCGGACGCGGCCGACGTGTCCACCACCACGCTGTTCAAGCACTTCCCGGTCAAGGAGGCCCTCGTCTTCGACGAGGAGTCCGACCAGGAGAGCCGACTGCTCGCCGCCGTCCGCGAGCGGCCCGAGGGTCAGTCCATCCCCGCCGCGCTGCGTGAGCACGCCCTGACCACCCGGCGGATGGCCGCCACGGACGGCGACACTACCCTCGCCGTCTTCACCGAACTGGTGGCCCGTACGCCCGCCCTGCGCGACTACGCCCAGAAGATGTGGCTGCGCCACACCACCGCGCTCGCCCGGGCCATCGCGGAGGAGAGCGGCCTCGCCGCGGACGACCCCCTCTGCACAGCTCTGGCCCACTTCGCCCTTGAGGCCCCCCGTGCGGCCTACAGCCACGCCGATCCGCGCGAGGCCGTCATCCGGGCCTTCGACCTTCTGGAGTACGGCTGGAACGCGCTCTCCCGGCCCGCGCTATGAATCTACATTGTAAAGGGAGTCGGATTAGTACAAAAATGAAAAATTAAACAAAACACCAACACCGACGGGAAGTGGCTGGCGGCGGCTTACGTGAGCTGGTCACGGGTGGGTAGGAAGACGCGGTTGGGGTGACATCCGGTTTTCAGGGGACGAGGCGGCGGTAGTTGGACTCGGTGTAGGCCCGGCTGACTCGTTCGGGAGTGGCGCCGCCGCCTGGAGGCGTACCTCGCCTCGCCGTCTGAGGCCGACTCGGGGACCCCGGTCGATCTGCTCGCCCGGGCCGCGCTGCGTCTGGGGCCGCCCGGGGACATCTGGTACAAGGCGGCGCTGAGCTCGGTCGCCGCGATGGCCTTCGTGCTCGGGTCGCTGCTGGTGGCCGGGCGGCTCGATCTGGTGCTGTACGGCGCCGCCGGCGCCATGTGCGCCCTGTACGGTCACGCCCTGCCGTACGCGGCCCGCGCCAGGGTGCTGGCATGGGTGGTGGCGGGGATGCTGGCCGGTACGGCGGTCGCGCTGACCACCGCCGCGCTCACCGGCTCGGTCGCCGTCCGGGTCGTGGTGGCGGCGTTGCTGGCCGGGGTGCACAAGGCGGCCTGCGATGCCACCCGGATCGGGCCGCCGGGCAACGTGGTGCTCACCTTCATCGCCGCGAGCGCGGCGTTCGCGCCGCAGCGGCTCGCCGACGTGCCGCTGCACGTGGGTGTCGGCGTGGTGGGCGGGGTCGTGGCCTGGCTCGTGGGGATGGCTCCGGCACTGGTCAGGCCCGACGGGCCGGAGCGTGTCGCGGTGGCTCGTGCGCTGGAGGCGATCGCGCGGCTGGAGAGCGTCCGGCGGGACGAGCGGGATGGCGGGAAGGGGGACGACGGGAAGGGGGACGATGCGCACCGGGCGCGGCACGCGGCTGTGGCGGCGGTGAACGCGGCATGGCAGACGTTGCTGCACGCGGGCGAGGGTGAGGGGCGCGACGGGTTGCGCCGGCTGCTGGTGCGGGCCGAATCGGTGAGCGCCCAGCATCCGGCCGGTGACACGGCTAGTGATGGGGGCAGGGTCGGCGGGGGCAGAGCCGGCGGCGAAGGCGGAGGTGGCGGCGGGTGGGGCCCCGGGGAGGCCGGGGTGCTGCTGGGCTGGGCTCGGGAGTTGCGCGCGGGACGCCCGGTGCCGGTGCCGCCGGCCCGGAACCGGCGGACGGGCGCGGCCGGGTTGGCCGGGGTCGCCGCCGAGTGGGCCGGGGTCGCCGGTCGGCGGGCTGAGCTGACCGGAACCGCCGTCGAGCGGGGTGATTTGGTCGGAACCGCCGCCAAGCGGGGCGAGCTGGCCGGAACCGCTGCCGAAGGGGACGTTGCGCGGTCCGAGGCGGGTCTACGGGCGGGTGGCCTTGGCCTGCGCCTTGGCCGGCGCTCTGGCCGGCGCTCTGGCCGGCAGGGGCGCGGGTGCTCCGGCGGGTTGCCGAGGGCGGTGGCCGGTGGGGTGGCCGGTGTAGTGGTGCGGTGGTGGGGATGGTGTCGGTGGGGGCGGCGGTCGCGGGGTGGGCGTCGATGGCGTTGGGGGTGGGCCGCCCGTACTGGGCGGTGGTGACGGCTGCTTCGGTGTTTGCGTCCAATGCCACGATGTCGTGAGCCGGGCGTTGCAGCGGGTAGTGGGCAACCTGGCGGGGGTGGCGTTGTTCACGGTGCTGGCGCCGGTGGTGCGGCTCGGGCCGGTGGTGCTGGTGGTGGCGGTGTTGGGGTTGCAGTTCGTGACGGAGGCGGTGATCACGCGTAACTACTGGCTGGGCAATGTGTTCGTGACGCCGATGGCGATCTTGATGACGGAGTTCGCGGGGGCGCGGCCGGTGTCGGTGCTGGTGGCCGATCGCTGGCTGGACACCTGCCTGGGGGCGGTGGCCGGGCTGGCGGCGTGCGTGGTGTTGCTGGATCGGCGGGCTGCCGGGTGCGTTCACCGGAGTCTGGAGCGGCTGGAGCTGCTGGTGGCCGAGCCGGTTCCGGCTGTGGGCCGGTTGCGTGGGGCGCTGGTGGAGTTGCGTGAGGTGGTCGATGTGGTGGCGGGGGAGTGGCGGGGCGTCGTGTTGCCTCGGGAGCGTATCGCCGCCGCCGAGCGGGCCGGCCACCGTCGCCTGGCCGAGGTGGCCGGGCGGGCCGAGGTTGAGCGGGCCGGGATCGGGCGGGTCGAGGCCGGGCGGGCGGCGCGGGGTGGGCGGGTCGCCTGAGGGGCGGGTCGCCGGGTTCCGGGGGTTCGCGGCGGGCGCGTACGATCGTTGCGTCGGCCGTACGAGGGAGGGGCGGGGCACGTGGAGGACGCCGTGGCGATCGCGCTGCGCCAGTAGCGGCAGGTCCTTCCCGACGCCGATCTGGACGCCATCGCCGTCATCGGCCGGCTCAACCGGTGCGCGGCCCTGTTGCAGCAGGCGACGGACGCCCCGCTGGGCCGGGCGGGGGTCAACCGTGCCGAGTACGACCTGCTGTGCGCGTTGTTGCGGGTGGGTGGTGAGCTGACGCCGGGGCGGCTGGCGCGTGAGACGTTCGCCTCGGGTGCGGCGGTGACCAAGCGGGTGCGGCGGCTGGAGGAGATCGGGCTGGTCGTGCGGCGGGTCGATGACCGTGACCGGCGGGTGGCGCACCTGTCGCTCACCGAGCGGGGGCGGTCGTTCATCACGCGGCTGATGCCCGAGCAGCTGGAGTACGAGAACGCGTTGTTGTCCGGGTTGCCGCCGGAGCGGGAGCGTGAGCTGGCGGGCCTGCTGGGGGAGTTGTTGTTCATGCTGGAAGGGCGGTTGGGCGGCGCGTTCGGCTGAGGAGGGCCGGGGGTGGTGGTGTTCCCGCCGGGGTCCGGCCCTGGTGGGCGGTCATGCCGACACCAGCAGGTTGAGGCCGATCAGCACGTCCACGACGCCGCACCATTCGGCGTAGGAGCGGGCCACGACCTTGCCGCGGCGCAGGTGCGCGAAGTCCCAGGCGCCGTGCAGCAGCCAGCCGGCGGCCACCAGGTAGCGGGCGGCTTCGGGGGCGGCGAGGAGTCCGGCCAGGGCGAGCGCGCCGAAGCCGAGCATGCCGAGTGCCTGCGTACGGAACTCGCCGGCCTTGCTGAGCTGTCCGCCGGCCGCTCCCCACAGCAGGACGGCGGCCGCGACGGCGCCGAGGACGGCGGAGGGCGGGGCGAGGTCCAGCAGGCGCAGGGTGACGATGGTGACCAGGCTCATGCCCAGGAGGGGCCATGACAGCCGGGGCCGGTTCAGCTTGGCGACGATGAGGTAGAGCAGGGGCAGGATGATCATGGTTTCGGCGAGGGCGTTGATCTCGCTCGCGGGGTCGCCGTCGCCGGAGATGCTGAGGGCGGCCGAGCCGAGGGCGACCAGGGTGGGCCAGCGGGCGGCGAGTGCCGCGAGCGGGTAGCGTCGTCGGGGCGGCTGGGCGGCCGGGCCGGTGGGGGAGCTGGTCATAGGGGTTATGGGGGTCGCGGGGCTGGTCATGGCGGTCTTCCCGTCTGTTGTGCGAGGGGTGAGGGGTGTGTCTGTGGGTGCCAGCCTCCCGCGGGCCGGGGGGTCGCCGTCAGTGCCGGAACCGCACGTCCCGGCATGGGCATGTCATGTGATCGCATGACAGGTGTCACACGGCCGATAATGGCCAGATGTCCGATGTTCCGGGCGGTCCTGCGCCGGGTTTGACCAGTTTCCGCCGCTTCACGTTGTGGAGCGTTCTCGCCGTGACCGTCTTCTTCCTGGCCTTCAGTGCCAAGGACTGGATCGGGGACGCGGCCATCGCGCCGGCGGTGCGCGCGGCCGGCGGGCTGGCGCTGGTGGTGACGGCGGTGGCCGTGACGGTGCTGTTCAACCTGCGGTTGCGCCCGCCGGGCCCGGTGCCGGTGGCGTGGCTGGTGGTCGGGACGGTGGCCGCGCTGGCCTGCGCGGCGGTCCTGCTGCTGGTGGGCGAGTACGGGTTGTGGGCGCTGGCTCCGGCGACGGTGGTGTCGGCCGGTGCGACGTTCCTGCCCGCGCGCCGCCGGTGGGTGGTCATCGTCGTCGCGGCGGCCGTGGCGGCGGTGGTCGGGGGGCTGGCGGGTGAGCCGCGGTTGTTCGCGACGGCGTTCCCGGCCGGGCTGGTGCTGTTCGTCACCTGGACGACGCTGGTGCTGCTGTGGTCGTGGGAGGTGGCGGCCCGGCTGGAGGAGGCCCGGCGCCTGTCGGCGGAGCTGGCGGTGCGGGAGGAGCGGTTGCGGTTCGCCGCCGACCTGCACGACATCCAGGGTCATCATCTGCAGGTGATCGCGTTGAAGAGTGAGCTGGCGGCGCGGCTGGCCGGGTCCGATCCGGTACGGGCGGCGGCCGAGATGCGCCAGGTGCAGGGCCTGGCCACCGACGCGCTGCGCGACACCCGGGCGGTGGTGCAGGGTTACCGGCGTACGACGCTGGAGGGCGAGCTGGCCAACGCCGCCAAGGTGCTGCGGGCGGCCGGGATCGACGCCGTTCTGGCGGCCGGCCGCGCTGGTGAGGGTTTGCCGGAGGATGTCCGCCACGTGCTGGGGCTGGTGGTGCGGGAGGCGACCACCAACGTGCTGCGGCACAGCCGGGCGCGGCGGGCGGAGGTCTCCTGCGAGGTGGCCGGCGGGGTGGTGCGGTTGCGCGTCAGCAACGACGGCGCTCCCGCCGTGCCGGAGCCGGGCGGGGGGACCGGGTTGCGCGGGCTGGCCGAGCGGGTGGCGGGTGCGGGTGGCACGCTGAGCTGGGGCCAGGCCGGTGACCGGTTCACCGTGACGGCGGCCGTTCCCGTCCCTGAAGAAGGAGGATGATGATCAGGTTGCTGATCGCCGACGACGAGGATCTGCTCAGGGGTGCGCTGGCCGCGCTGCTGGAGCTGGAGGAGGATCTGACCGTCGTGGCCGAGGCGGCCGACTCCCTGGCGGCGGTGCGGCTGGCCGTGGAGCACCGCCCGGACATCGCCGTGCTGGATCTGGAGATGCCGCCGGCCGACGGGCTGCGGGCCGCCGAGGAGATCCGGGCCGCCACTGACGCGAGGATCGTGCTGGTGACGCGGCACGCGCGGCCGGGGGTGCTGCGCCGGGCGCTGGCGGCGGGGGTGAGCGGGTTCGTGCCGAAGACGACGCCGGCCGCCGGTCTTGCGCAGATCATCCGCGCGGTGGCGGCGGGGCGCCGTTACGTCGATCCCGAGATCGCGGCCTCGGCCCTGACCGAGGACGACTGCCCGCTGACCGATCGCGAGCTGGAGGTGCTGCGGGCGGCCCGGGGCGGGGGGTCGATCCGGGAGATCGCCGCGCAGGTGCACCTGGCGCCGGGCACGGTGCGCAACTACCTGTCGGCGGCGATGGGCAAGCTGGGGGTGGCTTCCCGGCACGCCGCCGCGCACCGGGCCTGGGAGGAGGGCTGGATCTAGAGAGCGGCCGCCGTGGCGCTCATCGGCCTCGTCCGGGTCAGCACCGACGAACAGAAGATCAGCGGCAAGCTCAAGACCGACGACCGGCCCGCGCCGCCGGCCGTGCTGTCGCATATCCGCGACGGTGACCTGCTTGCCGGTCAGGAAGCCGACCGGTTCGGCCGCAACCTCCTGGACGGGCTGATCGTCCTGAGCGACCTGTTCGAGCGCGGCATCGGCGTCACGGTGCTGGAGGGCATCGCGGCCGGCGAGCACTCGGCATGCCGAGCGACCTGCGAGCCGGTCGGCCAGGTCCGCGGCGAAAGCAGCCACTCGGCTGAGCCGGATCAGGCCGATAGGGCATGACGGCCGCCTTGCGGACGTCGCGCAGCGGGCAGCAGGTCGACGATCGCTTCGCGGGTGCGGCGGCGCTGCGCTTCGCGTCCGCCGGGGCGGACCGGATCGTCACTGGTCATCCATCGTCTCCTGTCTTCCTCGCGTCGATCGGGGCCCGGCCGGTGGCGGGTTGACGTCGCCTCACAACATGAGTATATCTTGGTGCAGTCGTTGCACGCCAGTGCAACGACTGCACCAAGGTAAACCGTTGTCGTGGAAGGAACGGAAACACGTCATGAGCAAGGTCTGGTTCATCACCGGCTCGTCCCGCGGTCTCGGCCGTAACTTCGTCGAGGCCGCCCTGTCCCGCGGCGACAAGGTGGCCGCGACCGCCCGGAGCACCGCGAGCCTGGACGACCTGGTCGCCACCTACGGTGACGCGATCCTCCAGCTGACGATGGACGTGACCGACAAGGCCGCCGTCCTGGAGAGCGTCAAGCGGGCCAAGGAGCACTTCGGCCGGCTCGACGTCATCGTCAACAACGCCGGTTACGCCCAGATCGGCGCGGTGGAGGAGCTCACCGAGCAGGAGCTGCGCGACCAGATGGAGACCAACCTGTTCGGCGCGGTGTGGGTGGTCCAGGCCGCGCTGCCGTACCTGCGCGAGCAGCGCTCGGGGCACATCGTCCAGCTCTCCTCGGCGGCCGGGCTCATCGCGATGCCGCTCGGCGGGGCCTACCACGCCTCCAAGTGGGCGCTGGAGGGCCTGAACGAGGCGCTGGCCGGGGAGGTCGCCGAGTTCGGGATCAAGGTGACCATCATCGAGCCCGGCGGCTTCGCCACCCGGGACGGCAACAACCCCGACCCGCTGGCCAACGGCCACATGGCCAAGACCGACCCCGCCTATGACGGTCTGCGCCAGAGGCTCGGCGCGATGACGGGCAAGATGCCCGCGGGAGACCCGGCCGCCGCGGCGCAGGCACTGCTGAAGCTCGTCGACTCCGACAACCCGCCGCTGCGGGTGCTGTTCGGCCAGGGCTTCTACCCGATGATCCAGCAGGCCTACGCCGACCGGCTCAAGATCTGGGACGACTGGCAGGACCTGTCGGTGCAGGCGCAGGGCAACCTCGACCAGGAAAACCGCTGATCCCTGACCGGGCTTCGCCAGGCACGGGCCGCGGCGCTCCCTAGGAGCTCCCACGGCGCTCCCCGCGGCGCGACGCGCGTCGTCGGCCCGAGCTCGACGCTCGACCAGGGTAAGGCCAGCCCCCTTGTCGCTCAGCGGAGAGCTCGGGCCGGACACGACGGCCCCGCCACGCTCCGAAGACCGGTGACAAATCGTTCATGACGGACTGCAGGTCGTCTTCGACACGCTGTTCCGCCGCATCCCGATGTCCGGCCGGCCGTACCGGTCGAGCACCGCCCTGACACCGCACGCCTGACACCGCGCGGCGCGTCGGTCCCCGTCGCGCGCTCCCGGCCGAACGAACTCCTTTTCGGGCGGGCGGCAAGACTTCGTGTGAACGTCCGTATAGTGCCGTGGGCTCTGGGGGCGGCTGCGTTGCTGATCATGCTGGCGTGGTCGTGGAGTCCGTCCCTGTGGGGAGACGAGCTGGCCACCCTGAAAGCGGTCACGTCTTTTGACACCCTGGTCGAGACGCTGCGCCGGCGCGACATCGTCTTCCTGCCGTACTACCTGCTGATGTACGGGTGGACCCGGCTGGGCGGCACGGCCGACTGGTGGGTGCGGCTGCCCTCGGCGCTGGGCATGGCGGTCGCGACCGGGATGCTGGCGGATCTCGGGCGGCGGATCGGGGGAGCGAAGGCGGGTGCGGTCGCGGGGGTGACCCTGCTCCTGCTCCCGTCGATCTCCAGGTTCGGTCAGGAGACCAGGCCGTACGCGCTGGCGGTCGCCGCTGCGGTCTTCTCCTTCTGGGCGCTGCACCGGGCCGAGCGCGGGGACGGCGGCTGGCCGGTCTACGCCGTGAGCGTGGCGTTGCTGCCGTGCGCGCATCTGTTCGCGGTGCTGGTGTTACCCGGCCATCTGGTGCTGACGAGACGCTGTGTGCCGTGGATGGCCGTCGGCTCGCCTCCCGCTCTGGCGCTGGCCTGGTTGTCGGCCGGGCAGATCGAGCAGGTCGGCTGGCTGGCCCGGCCCGGCTGGGAGGACTTCGTGCTGTTACGCAGCACGGCCTCGGCCTGGCAACCCGCCACGGACCCCGGCCATTTCCTGGCGCTGGTGTCCGGGTGGCTGATCGTGGCGGGCGCGCTGGCGGGGCTGTGGCGCCGCATGGCGGTCGGCGAGCGCATGGACGGCGAGCCGGTGGACGGCGGCTCGCTGAGGCTGAGGCTGGGGCTGGGGGTGTGGGGCGCGGCTCCGACGGCGATCCTGTACGCGGCCTCCTACCTGGCCACACCGGTGTACGCCTCCCGCTACGTCCTGGTGGCCGCGCCCGCGTTCGTCCTGCTGCTCGGGCTGAGCCGGGTACGGTTCCTCGTGGTCGCGGCATGTGTGCCGCTCGTCCTGCTGCCGCAGGTGCAGTCACGGCTTCCCGAGGGACACGAGGTGCAGTACCGGGAGGCGGCCGGCATCGTCGAGGACGGCGAGCGGCCGGACGACCAGATCATCTTCGCGGCCGCCTGGTCGCGGGAGGGCCTGCGCCACTATGGCCGGATGCCGCAGGACGTGAAGCAGGACCGGCCGGTGAGCGCGCGGGTCTGGCTGATCCGGGACGACGCCGAGCGGCTGACGCCCGCGGCCGTGCCGCAGGTGAGGCGGCTGTCAGCCCTCGGCCACGTCGCGCGCCGGATGTGGCGGCTGCGCGGAGTCACGGTGATCCTGCTGGAGCAGCCTCGGCCGGGCGAGCCGGGCGAGCCGAGCGAGGGCCGAGCGTTTTCCGGCGGGAGGAACCGGCCGCGAGGAACGTCCGGGCGTCCTGTCAGACCAGACGGGCCTCGTAGGCGGCGATGACCAGGTGGACCCGGGTGCGGGCACCGAGCTTGGCCAGCAGGCTGCTGACGTGCGTCTTGACCGTGCTGAGGCTGACGTACAGGCTCTGGGCGATCTCGGCGTTGGACAGGCCGCGAGCCACCAGGACGAGCACCTCCCGCTCGCGTTCGGTGATGTCGAGGCCGCCCGTCCCCGGCGGCGGGTGCACGAAGCGCTGGATCAGCCGCCGGGTGGCGGTCGGCGCCAGCAGCGACTCGCCCGAGGCGACGACGTTCATGCTGCGGATCAGCTCGGCGGGCGGGGTGTCCTTGAGCAGGAAACCCGCGGCGCCCGCCCGCAGCGCTCCGTAGACGTACTCGTCCAGGTCGAAGGTGGTCACGATGAGCACGCGGGTGCGCGGGCGGTCGGCGCAGATGCGGCGGGTGGCCTCTATCCCGTCCATCTCCGGCATGCGCACGTCCATGAGCACCAGGTCGGGACGCTCGCGCGCGCTCGCCGTCACCGCCTGCGCGCCCGTGGCCGCCTCGCCGACCGCCTGGAACCCCGGCACGGAGTCGATCAGCCTGCGAAAGCTCGCCCGGATGAGCGCCTGGTCGTCGGCCACCAGCACCCGGATCACAGCGGCAGCCTCGCCAGCACGCGGAAGCCGCGCACCGGGCGCGCCCCCGCCTCGAACTCGCCGCCGGACAGCCGCACCCGCTCGCGCAGCCCGGTCAGGCCGTGCCCGTAGGGGCGGGCCCGGCCGCGCGTGCCGTCATCGGTGACCTCCACGGCCAGCTCGCCCTCCCGCCGCTCGACGCGCACCAGGACGTGGCGGGCGCCGGCGTGCTTGAGCACGTTGGTCAGGGCCTCCTGCACGATGCGGTAGACCGTCAGCTCCATCTCCCCGCCCACCTGGCCGTCGATCCTCAGCTCCACCTCCAGGCCCGCCGCCCTGGCTCCGGCCGCGAGCGTCTCCAGGTCGGCCAGCCCGGGAGCGGGGACCAGCGCGTCCCGGCCGTCCTGGCCGTCCTCGCGCAGCACGCCGAGCAGCTGCCTGGTCTCGCGCAGCGCCGACCTGCTGGTGCGCTCGATCGAGGCCAGCGTACGGCTCATCTCGCCGGCTCCGCCGAGATGGCCCGCCACCCCCGCCTGCACGGCGATCGTGCTGAGGCTGTGGCCGATGACGTCGTGCAGCTCCCTGGCGATGCGCAGCCGCTCGGCCATCGCCTCCGCGCGGGCCCGCTCCTCCGCCTGCGCGGCGAGCTGCTCGGTGTAGAGCCCGCGCTGGCGTACGGCCGTGCCGGCGGCCCACGCGGCCACCAGGATGGCCAGCACCAGGCCGAGCTGGTCGCGGGCCACGGCGGTCAGCGGGAGCTGCACGATGCCCTGGGCGGCGGTGCCGCCCGCCGCCAGCAGCGCGAGCACCGCCTTGCCGCGCGTGGCCAGGGTGTACAGGGCCAGGGGCAGGCAGAGCGGGTCGGCGTGCGGGACGAGGAAGGCGCGCATGCCCAGCCCGGCCAGCAGGACGATCACGAACACCGGGCGCGGCCACAGCCGCCTGACCGCCACGGGCAGGCTGGTCGCCAGGGCCGCCGCGTAGTCCAGCACGCCGGGCTCGGCGGGGCTCCTGGACGAGACGAGCTGGAGGAAGGAGGCCGCGAGCACCAGGGCGACGCCGGTGTCGATCGTCATCCAGGCCCAGGCCGGCACCCGGCTCAGCAGGGGAGGTCGGATCTGCTCGCGCACGGTACGAACCTAGCCCGGCCCCGGGGCCGGGCGGATCGGTCTCAGGACCGATGCGCGGCGGGCCGGTCGCGGCGCAGGGTGGGGGACATGATCGAAGTCACCGGTCTGACCAGACGTTTCAGACGCGCCCTCGCCGTGGACGGCCTTTCCTTCACCGTACGGCCCGGCAGGATCACCGGCTTCCTCGGCCCGAACGGCGCCGGGAAGACCACGACCATGCGGCTGCTCCTCGGGCTCGACGAGCCCACCGCCGGGCGGGCCACGGTGAACGGCCTGCCGTACCGGAAGCTGAGCAGGCCCCTCACCCAGGTCGGCGCGCTGCTGGACGCGACCGCGGTGCAGGGCGGGCGGCGCGCGGAGCAGCACCTGTGGTGGCTGGCCCGCTCCAACGGCATCTCCCGCGCCCGCGTCGGCGCGCTGCTGGAGCTGGTGGGGCTCGGCCACGCGGCGGGCAGGCGTGTCGGCGGGTTCTCGCTGGGCATGAAGCAGCGGCTGGGGCTCGCCGCGGCGCTGCTGGGCGATCCCGGGGTGCTGGTGCTGGACGAGCCCGCCAACGGGCTCGACCCCGAGGGCGTCCGGTGGATGCGCGACCTGCTGAAGTCCCTGGCCGCCGAGGGCCGTACCGTGCTGGTGTCGAGCCATCTGATCAGCGAGATGGCGGTCACGGCCGACCATCTGGTCGTCGTCGCCCGGGGCCGGTTGCGTGCCGACGCCGCGCTCGCCGAGCTGGTCCGGCCGGGCACGTCGCTGGAGGAGGCGTTCCTGGGCCTCGTCGCGGGCAGCGCGCCGTGAGCGCGGTCGCCGCCGAGTGGATCAAGCTGCGGAGCCTGCGCTCGACGTGGTGGGCGTTGGGCGCCGGGGTGTCGCTGGCGCTGGCGCTGACGGTGCTGGGCGCCTCCACCGTGATCGCGCGCTGGGATCCGGACCGCACGGCCGACCAGGCGGCCATGGGGATCGTCGTGGCCGTGTACGTGGGCGTGGTGCTGGCCCAGCTCCCGCTCGGCATGCTGGGCACGATGGCCGTCAGCGGCGAGCACGCGTCCGGCATGATCGACACGACCTTCGTCGCCGTGCCGTCCCGGGCCCGCGTGCTGCTGGCCAAGGCGGCCGTGCTGAGCGGGGTCGCGGCCGGCGCCTCGCTGCTGATCGCGGTGCCCGGTTACCTGTTCGGGCGGCTGGTGGCCGCGCGGTTCCACCCTTCGGCGCTGCCGGCGGCGGCGTGGACGGTGATCGCCGGCGGCACGCTGATGATCGTGGTCACCACGCTGGTCGGGCTGGCGCTCGGCGCGGTCCTGCGCAACGGCGCCGCGGCGGTCGCGGCGCTGGCGGCGATCGTCCTGGTGCTGCCGTTCGTCGCCCGGACGCTGCCCTGGGGAGAGCCGGTCAACCGGTTCCTGCCGACGTACCCGGCGCTCCAGCTGATCGAGCAGGCGCCGGACATCATGCCGGTCTGGGCGGCGTTCACGGTGCTCGGGGCGTGGGGGGTGGTCCCGCTGCTGGCCGCGGTGGCGGTGGTGTCGGCTCAGCCGCCGCGGCTGGAGTAGCGGCTGCTGGGGAAACGGGATCAGTGGCCGGCACCCGTACCCCCGTGCGGGGGACGGGTGCCGGGCGGGCTTCAGGCGGTTCCGGTCATCGCGGCGTGCAGCCGCAGGTAGGGGGCGGCCTCGCGCGGCCGGTTGCGGCGCTGCAGGGTCCGGCCGAGCAGCAGGTACGCGTACGCCTCGCCCGGGTCGCGCTCCAGGATCAGCCGCAGCTCGGCCTCGGCCCGCCCGAGCTGGGCGGAGTGGTAGTAGGCGCGGGCCAGCAGCAGCCGGGCCGCCAGGTCGCCCGGCGCGGCGGCCACCACCCGCGCCAGGATGCGCGCGGCCCCGATGTAGTCCTTCAGCTCGAAGAACATCCGCCCGCGGGCGTACTCCTCGGCGGTCGTGCCGATGTCCGTGGTGATGGGGCTCGTGCTCACGGCTACTCCTTTCCGGGGACGGGGCCGTCGGCGTGCGGCACCCGCTCGGCGGGGACCACGCCCAGGCGGCCCGCCTGGTAGTCCTCCATGGCCTGGAGGATCTCGGCGCGGGTGTTCATCACGAACGGCCCGTAGTGGACGACCGGCTCGCGGATGGGCCGCCCGCCGAGCAGCAGCACCTCCAGGTTGGGCTCGGCCTGCGGCTGGCCGGTGCCGGCGCCCAGGGTCAGCGGGCCGCCGCCCGCGCCGAAGACGGCCAGGTGGCCCTTGCGGACGGGACGGCGTTCGGCGCCCACGTCGCCCTGCCCGGCCAGCACGTAGGCCAGGGCGTTGAAGCCGGGCTCCCACGGCACCTCCAGCCGGGCGCCGGGGCTGAGCGTGGCGTGCACCAGGGTGATCGGGGTGAACGTGACGCCCGGCCCGGCGTGCCCGCCGAGCTCCCCGGCGATCACGCGCAGCAGCGCGCCGCCGTCGGGGGAGGCCAGCAGGGCGGCCTGCCGGGCGCGGATGTCCTGGTAGCGGGGCAGGTGGAACTTGTGGGCGCGGGGCAGGTTGACCCAGAGCTGGACGCCGTGGAACAGCCCGCCCGAGACCACCAGGTGCTCCGGCGGCTTCTCGATGTGCAGCAGGCCCGAGCCGGCGGTCATCCACTGGGTGTCGCCGTCGGTGATCGTGCCGCCGCCGCCGGCGGAGTCCTGGTGCTCGAAGACGCCGTCGATGATGTAGGTGACGGTCTCGAAGCCGCGGTGCGGGTGCCAGGGCGTGCCCTTCGGCTCGCCGGGCGCGTACTCGACCTCGCCCATCTGGTCCATGTGGATGAACGGGTCCAGCACGGAGTGCGGCACCCCGGCGAACGCGCGCCGGACGGGGAAGCCCTCGCCCTCGTAACCGCTGGGCGCGGCCGTCACCGAGCGCACGGGGCGCGGGCGCGCGGCGGATCCAGGAACGGGGCCGGGAACGGGGGCGGCGAGGCGGGGCAGCGTCAGGGTGTCTGCGGTGACGGCGGGCATGACGTCCCTCTCTGTTTAAGATTCAACTTCTGTGCCCGTGAAACGAATTGCCGCCGCCGCGCATTCCAGGACCGGGGAACGGCCACGACGGACGGGGCGCGGCCCGCCCGTCAGGGGCGCGGGATGTTGCGCAGGTTCGCGCGGGCGAGCTGGATCATGCGGCCGACGCCGCCGCTCAGGACCAGCTTGCTGGTGGTCGTCGCGAAACCGGCCAGCTGGCGGCCGGTGACGTGCGGCGGCATGGACAGCGCGTTGGGGTCGGTGACGACGTCCACCAGCGCCGGGCCGTCGTGGGCGAACGCCTCGCGCAGCGCGGCCCGGACCTCGCCCGGCTCCTCGACCCGCACGGCGTGGATCCCGGCCGCCCGCGCGATCGCGGCGTAGTCGGTGGCCGGATAGGTGGTCCCGTACGGCAGGAAACCGCCCACCATCATCTCCAGGTCCACCATGCCGAGCGAGGAGTTGTCGAACAGGACGACCTTCACCGGCAGTCCGTGCTGCGGCAGCGTCAGCAGGTCGCCCATCAGCATCGACAGGCCCCCGTCGCCGGACAGCGCGACCACCTGGCGGGCCCGGTCGAGCAGCTGCGCGCCGATCGCCTGCGGCAGGGCGTTGGCCATCGAGCCGTGGCTGAAGGAGCCGATCACCCGGCGGCGGCCGTTCGGGGACAGGTAGCGGGCCGCCCACACGTTGCACATGCCGGTGTCCACGGTGAAGACCGCGTCGTCGGCGGCCTCCTCGTCCAGGACGGAGGCGACGTACTCGGGGTGGATCGGCCGGTGGCCGCCGACGTCGCGGGTGTAGGCCGCCACCGCGCCCTCCAGCGCGTCGGCGTGCTTGCGCAGCATCCGGTCCAGGAAGCGCCGGTCGGTCCTGGGCCGCACGCGCGGGAGGAGCGCGAGCAGCGTCTCCCGGACGTCGCCCCAGACGGCCAGGTCCAGCCTGGAGCGGCGGCCCAGGTGCTCGGCGCGGATGTCGACCTGCACGGTGCGCACCCCCTCGGGCAGGAACGCGGTGTACGGGAAGTCGGTGCCCAGCAGGATGAGCAGGTCGGCCTCGTGCATCGCCTCGTAGGCGGCCCCGTACCCCAGCAGCCCCGACATCCCGACGTCGTAGGGGTTGTCGTACTGGATCCACTCCTTGCCGCGCAGCGCGTGCCCGACCGGCGCCTTGACGCGCTCGGCCAGCGCCATGACCTCGGCGTGGGCGCCCGCCGTGCCGCTGCCGCAGAACAGCGTGACCGCGCCGGCCTCGTCGATCATCCGGGCCAGCGCGTCGATCTCGGCGTCGCCGGGCCGCACGGCGGGACGCCGGGTGACCATCGCCGACGCGGCGGCCTGCCGCGGGGCGTCCTGCCCGGCCACGTCGCCCGACAGGCCGACGACGGCGACGCCGGAACGGCCGATCGCGTGCTGGACGGCGGTCTGCAGGACCCGCGGCATCTGCGCCGGGTGGGAGATCAGCTCGCAGTAGTGGCTGCACTCGGTGAACAACCGGTCCGGGTGGGTCTCCTGGAAGTAGGAGGTGCCGATCTCGGCGCTGGGGATGTGCGCCGCCAGCGCCAGCACCGGCGCCATGCTGCGGTGCGCGTCGTACAGGCCGTTGATCAGGTGCAGGTGCCCGGGGCCGCAGCTGCCGGCGCAGGCGGCCAGCCGCCCGCTGAGCTGCGCCTCGGCGCCGGCGGCGAACGCCCCGGTCTCCTCGTGGCGCACCTGCACCCACTCGATCGAGGGGTGGCGGCGCACCGCGTCGATGACGGGGTTGAGGCTGTCGCCGACGACGCCGTACATGCGGCGGGCGCCCGCGCGCGCCAGCACGTCCACGAACTGTTCCGCGACCGTCTGCCTGGCCATTGCCTCAGCTCCTTCACCCCGGTCCCGGCAGGGCCGGGCCGCTCTCCTGCGCAGGGCCCTGCCCCGCCGGGACGCCCGGCGACCGGACTTTGCGGTACTGGCGGGCTATCCGGGACGGCCACCGGCCACCACTTGACCCGCCCCCGACCCACCGCACCGCATCCATCCCGACGGACGGCTGCCGGCGCCCGGGGCGCGAGCTAGCGGGTGACGGCCCTGGCGAGCAGGTGTTGCAGGGTGTCCTGCTCGCCGGGCGACAAGGGAGCCAGCGGGGAGTCCTGCGACAGCAGGGCGAGCAGGCGCTCGCGCAGCTCGGCGCCCTCGGGGGTCAGGACGAGCTGCTTGGCGCGGCGGTTGCCGGGGTGGGGGCGGCGTTCGAGGTAGCCCTGCTCCTCCAGGCGGTCGGCGACGAAGGTGGCGTTGGAGGGCTCGCAGGCCATCCGCCCGGCCAGCTCGCGCAGGGTCAGGGGGCCGGACAGCTCGCGCAGCGCCGCGCCCTGCGAGGCGGTCAGGCCGAGGGTGGCCGCGCGGGTGCGCAGATGCGCCTCGATCTGCTTGGCCAGGCCGTTGACCAGCCCGCACAGCAGTCGTTCGTCACTCACGCCACCACTCTACTGCAACTCGAATCATTGCAATTAGAATCATTCTAGTTGTAACTTTGCTGGGCGCCGCCACCCCGGCGGCGCGGACCCTCGGCAACCCGAGCAACCTGAGCAATCCGAGCAACCTGAGCAATCGAGCAAGAGGTGCGTCATGCCCACCACCCCGTCGTCCACCACCCCGTCGTCCGCCACCCCGTCGTCCACCACCGGCACGTACGACCGCGCCCGGCTGAGCAGCCCGCCGCGCCCGCGCTCGCTGCGCCTGGGCGAGCTGACGCTCACCTACGTCCCGGACGGGCTGGTCCGGCTCAAGCCCGGCGGCTGGCTGCCCGCCGCCACCGCCGCCGACTGGCGGGTCCACGCCGACCACCTCGACGGCGACGGGAACCTGGTCGCCGGGATCGGCGGGCTGCTGGTCGAGCGGGGGGAGCGGGCGCTGCTCATCGACACCGGGTTCGGGCCCGAGTCCCACCCCGACGACCCGGCCAACCCCTACCTGGGGCCCCTGTACGGCGGCGACCTGCTCGACGGCCTGCGCCGGCTGGGCCGCGACCCCGGCCAGGTCGAGGCCGTCGCCATCACCCACCTGCACACCGACCACCTGGGCTGGAGCTGGAGCACCGAGCCGGGCGCCGACGCGCCGCCGTTCGCGCACGCCCCCCACTTCGTCGCCGCGCCCGAATGGGAGCGGCGTGACCTGGCCGTCGCGGGCGGAACCCCCGCGGAACGCCTGGCCGTCCTCGCGCCCGCCGTCCGGCCCGTCGCGGACGGCGAGGAGATCTTCCCCGGCGTCCGGGTCTCCTTCGCGGCCGGGCACACCGCCGGCCACACCGCCTACACCATCACCGGCGGCGGCCGGCGGCTGATCGCCTTCGGCGACGCGCTGCACTCGCCCGTCCAGGTCACCCACCCCGAATGGTCCTGCGGCATCGACCACGACCCCGCCGAGTCCGCCCGGCACCGCCGGCGCCTGGTCGAGGAGCTGAGCCGCCCCGGCACCCTCGGCTACGGCGGCCACTTCGCCGACGTGGTCTTCGGCCGCGCCGAACGCCGCCCCGACGGCCGCCTCACCTGGGTCCCCGTCGCCTGAGGACCGCCGGGATCGGCAGGAGGCGGCCGGGTCGTGTCGCGGACCGGCACCGAGGGCGTGACGATCCAGGTCTACCGGCCGGCCGGGCGTCCACGATATGCAAGGGCCTGGAGTGCCCGACCACCGGGCCGCGCCGCCCCGACACCACAGGAGATGATCGCCAGATGCGTTACCTGGTTTCCGTGATCGACGACAAGAACAACCCCGGCGCCACGGACAGGCAGCCCGCCATCAGCGTGTTCAACGAACGGCTGATCGCCGAGGGCCACTGGGTCTTCGCGGGCGGGCTCGCCGACACCGGCACGGCCACGGTCGTCGACAACCGGGGTGAGCAGGCGGTGTTCAGCGACGGGCCTTTCGTGGAGTCGAAGGAGTACCTCGCCGGCGTCTGGATCTGGGAGGCACCCGACCTGGACGTGGCGCTCAAGCTCGCCACCGAGGCATCGAGGATCTGCGACCGGAAGATCGAGGTGCGGCCGTTCCTGTGAACGGATCGACGCCGGGCTGACCGCGGTCGCCGCCGCCGGCGCCGGGGGGCGCGAAGGCGGCGGCGTGCTCGGCGGCCCACTCCCGCAGCGTGGCCGGGGCGGTGCCGGTGAGCTCCTGGACGGTGCCGGTGACGGCCGGGGCAGGGGCGGCGGCCATCGCGGCGTAGCCGTCCAGCAGCTCGTCGGCGAAGGCGGCCGGGAAGGAGGGGTCGGCCAGCAGGCGGGCGCGTTCCTCGCGCGGGGGCAGCTCCTGCCAGCGCAGCGGGCGGCCGATGCCCTCGCCGATCGCCCGTACCTGCTCGGCCTGGGTCAGCGCCTGCGGGCCGGTCAGCTCGTAGCGGCGTCCGGCGTGGCCGGGCTCGGTGAGCGCGCGCACCGCGACCGCGGCGATGTCGTCCTCGTGGATGGGGGTCATCACCAGCGACCCGTAGGCGCCGCGCACCGTGTCGCCCGCCCGGATCTGGCCGCGCCACCACAGCGTGTTGGCCATGAACGTGCTCGGGCTCAGGATCGTCCACTCCAGGCCGGAGCGCTCGATCCGGTCCTCCACCGCCGCGTGCCGGCGGGCCAGCGGGGTGGGCTGCTCGTGCGGAGCCAGCCCGGGGCGGACGCCGCCGCCGGTCATGAAGACCACGCGGCGGGTCGCGCGGGCCAGGGCGTCCACGATCGGGCGGGCCGGGCGTTCGGAATGGAAGGGCCACATCAGGAACGCCGCCGTCACGCCGTCCAGGACGCCCGGGGCGGCCAGGTCGGGCAGGACGGCCTCGACGCCGGCGGGCAGGTCCGCCTCGCGCGGGCGGCGGGTGGTGGCCCGGACCCGGGCGCCCGCGCGGGCCAGCCGGGCGGCCACCCTCCTGCCGACGTTGCCGGTGCCGCCGAAGACCAGGTATGTGCTCGTCGTCATGCCGTCCACGATCGGGCCCGCGGGCGTGCCGGCGCAGCCCGGGGCGGCTCGGGCGACGGTATCCGGCGTGGGACACTGGATCATGGCGAATTCTGGCATGCTCGACGGTCTCGACCGCGCTGTCGTGCACGCGTTGCAGCTCGACGGGCGGGCGCCGTTCAGCAGGATCGCCGGGGTGCTGGGCGTCTCCGAGCACACCGTGGCCCGCCGCTACCGGGCGATGCGCTCGCGCGGCCTGCTGCGCGTGGTCGGCGTGCCCGACGGCGGCCGGCTGGGGCACACCGCCTGGTCGGTCCGGCTGACCTGCGCCCCCGACGCCGCCGGTCCGGTGGCCGAGGCGCTGGCCCGGCGCGAGGACACCGCGTGGGTGCGGCTGCTGTCGGGCGGCACCGAGATCGCCTGCGGCATCCGCGCCGAGAACGGCCCGGACGGGCCGGACGGCGCTGACGGCGCGAACGGTACGGGCGGCGCGCGCGGCGGGACGGGCAGCGGGACGGGCGGTGAGGCGGGCGCCGCGACGTGGGACCGTGGCGGCGGGGAGGCATTGCTGCTGCGCAGGCTGCCGCGCACGCCGCGCGTGTTGTCCATGTCCGCGCACGCCACGCTGCACCTCTTCGCGGGCTGGCGCAGCAGGGTGAGCGCGCTGTCGCCGGAGCAGGAGTCCCAGCTGTGTCCGCCCGCGGGCCTATCAGCGGGCCCGGCAGCGGGGCCATCAACGGGCCCATCAGCGGGCCGGGCGGAGCGGGCATCCCGGCCGTACCCGCCGCCGGCCACGCCGCACGGCGAGGCCGTGCCCGGCGAGGCCGTGCCCGGGGAGGCCGTGCCCAGGGAGGCCGTGCCCAGGGAGGCGGTCGTGCTGGGCGAGCAGGACCGGGCCCTGCTGCGCGTGCTGGCCAGGGACGGCCGCGCCGGGCACGCCGAGCTGGCCGCCGCCTGCGGCTGGTCCCCCTCCACCGTGCGCCGCCGGCTGGAGTGGCTGCGCGGCGGCGGGCTGCTCGCCTTCGACGTCGAGGTCCCGCCGCGCGCGCTCGGCTACCGGGCCGAGGCGTGGCTGTGGCTGAAGGTGCGGCCCGCCCGGCTGGCCGCCGTCGGGGCCGCGCTCGCCGCCCACGAGGAGGTGGACGTCGCCGCCGCCGTCACCGGCCCCGCCAACCTCATGGCCGCGGTGACCTGCCGCGACACCGGCGACCTGTACCGCTACCTGAGCGAGCGGGTGGCGCCGCTGAAGGGCGTGCGGGAGCTGGAGAGCGCGCCCGTGATGCGTACGCTCAAGCGGTCGGGGCCGCTGATTCCGCCAGCACCCGCGCCAGGTCGTCCGGGGCGTCGCGCATGAGGGTGTGCCCGCCGTCCAGCGCGACCGCCCGCCAGCCGGGATCGTCGCGCAGGCGCTCGTAGGTGGCGGTGAACGGCGACGGGCCGTCCCAGCCGGCCGCGTACACGTACGTCCTGCGCCACACCCGCTCCGGCGCGCGGTCGGCGGCGCCGGTGATCACCGTGCCGCCGTAGCTGTGCCCGGCCGGCGCCGCCGTGGCACATGCCGGGCACCAGGACGAAGTCGGTCACGGACACTCCAGAAAGATCGTCGGCGCGGTACGGCCGGGATCGTAGCAGCGTCATCGAACCGATAGGTACCATCTAGGCATGCCAGTCCCCAAGGGCTCGACCCTCGACCCGCGCCGCACCCGCGCCGCCATCCTCCGGGCGGCCACGGCCCTGCTGTACGAGCGCGGCCTCGACGGCATCGGCGTCGCCGAGCTGTGCACCCGCCTGGGGGTGTCGAAGGAGACGCTCTACCGGCACTTCGGCACCAAGGACGGCCTGGTGGAGGCCGTGCTGGAGGCCCGCAGCGACCGGGTGATCGCCTGGGTCGGCCAGGCCGTCGCGGCGGCCGGCGACGACCCGGCCGCCCAGCTCGCCGCCGTCTTCGACGCCCTCCAGCAGTGGTACGAGGAGCCCGCCTTCCGCGGCTGCGCCCTGGTCAACGCCGCCGCCCAGCACCACGTCCCGGCCGTGCGCGCCATCACCACCCGGCACCTGGGCCGCCACCTCGCCCTGCTGACCGGCATCGCCGCCCGCGCCGGCGCCCCCGACCCCGACCTGCTCGGCCGCCAGCTGCTCATGCTGGTCGAGGGCGCCACCGTCGTGGCCGCCCACCGCGACCCGCGCGTGCCCGGCACCGAGGCCCGCGCCGCCGCCCTCACCCTGCTGGCCGCCGCCACCCGGCCGGGCGACCTGGCCTGACACCCCGCACGTCCCTGGGAGTCCTCCATCTCCCGCAGGCCCCGCACCCCGCATCCCCTGTCCGAGCCCCCTATCCCGCCCGTTCCTCCAGGTGACCCACGTCACATCCGGAGGCCGGAATTGTAGGGGTTGGGCCGCTCACGGCCGCTGCCTACGGTGGCCTTGCGTCACCGCATGACACCAGGAAATGGGGTTATCAATGGCAGAGCAGCTCACCCACGAGGCCGTCGCCCACGCCCTGCGGGGCATCGTGGCCCGGGTCCTGCAGGTCCCCGAGGACACCATCGGCGACGAGGCCAGGATCACCGACCTGAGCCTCGTCGAGTCCATCAAGCTGCTGCGCATCGCGGGCCGCATCGAGCGCACGTTCGGCATCGAGCTGGACAACGAGGTGCTGTTCCGCACCGGCACCCTGCGCGAGATCGCCGACGAGGTCCACCGGCTGTGCGTGCAGGAACAGGAGAAGGTTGCTTGAACGCGCTCACCCCGCCGGACGTCCGGACCCTGGGTGAGATGTTCGTCCGGGCGGCCGAGCTGCATCCGGGCCAGGTCGCCGGCACACTCACCCCGGGCACCCGCCTGACCTTCCGCGAGCTGCTGCGCGACGGCCGCGACGCGGCCGCCCGGCTGCGCTCCAGCGGCGCGCTCCCCGGCACGCCGGTGGCCGTGCTCCTGCAGTCGCCGCTCGACTTCCTCCGGGTCGCGGGCGGGGTCGCGCTGGCCGGCGCCGTGCTCGTCCCCCTCGCCGTGTCCACCGGGTTCACCAAGGCGTTCCTGTCGCGCATGCGGCACGTGCTGGCCGACAGCGGCGCGCGCGTCGCGGTGATCGACGACCTGTACGCCGAGCCGTTCGCCGAGCTCGCCCCCGGCCTGCGGATCGTCCCGCTGTCGCGGCTGGTCGGCCCGTACGCCCGCCTGCTCGGCGAGCCCGGGCCGCACGACCCGCCGCCGACCGGCGCCGAGGACCTGGCGCTCATCCAGTACACCTCCGGCAGCACCTCCGCCCCCCGCGGCGTCGCGCTGACCCACCGCAACGTGCTGGCCGGCCTGCGCGTCATCCAGCGCGGCGTCGCCGCCAGGCCCGGCGACGTGACCTGCCACTGGCTGCCGCTCTCGCACGACATGGGCCTGTTCTCCACACTGGCCGCCATCGGCGCGGGCGTGGCCGTGCACGTCTCCGCCCCCCAGGACTTCGTCAAGCGGCCCGACGACTGGCTGCGCTGGTTCTGCGACCTGCGCGCCACCATCTACGCCGGCCCCGCCTTCGGCTACCGCTACCTGCTCGACTCCATCCCGGCCGGCGAGGCCGGCGGCTACGACCTGTCCGCGGTCCGGGTCCTGCTCAACGGCGCCGAGCCGATCGACCCCGGGCTGATCGCCGCCTTCCAGGACCGCTTCGGGCCCGCCGGGCTCGACCCGGCCGCCATGACCCCCTGCTACGGCCTGGCCGAGGCCACCCTCGCGGTCACCTTCACCCCGCCCGGCCAGCGGGCGCGGGTGGACTGGGTGGACCGCGACCTGCTCAACGACGCGGGCCTGGCCAGGCCCGCCCGCCCCGGCGACCCCGGTGCCCGCGGCATCGTGAGCTGCGGCGTCCCCGCCCCCGGCGTCGAGGTGCGCGTGGTCAGGGACGGCGCCGAGGCCGGCGAGCGGGCGGTCGGCGACATCGAGGTACGGGGCGAGCCGGTCACCCGCGGCTACCACCGTCGGCCACCGGCCGCGCCCGGAGCCTGGTGCCCGACGGGCGACCTCGGCTACCTGGCCGGCTCGGAGCTGCACGTCACCGGCCGCCGCAAAGAGATGATCATCCTCAACGGGCGCAACCACTACCCGGAGGACGTGGAGGCCCGCGTCCGCCAGGTGCCCGGCGTGTACCGGGGGCGGGCCGTGGCCGTCGTGCTGCCCGCCGTGCTGCCCGCCGGGCACGCGGCGGGGCGGGGCGAGCGGATCGCGGTGCTGGCCGAGGCCGCCCACGCGCGGCCCCCGTACGAGGGGCTGGTCAGCGACCTGCGGGCCGCCGCGGCCGAGGAGCTGGGCGGCGCCTGCGTGGACGTCGTCCTGCTCGGCAGGGGCGGCCTGCTGCGCACCACCAGCGGCAAGTTCCAGCGCCTGCTCATGCGCGACCACCTGGTGGCCGGCTCGCTCGAACGGGTCCTCCAGCACGTCACCGCCGACGAGCGGATCGGGAGCGCGGCATGACCGCCTGCCCGCCCTCCTTCCCGCCCGCCTTCCCTCCGGTCTTCCCGGCCGCGCTGGAGCTGGAGCGGGCCCTCGGGGACCCGCACCGGCCCACCGGCCCGCTCACCTACGCCACCGTCATGGCCGGCGACCGGGCCGAGCGCTGGCCGCACAGCTCCCTGGACCGGCTGCGCTCCTGGGGCTACCCCGCCCACCTGGTGCCCGCCTCGCTCGGCGGCCGGCTGACCTCGCTGGAGGAGCTGCTGGCCCTGGGCCGGGTCGTGGCCCGCCGCGACCCGACCACCGCCGTGATCGCCAACTCGCCGTGGGCGTCCGGCACCCCCGTGTGGCTCGCCGGCACCCCCGCCCAGCAGCGCGACTACGCCGACGCCGTGCTGCGCGGCCAGTGGATGTCGCTGGCGCTCACCGAGTACGACCGCGGCGCCGACCTGCTCGGCGGCGAGCTGACCGCCCGCCGGGTGGAGGGCGGGTACCGGCTGGACGGCGCCAAATGGGTGATCAACAACGTCCGGCTGGCCAGGTACGTCTGCCTGCTGGTCCGCGAGCCGGCCCTGACCGGGCTGCGCTCGCTCACCCTGCTGCTGGTGGACATGGAACGGCTGCCGCCGGGCAGCTACGAGCCGCTGCCGCGCATCCACACCCACGGCATCCGCGGCGCCGACATCTCCGGCGTGCGGTTCCTGGAGGCGTTCGTGCCGTCCTCGGCCGTCCTGGGGCGGCCCGGCCGCGGCCTGGACCTCACCATCCGCTCGCTCATCACCATCCGCACGCTGGTGCCCGGGCTCAGCCTCGGCGCGTTCGACACCGGGCTGAGCTGCGCGTACGACGCGCTGCGGCGGCAGGCGGCCGGTCTGCCGCGGGTCCGGCAGGAGCTGGCCGCCGCCGAGCTGGACCTGCGCGTGGCCGAGACGCTGGCCACCTGCTGCGTGCGGATCCTGCACCACCTGCCCGCCCTGGCGCCGGTCACCTCGGCGGTCGCCAAGTACCTGGTGCCGCACCTGGCCGAGCAGCGGCTGCGCCGCCTGGCCGGGGTGCTGGGCCCGCGCCACCTGCTCGCCCAGGACCACTGGCACGGCGTCTTCGACAAGCTCGTCCGCGACACGCGGCTGTTCAGCCTGTTCGACGGCAGCGAGCCGGTCGTGCTCAGCTCGCTGGCGGCCCAGGTGTCGTGCCTGACCGAGCCGGGCGCCGACCCGCGCGCCGCCGACGCGGTGTTCCGGCCGGACTTCGCGCCCCGGCCGTACCCCGAGGGGCTGGCCGCGCTGGGCACGGCGTGCGACCTCGACCCGGTCACCGCCGGGCTGGCGCGGGCCTGCGCCGGCCTGGAGCGGCACGAGGGCGGCGGGCGGGCCGCGGCGCTGCTGCGGCGGGCCGGGCACGACCTGCTCGCCGACGCCCGCCGCGACGTCGATCCCCGCTCCGAGGCGGGGCAGCAGGTCGGCGAGCGGTACGCGCGCACGTTCGCCGCGCTCTGCCTGGCCCGCTCGGCGCCCGCGCCCTGGACGGCGGCCGGCGTGGAGTCGCTGCTGCGCCCCGGCGCCCGGCTGTCCGGGACGATCGCCGAGGCCCTGTTCCTGGAGCTCGCCGCGCGCGACGCCGGCCGCCCGGCGCTGTCCCTGACCCGTACGGCCTGAAAGGGGCGACCCCGTGGACCCCACCGTCGAGGCCGCCCTCGCCCTGGCCGCCCGGCTCGACCACGCCCTCGGCGACCCCGCGGACGCGCGCAACCCGGCCTCCTTCGGCGCGGCCGTCACGGCCGACAGGGAGGGCAGGTTCCCCCGGCACCTGTGCGCCGCGGCGCTGTCGTGGGGGCTCGCCGAGCACCTGATCCCCGCCGCCGAGGGCGGCCGGATGGCGTCCCTGGACACCTGCCTGGCGCTGCTGCGCGTGCTGGCGCGACGCGACCTGACGGCGGCCGCCGCCGTCGCGGCCGCGTTCCTGGCGGGCGTGCCCGTCTGGCGGCACGGCACGCCGGTCCAGCGCCGCGCGGTCGCCGCCGTGCTGCGCGGCCACCGGCTGCTGGGGCTGCCGCTCGGCGCGCCCGGCCACGGCACGGGCGAGCCTTGTGCGGACGGGTACGGCGTGGACGGATATGGCGCGGACGGGTACGGCGTGGACGCGCGGCCGGACGCGGGCCCCTGGCGGCTCAGCGGCACGACCCTGCTGGCCGGCCACGACGGGCACGCCGCCGGCACCACGCTGCTGGCCCGCACCGGCGCCGGGATCAGCGCGTTCCTGCTGCTGCGCGAGGCCGACCCCGGCGGCCGCTGGCGGTCGGACCCGGTGTACGAACCGCACGGCCTGCGCGGCTCGGCGCTCGGCCGCCTCACCCTGGAGGGCTTCCCCGCGAGCGCCGCCGAGCTGATCGGCGTGCCTGGACAGGGCCCGCGGCTGGCCGCCGGGACCCTGCCGGTGGCCCGGCTGGCGGTCGCCGCGCTGGCCCTCGGCGGCCTGGACACCTGTCTGCGCGCGGTCGTGGCGTTCACGCGCGCGCGGCGGCTGTACGGGGCGCCGATCCTGGAGCTGGAGCCCGTGGCCGTGCGCCTGGCCGACGCCTACACCGACCTGCTGGTCGCCGAGGCCGTCTGCCACGACCTGTGCAGGACCGCGCGTACCGACCCGCGCCGCTTCGCCGCCGCCTCGGCCGCCGCCGGTGACCTGGTGCCGGAGCTGGCCGGTGACGCGGTCGAGTCACTGGCGGTCGTGCTGGGGGCGCGGGCGTACTGCGCCACCGAGCACTGGCACGGCATCGTCGAGAAGATGCGCCGCGACGTGGCCGTGGTGCCCGCCCTGACCGACGCCACCCTGGCCGACGCCGCCCTGACCGATGCCACCCTGACCGACGCCACCTTGCCAGATGCCGCCCTGACAAGCGCCGCCCTGGCCGGTGCCGTCGCGCCGGAGCCCGGCCTGCCGCCCGGCCCGTTCCTGCCGGAACCGCCCGACCCGTTCCTCCCCGCACCGGACGGGCCACTCGCGCCGCGCGACCCATCCGCGCGGGACGCCCTCCGGGCGGCCGTCGCGAGCCTTCCCGGCCCGTACGGCCCCCGCCTGGCGGCCCTGCTCGACCTGCTCGACGGCGACCCCGCCGCGTCCGCCTGCGCCGCGAGCTGGCTGCGCACCCGGCCCCACGACCGGCCCCACGACCGGCCCCACGACCGGCACAGCGCCTCGCTCCACGGCCCGCACCGCGACCGGCACGGCGACGCCTTCCACGCCACCGGCGCCTGGCTGTTGCTGTGCCTGCGGCGGATCGCCGCCCGGCGCGGCGAACCTCAGCCCCCCGACCCCGCCCTGCGCAGGCAGGCGCTGGACCGCCTCGAACGCGCCCACGACGAGGGACGGCTCTTCTCCGACATCGAGGTGCCCCTGAGATGACCATGACCGATCCCGTCACCCGCGACCGCCGCCCGCCGCAACGCCTGCGCGTGAGCTTCACCGACGGCGCCACCAGCGAACTCGTCGTCTTCCGCGCCGCCGAGCCGGACGCCCCGGTCGTACTCTGCCTGCCCGCCATGGGCGTGCGGGCGAGCTACTACACGGCGGTGGCCGCCGCCCTGGCCGCCCGCGGGCACACGGCCGTGCTGGCCGACCTGCGCGGCAACGGCGGCAGCTCGGTCCGCCCGTCCCGCTCGACCACGTTCGGCTACGCCGAGCTGCTCGACATCGAGCTGCCCCAGATCGTCGAGGCGCTGCGCCGCGAGCTCGGCGCCGGGCGGATCACCCTGTTCGGGCACAGCCTCGGCGGCCACCTGAGCGTGCTGCACGCCGCGACCTCGCCGCACGTGGCCGCCACCGTCCTCGTCGCCACCGGCACGAGCTGGTACGGCCGGGTGCCCGGGATCCGCCGCCCGGCCCGCTTCCTCGGCCTGCAGATCATCCGGCTGGCCACCGCGCTGCACGGCTACCTGCCGGGCTGGCTGCCGTTCGCCGGCGTCGAGGCGCGCGGCGTGGTGCGCGACTGGATGCACGACGCCACGCGCGGCGCCTACCTCGTCCACGGCAGCCCCGTGGACTACGAGGCGGCCCTGTCCCGCTCCACCGTCCCCGCGTTGTTCGTGGTGCTGCCCGGGGACCGCTACGTGCCGGAGGCGTGCTCGCGCCAGCTCGCCGACCGGCTCCCGTCCGCCGGTGTCTCCTGGGCGCACGTGGCACCCGAGCAGGTCGGGCTGGCCCGTACCCACCACTTCCGCTGGGCGCACCGGCCCGACGCGGTCGTCGAGGCCGCCCTGCGGTGGCTCGGATCCAACAACACGGAGGTCACGTCATGACGGTCCCGGCGATGACGCGCGCCGACACAGCGGCGATCGACATCAGCGACATCTGCACCCCGGAGTACACCGCCAAGCTCGAACGCATCAGGTACGAGGCCGCCCTGGTGCTGTCGCGCATCGCCATGCGGCACCTGTTCGCCGGCGGCGAGGCGGTGCACGACCCGGACGCGCCACCCCCGTCCACCGGCTCCGAGCGGCAGCCGTACTTCTTCCGCAAGCGCCTCATCGAGTACCTGGCCGACCGCGGCGACCTCATCCGCGACGGCTACGTCTACCGTCCCACCCCCGAGCTGGCCCGCCGCGCGCGGACCCCCGAGGACGTCTACCTGGCCGGCGTCTCCTCGCCGGACACCGCCACCATGGTCGCGCTGCGCGCGGTCGAGTCGGTCGCCGGGGAGGTGCTGCGCGGCGTGGACGGCCTCGCCGCGATGGAGCGGCGCATCGGCGTCGCCGAGACCTGGCGCATCTGGCAGTACCTGATGGTGGAGGTGGCGCCCAAGCAGACCTGCAACAGCCTCGTCGCGCGGGTGCTCGACCAGCGGCTGCGCGCCGGCGACCCCATCGTGGTGTTCGAGGGCGGCGCCGGCGTCGGCGCCACCGTCCGCGCGGCCCTGCAGATCGACGGGTTCCGCGAGCGGGCACGGGCGATCCGGCACTACGGCTTCACCGACATCAGCCGCGAGCTCATGCAGGGCGCCAGGGAGATGCTCCGCCAGGAGGCGCCCGAGCTGCTGGCCGTGACCTCCTTCGACCGGGTGGACCTGGACGACCTCGGCTCCTACGACGACGTGCCCTACCTCCAGGACGGCGCCGCCGACCTGATCATCCTGGAGAACGTGCTGCACGACGTGGAGAACCTGCACGAGGTGCTGCGCGGCTGCCACCGCATCCTCAAGCCGGGCGGCTGGCTCGTCTTCACCTCCGGCAACCGTACCCGGCCCGGCATGTTCTTCCCCTGCGAGGTGCTGCAGACCAGCCTGCACAGCTACAACCGGGCCGTCCTGGACCCGCCGCGCCGCGTCAACGTCGGCTACCTCACCCAGCAGGAGTGGGCCAGATCGCTGACCGACGCCGGGTTCCCGTCGTTCCGGGCCCTGCCGGGCGAGCGCGACCTGGAGTTCTGGCCGTTCGGCGGCTTCGTGGCCGAACGCCCGTGACCGTTCCGTCCCGACCCGGGACGGAACAGTCCCTGATCGGCACAGCCTCACCTCTGCTCGGCCGGGGGCGGCGCTGCGCGTTTGACACCGGAGCCTCGGGCCGATCAGCCACCGCTCTCACCGCACCGACCGCCACTTGAGCGGGTCCTCGCCGGGGTCGCCCTGGTCGTGGATTCCCCTTCTCCTGACGGGGACGGCTTCGCCTGGTAGCTCTACTTCTTCAAAGCGCCACAGCTGGTATGAGGCACCGCGTTGGGCCACGGCGACCCGGTAGTTGCCGCCGCCGTTGTAGAGCGATGTCCTTGTTGACGTTGTGCAGCTTCAGCTCCGGATAACCCCAGGAGCTCTCCAGGCCGGAGAACCACCAGAACTGGTTTCTCTCGTTCTTCTTGACGGTGAGGTCCAGGACCTGGTCGTTGGTGATGGTGTAGTGGCTGCCCGCGGGGCCCCCGCGATCACGCAGGGCGCCGCGAGTGATGCCACCGTGCGCAGCGGCCAGGCACAGCCCGGTGCCCTCGTTGAGGATGCGGAAGAACCTCGCGGTCGGAAACCCGTTACTCATGTCACTTCTTGTACTGGATCGATGACTTCAAGTGACGAATGGATGGTAACAAGACGTAGCGGGCTCCTCGATCTCGCGGTGAGATGCGGGCGGCGAATCCGGTGCCGCCTTGCCCATGTTCCCATCACCCCGAGGTCGCCATCCCGTTCAACGGAGCATCGATGGGAGGCGTTTCTGGCCGGTGAGGTCGGTCGCAGGAGGAACCGGGCCACACCGATCTGGACGGCAGAACCAAGCCGGTCGTGATCTCTTCGCTCGGACTCGATCGCCTCCCGGTCGGCGGCCCCTGGGAACGAGGCAAACCCGACGAGTGCTCATCGGGCAAGCACTCGACTCTCCTGGATCTTGTAGGAACGCATTCGATCTTGGCTAAAACGGGCAAACGATTACAAATCACGCCTTGACCTCAAGTAAGGTTGATATTGCAAGATCATCGACATGACGGAACACAAGACCTCTGACCATCAGATTGCTGTGATCGGCGCGGGTGCCATCGGCAGTGCGGTAACACGTCGCCTGCTCGCCCACGGCCACGACGTGGTGGTGTGGAACCGCACATCAAGTCGCCTCGACCCGTTGGCCGCCGCCGGGGCACGGCCGGCCGGGTCGGTGGGAGAAGCGGTCTCCTCCGCCACGCTGGCCCTTCTCACCCTGACCGACTACGTCGCCGTGCAGCAGTGCCTCGCCGCACTGGACGGCGACCTGTCCGGACGAACGATCATCGCGATGTGCACCGGAACCCCCGACGACGCGGAACGTGCCGCCCAGCGGGTGGCCGCCCTGGGGGCGTCCTATCTCGATGCGGGCATCCAGACCTCGCCGGAGATGATCGGCACCGACGAGGCGACCATCCTGTACAGCGGCTCACCATCGGCGTTTCAGCGACACCGCGCGCTCCTGGGCCTGCTGAGCACGCCGCGCTATGTGGGAGAGGCACCACAAGCGGCCGCCATCTGGGATCTCACTCTCTTCGGCCTCTGGTACGACGCCCAACTCGGCCTGCTGAGAGCCCTCGACACCGTGCGGGCGGCGGGCATCGACCTCGTCGAGTTCACCGACACCGCGGTCAAGCAACTCGGACACGTGGTCACCGGAGCCCCTGGCACGACCGCCGAACTGCTGGAGACCACCTACCCGGCAGGGCCCGCCACCCTCGCCGAGCACCTCACGGTCATCCGCCACCTCGCCCGGCTGCGGGACGGCCAAACGCTCGGCGACGGCGGACTGCCGACGGTGGCAGCCAGAATAGAGACACTCATCGCACAGCGTCGTGAAAGCGAGGGCCTGACTGCCACGATCGCTGCTGACCAAGGTCTTTAGCGCCTCGGTAAAGATCGCCAAGGAGGAATCGAGGCGCCCACCCGGACCCGGTCCAGGGCGGGGATGGGCTTATTGATCGCCCCGCCCGGGCGTGCTACTAATGAAGGAAACCTTCGTAACTCGCCCTGGAGGCGCCCATGCAGACCGTGACCGCGTTACGGTGGCCGGGGTGTGTCAACACCCGGGACCTGGGCGGCCTGCCGACCGTCCACGGCGGCCGGATCAGGCGGGGCGCCCTCATCCGCTCCGACCGGCCGAGGCCGGCGAGCGTGGACGCGGTGCTGCGCGCCGGCGTGCGCCTCGTCATCGACCTGCGCCTGGCCGGCGAGTGCGCGGCCGACCCGAGCCCTCTCGCCGGCCATCCCGTCTACCGCAACCTGCCGGTCCTGCGCGAGGAGGACACCGTCCTGGAGGCGATGGCCGAGACGCTGCCGGCCATCTACCGGGCCATCCTCGACCGGGGCGCCGACCGGATGACCGGCGTCCTCACCGCCATCGCGCTCGCCCCGCCCGGCGGGGTGCTGGTGCACTGCCACGCCGGGCGCGACCGTACCGGCCTCGTCGTCGCCCTGGCTCTGAGCCTGGCCGGCGTCCCCGACGAGGAGATCGCCCGCGACTACGCCGTCACCGCCGCCTGCCTGCCCCCGGGCTCCGGCGACCGGGCGCGCCGGCTGTTCGGCCAGATCACCGAGGCGACCATGCTGGAGACGCTGGCCTACCTTCGGGAACGGCACGGCGGCGCCGTCCCCTACCTCGGCCTCGACGACACCGCCGCGGCCCTGCTGCGGGCCCGCCTGACCGAACCGGCGGGAGAACCGGTGAGGGAACCGGCGGGAGAGCGGCCCGGCGGCTGACCGCCCGGCCAAAACGCTCCACACAACGTCGCGGTCCCGCGGTCCGGCCCGTCCACGATCGACATCGGTCCTTCACAGGCCGATCGTGACGGTGCCCAGCGCCGTGAGATGCGAGACGCCGACGGTCGCGCAGCCGAGCGGGTCGGGCTGCAGCCCGATGCCCTCGGACGTGGCCGGCTCGCCCTGGTACCTCCCGCCGCCGATCGTGCCGGTGGCGATCACCTGAATGTAGCCGGCGACCCGGTTCACCATCCGGCTGTACTGGAACTCGCTGTGGTCGCCGGACGCCCACGCGAAGGTCCGCGTCCCGTTGCCCGAGGCGAGCAGGGCGGTGCAGGACGCGCCCGTCGCCGTACCCGACTCGTCGTAGTGCCCGCCGGGCGCGGAGCTGTCCGTGCAGGCGGTGAGCTGGCCGTGGACCGTGTACGTCACCGTCTGCGGGGTGTTCGTCAGCGGCGGGCTGTAGGTGATGTCCTCCTGGAGCGTGCAGATCTGCCGGGGCAGCGCGTACGCACCGGTGGTGGCGACGAGGTTCACCACGACCGTGGCCAGCACGGCCAGGACGAGGAACACGACGGGTGTGGATCGTCGCAGCGACATGGGCGGACCCCTCCCTTACCGGCATTTCCCGCGAACCGGTTGCGATCGCACGTTCACGTATCGTGAACCGGCCCGTGCCCGCCGCCCAGCGTCCAAGGGATCAGCATTTCCCATCGGCAGGTAACCAAGGTCTCGCCCTTCCGCCAGGATTACCGGAACACCACCAGAGGAACCACGACCCCCCTAACCGATCCCGCCATCGCGGCGCTGCGGGAGAAGGACGTCGATCGGGTGCCCGCCATGTCCCGTTCGATCATGGCCCGTTCGATCATGGCCCGTTCGATGATGCGCCGCCCGTCGAGTACGCGGCGACGATGGGCGAGCTCCCAGGGCTCGCGGCAAGCCTCACATCCGCCCGTCCCGTGGCAGCGTCAGCGTCGCGCCCGCCGTCAGGACGAGCCCGGCCGCCGCGATCAGCATGCTCCACCGCATGCCGGCCAGGAACGTGCCCGCCCCCGCCAGCAGGGCGCCGAAGACCGCCACCGCGATCGCGCCGCCGGCCTGGCGGCCGGTGTTGAGCACGGCGGACGCGGTGCCGGCCCGGTCGGCGGGAACCGCGTCGAGCAGCATCGCGGTCAGCGCCAGCACCGTCAGCGCCCCGCCGAGGCTGACCGGCACCATGAGCGCCGCGACCACCCACACGCCGGTGTGCGCGCCGACCCCGACCAGCGCCGCCAGCCCGGCCGCCCCGGCCAGCTGTCCCGCCACCATCGGCACGCGCGGTCCGAACCGCCCGGCCAGCCGCGCCGAGGCCAGGTTCGCCACGGCGACCAGCGCCGTCATCGGGAGGAACATCAGACCCGCCTGCAACGCCGACTGCCCGCGCTCCTGCTGCAGGTACAGGCTGAAGACGAACACCCCGCCGTAATAGGCGACGTTGAGCATGAAGCCCACCGCCAGCGACACCACCACCACGCGCGAGCCGAACAGCGGCAGCGGGAGCATCGGATGCGCGCTGCGGACCTGCACGGCCAGGAAGGCGGCCGCCGCGACCACCGCGACCGCCAGCGACGCCACCACCAGTGGCCGGCCGAACCCCTGCTCGCCACCCTCGATCACGCCGTACGTCAGCGCGCCCATCGCGAGCACCGCCGTCACCTGCCCGGCCACGTCGATCCGCGCCGGCAGCCGGGGGGAGGCCGGCACGCGGATGAGCAGGATCAGCGCCAGCAGGCTCGCTGGGAGGTTGACGAAGAAGATCCACCGCCACCCGACGGACGCGGTCAGCGCCCCGCCGAGCACCGGCCCGGCCGCCACCGCGGCCGCGCCGCCCATCGTCCAGACGGCGATCGCCCGGCCCCGGCTCACCTGGTCGGGGAAGCCCTGCCGGACCAGGGCCAGCGACGCCGGCATCATCACCGCCGCCGCGGCCCCCTGCACCAGCCGGGCGGCCACCAGCACGCCGAGCCCCGGCGACAGCCCGCACGCGGCCGAGGCCAGCGCGAACAGCACCAGCCCGCCACCATAGGCACGCCGGGCCCCGACACGGTCGGACAGAGCGCCCGCGCAGAGCATCAGGGCGGCGAACACCAGCGTGTATCCGTCCACCATCCACTGCAGACCGGACATGCCGCCGCCCAGGCCGCGGCCGATGTCGGGCAGCGCGACAGTGACGATCAACGCGTCCAGCGAGATGAGGAAGAAGCCCAGCAGGGCGGCACCGAGCACCACAGGGGATCCACTGCGGGCCGCCTCCGGCGCGACGGCCGCGATGCCGGAGGCGGAAGAGGATGTGAAGCGGGATTTCATGACACTCCTGAGACGTTCTTGACAGCTCGCACCCGCGACGGGAGGTCAGGGACGACAGCCGGCAGGCCGGATCTGCACCTTTTGGAGGCCGCCCGCCCGTACGGCACCACCGTCACGCGCTTCACGGCCGCCAACGAGTGGCCGCTCTCGCCGCGGACCTGGCCGCGGTCGTGGTGATGGCCGACTTCGGCCAGGTGGCAGGCGCCTCCGGCACTCCCTTCCCGTTGTCGCCTGGAGTCTGGAGCCTGGAGTCTGGAGCCTGGAGTCTGGACGGCCCTGCCGCTCGCGGCCTGTGCGGGCAGGTCCTTGACACTGGTCCAGGTCCCGGCGACCACGACGCCCGGCACCTGAGCGGTGTGTTCACGCCGGGGCATGCGGGGACTCCTTCCGAGCAGTAAGGGGACAGGGCGTGCCGGCGATCGCCGGGGTCGAGGAACCTGCGGACAGCCGTTGGCGATACCCACGAGTAACTTAGCTGGTTGCTTCAGCAGGTCGCTTTGATGTTGATCATTTCCGTTCAAGATCTCGATGCGTGGGGTCTTTCCGGTCGTTACCGGGCGCTAGGTGGTGTGCCTACGGTCGTCGGTGATGGCTGCAGAATTTTGTCTGATGAGCGCAGGACGGCGTACGGGACGTTCAAGGAGCTGCCGTCGCTGTCGGACATGGAGAAGTTCTTCTTCCTGGACGCATTCGACCGGGAAGTGATCGCGCGGTCGCGATCGGATTCGCATCGTCTGGGTGTCGCGGTCCAGATCGGGACGGTCCGATACAAGGGCTTGTTCCTCCAGGATCCCCTCGCTGTGCCGTGGCCGGTGGTGGACTACCTGGCCGAACAGTTGGGCATCGGGGACCCGTCGCAGGTGAAGCGGTACGGCGAGCGGCCGAAGACGACGTATGAGCACGCGTGGATGATCCGGGATCCTACGGTTACCACGGCTTCGACGATCGGGAGTCGTGGGAAGGCCGGGTGTTGTCGAAGCGGTTCTTGACGTTCCTGCACGGGCGGGCGTGGACGCATGCGGAGGGGCCGACGGTGTTGTTCGATCGGTCGGTGGCGTGGCTGCGTCGGCATCGGGTGCTGCTGCCGGGGGTGACGGTGCTGGAGCGGCTGGTCGGCTCGGTGCGCGAGCGAGCTGATGAGCGTCTGTATGCGACGGTGGCGCGGCAGGTGGAGCGGGCCGAGCGGGGGTTGCCGCGAGCGTTGTCGGGGTTGCTGGTGGTGCCCGACGGGTCGCGGATCTCGGAGCTGGAGCGGCTACGGCAGGCGCCTAAGCGGCAGTCGGGCACGGAGATGGCGCGGGCGTTGCGACGGGTGGAAGACATCGCTCGATTCCGACTGGGGCGGGTGCGGGTGGACAAGGTGCCGGTGCGGCGGATGAAGACGCTGGCCAAGTATGGGGCCGGCACCAAGGCTCCGCTGCTGGCCCGGCTATCGGAGCCGCGTAAGACGGCCACGATGCTGGCGGTGACCCGGTCGCTGGAGGCGGAGGCGATCGACGACGCGCTGGATCTGTTCGCGCTGCTGATCGCCACCCGGTTGATCTCGCCGGCACGGCGCAAGTCGACGGGCGAGCGGCTCGCGATGCTGCCGAAGCTGGAGAAGGCATCCAAGCTGCTGTCGCGGGCGGGACGGGTGCTGGTGGAGCAGTTGGACCTGGTCGCCGAGGTGAACGCGGATCTGGATGTGGCGGCGTTGTGGATGGCGGTCACCATGGAGGCCGGTGCGAGCAAGGAGCAGGTGCTAGCCGCGCTGGAGCAGGTCGACGAGCTCGTCCCGGCCGACGACGGAGCGGCGGAGGCGGCGCTGCGCGCCGCACTGGTGGACAAGTACAACACCGTCCGCCCCTTTCCCAAGCTGTTGGGTGAGTCGAAGGCGCTGAGGGCGGCGGCGGGTGGCCGCAAGGTGCTGGCCGCAGTACGGCGCCTGCCGGAGTTGGCGCGCCGGCACGTCTCCCGCAAACCCCTGGCGGCCGGGGAGATCGACGCCTCGCTGGTGACGGCGGCGTGGAGGCGGCCGGTGTTCGCCAACCCCGACCTGCCGGAGGGGGCGGTGGATCGTGACGCCTATGTGGTGTGCGTCCTGGAAGCCCTGTTTCGGGCGTTGCAGGTCCGAGATGTGTTCGCCGCGCCGTCGCTGCGCTGGGCCGACCCGCGCCCATCTGCTGGACGGGGCGGCGTGGGAGGCGATCAGTGAGGACGTGCTCGCCTCGCTGTCGTTGACCGACCCGGTTGAGGCGCATCTGGACGTCAAGCTGCTGGCGCTGGACGCGGCGTGGAAGCAGATGGCCGGCCGTCTGGAGGAGGCCGGTGACGACGCTCTGGTGCGGGTGGTCACCCCGGCTGACGGGCACGTCCGGCTGTCGGTGGAAAAGCTCGGCGCGCTCGGCGAGTCGCCGTCACTGAAGTGGCTGCGCGCCGCCTGCCAGGCGATGCTGCCGCGCATCGACCTGCCCGAGCTGCTGCTGGAAGTGCACTCCTGGACCGGCTTTCTGGACGCCTACGTGCACCTGGCCGACATCTCCACGCGCATGCCCGACCTGCCGAGATCGCTGGTGGCGCTGCTGGTCGCCGAGGCCTGCAACATCGGCCTGGTCCCGGTGATCAAAGACGGCGACGAGGCGCTGACCCGTGGCCGGCTCTCGCACGTCGACCAGAATTACGTGCGGGCCGAGACCCACGCCGCCGCGAACGCGATCCTCATCGAGGCCCAGCGCCGGGTGCCGATCGTTTCGTTGTGGGGTGGCGGGCTGCTGGCCTCGGTCGACGGGCTGCGGTTCGTCATCCCGGTCCAGACGATCAACGCCGCCCCCTCGCCGAAGTACTTCGGATACAAGCGCGGCCTGACGCTCCTCAACGCGGTCAATGATCAAGTGATGGGGATCGGGCAGGTGGTGGTGCCGGGCACGCCGCGCGACTCGCTGTACATCCTCGACACCTTGATCAACATCGACGCTGGGCCGCAGCCCGAGGTGGTCACCACCGATCAGGCCTCCGATTCGGACACGGTGTTCGGGATCTTCTCCATGCTCGGCTACCGGTTCGCGCCGCGCTTCGCCGATCTGGGCGACCAGCGGTTCTGGCGCGCAGACCTGCCCGATGGGAGCACGTCGAGCTACGGGCCACTGGAGGCGATCGCCCGCAACAAGATCAACCGACAGAAGATCGCTACGCAGTGGGCGGATATGACCCGGGTCGCTGGGTCGCTGGTGACCAACCAAGTGCGTGCCTACGACCTGCTGCGCATGTTCGCCCGCGGCGGGCGGCCGACGCCGCTGGGGCAGGCGTTCGCCGAGTACGGTCGCATCGACAAGACTCTGCACCTGCTGTCCATCCTGGACCCGATCGACGACACCTACCGGCGCCGGCTGAACAAGCAGCTCACCGTGCAGGAGTCGCGGCACCGGCTCGCCCGCAAGATCTGCCACGGCGCAAACGGGCAGATCCGCAAGGCATATCGGGAAGGACAAGAAGATCAACTAGCCGCATTGGGACTGGTCGTCAACGCGGTCGCGCTGTGGAACTCCACCTACCTGTCGGCCGCGGTCGACCACCTGCGCGCAAGGCGTCCCGGTCACTGACGAGGACGCTGCCCGGCTGTCTCCGCTTGGTCATGCCCACCTCAACGTCCTGGGCCGTTACGCCATCTCCTCCTCCGCACCCGCTGACGGGCTGCGCCAGCTCGGCGAGATCCCCGATCTGCCCGACGGCGAAGGCGGAGGAGCCGGGGAGAGCGTGTAGGCGGGGAGTAGGGCGGGTGTGTCGCGCGTCTGGATCTCCTTCTCCGTCCCAGATCAGGCCGGTGTCCAGCGCGGCAGGTCCTTTCTCCCTCATGTCCCTGCGTACGTGGGGAATGCATCCGGGGGCGAGGAACCGGCGGACAGCCGTTATCAGATGAGAACGATCTTGCTAAGGGGGCGCGGCCGGGTAGAAGTACGGGATGCGGGTGGGGTAGTTGCTGGTCAGCGGCGCGAGTGCTGCGTAGGCGGTTGAGCGGCCGATTTTGAGGGTGCGGGCGGCTTCGGTGACCGAGGCGCCGTCGTCGACCAGGCGGCGCAGTGTGGCCAGTTCGGCGGTGCCGATGACGCGCGGCCGTGCCCGGCCACTCAGTCGGACAACCGGGAGATGAACGCGCCCGCGTGGTCCAGCGCATCGGCGGCCTCAGGCAGGAACGACCAGAAGTACTGGAACACGTGGGTGGCCGCCGGGTAGATCTCGAGCCGCGTATCGACGCCGAACGAGCACGCCCGCTCGACCAGCCGATGTGCATCTGCGGCCAGCGGGTCGCCGGTGGCGCTCTGCACGAGCATCGGCGGTAGGCCGGAGAGGTTCGCGGTCAGCGGGCTCACGCGGGGGTCGTCGGGTTGGTGGTCGCCCAGGTAGGCCGCGGCGAAGGATCGTTGCTGCTGCGGATCGAGGAACGGCTGGGGCTCGTGCGCCGGCTGCAGGTTGCAGGTCAGGTCGACCCATGGGCAGAGCAGCAGGACCTGCGCGGGCAGCGGTGCCTGCTGCTCCTTCAGGGTCATCAGCAGCGAGAGCGCCAGGCCGCCGCCGGCGGAGTCACCGGAGACAGTGATCCGGTCCGGCGGGATGCCCGTGTCCAGTAGCCACTCGTAGGCGTGCACGGCGTCGTCGACGGCGGCCGGGAAGGGGTGCTCGGGCGCGAGCCGGTAGTCGGGCACCAGCACGCCGACACCGGCGGCGACCGCGAGTGCCCCGGCCAACGGGCGGAATCCGAAGGCCGAGCCCCCCACGTACGCGCCCCCGTGCAGGTGCAGCACAGCGAGCGATCGACCCGCCGCATCGGACACCGCGAGGGCAGGCACTCCGCCGGCGTTGACCGGTCGCACGACCGTGCCCTCCGGCGGTGTCAGGTCCGCGTGGAACTCCTCCATCGCGGCCCGGATGTGGTGGATCTCGGCACCGCCGTTCGTCAGGTCGTGGACCGGCCGCCAGGCCCGGGCGATCCGTTCGGCCAGTTCGCCGCCCACGGAGCGGGTCGACACGATCGCGTCGTCGAGGTCGGTCAGCAACCGGCGTGCCCGGTCCAGCAGCGCGTCGCCGGCCAGTGTGAGCTCCACCCGGTGCGTCGACCGGCGCAGCAGGTCGCTGCCGATCAACCGCTCCAACGTGCGGATCTGCCGGCTCAACGCCGGCTGGGAGAGGAACAGCCGCGCTGCGGCACGCCCGAAGTTGAGTTCCTCGGCGACCGCCACGAAAGCCCGCAGGTGCCGCAGCTCGATCGCGTCCGGCGCAGACGGGAGCGGCAGCACCTGCCCGGGCTGCGCTCGCTCGTTCCGTTCTCGGTCGTCCGCGGCCATAGTGGTAATTATCGGCCCGCCACGCGCACCGTGGTGATGCGCGGTCGGCAACGCTGCCATGTGCGATCGGCCTTTCCCTTGCCGGCCGCCGCACTGCCAGTCTCATCGTATGCCCGATCGATGTGCGGTACGGCTCGTCGCCGAGACCCGGCTGCGTGGTCCGGCCGGCCCACAGCAGGCGCGCACCTACTGGCCGTTGACGGCCATGACCGCGCCGATGCTGGTGTTCCTGCCAGCTGAGGGCATCGAACGGGCCGACCCGCTCTGCCGTGACCTTTGCGCCTGTGCCGGTGTCGTCGTCCTGTCCGCCTCATACCGCCGACCGCTGTGGCCGGACGGATGCAGCGACGCAACCTTCGCCACCGAATGGGCGGCCGATCACGCCCGCGAGCTGGGCGCCGATCCCGATCGCCTGCTGGTGGCCGGCGACGGCAGCGGCGCCCGACTCGCGGCCGCCGTCGCGTCCCGTGCGCGCGAACGGGGCTGGCCACCCGTGTTCCACCTCTCGGTCGACGACCTGCGCGATCGCACCCACCTGCGGTGGGAAGCCCAATGAGCAAGATCATCAATGTTCTGACCTCGGCCGGCCGCCGTGTTCCGCGCGCGGCCGAGCCCTGATACCGAAGGAGACACCCATGTCCGACACCACCCAGCTGGCCGCGCCCCCGATCGTGGATCGATCGACCTGGGAGAGCGCCCGAGCAGCACTACTGGCCGAGGAGAAGGCCCTGACCCATGCCCAGGACCGGCTCAACGCCACCCGCCGCCGGCTCCCCATGACCCAGGTGAGCTCCGCCTACATGTTCAGCGACCCGCGCGGCACTGTCACCTTCGGCGAGCTGTTCGACGGTCGCCGGCAACTGATCGTCTACCACAACATGCTCTCCACGGACGACGACCACATCTGCCTCGGCTGCTCGCTGTTCAGCGACGGGCTGGGCAACCTGGCGCACCTGCGCGCCCGCGACACCACCTTCGTCATGGTGTCGGCCGCCCGCGTGCCCGAGATCGAGGCCGTCAAGACCCGGCTCGGGTGGACCTTCCCCTGGTACTCCAGCCACGGCACGACCTTCCACCACGACTTCGTTACCGCACGCAACGCGAAGTTCGGGCTCAGCGTTTTCCTCTGCCGTGGCGCGGACATCTTCCAGACCTACTTCACCACTGGCCGCGGCGTCGAGTACGCCTCCACCTTCCGCGCGTTGGCCGACCTCACCCCCTACGGACGGGGCGAGGACTGGGAGGACTCGCCGGCCGGCTGGCCGCAGGTGCCGACCCACAGCTGGGAACGGCTCAACGACCAGTACTGATCTCTCCGATTCCGATCGGGCGAACTGAGAAGGATCCCTCATGGCACAGATCGTGCTGTTCCACTCGATGCTGGGCTTGCGGCCCGCTGAGCGACGTGCCGCCGAGCGGCTCCGGGCCTCCGGCCACGACGTCGTCACGCCCGATCTCTTCGATGGTCGAACCGCATCGACCATCGAAGAAGGCTTCGTGCTGAAGGACGAGCAGATCGGCTGGCCGACCATCGAACAACGCGCTCGCGAGGCGGTGCGGAGCCTGCCCGCCGACACCGTGCTCGCCGGCATCTCGATGGGGGGCGGGGTAGTGCACACCCTGCTCCCGTCCCGGCCCGATACCGCCGGTGTGCTGCTCCTGCACGGCGTGGCCGAGATCCGCACCACCGCCCGTGCCGGGCTACCGATCCAGCTGCACATCTCGGACGCGGATCCCTTCGCGCCACGTGCAACGGTCGCTTCCTGGCAGGACGGCGCGACCCGAGCGGGTGCCGATCTCGAAGTCTTCAGCTATCCGAAGGTCGGCCACTACTTCACCGATCCCGACCTCGCGGATCACGACGAGCACGCCGCAACACTCACCTGGCGGCGCGTGCTGGACTTCCTCCGGCGCATCGGACCGTGACAACCGTGCTGCCCGGCCGCTCAGCTGGAACATCTGATCCGGTGTTTCGCTCCCGAAGCTGGCCCCAGCCCCAAAGTAGGTGTTCGGGACTGGCAGGAGTCGTTGGCGGTGCCTGCGAGTAACGAACACCGTGGGACGAATCACCACATGACCAAGGCTGCTGACGCTCGCCGGAGAGGAGTTGCTGGCCCGGGCGCGAACGGCCGGTGAAGTACGGCCGGATGTCACCGCCCCGGACCTGTACGCGCTGATCAACGCGGCGGCATGGGCAGGCGAGCAGAGCTCCCCACCCCAGGGAGAGCGGCTGCTGACCTTCGGACTGGATGGATTCCGGACCTGGGCCACCGATCGCGAGTGATCGCGCGCCTGGCCTCGGCGATGCCAGATCCGATTCTCGTGAACAGGGCCACGAGGGTGTCGGGATTAGAAGATTTCCCGACACCCTCGCCGACCCAACCCCGAACAGCCCGGAAAACCGGACAGCAGGCGATGAAACGCCAATCCGAACGCCTGATTACGGCCTCGGATTGACGACAGGATTTCCCGACAAGTAGAAGAGGTTCCGCCCCCTTCCTCGAGGAGCGTTCGGTGCGGATCGTCTACTCACGTGTGTCCACCGCCGCCCAGTCGCTGCTACGCCAGCGGCACATCCTCACAGAAGGCGGCCTCCTCATCCGGACCGAAGGCGTCGCCGAGGGATTCCGCCCCGCCGAAGGAGTGCTGCTGTTCGAGGACCCGGCGACCACCTCCAAGATCCCCGCGCTGGAGCGGCCCTCCTTCGCCAAGGTCGCCGCCGCCGCCCACCCCGGCGACACCCTGACGGTCTCGGAACTGTTCCGGCTGTGCCGCGACCTGATCGATATTCACGCCGTACGCGACTGGTGCCAGGCCCGCGGCGTCGCCCTGCGCGTGCTTTCGGGCCCGCTATCGAACTTCCACGACCTCGCGGCCAACGACGCGACGACAGCCCTGATCATCAACGTGATCACCGCGGTGGGACAGTTCCAGCGCGACCTGCAGAACGAGCTGACCGCCGAAGCGCGGGGACGACCCTGCCGATGCCCACCGCTAAGTTACTCGTGGGTACCGCCAACGGCTGTCTGCAGATTCCTCAACCCCGATCGCCCACCGCGTCGATGGGTGGGCAGGGTTGCCCGATCGCTGCCCCGACAGGTTCGCAGCCGACGCTCCGGCCCGACAACGCCCAATGGCTCAAGGCACGTTCAGCGCGGCTGACGAGCGCGGACGACCAGGTGCTCAGACGCTGTCCTCGCGCTCGATGACCAGGACGCGGGCCTCGGGCGCGGGGTGGGCCACGTGCTCGTCGCCGGGCTCGACGCAGCAGACCCGGCCGGGTGTGAGCCGCGCGACGTGTTCCTCGCCGTCGCGCCGGTAGTGCATGTCCACCGCGCCGTCGAGGACGACGCACACCTCCGGTCCGTCGTTGACGTGCCGGACGTACGGCCTGTCGGTCCAGTGCAGCCGCGCGGTGGCGGTGTCGATCTCGGTGAGGTCGGCGGGCGGTACGGCCGCTCCGGACGCCGTACCGCGGGACCGACCAGGAGACGCCGCCGCCGGATGGTTGTCGGTGCCGCGGTCGCCCGCCGGATTCAGGACCGGATTCAGGAACCGTCGCCCTGCTCGTCCTTCTCGTCCTTCTCGCCCTGCTCCCCTTGCTCACGATGCTCGCGGACGAGCGCGAGGAAGCCGGCCGTCAAGGGGTGGAGCCGCTCGCGGTTCCACACCACGGCCATCCGCCAGGCGGCTGCCGGATGCCGGATCGGTGCGATCGTGACCGGTGACGGCGCGATGCGGTGAGCGCTGGCCGGGACAAACGCGGCGCCGGCCCCCGCCGCGACGAGCGCGAGAACGGTCTGCAGGTCGTGCGCCTGCTGGATGACGGTGGGACGGACCGAGATGGCGGTGCAGAGGCGGTTGATCTGCCCGGCGAGTCCGGGCCCTCTTTCGTGCACCAGCTGGAGGAATTCGTGGCGGGCCACCCACTGGGGCAGCTGCGTGACGTCGTGCGGAGGCGTGTCCCGGTGATGGGCATGAGCGAGGGCGAGGCGGTCGCTCCCCACAGACAGTCGTCCCCATCCACGGTCGACGGGCAGCCGTACGAAACCGACATCGAGGCGGCCTTCCTTGAGCCGGTCGAGCTGCGCCTGTGAGGACATGTCGTCCAAGGTGATGTGCGCGTGCGGGCGCCGCCGCCGGAAGGCGGCGACCAGGCGGGGAGCCAGATCGATGCTCGACAGCCCGAACCCGACCGACAGCCTCCCGATCTCCCCGCCGGCGATCCGGGTCATCCGCCGGGAGAGCGCATCCGCCTGCCGCAGGAGTGCCTGCGCGTCGGGAAGCAGCACACCGCCCAGATCGGTCAGCACGGCGCCGTGACGCCCGCGGTCGAACAGCCGGCCTCCCGCCTGCGCCTCCAGAGCCTGGATCTGTTTCGTGAGCGTCGGCTGCGTGATGTTCAGCGCTTGAGCGGCGCGACCGTAGTGGCCATGGTCAGCGACCATGAGGAAGGCGCGGAGCAGACCCAGATCCATTCCTGGATTCTATGGATCCCGCAAAAAGGTTCATTGGACGAATGGAAGCCGCATGCGGTCTGCTGATGGACCACACTCGGATGCGGAGGTTCCCATGGCACACGGCGATGAAGCGGTCGAGACGCCCATGAAGACGTTGCGGTGCGCCACCGTGCAGTTCGAGCATCGGCCCGACGACAAGACCTACAACCTGGCCCGGATCGAGACCTACGTGCGGGCGGCGGCCGCGGACGGCGTGCAGATCATCGCCTTCCCGGAGATGTGCCTCCTGGGTTACTGGCACCTGCGCCGCCATACCCCCGAGCGGTTGCAGGAGCTCGCCGAGCCGGTCGACGGCCCGTCGATCACCGCCGTCCGCGAGCTGGCGGTCGAACGAGGCATCGCCGTGGGGGTGGGCTTCCTTGAGCACGACGCTGACCGGCGGCTGTACAACAGCTATGCCGTCTGCCTCCCGGACGGGCGCGTCCATCGTCACCGCAAGCTGCACGCCTTCGAGCACCCGGCGATCAGCAGCGGTGACGCCTACACCGTCTTCGACACCCCCTGGGGGGTTCGCGCGGGGATTCTCATCTGCTGGGACAACAACCTGGTCGAGAACGTACGGGCCACCGCGCTGATGGGCGCCTCGGTGCTGGTTGCTCCCCACCAGACCGGCGGCACCGCCTCGCGCAGCCCGCACGGGATGCGCCCGATCCCGGTGGAACTCTGGCGGCGCCGGCACCAGGATCCGCAAGCGATCGAGGCCGAGCTGCGCGGCCTCAGCGGACGCCAGTGGTTGATGCGGTGGCTGCCGGCCCGGGCCCATGACAACGGGTTGTTCGTGTTGTTCAGCAACGGTATCGGGGAGGACGACGGGGAGATCCGCACGGGCAATGCGATGATCATCGATCCTTACGGCCGCATCCTCGACGAGACCTGGACGGCCGGCGACGCCATGGTGGTCGCCGACCTCGACCTCTCCTTGCTGCCGCTGTCGAGCGGCCGGCGATGGCTGCAGGGACGACGCCCGGAGCTTTACGGCATCCTCACCCGCCGCTTCGGTGACGAGCGCGAGCCCCGCGCGGCCCGCTTCGCCCCCGACCCGGTGCCGCTCCTGCGCACTCCGGGCGGCCACCAGGAACCCACGCTGTGATCGGCGGCTCCCCGGAGGCCCTGGAGCGGGGCGGGTGGTGGTGTCGCCGGAGACCTATCGGGAGGTGCCGGACGGCTCCCGCAGCACCACCGCCGCCATGACGGCGGTCAGCGACAGCAGCCCCGCGGCGAGGGCCAGCGCCACGCCCATGCCCGAGCCGAACGCTTCCCGCGCCGCCCGGAGCAGGCCGCCCGCCGACGCGGGATCGAGCGAGGCGGCGAGCTCGACGGCGGAGCCCAGCGACTCGCGCGCGGGCGAGGGCAGACCGGGCAGCGCCGCCCGGTAAACCACCGACAGGACCGTGCCCAGCACCGCGACGCCGAGCCCCGCCCCCAGCTCGAACGACGTCTCCTGCAGGGCGGCCGCCTCTCCCGCGCGTTCCTCGCTCGCCGCGGACATCACCAGGTCCGCGCCGAGCGTCATCACCATCCCGGCGGCCGCTCCCGCGATGATCAGTACAGCGGGCAGTACAGCGGGCAGTACAGCGGGAACGGCGGGCCCGGTCAGAACCATCGGGAGGACGGCCAGCGCCGCGGCGAAGGCGGTCAACGCCGCCACCACGGTCGGTCGCCGCCCCCAGCGCGCCGCCGGCCACGGTGCCGCACCGGCGCCCACCGCGGTGGCGGCGGCCAGCGGTGTGAGCGTCAACCCCGCCCGCAGGGGTGAGAGCCCGTCAACGAGCTGGAACCACTGGGTCAGGAAGAACAGCAGCGCCGTGTAGCAGCCGAAGCACGCCAGCACGCACACCGTCGCGGCGGCGAAGCGGCGATCGGCGAAGAGCGACAGGTCCAGCAGCGGGCTGGAGGCACGACGCTGCCGCAGCACGAACATCACCAGGAACGCCACTCCGGCCGACGCCGCGATCGCCGATCCTGCGGACAGTCCATCCCCCACATGCTTCACGCCGTAGACCGTGAGGCCGAGGGCGGCGACGGAGAGCGCGGCGTCCGAGGGGCTCCAGCGGCGGAACGCGGACACCGTCGATTCGGGGATCAGCCACCCGCCGACGGCCAGCACGACCGCCACGACGGGCACGTTGACCAGGAAGACCGACCCCCACCCCCAGCGCTCCACCAGCATCCCCCCGAGGACGGGGCCGAGCGTGGCACCCACGCTGTGCGCCGCCGTCCACGTCCCGAGGGCGATCGCCCGCTCGCGGGCGTCAGGGAAGACCATTCTGATGATCGCGACGGTGGAGGCCATGATCATCGCGGCTCCCGCGCCGAGCAGCATCCTCGCCCCGATGAGCTGGGCGGTCGTCACCGACATCGCCGCGCCGGCCGAGGCCGTCCCGAACACGGCGTACCCGGCCAGCACCATGCGCCTGCGGCCGATCCGATCGCCCAGGGTCCCGCAGGTCACCAGCAATGCGGCCACCGTGAGCGAGTAGGCGTCGACGATCCACAGCACCGCGGCCGCGCCCGGTCGCAACTGTCTGACCATGCTGGGGAGGGCGACATGCAGCACCGTCAGATCGATGCCGACCAGGAACAGGCTCGCGCACATGACCGCCAGAACCGCCCATCTGCGGGACCGCGCAGCGCCGTGCGGCCGATGACGCGGCCTCTCGTTCGAATGCACGCGGCCCAGCCTGGACAAGCTGGTACATATTCGGCAAGTACTGTCTTCTTTGGTACATAGTGCGCATTTGTATATCGTTGGAGGTGGGCGCGATGCGGACCGATCTGCACAACAAGCCGGACAACTGCCTGGTCGAGGTCGCCATGGAGATTCTCGGCGGACGCTGGAAGCTGGCGATCGTGTACAAGCTGCTGCAGGGCACGCACCGGTTCGGCGAACTCAAGCGCGAGATGCCCGGCATCACACCCCGCATGCTCACCCGGCAACTCCGCGAACTGGAGGAGGACGGGGTCGTCACGCGGACGGTTCATCGCGAGGTGCCGCCCCGGGTCGAGTACTCGCTCACACCTACGGGCCAGAGCCTGCGACGGATCGTCGGCCTGCTCGACGAGTGGGGCAGGGCGTACCTCGAGGCCCATCCGCGCTAGCGGCGGCCCGCGCTCGCCTGCGCCGGGCCGGGACTCCTGAACTTCGGTGCGGACGCCGCACGGCCTCCCGGAACTGTCGGTGCCTGATCGTATGCTCGGGGCGCCTGAGCGGGTACCGATCGAAGGAGTTGAGGGTTCGTGATCAGTCACATCGGTGTCGCCATGCTGTACGTCGGCGACCAGCAGCAGACCGTCGATTTCTTCGTCAACACGTTCGGTTTCGTCAAGACCACGGACGCCGAGATGATGCCGGGCGTCCGCTGGATCGAGGTGACGCCGCCCAACGGCCAGACCGCGATAGCCATTCACGACGCGGCGACGTTCGACAAGCAACCGGGCGAAGGCGCGTACCTGACCTACGCCTGCGACGACATCGCCGCGACGGTGGCCGAGCTCCGGTCGCGAGGCGCCGAGGTCACCGACCCGGTAGAGGAGCCGTGGGGCACTTACGCCAAGGTCACCGGACCGGACAACCACGAGATCCAGATCCATCAGAAGGTGGCCTGATCCCTGTCGGTGGCGCGCATCCGGCCGGCCCGCCGTTTCCCGCGCGCGTCGTAATGCCATCGATCGCGAACGCCGAGCCCTCGCACAGCCGGTGACTCACCCCCAGGAAGGCCGCCCGGACCTGCACCAGACATCGACCTCACTCATGTTGCGTCACGCGGCGCTGCCCGGCCTGAAAAAGATCGGGTCCATGACACCGGCCCGCATGCTGATTTCTCGCAGTCCCGTTGCCGGGTTGGCGGGTAACCGGGCCCGATCGGGCCGATGCACTGCCTGGTTCCTCTTCGGACTTCGATCCTGTCAGCTCTGGTGATGGTCCGTGGGCTGGAGGTCCGGGTTTCCACGACGTCGATGCGCTCGATGTTCTGCCACGCCAGGCGGAGACGGGAGGCGAGGGCACCGAATAACAGACCGGGATGCGTCGGGTTCACGGGGAGGCTCCCCGCGGCCCCGCCACGACCGCCGGCGAACGGAAATGGCGTGCGGCGGTGCGCCTGCCCTGTGCGGTTACCGGGTGGGCCGCGAGGGCGGGCAGGGCCGGCCTGGCCGAACGACGTACCAGGACTTCCGAAGGGCTTCGAGGTCGTCGGGGACGCCGAGCGCATGGCGGGTGCGAGCAGGAAGGCGCCGCCCCGTGCTTCTTAACTAGGAGTTACTAAGTCATTACATAGGGTAGCAGAACTTTCTCGACCCTCGACGAAGGAGAGGAAGTGCCGCACCGTGAACGCCGAACTGCGCGAGCTGGCCACCGCCGTCCGCCCCGACCCGGTCACCGCGGCGCGCTACCGCGCCGCCGGCTACTGGCGCGAGGAGACCGTGGTCGACGATCTCGCCCGTGCCCGCGCCGTCGCCCCCGGCCAGGTCGCGCTCATCAGCTCGTCGGCGCACCGGAGGGAGCGGACGCGCACGCTGACGTTCGGCGAGCTGGGCGAGCAGGCCGACCGGTTCGCCGCCGGTCTGCACGGGCTGGGCGTGCGGCGCGGCCAGGTGGTCGCCTTCCAGCTGCCCAACTGGTGGGAGGCCGTCGCGCTCGCGCTGGCCTGCGCCCACCTCGGCGCGGTCGTGCTGCCGCTCAAGCTGGGCATGGGCGCGCACGAGCTGCGCCGCAGGCTGCGGGTCTGCGGGGCGGGCATATGCGTCACCGTGGACCGCTGGGACGGCGTCGAGCACGCCGGCGTCCTGGCCGAGGCGGCCGCCGGGCTGCCGGGGCTGCGCCACCGCGTGGTCCTCGGTGACGCGGCGGCCACCTCCGCCGTCGACTTCGACGCCCGGCTGCGCGGCGCGCGCGGCGCGCTCCCGCCGCCGACGCCCCTGCGTGCCGACGAGGTGGCGCTGGTGGCCTTCACCTCGGGCACGACCGGTGACGCCCTCGGCGTCCTGCACAGCTTCAACACCATGTACGCGGCCATCTCCCGGGCCGAGGGACCCGTCCTCGACCCGGTCGCCGTCGCCAGCGTGATCGGCGTCCCCGCGGGATTCAGGAAGATCGTGCTGGAGACCGTCCTGCGCCGCCGCCGCGTGCTGATCAGCGACAGCCCCGAGCCGGGGCGCTGGCTCGACCTGCTGGCCGAGCACCGGGCCGCGTCCATGATCGCCATCCCGCGCCTGCTGCGCGAGCTGGCCGCCGAGCAGCGGCTGCGCCCGCGACCGCTCCCCGCGCTGCGGAGGCTGAACAGCCTCGCCGCGCCGCTGACGCTCGCGGACGCGCTGCTGATCCGCGAGCACCTGGGCGCCGCGCTGGTCAACAACTGGGGGATGACCGAGACCGGCGGCGGCCTCGGCACCAGCGCCGCCGACCCGCCCGGGTGGGCCGCCCGCAGCATCGGCACGCCCCGCCGCGGCGTCGAGGTGCTGCTGCGGGACGGGCCTGGCGCCGGGCCCGGCGTCCGCCGGCTCGCCGTGCGCAGCCCCTCCGTCTGCCTGGGCACCTTCCGGCGCGACACCGGCCGGCCGGTCTGGATCCCCCGCGAGCACGACGGCTGGTACGACACCGGCGACCTCGTCCGTGACGACGGCCGCGGCGGCCTGCAGTACCTCGGCCGCGCCGCCGACCGGATCTCCGGCCCCGGCGCGAGCATGATCCCCGTCCACGACGTCGAGGAGGGCCTGCGCGAGCACGCCGGGGTCGCCGACGTGGCCCTGGTGGGCTACCCCAGCGCCGAGCACGGCGAGCTGCCCTGCGCCGTCGTCGTCCCCGCCGCCGACCCGCCCCCGTCCCTGGAGGAGCTGCGCGACCACCTGACCGGACGCGGCATGTCCCGCTGGCAGCTGCCCACCCGCCTGCTCCTCGCCCCGGCCCTGCCCCGCAACGACCTCGGCAAGGTACGCAAGGACCAGCTCAGGCGGCGTTGCGCCATCTCCTGACGCGGGACGGGTCGCCTAGACCGTACGGTCCTGGGCGGAGGCCCGCCGGCGCAGGACGCGCGCCGTGCTCTCGTCGGCGGGCAGGAACGCCTCCAGGCGCAGCTCCGACAGCGTCACGTCCACGGCGGTCGCGAACGACGTCAGCGTGGTGATCAGCCGCAGCTCGCCCTCCGGCACGCGCAGGCGCAGCGGCACGGCGAAGCCCAGGTGCTCGGCGGGCGGGCCCGGCTCGGGCAGGTAGCCGTCCAGCTCGGCGATCAGCTCCGCCAGCCGCGGGTCGGGGCTGCGGTCGAAGTGGTCGCGCAGGCTGCCGGTGATGTGGCGGCCCCACTCGGCCAGGTTCACCACCCGGCCGGCCGTCCCGCCGGGGTGCAGCGCCAGGCGCAGCACGTTCACCGGGGGCTCCAGCAGCTCGGGCGCGGCGCCTTCGCACAGCAGCCCGAACGCCGCGTTGGCCGCCACCAGCTCCCCGTACGGCCGCACGACGACCGCCGGGTAGGGGAGGTGGCCCTCCAGGATGCGCTCCAGCGCCTCGCGTACCGTGCCCAGCTCGGGGGCGTCGAGCGCGGACTCGGCGTAGACGGGCGCGTACCCGGCGGCGAGCAGGAACGCGTTGCGCTCCCGCAGCGACAGCCCCAGCGACTCGGCCAGCCGCACCACCATGGCCCGCCCCGGCCGCGAACGCCCCTGTTCGAGGAAGCTCAGGTGCCGCTGCGTCGTGTCGGCCCGGATCGCCAGGTCGAGCTGGCTGACCCGGCGACGTGTGCGCCACCGCCGCAGCTCCCGCGCGAAGTGGTTGGGTTCCGCCGACACCGTCATGGACCCATTCATACCGGACGGCCGCCGCCGCGCGATTCCCCGCAGGGAATCGCGCGGCCGCGCCCGGCTCCCGCACACTGCCGCCATGAGCGATCCCGATCCGATCATGACCCTGGCCGCCCGTTACGTCGCCCTGTGGAACGAGCCCGACCCGGCCGAGCGGGCGGCCCTCGTCCGCGCGCTGTGGGCGCCCGGCGGTGTGCAGGTGCTGGTCCATCCGCCGCAGGCGATCCGCGAGGCGGCCGCGAACCTGGCGTTCCCCGAGCCGCCGCTGGAGGTACGCGGCCACGACGCCCTGGAGGCCAGGGTGCGGCGGGCCCACGAGATGTTCGTCGCGCCGGGGGAGCACGTCTTCGCCGTCGCCGGGACGTTCCCCCTGCTGGAGCGGGTGACCGGCGTGCGGTGGTCGATGGTCTCCACGCGCACCGGCGAGGCGGTGGGCGGCGGCCTGGACGTGCTGGCCCTCGGCGAGGACGGCCGCATCCGCACCGACCACCAGTTCATCGGCTGAGCCCGCGCCGCCCCGATCGGCTGAGCCCGCGCCGCCGCCGCCCCGCTCCCTCCGGCCCGGCCGGGAATGCCGTTGTGGGCGTGATCCGCCCGTGTGACGCTGGTGGCGTGCCCGACACGTACCTCTTCGTCGCCGTCCTCGTGTACTCGACCGCCGTGGAGGGCGGTTACACGCCCGTCCGGTTCAGCGAGGACGTCGTGCCGATCAGGGCCCGGACCTCGGACGAGGCCCGTACGATCGCCGAGCGGGTGGGCCTGGACGGGCAGACCTGTTACCCCAACGAGTTCGGCGAGACCGTGCGCTGGTCGTTCCTGGGAGTGGCCGACCTGCAGATGGCGCAGGGCGACGACCTGGAGCCGGGCGTCAGCCTGTACTCGCGCAGCTTCGACGACCTCGACCAGTACCGGCGGCTGTACGCGCCCTGGGAGGGGGAGCGGTGACCCGGCGCGGAACGGGATCCGGACGGTGCTCCGGCCGGTGCTTCGGACGGTGCTTCGGACGGTGCTTCGGACGGTGCTTCGGACGCTGTCTCAAAGGTTGTGGAAGAAGTCCCCGCCGAAGCTGCTGATGAAGAGCTCGCTGTCGCTGGAGGCCGAGGTGTTGTTGACGCGCAGGGTGACGCCGATCCCGAACGCGATGTCGGGCTGGCGCACGGTGAAGACGTTCCTGGTGTCGACTCCTTGCGAGTGATCGCCGGAAAGGCGCATCTCGGAGAACCGGGAGATGCGGCGGGGCCCGTCGAAGACGTGCACCTCGACGATCTCGCTGGTCTGACGGGCATGGAACAGGACCAGTACCTTGTCCAGGGTGGCGCGGTCGTTCCCCACGATGACCGGCGTGGGGATCGGCAGGTGGATGAACTCGATCCGGCCGGCCGGGATCGTGAACGTCACGCCGAAACCCTGGCGGAACGTCCGCAGACCGGCCGTCTCCGGGAACGCCGTGTACCCCGACGCCCAGGACGCGTACAGCTTCTCTGCCATGACCATCTCTTTCGCGAACGGGAAGCTTGGCCCCCTCAGGCTCGGCCACACCTGGCGCTCTGTCCTGAGTAACCCCCTACTCACCTGTCACCGCGGGGCGGCGCCGGCCCATATATCGGTTGGCCGGCTTCCCGGTCGTGCCCGATGCTGGGGGACGTGATCAGCATCCCGCCGCGCACGGCCACCGACGCCTACCTCGCCAGGATGGGCGGAACGCGACGCCTCGACCTGGTCTTCGACATCGATCTCGGCGAGCTGCTGGAAGGCCACCACGTGGTCGCCCGCGGGCTGGAGCTGCCGGAGGGCGAGGGGATGCTGCACTACGAGTTCGTCCCGGGAATCCGGCAGGACGAGATGGACGCCAAAGGACCGTTCTTCTGGCTCTGGACCCTCTCCGCCGAGGACGACCTGGGCACCCCTTACCACGACTCCAACACCGGCGCCTTCGACCCGAACGGCGTGACGGCCGCGCACGGATCCCGCCACCTGGGCGGCCGGGTGCCTCGTTCGGCCCGCCGGCTGCGGGTGACCTTCGCGCCGGCCGAGGGCTGGACGCCGGCGCGGCCGTGGTGCCGGGAGCTGGACGTCGCGCTGCCGGACGGCCCCGTCACGGAGATCCGGGCCCGCTGACCCGCGCCCTGCCCGCACCGCCCCCTCGAACCCGCACCGCCCCCTCGAACCCGCACCGGACTCCCGAACACCTGAGCCGGACTCCCGCATCGGAACTGACCTCCCGCATCCGAGCCAACCCCTCGAACCGGAGCCAACCCCTCGAACCGGAGACAGCGTGTCGACCCGTACCACCCCTGTGATCACCCCTCTGGCCGACCCCCAGCGCACCCCCTCCAGCCGGCGCCTCGCCTGGCTGGCCACCCGGTCCGACGGCGTGCCCGTCGGGTCGGCCTTCCTGCGCCTGTTCGAGCGGGCGGGACAGGATCACCTGGCTGAGCTCGACCTCCACGTGCACCCGGCCGAGCGGCGGGCCGGCGTCGGCTCCGCCTTGCTGGACGCCGCGCTGGCCGCGGCCCGCGACGAGGGGCGGCGCAGCCTCATCGCCCAGGTGGAGCCCGGCCCGCCGGGAGAGGCGTTCCTCGCGGCACGCGGCTTCCGCAAGGTCCTGACCCTGACCTACGCCCGGCTGCCGCTGGCCCAGGCCGACCTCGACGCCCTTGAGAAGATCGCACGCAGCGCGCATCCCGGCTACCGGCTGCTCACGTGGGACGGGGTCGTCCCCGACGAGCTGGCCGAGACGTTCGCCGCCTCCCGCCGCGCCATGGACGACATGCCCATGGACGACACCGACTACGGCACCGTGAGCTGGGACGCCGACCGCGTACGGGAGGCGGCGCTGGCGATCGGGAACCGGGGCGAACGGCTCCACACCGTCGCCGCCGTCGCCGAGCAGGACGGCTCCGTCGTCGGCTTCACCGAGCTGGTCGTCCCCGGCGACGGCAAGGGCGACGCCCAGCACTACGGCACCGGCGTGCTGCCCGAGCACCGCGGGCACGGCCCGAGGCCGCGCCCACCTGCTGTCGCGGCCCGGCGTTCAGCGTTCCGCCGCCGGCGGCGGCTGGGCGGGAGCCTCCGCGAGCGAGAAGCTGTTGCCGTCCGGGTCGAGGATCTCCACGTGGCGCACGCCGTTGCCGTAGGTTTCCACGGGCTCGTGCTCGATGCCGTACGCGGCCAGCCGGGCCAGGGTCTCGTCGAGGTCGGTCACGCCGAACGTGATCATGGTGCCGCCCACCCGCGCGGCCCGCACCGGCCGGCTGTCGATGACGAGCCACGCGTTCTCGCCGACCCGCCACAGGTACTCCTCGCCGATGACCTCGTCCGCGGGCCGCCCGAAGAACACCTCGAACCACTTCAGCGACACCGCCAGGTCGCGCACGCACACCACGCTGTGCAGGTCCACCGCGATCACTCCCTTCAGTCGTCTCGAAGGTTAGACCGGCCCCGCGGCGAACTCGTCGCCCGGCGGTGAACTTTCCGCCGGTGAGCGGCGTCGAAGGAAGCGGTATCGGCAACCACCCAAGGGACGGGACGATGGCAATGCGCATGGCACGACTGGCGACGGTGGCACTGGCGGCCACGAGCTTGACGCTGGTGACCATCAGCTCTGCCGGCGCCACCGCGCAGGCTTCGGAAACCGGCTCCGGCCGGGGCTCCTTCGGCCCGTACGGCTACGGCGGCGTCAAGCTCGGCATGACGGCCGAGCAGGCCAAGGCCACCGGCAAGATCGTTCTCAAGCTGCGCGGCACCTGCTCCGGCTGGCAGTACAAGGCCCACCCCATGGGCGACGGCGCGGTGGGGATCTACATCTCCAAGAAGCGCGGCGTGGCCGTCATCTTCGCGCCGGCCGGCGTGCGCACCCCGAGAGGCATCGGCGTCGGCGCCACCCTCAATCAGGTCAAGAATGCCTACCCGGGCGTCAAGAAGCAGATCAGCGGCTACTACGTCACCGTGCCCGGCAACCGCAAGGCGTACTACTACTTCGGGGTCAACCAGCGGAACAAGGTCGAGGAGCTCGGCCTCGGGCTCAAGACCCAGGACTGCGTGAGCTGACCCCCCCCGGCCCCCGCCCGGCCGTCAGGCGCCGAGGGCGCGCCCTCGGCGCTCGTGGACGTGGAAGGCGCCCCAGCACGCCACCAGCGCCAGCCCGAACACCGGTAACCAGCCCGTCCGGGCCAGCACCCAGGACGGGACGTCGGGCACCGTGTGCAGGCCGGGCAGGGGACGGCCGGCGAGCAGCCCGAGCGCGGTGACCGCGATCATCGCCGTCTGGTGCCACAGGAAGATCGTCATGGCCGACAGGTTGGCCAGGGCGACCGGCGCCCAGGCGGCGGGACGCGCCAGCACCCGGCGGAGCGGGGCGAGCAGCAACCGCGCCGCTCCGCACTGCGCCAGGCCGAACGCGACGGCCGCCAGCGTGGGCGGGGACTGGTTGGAGATCCGCGCGCCCGGCACCCCCACCATCGAAGCCGGGTAACCGGCCCACAGGACGAGCACGGCGGTCAGCGCCGCGCCGCCGGCCAGCATCGCCCAGCCGGCCGCCCGCCCGCACAGCCGGCCCCGGGACCACGCCGCGCCCAGGCAGTAGGGCACCAGCCAGCCGGCCGCGACGTTGACCCATCCCACCCAGCCGGGCCCGCCCCACCCGAACCGCACCAGGTCGGCGAGGGCGACCACGGCCAGCGGCCAGCCCGGATGCAGCCGGCCGACCAGCGGCGTCGCCGCCGTCAGCGCCGCGTACACCGCCAGGAACCACAGCGGCGACCACACCAGCTTGGCCAGCACGCCCACGGTCGTCAGGTCCACCCCGAGGGCGAGCATCACCACCGCCGCCAGCCCCCACACCGCCGCCACGGCGGCGACCGGCCGCGTCAGGCGGGCCATCCGGGCCCCCAGCCACTGGCCGTAGCCGATGCCGCGGGCCCGGGCGGCGGCGTGACCCCTGGCGGTCAGCCAGCCGCCCACCAGGAAGAACAGCGCCATCGTCTGCAGCACCCACGACACCGGGGCGAGGTAGGGCATGGCGCGCAGCGGGCTGGCGACCCGTACGTTCCCGCTGTCGACCACCAGCGCCGTCACCAGCCAGTGGCCGAGCACCACGCCGCCGATGGCCAGCGCGCGCAGCGCGTCAACGGCACGGTCGCGCTCGGCCGGGGTCGCCGCCTCGACCCGCCGGATGAGCTCACGCACGCCCGCCCACCCCGCCTGCCCCGCTCAGCACGCCCGTTCCGCCCGTCCCCGCGCCGGCGCCCCCCGGCTCCCGGACCGGGTCCACCGGTTTTCGGCCCGCGACGATGCGCGCCACGTTGCGCAGCGCCGGCGATCCGGCCGCGAGGTAGCCGCTGTGAGCGGCGTCGCCCGCCGCGAAGACCCGCGCCCCGAAGCCGGGGGACACGGGGTCGGTGCCGAGCCCGAGCGTGCCGAACGGCAGGTGGAGCCGTACGTGCGGGACCCAGCCGATCCAGTCGCGGTCGCCCCGCGCGGCCCAGACGGCCGCCCGGGTGCGCAGGCCGGCCGCGTCGCCCGCCCCGGTGCCGGGGCTGCCGAGCAGCACGAGCCGGGCCACGTCCAGGCCGGGCGCGGCCCGCCCGCAGACCACGCTGCCGTACGAGTGGCACACCAGGGACACCCCGGCCCCGCCCTTGACCGCGGCCAGCCACCGCACGAAGGCCCGCAGCGCGGCGGCGCCCTCGTCCGCCCGATCGGCCGTGAGCGAGGCCAGGCTCATCGTCTCCGGCGTGCGGTAGCCGAGCCAGGCGACGACGGCGTACGGCTCGCCCAGCGCCTGCGCCAGCCTGAGCGCGCCACCGCGCAGGAACCCGTACTTGTCCAGATGGGTGTCCGCGCCGGGGACCAGCACGGCGACGTGCCGCGCCGCCGCCAGATCGCCGACGACCTCCACGGCCCGCCCGCCGCCGCGCCCGTCGAAGGCCAGGAACCCGCGCGCGGGATCGGCCATGGCGCGCAGGCTCGCGGCCCGCCACCGATCTCCGTGACGGGCGGCCACGCGCTCGGCGGCCAGGATGTCGCGCCGGCTGGCGGTGTAGCGGTCGGCCAGAGCGCGCGGGCTCGCCTCGCGCGGCAGGGCCACGCCGGCGGGAGCGGGCGCGGGAACCGCCGCGGCCCGCGCCGCGCCGCTCATCGGCACGGCCACGGACGCGGCCACGAACAGGGACAACAGGGCACGGGGCAGGCGGGGCACGCTGGCGTGGATCACGCCAACGACGGTGCCGCAGCGGACCGTCGCGCCACATCGGACCGTCGTTTGCTCTTTTCGCCGTCCGGGAGGACCACGGTCGTACGACCCAGGTCCGACGCGGGCGGATCAGCCCTGGTCGCCGAGGTGCGGAAGCAGCTCCAGCACCCGCCACAGCGCCGGGTTGGCCGAGCGCGGGTTCCAGACGGCGTGCAGTTCCACCGGCCGCCCGCCCCCGCCCCCGCCGCTCTCACCGCCGGCAGCGCCCCCACCACCGGCAGCGCCCCCACCACCGGCAGCGCCCCCACCACTGACAGCGCCGCCCGCACCGGCCAGGGGGTCGCCGCCGCCGTTCACGAGGTCCAGGAACACCACGCCCTCGATGCCGAGCGAGCGCGCGCTGGCGGGAACCAGCGTCACCCCCCGCCCGGCCGCCACGAGCAGCACCGCGGTGAGGATCTGGTGCACCTGCTGCTCGACCCCGGCGCGCACGGTGGCCAGGAAACGGACCGTCAGCTCGTGGAAGTACCGCGACCGCACCGGGTGGTAGCTGACCACGGGCAGGCCGGCGAAGTCCTCGGGCACGAGCGGCCGGTCGAGCGCGGCGAGCGGATGGCCCGCGGGGACGACCGCGCACAGCGGCTCACGGAAGATCACCCGCGAGCCGATCCCGTCGGGGTCGAAGGGCGGGCGCGCCAGGCCCAGGTCGAGCTCGCCGCGCCTGATGCCCTTCACCTGCCCGGCGGTCACGCGCTCGTGCAGGATGACGTCGATCTCCGGCAGCCGCTCGGCCAGCAGCCGCAGCAGCGTGCCGAGCACGCTGACGGCCGAGACCGCGGTGAAGCCGAGCCGCAGCGTGCCGCTGGCGCCGCCCGCGATCCGGCGCGCCCGGTCGCCGGCCGTCTCGACCAGCGTGAGCATGTGCCGGGCGTCCTCCAGGAAGGCGCGCCCGGCCTCGGTGAGGGTCACCCGCCGGTTGTCGCGTTCCAGCAGTGTCACGCCGATCGTGCGTTCCAGCTTCTGGATGTGGCGGCTCAGCGGCGGCTGCGTCATGCGCAGCCGGTCGGCGGCCCGCCCGAAGTGCAGCTCCTCCGCGACCGCCACGAACGCCCGGATCTGGTCGAGTGTCAGCATGATGCCGACACAGTAGCGGCCGAGGTCAGCGAGAGGGGACCGGCGAGAGGCGAGGTCAGCGCGAGGTCAGGAGGACGAGCTGCTGCGTCGCCCGGGTCATCGCGACATAACGGTCAACGGCTCCCTCGATGCCCTCGCCGAACGTCTCCGGACCGACGAGGACGACCAGGTCGAACTCCAGCCCCTTCGCCAGCTCCGGCGTCAGCGACCGGACGCGGGACGTCCCCTGGAAGGCGGGGTCGCCGATCACGCAGGCGATCCCGTCGGCGTGATCGGCGAGCCACGCGCCGAGGATCGTGTCCAGCTCGGACACAGCCCCGCGGCGGACGGGGACGCCGCCACTGCGGACGGAGACCGGCACGTTGGCGTCCGGGAGCACGGCCCGGATGACCGGCGCGGCCTCCGCCATGACCTCTTCCGGCGTCCGGTAGTTGACGGTCAGGGACGCCTGCTCGATCCGGTCGAAGCCGATCCGCTCGAGCCGTTCCCGCCACGACTCGGTGAACCCGTGCCTGGCCTGCGCGCGGTCCCCGACGATGGTGAAGCTCCGGGACGGGCAGCGCCGCAGCAACATCTGCCACTCCGCGTCGGTGAGCTCCTGTGCCTCGTCCACGACGACGTGCGCGAACGGGCCGGCCAGCCGGTCCGGGCCGGCCAGCCGGTCCGGGCCGGCGCCGGGCGGCAGCGCGGCCTCGTCCACCAGGCTGTCCTGCAGGTCCTGGCCGCGCAGCATCGTCACCAGCCCCTCGCCGTCGTCGTCGGCCTCGATCAGGTGGTCGACGACCTTGGCCATGTGCTCGCGCTGGTCGGCGACAGAGGCCTCGTGCCTGCGCCTGCGCCGGGACGCCTCCGGGTCGCCGAGCCGCTGCCGCGCCGCGTCCAGCAGCGGCAGGTCGGACACCGTCCATGCCTGCGGGTCGGCGCGCCGCAACCTGCGGACCTCGTCGGGCGTGAGCCAGGGCGCGCACATCCGCAGGTAGGCGGGCACCGACCACAGGTCCCCGACCAGGTCGGTCGCTTCGAGCACCGGCCACGCGCGGTTGAAGGCCGTACGCAGCTCCTTGTCGCGCAGCAGCGCCCGGCGGATCAGCTCGGGCGGCGTCTCGTCGCCGTGCTTGTTCACCAGGATCGTGACCAGTTCCTCCCAGATCTGGTCGCGTGCCTCGTTGTGCGGGGTGCCCGGGTCCGGCGCGTCGAACGCGTCGGCCCAGTCCCGCGGGCTCAGCCGGACGTCGGCCCAGGGGGTGGTGACCGTCATCCCCTGGGCGGGCGGGTTCTCGTAGAACCTGACGGCCGGCTCGACGGCCTTCACCATGTCCGCGGACGCCTTCAGCCGGGCCACCTCCGGATCGGCCTCGGCCACCGCCGTGGCTCCCTCGGCGACCAGGTCGCGCAGGGTGCAGGTCCGCACGCCCTCCTCGCCGAGGCTGGGCAGGACGTCGGCGACGTAGGCCAGGTAGGGCTGGTGCGGGCCGACGAACAACACGCCGCCCCGGCGGTGGCCCAGCCGGGGATCGGAGTAGAGCAGGTAGGCCGAACGGTGCAGGGCCACCACGGTCTTCCCCGTGCCCGGGCCGCCGTCCACAACGAGCGCGCCGCGGGAGCCCGCGCGGATGACGGCGTCCTGGTCGGCCTGGATGGTGCCGAGCACGTCCCGCATCCGCGGCGAGCGGCTGCCGCCCAGGCCGGCGATGAAGGCGGACTGGTCGTCGAGCGCGGCGTGCCCGTCGAAGCCGTTCGGGGTGAACACCTCGTCCCAGTAGTCGCTGACCCGGCCGCGGGTCCAGCGGTACCGGCGGCGGCTGGCCAGGCCCATCGGGTTGGCGTGCGTGGCGCCGAAGAACGGCTCGGCGGCCGGGGAGCGCCAGTCGAGCAGCAGCCGGCGGCCCTCGCTGTCGGTGAGGCCGAGGCGGCCGACGTACACGGGCTCGTCGGGGTCGTCCGCGCTGACCATGCGGCCCAGGCACAGGTCCAGGCCGAACCGGCGCAGGACGCGCAGGCGGGCGGTCAGCCGGTGGATCTCCAGGTCCCGGTCCATCGCCTGCCGGCCCGCCCCGCCGGGCGCCCTGCGCTCGGCGGCGAGGCGGCCGGACAGCTCGGCGACCGCCTGGTCCAGGCACTCCGCGATGGCCGCGAACCGCCGCTCGTCGGCGGCGATCAGCGCCGGGTCGGCCTTGGGGGAGAGGTGGGCGGGAAGGTCGAACGCGCCGGCGGTGGTCAAACTGGTCGTGGTCAAACTGGTCGTGGTCAGGGGGTTCACGTCATCGGCTCCCGTCTGTGGCACGGCGTCCGTACGCGCGGCGCCTTCGCGTGCTTCTCGTGACATCGGTCGGGCGTGTCCGTACGATCGGGACGCCGGCGACGACACCTGCACTTCGCTCACTCCGTTCTCGCAGGTCATTGGCCTCGGCCGCCGATTGTCCTGCACGGCCGGGGCCTTGCCGCAAGCCCCCGTGTGCGCTATACGTTGAGAGTGGCGGGGAGCGTGTGCCGCCTCACGAGGCCAGCGCGGCCAGCGCGATGCCCAGCCCGCGCTGGTTCTGCCCCGCGGCCTTGGCGTCGGTGGAGTTGACGGAGTAGACGACGGTCCTGCTCAGGTCGCGGGTGGCGCCCACTCCCGCCGAGAAGCCGTACCTGGCGCCGGTCTTGCCGTAGGCGACCTGCCCGCCCGGCAGCACCATCCTGGACATGCCGGAGGTGTAGGTGGCCGGGGCGCAGCCGCCGAACGTCGTCACCCTCGGGACGGTGAACATCGGCTCCAGCCGGGCGGGCGGCACGACCTTGCCGGAGAAGAGCGCGTTCACGAACGTCTCCAGGTCGCGGGCGGTCGAGATGAGGTCGCCCGAGGCCCAGGTGGAGGTGACGCTGGTCGTGGTCATGTCCACGACGGCCGTGTCGCCGTACGGGACGGAGCCGGGGAAGCCCGCCGGGACGACCTGGTAGCCGTGGTGGTGCGCGCCGCGGATGCGGGGCGAGCGCCCGGGCAGGTAGCTGTCGCGCATGCCGAGCGGGCGCAGGATGCGGGCGGTGACCTCGTGCTCGTAGGAGCGGCCGGTGACCCTCTCGATGAGCAGGCCGGCGACGAAGGTGTTGGTGTTGAGGTAGTGCTGCTGGGTGCCGGGAGTGAACTCGACGGGGTTGCGGACGGCCAGCGCGACGTACTCCTCGGGCTTCCAGGTCTTGTACCGCGTCCGGTAGACCTCCTCGAAGCCGCCGTCGAGGTCCGGGGCGGGCAGGCCGCTGGTGTGGTTGAGCAGCTGGCCCACGGTGATGGCGGGGTAGGCGGCGGGGAACAGGCCCGGCAGGTACTCCTGGACGGTGCCCTCCAGCGACACCTCGCCCTCGGCGACGAGCTGGAGCACGACGGCCGTGGTGAACATCTTGGTGACGCTGCCGGCGCGGAAGCGGACGTCGTCCCTGGCAGGCCGCCCGGTACGCAGGTCCCCGATCCCGGTGACGCCCTTCCAGGTGCCGTTCGTGCCGCCCACGCGGACGATCGCCGCGGTGGCGTCGGGGGCGGGCAGGTTCTCGATGCTCCTGGCGAGCGCCGCCGGGTCGATCGGGGGGACGTTGACGGCGGGGTCGGTGGCGGGCGGGGGGACCGGGCAGTCCGCGACGGCGGACGTGGTGGCGGACGCGGAGGCGGAGGCGAGGGGCGTGGCCAGGGTCGCGAGGCGGCCTGTCGGTAAGGCTGGCCCCACCAGCCGCCATCTGTGACATTCCCGCCCAGGTCGGCCGCCCCGAGGCGTCAGTTCGTTGGTCCGGACGAGCGCTCAGGGAGACACACAACGGCCTTCCCGATTTGCCCCGGGAAGGCCGTTGTCTTTCCTCCAGGCCCGGACAACCGCGCCGGACAACTCCCTCTCCAACGACCGGCGAGCGTTCCGAAGGCGGTCACAGCGGAGACAGGGGTAGCCGGCCGGGCCGGGCTGGGTGGCGGAGCAGCGCGGACAAGCGACCACCTTGGCGCTGCCCGGGACCTTCCAGCTGTATCGGCACAGGCGCGTGCGCCGCCGATATCACCACCATCCGTGAGGCGTACGGTGGTGACGTGTTGAAGCGGAAGTAAGGCAGGCTCTCCTTCCATGTTCACTTCTCGGTCCTTGGCGCTCGCCCTCCTGTGCAGCGCCCTGGTCATGGCGGGATGCGGTGCCTCCACATGGCAGGACATACGTGTCGCGACGTTATCTCCAGATGGCAAGACTCTGACCGTCAAGCTGATCTTCGGAGCGCCTGACGAGACGGGGAAGCCGTGTGAGCGGGTGACGGATACGGAGGTGACCGAATCGCCGTCTCGGGTGGTCATCGGGGTCGAAGTGGATGACTCCTGTCGCCGAAGCTGGCCATGGGAGGAAGAGTTCACCAACATGATCGGGCGGGCTCATCTCGTGCAGCTCAAGCTGAAAGAGCCGTTGGGCGAACGGACCGTCGTCAACAACTCGAGCGACGAGCCCGTCGCGATCAATCGATAGCGGTGAGGCGGGAGTACCCCGCCTCACCCACCTTAGGCTCGCGATCAGCTTGTCGATCGCGGCCGCCGTCGAGCGCGTCCTGGAGTCCCTGCAGATGGCCACTACCCACGTCGGCTACGCCCAGACCCTTGCCCGCCTGACCACCGTGGGCCGGGCCGCAGCACACGGTCGCCGCGCTCGCGCTTGATGTGACTCCCATGCAGGTCCGTGTTATCAGCCACAGAGTGCGAGGTTGATCATCTCAGTGTCGAATAACGATCGATTTCGCACAAGATCAAAATAGGAGCGTCGTCCTAGAAGCTGCTCGTTTGGGGCTCATGACACGTTTCTTACCGGCACCCCATTTTTACGCACGTTCGTGATTTCTGAAGGTTGATCTTGATGAACTGTCGGGTGAGGTGTGGCTTTGGGCGCGATTTCGAGCGCGTGTTGGCAGGAATCTGCGCCCCTTACGCATTGCGGGCCGCCATCGCCGCCGTCCACTCCGAGGCTGCATCCGCGCAGGAGACGGACTGACCACAGATCCTGGCCCTGCACCGACGTCCTGCTCACGTCAACCCTCGCCTGTCGCTGCCTCGGTCGGGTGGTCGCCCTGTCCACACTCAGAGAATTCTTGACCAACGTCCGGGTCATCGGGTGAGTACTACAGCCACCCTGCGCTGGAAGCAGCCCCTTGGGCCATGCGGGATACAACCCCTCAGTGGTTTCGACGGCCTGAGATTTACCGGGCAGCGTCGCAGCTGCCGGCTCGGCGGTGCTCGCCGGGAGTGCACCAGCCCGTCAGCCAACCACCTGGTCTTTGCCGATCCCCACGGTGACCACGGCCAGGTCGCCGCGCATCAACCGCAGACTGATCTCTTCATCGAATCGGTGCTGGTCAATGACATCTCCAGTGCGTGCATCGAGCTTGAGGAGCGTCTGCTCGTCTGCCGCGACGTAGGCGACCCGGCCATCCGTCAGCACAGCGTCAGACGCGCTGGTTGCCCTCTCCAACGGCCGACGCCAGGCGATGCTGCCGTCGGCGATGCGGTAGGCCACGATTCCTGCCGCAGTATCCGCGATCAGCAGATCGGCTGACACACCGAGATTGTCCTCGGAGGAGTTGTAGAGAAGTCCTGCCCATGGGTCGCGCCAGAGGATCTTCCAGTCCGCGGCTCTGCGGACGACGAGTCCTCCCCCGTCCACGATCACCACGCGGCCCTGGCCAAGGTCGCGGCCGTTGGACCGCTCAAAATCGGTGAGCGTCCACCGTGGCCTACCATCCTCGACGCCGAGCGCGACGCCCTTGTACTCAGCGCAGTGATGGGAGACAAGCAGGACCTTGTCCATGACCTTGACACTTTGGATGGGGCCACACGACGCGGCCTGGTATGTCCAGCGGATCCCTCCGGTGTGGGCATCCAGCACATCGACGCGGCCGTCGTGCAGGATCACCAGCGTGCCGGATCCCGCGACGGACAGCTCCCACATCGCTGCCCACTCCTCATCCCAGGCCCGGTTGGCCTCCGCGGACGGCCCTTCGGGGATGTCGGTCTGCCAGATCATGCGGCCCGTCGGCACGTCGATGAGGCGGACCGCGCCGTCGCGCCAGACGACCGAGATGCGCCGATTGTCCACCCGGATCCAATCCACCAGGTCATCGCTCCAGGGCCGCTGGTACACCCAGCTATCGGCCCCATCAACGAGCCGTACCGCAGCCACTCCCTGCCCTCGTCGTTCCACCGCCACGTCGCCGAAGAGATCACTGTAGAAAGGTGCTTCGCCCAGGACGTCGATGGACGGAGTGCCACGACCGGGCGGCTGCCAGGGCTCCACGAGAGGGCCCGCCACCCGCCTGATGGTCTCCCCCGGCCACCCCACCACGGCCAGAATCGCAATGCAGACGAGCGTCACAATCGGGAGGCGAATCATCCGCATACGATCAAGTATGGCCCGGAGGCTCCTGCCGCATAGTGTTCTTCAACAGGCCGCCTAGCCATGCGACCGGTTCGGGATGGTTTAAGTGCCTGCATCTGGACTCACACTCATAGTCGGCGCAGCTCGGCGATGGTGCGGTCGACCAGCTCAGCGTCTCTCGTGGATCCGTTCCCTCCCATCGGGGCCAGCCGTGGCCGTGCTCTTGGCCCGCTCTGCCTCTGGCGGCCTCCTGCTGCAGCCGCGCAACCGTAGCCGCCAGGGTGGCCACAGGCTCGCCCGGCTCGGCAAGGGTTGGCACCGACTCGATCGAGTCGCCAGCGACGGAGCGGTGGCTGGTTACGCTTTACCTCTCTCCTACGGCAGCCGCGCCAGGACACGGACACATCTCCCAGACACGTCAGGACCCCGAACCGACCGTCCGACGAGGAAGCGAATGGGCCAGGCCAATCCCCTTACCGGCGAGGCGATGGAGTCGAGAGTGACGTCGGGAGCAGGAATGACGAGGCTCCGGTACCCGTGCCGTACTGGCCGGCACGCCCGCTCAGTTGCTCTCGCAGGGCGTAGACGACCGTGATGCGCCCCAAAGGGGTGTCGGCGGTGTCGACGGTAGTGACGTGCTTGACGGTCTCGTTCTTGTCGCGCAAGGCGGCGATGAGGCCCCCGGGAATGGTGGAGGTGTTGCCACCAGCGAGTACGGTGCCTCGGCTAGCCTCGTCGAGCCTGGCCGCCAGCGAGACGAGCGCGCTGGCCTGTGCCTCGGCATTCTCGCCTTCGAACGGATTCTCAGGAGCGATCATGACGGCGATCGTCGCGCGCTTGCCCGGCTCCCTGTCGATGCTGAGCAGCCCGGCGCGCTCGAATTCGTCAAGAACCGTGAGGGTTTCCTTGTTGCGGGTCCCCGCTTGGGCCGGGTCGCTGGTCAATAGCGTGGCGCTGAGCAGCATGGCGCCCTTCTCATAAGTGGTCGCTGCCGGATCGATGGTCATGTCGGCCGGCATGAGCTTGTTGACCAGCATGTCGAGTTTGTCGAGGCGCTGTTGGTCAAGGTACGCGTCCGCGAGCGTGACCTGCCCTGCGTAGTCGGCGCCGGCCTGTAGGAGTGTCTCCTGGATAGCCTCACGCTCGGCGGGGTTCGCATCTGGAGCCTCTACCAGCAGGACCCGCTCACCCGCGAGCACCTCGGCTACCCGTTCGGGCGTTATGGAAGCGATGAACGCGTCATTCTCCGCTTGGAGCCGCTCCAGCGCGTTGATCTGAGTGCGCAGTTCCTCCTTCGTCGTGGCCAGCTGTGCCGTCAGATCCTGGGCCGTCTTGAGTGCCGGTTCCTGGAGCAGTGAGGTGCCGAGCACGATGCCCACCGCCAGCGCAAGGAAGATCGAGACGATGGAGGCGATGTGATACCGAAAATCGATCAATCCGAGGAATCCGATCAGCAAAGGGGCAGCGAGTTGAGCCGTCAGGCAGAGGGGCCGGGAGGCTTCGTCATGCCTGCGAGCCTATAGAAAAGGGATCATCCCGACTTGTTGAACGCCATGATTTCCTATGCCGTCACAGGAAGGGGACGCAACGGTACTGGGAAGTATGTGCAGCCCCAGGTTCGAGCGGCGGCTGATCACCCTTCCCTCGCGAGGCGGCCGGGCCTTTCATCGGCGGCGGTCAGCCCAAGGCACGGAGCGGCCCAGATAGTCCCCCGGGCCGCCTCCCTAGAGTTCGTGGGTGTTCTCACGAAGTTGGCGAGCGGCGTTCGCGTAGCGGATGGCTGCCCGTTCGCTGATGCCGAAGATGGCGGCGAGGTGGAGGGCATCGGGTCCTTGGGCGAGGGCTTCTTCGAGCTGACGGTCCATGCGGATCTGGTTGACGGTGAGGCCGAGGCCACGGAACTGCTTCTTGAGCCACCAGTCGGTGGTGGGCTGGGTGTCGTGTGCGGTGCGTTCGCTGAGGAACAGATGCGGATTGGCGGTGCGTGGCCAACGGGTGGCTCGTTCGCGAAGGTATTCAGTGAGGAGCTGGGCGGTGAGGTCGTCCAGGCGGCGGGTGTGGCCACGTAGGGTGATCCGTCGGTTGGGAATATCGATGTCGTCGAGAGTGAGCTGACAGAGCGTGCCAGGGCGGGCGGCATGGATGGCCGCCAAGGCGAGGACCAGGCGCTGGGCCGGCGTCGTGGCCTGCTCGACGGCCTGGGCGAGCAGGCGGTTGTCCAGCGGCATCGGAAGTGCGGAATTGGGCGGGCCGCCGGAGAGCCGCCGAGTGGGGTCGGCGAAGATTCTGCCAGTGCGCTTGGCGAAACGGAACAGCGATCGGAGCGCGACGGCGACGCGGCGCCGGTGTGACCCGGTGAGGTCGGCCAGTGCTTGTTCGGCGTCGTGACGGGTGACTTCCCGAAGCGTCGAGTAGGTCGCCGACCAGGTGATAAGCGCTGGGTGGGCGGCCATGAGGTAGGTGCGGACGGTTCCTTTGTCTCTGGGGCGACTCCTGCGGCCCCCGTAGAGGAGCTCGTGGGTCCAGGCACGAACGTCGACGCCGATGTCGTGGGTGAGCTGGTCGATCCGCCTGTCCATTCAGTCGCTGAAGGTGTCGGGACGGTCGTCGTCCAGAAGGCCGAGTTCGTCGACGACCTCGGCAGTGTGGGAGACGTTCAGGCCGAGCTTGTCGACCTGGCGAATCTCGGAGTAGCTGAGCCGGTCGCCGGGTGCGTGGCCGGAGAACAGCACCAGCAGCGCACTGTCGACCTCTTTGAGCAGGTAGTGCGACCAGCCGCATTGTTCGGCGATCGCGCGGGCGCTGGCGCGAGCCCGGACGACCATGGGGTTGCCAGGGTTGGCGTGCGTTTTCCGGGTGAAGCGGGTGAAGTCCCGGCGGGCGTGGAACAGCGCGAGCTGACCTGGAACCTGCCAGGTGACGATCCCCAGCGCCTGGGGATCGCCGACTGTCTGGTATCCGCGCAAGTCACAGCCCAGGTTGAGGAAAAGCTGCCAGTGATCGAGCCGGATCTCGGGCAGCGGCCCGCGGATCTTGACTTTGCCGAGCTGACGCATGGCCTGGGCGCGGCATAGTCGGCAGTGTCCATTGAGCGTCTTGGTACGGCGGCGACAACCCGCACATTCGCGCATCTTCTGAGCTTGTTCCGCTTTGACGGACACCATCGTTGTGGTGTTCAGGCTGCTGCGGCAGCCTCGTAATCAGCAGGGCTACGGTAACCCAGGCTGCTGTGCAAGCGGTGCAGGTTGTACCAGCCCTCGATGAACTCGAAGATCGCGCTGCGGGCGGCAGCGCGGGTGAGCCAGAGCTGGGCGTCGAGGAGTTCGCCCTTGATGGTCGCGAAGAACGACTCGGCCAGAGCGTTGTCCCAGCATTGGCCCGTGCGTCCGGCCGACAGCCGCGCCCCGAGCCGTTCAGCCAGGGCGGTGTAGGCGGTGCTGGTGTACTGCTTAGGTGCAAGGGGTCGTCGCAACACTGCTGCTCAGCAGCGAGTCTAGGTGATCGTTGAAGGCCTCGGCAGGGGTCCTCCAGCCGAGGCTCTTGCGGGGGCGGGCGTTGAGCGCCGCTGCGACTGCAGCGATGTCGTCGGCGCTCCAGCGGGACAAGTCGGTGCGCAGATGATCGGCCGTCGCCCAGCCCACCACCCGGCGCGAGGCGATGTCGATGACGGTGGCCAGATACAGCCGGCCCTCCTCGGCCGGGATGTAGGTGATGTCGCCGCACCAGCGGGTATCGACGGCTGCCGCATCGGGCGTGAAGTCACGGCCAATGAGATCCGGCCGGCTGCCGGCGTTCGGGTCGACGACAGTGGCCTGCCGCCGGCGGCGCCGATACCGTCCGGCCAGGCCCAGCGCGCGCATCAACCGGGCCACCCGCCGCCTCCCGCACCGCTGCCCATCGCGCTGCAACTGCGCATGCACGCGCAGCGCGCCATAACCGCCTCGTGAGCGCGCGTGCACCTCGGCGATGCGCTCGGCCGGCTCCCCGTCGCGCATCGCGCGGGGCCCGGGCACGCCACTGCGGCGGGCATAGAAGACGGCACGGGAGACTCCCAGCAGCTCACACGCCCGCTTGACGCTGTGACCGCCCCGCTTCTCCGCCTCGATGAACGGATCAACGCTCACCGGGTCTCCCTCACGAAGAAAGCCGTCGCCCGCTTGAGCACGTCGACATCCTCACGCAGCCGCCGGTTCTCCCGCCGCAACGCCTCCAGCTCCTGACGCTCGCTGCTGGTCAGCCCGTCCCGCTGCCCGGCATCGACCTCCGCCTGGCGCATCCACTGCCGCACCGCGGTCTCGGTCAGATCGAAGTCCTTGGCCACCTGCCCGACCGAGCGGTCACCGCGCCGGCACAGCTCAACGATCTCGACCTTGAACTCCGGCGTGAACGAGCGGCGAGGACGCGGCTTCTTCTTCCCCATGCTCTCCATCATGGACATCCTTCCGGGGACGAGCCCCTGATCTCGGATGTCCGTCAAACCGGATCAAGCCCACTTCCACGAACCTCGCCCTCGGCACGAGGCACAGATGCCTCCCTCGTGGTCAAGCCGTCCCCAGCCCAGGCAATATCGGCAGCTACCGACCCAGTGGTCGTCACTCGGCTGATCCACGGTCATACCGGTGGCAGGGACCGTCCTGAACGCGGTCGCGGAGTGATGCCGCTGTTCGTACTCGCCGCCGCAGGCGTGCTCTGTTCGTCAGTCTTCTTGGTGACCTTGTCCGGTTCGGGGATCAGAAGCTCGTCGACTCCGCAGTCAAGCACCGCGCAGATCACGTCGAGATCGGAGAGCTTCACGCTGACCGGCTGGCCCGACCACAGCCCGGACATCTTCCCGGAGCTGATCGCCAGGCCGTGCTCGGCGAGCATCCGCTGCAGCTCGCTGGCCTTCCAAATGCTGCGGCTGGCCGCGGCCAGCCGCAGGTTCCACCTCATCGGCCGAGTCCTTCCAGACGGGCCGCGGCGCGCTGCTGGCCCTGGACCCACGAGTCCTCAACATGGCTTTGCAGTACGTGCTCTGGCGACGTCAGGTATTGGAAGCGTCTGAATACCTGATCCCTGACAGAGCTCATGGTGGCTGGCGGTCAGAGGGTGGGGATGTAGTCGGCGAACTCGTAGTGACCGTAGCGGCTGAGCTTGGTGGTGACTTCTGACCAGGTCGCCCCGGTGCACTGGTTGACCAAGCGGTCGAAAAAGGACTCAATGGCCGCCCAATCGTAGGTGCTGACGATCACGTGGTGGGCGCCGCTGATGGGCCGGTCGTCGCGTTCGACTTGGTCCTGAAGCCATTGCGGGGTGCAGACGGTGAAATCGAAAGACTCGTCTCCAGGACCGTCATCGGGACCGGCGATCATCTGGACCAGGAACATGAAGCGTTGTGGATCGTCGGGAACGTAGGTGCCTGGGTCGATGTCCGGCGTGTGAAGGTATCGGATGGCGGCTTTCACGATGGTCTCCGTCGGGTGGTCATCAGTTTCTTCTGTCTTGAGGCGCTTTGGGCCTGTTTCCAGTGACGTCTCGGCGGGTGTGGTCTCGTCGGCTGATGTCTGCGGCGTAGGCGGCCCAGTCCCCGGCCGATGCGCGTTGCCAAGCGACGGCCACGGTGATGTGGAGGCCGAGTACGCGGGCCAGGACAGCAGCAGGCAGATCGGTGGCGAGCTGGAACAGGGCGGTGGAGCGGGCCTGGCCGGAGAGGATGCCGAGGTCGCGGAGACGTTCGGCGGGTCGACTGGAACTGATCGGGCGTCCGGGTTGTCCGCCCGGAAACAGCCAGGCCGAAGCGACGTCGTCGCCGATGGCCGCGTGGCCGCGGCGCCTGGCCAGCAGATGCCGGACGAGGTCATCGAGGGGTTCGGGCAGGACGACCGGTTCGCGTCCGAAGCTCAGCCGTACTTGCCCGTCGTCGGCGTGGACATGGTCGAGGGTGAGGCGGCTGATGGTCGACGGCCACTGGGCATAGAGCAGCAAGAGCAGCCCGGCGACGCGGTCTTCGATGGCGAAGGCATCGTCGTGGAGCAGGCGGCGGGCCTGCTCCCAGCGGGCCTCGGTGTCCAAGACGCGGGAGGGGCCGCCCCATCGGGTGGCAGGAAAGTCCAAGCGGGTCAGCTTCTGTTTGCCGGCCCAGCGGATGAAGTGCTGCCCGGTCTCGCGGCGGTGCGTGGCCTGGTCGCTGGCGATCCAGGTGTCCAGGTGATTCTGCCGGCAGGTCGCCAGGGTGAGATCGTGGCCGGTGAGCCAGTCCAGAAAGCCGATCGCAGCCTTGACGTGCTGGCGGATCGTGGCCAGTTGTTCATGAGTGATGTCCGTGCCCTGGGTGCGGCGGCGGAGCCGGCGCAGTAGGTGCCAGACGGCGTAGCGGTGCAGCAGATGCTGCTGGTCGGCGTCGGCGCGGTCGGCGATGGCGGCGGTGATCCATCGTTCCAGCCGGGCCATCTGCTCGTCGCGGTGGGGCAGCGTGCCGATGGCGGCCAAGACGCTGCGCAGGTGCTCGACAGGCTTGCCGGGCGGCAGCGCGTCGAGGCTGGCGTGGGTGAGTTCGACCTCGGCGTCCAACTCCTGCAAGATCGCGGGGGCGGCGCTTCTGTCAAGCCAGGCGATGACCGTGCCAGGCCGCTCGGCGCTGGCCAGCGCCTGGTAGAGGGCGGCAAGGTGAGGGCGGATCCGACCGGTTGCGTCACCGAGCAGTTCGTGCAGGCGCCGGTCGAGAGCGCATCGGGCGCACCGGCCGGCGTGCAGCCGCCGCGTCTCGCCGCAAGTGGGGCAGCTGGTCCAGAACCCGGGATCGGAACGGGTGCAGGTGGCGCAGAGCGGTTCGGTCGTGCTGCCGCCGCGAACGGGACCGAACTGGCCGCAGCGCGCGCATCGGGCGCGGCGTTGCTTGCAAGCCGTGCACCAGGGCTCTCCGGTGGCCTGGGAGATCACGCAGGGGCCCTGACGGCCGCAGATGCCGCAGGTCGCACTCTTCCAGGGGCGGCAACTGGGACAGAGCGGCCCGTCAGGAGTGCGGATACTGACCAGCCGCCGCCGACCGCATCCCGTGCATAGTTCCTGGTTAGACGGGTCGATGATCAGGCAGTGCGCGCAGAGCGGCCGGCCAACCGCGTCGCGCGTGGCAGGCTCGCGGACGGTTCCGCATCGGGAGCAGGGGTCGGCCCGGGACTTGGCCACGCAACTGCGGCAGAGCCGGACCCCGTCGCGGGGCTTGATCAGAGGGATGACCCGTCCGCAGTGCGGGCAGGGCGGCCGGACGACGCCTTGAGCGCCCGCGTCGCAGAGCCGGTCGATCAACCTGAGCACCGCGGGGACGGGCGCGTGCGCTCCGGCTCCGGTGAGCAGCTCGGGCCGGTCCTCAAGCGCCCAGGCCAACTGATGGCGCTGTCCCGGCCGCGGCACCACCACCGTTACCGCGGCCGAGATAACCACCGCCGGCAGGTTCGGATCGATCGACGTGACGACCTCCGCCACGATGTCGATGGGGTCTCGGCCATTATCGGGTGGGCATCTGATGCAGCGGGGCCGTCCCTGCCGGTCACGGGAATTGATCGTGCGGATGTTGCCGCAGGACGCGCAGGGCTCCCGGCGGGGCCCGCAGACGCCGCAGTACCAGTCCTGGTCACGGCGCTGGAACGTCCGCAGGTGCTTACCGCACTCAGCGCAGACCGGCGCCGAGATCGTCGTGGCGCCCGTGTTACGCAGCGCGATGAGCAACTCGGCGATGGCCCGGGGAGCCGGTGATCGCCCGTCGGTCAGGACAGCCGGGCGCTCCAGCAGCGCCTGGGCGACCTTGCGGCGCTTGGCCCGACCACCGACGACGCCTGTGACCGTCTCTTCCACCACCGTCCGGTCCGAGTTCGGTGCGGCATCAAGAATCAAGCCGATGATGACGCCGACCGGGTCGGCGAGCACCCCGGGCGCGTAGACGCTCATCGTTCACTCGCGCCCGGCCCGGTGATCCGGGCCCGCTTCGGCCGCAGGTCGCCGACCCCCACTTCGTCTCCGGAGGCCGTCTTGTGTCAACGATGGCCGAATCCTGGATCAGGCACACATTCCGTGATGGGGCCCGGGTCAGTCGGTCAGCAGCATGCGTTTGCGCAGGAGATCGAGGTTGGCGCGGCC